>MTOP01000013.1 GCA_002010725.1 Candidatus Aminicenantes bacterium JdFR-80
GACCTGAAGGCGATCGCCCCATTTGATTCCCTCTTTCCCCGGATAAATTCAGCTATCCGGGGAGAAGTAATATCGATGATTAAACCGTCCAGAAAGGGAAANTTTTCNAGAAAATAAGCAGGTTCGAACATGAAGATGGCACTGGNTCCCAGGAGAAGNCAATCTATTTTGGATTTGATCCGTTTCAGAAATGGTAAATCATTGTCCCAGGTGGCTGTCCCGGTGGTGAAGATAATTACTTCAGGCGAGAAATCAAGTATTTTTTCTTCACATTCCGGAAAGCTCAAACGCTCGGCGATGGCATCGATGACTCGAACTTCAAAATCTTTGAGTAAGCCACTAATTAAAATTAAATCATCCGGTGACCAGTAATAATAAGCCTTGGAAGAGAAACTGCAATAGTAGCTGTGGATATAGATTTTTCTGGTCCGATGAGGGACATGAAGGAGAAGAACTTTTTTTCTCATTTTTATCTACTCCGAATTTGGTGATTGGCTACCACCGGCGAAGCATCAACCGTGATAACCAGTTGCCGATCCAGTATCGACGATGAGGCGATATGGCCTGAGTTGAACAGACTTCCACATAGCAAAAACAGCAAATACACTGGATGTCATCAATTTTCATTTTTTTCCTAAAAAGTAGATATAATAATTATTCTTATTTTTTTCTCCTGTCAACCAATCTTTATATCTTTTTATCAAAATAAACAAGATTGACCTCGGTTGACCTCAGAAAAATAGTGTGTCATAATCACCCTTCATTAAGGGAGGTAAGATGGTTCGACATTCTGGTTGGCGTATAGGCATTCGTCGGGAGGACAAGAATATTTGGGAGCGACGGGCTCCATTGATTCCTTCTCATGTCCATGANCTTATAAGGCGGGAAGGATTGGAAATTATGGTTCAACCTTCTCAAATCAGGGTTTTCACCAACCAGGAGTATGAAAATGTTGGAGCTATCTTGAGTGATGACCTTTCCTCCTGTCCAATAATCATTGGTATTAAAGAAATTCCGGTCCGTCTTCTCGAACACCAAAAAGTCTATGCTTTTTTCTCCCACACAACGAAGGGGCAACACCATAATCGCCCTATGCTCAAAACTCTGATCCAGAACAAATGTACTTTAATTGATTACGAGAAGATAACCGATGATCAGGGGCGCCGACTGGTTTTCTTTGGGACTCAGGCCGGACAGGCAGGTATGATAGACGGGTTTTGGGTTTATGGCCAGAAGATCAAGCTAGCCCGGGAAATAGAGACCCCTTTCTTGAAAATCCGTCAGGCCTGCCATTATGGAAGTTTAGTAGAAGCCAAAGAGACGTTGAGAAGAGTGGGGCAGGAAATCTATCAATATGGTCTTCCAGAATCAGAAGTTCCTTTTATTTGCGGCTTTTTAGGATATGGTCATGTTTCTCAGGGTGCTCAGGAAATATTCGATTTATTACCTACGGAGGAGATTCAACCAGAGAAATTAGCTGCTTTCTATAAGGACCGTTCCTGGAGTGCTCATCGGGTGTATAAAGTAATTTTTAAAGAGGAGCATCTGGTTGAACCTCTCAAACCTTCGGCAGAATTTGACCTACAGGACTATTATCAATATCCCCATAAGTACCGCTCCCGTTTTGATGCTTATCTCCCTTATCTGACAATGATCATCAATTGTGTTTACTGGAGCCCCGAGTATCCCCGGTTTGTTACCCGGGAAAATCTCCGCTCTCTCTGGGAGAAAGATAAGAACCCTCGTCTTCAGGCCATCGTTGATATATCTTGCGATATTGAAGGCTCTATAGAAATAACAAACCGCGTAACTACACCTGATAATCCAGTTTATACTTACCAGCCTTTGACCGGCGAATATCGGGATGGATTTCAGCCTGAAGGGATAACAGTCCTGGCTATCGATAATCTCCCGGCAGAGATACCTCTGGAATCATCGGTCTTTTTCAGCCTGGCTCTTAAGCCCTTTATTCCCGCCTTAGCCCGGGCGGACTATTCTGTCCCCTTTGATAAATTGGCTCTCCCGCCACCCCTGAAGAGGGCGGTTATCCTCCACCGGGGGGAATTTACACCGGCCTATCGATATATGGAAAAATTTATCCAGAATATAACTTCTTGAGGTGCCCCATGAAAAAAGTCCTGGTGTTGGGGGCAGGTTTTGTTGCTCGCCCTCTGGTTCGCTACCTTCTAGAAGCCACTGGCTTTAAAGTCATTCTGGCGGATATTAATCTTCAGGCCGCCCAGAAGATCATAAACAATCATCCCCAGGGAAAATCTCTCCATCTTGATATTCGCCAAGAAGAACTTCTTCGGCAGACAATCAAGACGGTTGATGTAGTCGTCAGCCTTCTGCCTCGAATATTTCATCCGCAGGTGGCCAGAGTTTGTGTTGAAGAAAAAAAGCATCTGGTCACCACGTCCTATGTCACTCCGGCGATGCGCCAACTGGATGGTCCAGCTAGAAAACAGGGAATTTTATTGCTGAATGAGACAGGACTTGACCCTGGCCTTGACCATATGGAAGCAGTTCGTTTTATTGAGGAANCCCAACAGAGAGGAGGGAAGGTCACTGCTTTTATTTCCTACTGCGGAGGCTTGCCCGCGCCTGAAGCCAAAGAAAATCCCTTCCAGTATAAATTTTCCTGGAGTCCGCAAGGTGTTCTTCAGGCCTGTCAACGAGAGGCTCGTTATCTCTGGGAGGGAAAGATTGTGAAAGTGAGTGGTCAAGATATCTTTTACCATTGTCAGTCAGTGACTATCAATCAATTGGGTTCTTTTGAAGGTTATCCCAATGGTGATTCACTGCCTTATCAACAGCTTTATCATTTGACGACAGCGAGAACACTCCTTAGAGGGACATTACGTTATCCGGGCTGGTGTCAGCTGATGCAAACCATCAAAGAGCTTGGTCTTCTGGAGGATGAAGAGAAGACCTGGACAGCCGCCACTTACCGAGAATTCAGCCAAGCTTTCCTCAAAAACGAAAAAATTTCAGATAAAGTTTTCCGAAAATGGGGTCAGGAGTCAATCAAAGTGGCTCACCAGGCTCTTGCCTGGTTGGGATTTTTCGAGGATATTCCTCTTCCCGCCAGGCAATGTTCGCCAATGGACTTATTGGCCCATTTGATGGTGAAAAAAATGCAGTACCATCAGGATGAGCGGGATATGATCATTCTTGAACATCAATTTGAAGTTGAAGAAGAGTCGGGAAGAAAAATAAAAGCAGTCTCATCTTTGGTGGAGTTTGGCCACCCTCAAGGCGATTCGGCTATGTCCCGATTGGTCGGCCTGCCGGCTGCTATTGCTACCCAGCTGCTCCTGGAAGAACGCGTTCAATTGACCGGGGTCCAGATTCCGGTAAAAGCAGAGGTGTATCAACCTATTCTGAATCACCTGGAAAAAATGGGCATTAGCTTTAAGAAAAAAACAGTTGAATTTCCTGAAAGTCAAAATAGCAGTTGATGGACATTATCTCTTTATTGACAACGGTAGAGAAGAGCCTCATTATTAATAGCGAAGGGAGGTTAAATTGAAAAGAAAACCAGCGGTGGCCGGTTATTTTTATCCTTCCTCCAGAGATGAGCTTCTTCGAATGATCGAGGAGTTGGTGGAAAAAGAATCAGCCAAAGTTCAAGCCAAGGCGATTATTTCCCCTCATGCTGGTTATCAGTATTCAGGGGCAGTGGCGGGAGCTGTTTTTTCCTCAGTGGAATTGCCNGAAATTTTTATCTTATTGGGACCTAACCATCGGGAAGTCCCCACTATTATGGCTGTTTATCCTGAAGGAAGCTGGTTAACGCCTCTAGGAGAGGTGCCGATTGAGACATCTTTAGTTCGTCAAATAAAGGAAAAATGTTCCTTGGTGGAAGAAAGTGAAGAAGCCCATGCCTATGAACATTCGCTAGAGGTGCAACTGCCTTTTATCCAATTTTTTCAACCATCTCCTTCGGTAGTACCGATCAGTATATCTTATTATGCTAATTATCAACAATTAGAAGAATTAGGAAAAGCCCTGGCTGAGGTTATTCAAACCGAGAAAAGACCAATCCTTATTGTGGCCAGTTCGGATATGAGCCATTATGTGGATGTAGAAACAGCGAAAGAGAAAGATTTTCTGGCGATTGGNAGAATTGAAGAACTTGATGCCCTTGGCTTGATTGANGTGGTCCGGAAAAGGAATATCAGTATGTGTGGCTATCTACCGAGTGCCGTTGCGGTTATTGCGGCGAAGATGCTGGGAGCTGAAAGAGGCGAACTGGTTAAATATCAGACTTCCGGTGAGGTGACCGGGGATTATGCTGAAGTCGTGGGGTATGCAGGAATAAGAATATATTGAGAAGCCACCAAATTAAATCTCTAGTTTGGACACATTGCCGCACCAAAAATAATTCTTCACCAGTTTTTCCAGAACANAAAAGGAGACAAGAGCANATATTTCACTATTATTGTCAACTGGAAAAAGAGATTAATGGATGAATTTTCTCCAATTGAAAGAGGAAACCAGGTTTGACAATATTTATGGGTTAGTGCTATAAAATCATGAAGAGGAGCAGTAATACGGTGAAATCCCGAATAAGAGAAAAAGACAAATATATCTTCCAGCTGATAGTGGATGAGTACATTCTGACAGGAAAACCAGTTGGTTCAGCTATAATCGCTCAGAAAAGCAACATCTCTGTCTCTCCAGCCACGGTGCGAAACATAATGGCTAGATTGGAAGAAGAAGGTTATCTGGAGAAACCTCATCATAGTGCGGGACGAATTCCTACCGATAAGGGGCTGCGACTTTACGTCAATCAACTTTATGACCAGGTTCTCACCCCCGAGGATTTTCTGGAACTACCCCCAGAGAATTTTGCTGTGGAACAGGGTGATTTCAGCAAGCTTCTGCAGAATGTTTCCCAGGTGTTGTCTGCTTATTCAGACAACATCGGCTTTGTTATTTCCCCCAGCCTGGCTCGAGTGTTGTTCAAACATGTNCGTTTTATAAGGATCTCTGAGAAAAAATTTATGCTTATTCTCGTCACTACCTTTAATTTAATTTTAACAGAGATAATCGAATCCACAGTTGATATGACCCAACTCGAATTGGATAGGGCTTCTCGATTTATTGAAGAAAAATTTGCCGGTAAGAATCTTATTTATGTTCATAATTATCTNCAGAAGGAGTTTCCCAGATTTAGNGTTAGATTTGAAGATGTTCTCCAGAAATTGAGTTTATTGCTTCGGGTATATACTTTACAAGAAGATGAAACTAAAAAGATTTATCTTGATGGGACAGCTAAATTTATTAGCAAGGTGAATCTTTTTGACTTGAAAAGGCTTCAGGCTTTATTCCAGAAATTTGAGGAGAGAGCTAAATTAGCTCAACTTCTTTCTGATTTAATCAGCCTGGATAGAGTTCGAGTATTGATTGGCACGGAGTTGGATCTGCCTGACATTGCCGATTGTTCCCTTATCCTTTCCCATTATGGCAGCGAAGAACAGATTCTCGGCTCACTGGGAATTATCGGCCCTAAAAGGCTCCCTTATCGTAAGGTAATTCCCCTGGTTGAGTATGTGGCTCGACGTTTAAGCCAGACCTTCAGGATTACCCATTAAGGAGGAAGTCAATGGTCGATGAGGAAAGAGACAAATCGCTTGAAGATGAACAGAAAGATGAACAAGATATTGAAATCGAGTATCTGACTGAGATAAAAAAACCATCTCGAAAGAAAGCNACGGCTCGAGAATCATCACGGAAGAAATTGACGGAACTGGAAGAAAAGCTCAAAGATAAAGAAGAAGAAATAGAGCATCTCAAAAAGAATGTAGATAAATTAAAGGAAGAAATCCTTCGCCAACTGGCGGAAAAAGACAATTTAAGAAAAAGATTTGAGAAAGAAAAAGAAGATTTTTATCAATTCGCATTAAGTGATTTATTAAGAGATTTGCTGGGAATACTTGATAATTTTGAACGAGCCCTGCAGGTTTCAAGTGNTCATAATCAAGAGAGTTTTAAGCAGGGTGTAGAGATGATTTATCGTCAATTACAGGATCTTCTCTTTAAAAAAGGAGTTGAGCCGATTGAAATTAGGGATAAGAAGTTTGATCCTTACCTTCACCAGGCTTTTATGACTGAGGAGTCAGATGAAGTAAAAGAGATGGAAGTAGGGGAGGAGCTCCAGAAAGGCTATACTTTGAAGGGGAGGCTCCTCCGGCCAGCTTTAGTTAAAGTACTTGTTCCCAAGAAGAAGGAGAATGAATGAGTCCAGTAATTGGCATTGACCTGGGAACAACTTATTCCTGTATTGCCTATCTGGAAAATAATCAAGCGCAAATAATCCCCAATCTGGAAGGAAATAACACCACTCCTTCTATTGTCAGCTTCACCAGTACTGGTGAACAATTAATTGGCACTCCTGCTTTAAGACAAGCAGTAACTAATCCTGATAAGACTATTTATGCCGTCAAACGGTTAATGGGGAAAAAGTATAATTCACCTGAGATCCAGGAAATTCAACGCCGTTTAACTTATAAATTAGCCGAGGCTCCCAATGGGGATGTGCTTATTGATCTTGAGGGAAGCTACATCACTCCCCAGGAAATTTCTTCATTAATATTACGCTATTTACGCAAGTGCGCAGAGAATTATTTTGGAGAAAAGGTTAGAGAAGCAGTGATAACTGTGCCGGCCCATTTTAACGATCATCAGCGTCAGGCCACTAAAGATGCAGCCAAAATAGCCGGCATAAATGTCCTCCGGGTGATTAATGAACCAACGGCCGCCAGCTTGGCCTACGGATTAAGCACCAAAAAAGATGGCCATGTGGTTGTTTATGACATGGGCGGGGGAACATTTGATGTCACCATCCTGGAAATTAGTGAAGGGATTTTTCATGTCTTAGCCACCATTGGGGACACTTTTCTCGGCGGAGAAGATTTTGACAACCGTTTGATCGAATGGATTCTTGAGGATTTTAAAAAGAAGGAAGGTATTGATTTAAAGGAAGATAAATTTGCTCTTCAGAGAATAAAAGAAGCTGCCGAGAAAGCCAAAAGAGAACTCTCTTACACCTTGGAGACGGAAGTTAATCTTCCCTTTATTGCCTCAGGTGGACAGGGCTCCAAGCATTTACAGGTTGTTCTAACTCGAAGTTTACTGGAAAGCTTGACCAAAGATCTGGTAGATAAGACAATTCCTTGCATGGCTCAGGCTCTTGATGAAAGTAAACTAAGCCCTGAAGACATTGAAGAAGTTATACTGGTCGGAGGTCAGACTAAAATGCCCTTAATCCGATCCACAGTTAAGAACTTTTTTGGTAAAGATCCAGTGGATTCGGTTAATCCTGATGAGGCTGTGGCCATGGGAGCTGCTATCCAGTCAGGTGTCATCCTCGGGGAAGTTCATGATATTGTTCTTCTCTTGGACGTCACCCCTATTTCTCTCGGTATCGAAACGGAAAATGATAAATTTGTTAAAATTATCGAAAAAAACACCACCATTCCTACTAAAAAGACTATGCCTTTCACCACGGTGGAAGACAATCAACGGCGGGTAAAAATTCATGTTCTTCAAGGAGAAAGCTCCAGAGCTTCGGAGAATGTTTCTCTAGCCAGGTTTGACTTAGTAGGAATTGAGCAAGCCCCTGCCGGGGTTCCTCAGATTGATGTCACTTTTGAGATTGACGCCGACGGTCTGGTTAAAGTTTCGGCCAAGGATGTGGCCACCGGACGTCAACAAAGTATCGAAATTCGGCCTTCAGCCGGATTGAGTACCTTTGAATTGAACAAAATCATGAAGCGGACTGAAGAAGCGGCGGAGGTAGAAAAAGATGATGAAGCGGGATTACTATGAAATATTAGGCGTTTCTCGAAACGCCTCGCCTGAAGAAATTAAAAAAGCCTATCGTCAGATGGCTTTGAAATATCATCCTGATCGTAATCCAGGTAATAAAGAAGCCGAGGAAAAGTTTAAGGAAGCCGCTGAAGCTTACAGCGTGCTGATTGATCCGGAAAAAAGAAAATTATACGACCTTTACGGTCATGAAGGATTAAGAGGCGAAGGTTTTTCAGGTTTTAGTGGCTTTGATTCCTCTATTTTTTCGGAGTTTGAAGATATTCTGGGTAATTTTTTCGGGTTTGACTTCAGCGATTTTTTTGGCGGAGCTTCCCGTCGTCGGCGTCATTCACCCCGTCGGGGAAGAGACCTTATTCTTGAGCTGGAAATTACTCTGGAAGAAGCTGCCTTTGGAGTGGAGAAAGAAATCAATCTTGAACGCCGGGAAACTTGCCCCACCTGTCATGGGAGTGGACTCCGGCCAGGAACCGGTAAGGAAGACTGCCCCCTTTGTGGAGGTCGAGGCCAGGTAAGATATCAACAGGGATTTTTTACCGTTACCCGCACCTGTCATCGTTGTCAGGGAACAGGCGAAGTTATTCCTCATCCCTGTGAAGAATGCCGGGGAACAGGCAAGGTGCTGGAAAAACGAGTTCTAAATATTAAAATTCCGGCCGGAGTTGATCAAGGGATGCAATTGAGAGTTCAGGGAGAAGGAGAGGTGGGTGATCAAGGTGCTCCCCGAGGGGACCTTTATGTCCAGATTAAGATTAAGAAACATAAATTTCTTGAGAGAAAAGGAAATGATCTCTATTGTGAAATACCCATTTCTATTGCCCAGGCTGCCCTGGGCACCACTCTGGAGATTCCCTCGCTTAATGGAAATGAGACTCTGGTCATTCCACCGGGGACGCAACCAAATACTTTATTGCGGGTGAAGGGAAAAGGAATAAAGGATATTCACTCCCAAAGGCCGGGAGATCTCCTGGTCAGGGTCAAAGTGGAAGTCCCTCGAAGATTAACTAAGGAACAAAAGGAACTATTACGGGAGTTTGCTCTCTCACGGGGAGAAAAAATCGGTGATATTGATCGGTCTCCTCTAAAAAAGTTTCGCAAAATTTTTCACCAGTAATAGCCTTGACTGCCAAAAGGTTTTTCATTAATTCCAACGAGATTAATTTCCCTTGGACTCAAATAAAAGGTTCAGAACATCATCACCTCTGTCATGTTCTTCGGAAAAAGCCGGGCGACATAATAATTATTTTTGATGAGAGAGGAGTTGTTTACCGGGGGAAAATTATTGATATAGAGAAACAGCAAACCTCTATCCTTCTGTTGGATAAACAACCCCCTCCACCCAGAGAAGTGATGATTAACCTTGGCTTGGGAATTCTTAAAGCTAAAACTATGGACCTGGTTATTCAAAAAGCCACCGAGTGGGGAGTGGCCCGGATCTGGCCACTTCTAACCAGCAGAAGTGTGGTGAAACTTGGGGAGAAATGGGAGAAGAAAATAATCAGGTGGCACCAGATTGCTGTGGAAGCAGCCAAACAAAGCGGACAAGTTCTCCTGCCGCAAATCAAAATGCCTCTTTCTCTTGAACAGTTTCTGGAAAATTGTTCCGCCCCTCGTAAATATCTTTTAAGTGAATCAAGCGGTGAGTTACTCTGGAAAGTCTTGGAGGAGATGAAAGGGGAGAACACCTCTGGGGTGGATCAGCTGGATAAGGAAGTGATTTTATTAATTGGGCCCGAGGGAGGGTGGACAGAAAAGGAACAAAATTATATGATTAGTCACGGTTTTAAAGCAGTGAGTTTAGGTCCATATGTTCTACGAGCTGAAACAGCCGCNATTTCCAGTGTGGCGATTATAGCTCATTTTTTTATGAGGGAAGCCGGAGATGTTTCTGCAGGGTCAAAAAGTCGGTAAATACAAGATAATTCGTTCTCTGGGAAGTGGAGGCTTTGGTTCAGTTTTTCTAGCCAAAGATACCTGGTTGAATCTTCATGTGGCCATCAAAGTGCCTCATCGACAGTCAACTGAACTTTTTAAGTTATTAAAGGAACCTCGACTCCAGGCAGCCCTGGATCATCCCAATATAGTCCGGATGATTAGTGCCGAAAAAGCTAATAAAATATTTTTTATGGTCATGGAATACGTGAAGGGCGAATCACTAGAAAGAATCCTGGAAAAAGAAAAGGTTCTGGATAGCGACCGGGCGATTGACTACATTGTTCAGATTTGTGATGGTGTTGATCATGCCCACGCCAATAAAATAATCCATCGGGATTTAAGACCCTCCAATATTCTTGTTTCGGAGCGAGGAATTATCAAAATCACTGATTTTGGGACTTCAGCCTGGCTGAATGGGGTGCCTTATGCCTCGACTCGTATTGGGTCNCCTCCCTATATGGCTCCCGAACAGTTTCAGGGTAAAGCCACCTTTCAATCGGATGTCTATTCGATAGGCTGTATTTTTTACGAGATGTTGATCGGCCGGCCGCCTATTTTTGATCCAGATCCTTTTAAAATCCTGGAGAAAGCCCAGGAAGGAAAAATTACTCCACCGCGATTAAAGAACAATCGGATCCCAAAAGAAATAGATCGAATTATTATGAAATGTTTGGCTTCTCGCATAGAAGACCGATATCGTCGGCCGGCAGAAATAATAAAAGATATTTCCCATTTTCGAGGAAGAGATTCGGTTAAATCAGAGATTGATGATATTTTTAGCCGAATTAAAGCTCGGGAGAAAAAACCAAAGCGAGATTTTTGCTGGAATTGNCGTCGTCCTTTGCCTTACAAAGCTCAGGTCTGTCCTCGGTGTGGAGAAAAAGTTGATGACTGAATTGGAACTGGAACTAGGAAGGGCTGCCTGGCATTTGACTAACACCTGTCATTTCTTTAAGATGAATTTTTGTTCAGAAATAAAGTGGATATTTTTTTTTCTTAATCTCAGAATAAAGGAGAACTCATGAGTTCTTTTAAGGAAGAGGGTTTAATCTGGATGAATGGCCGTCTTATTCCCTGGAAAGAAGCCAAAATCCACGTGGCCTCTCACGTGGTCCATTATGGNTCATCGGTGTTTGAAGGAATCCGGGCTTATGATACCCCCCGGGGAACAGCGGTTTTTCGCCTCGACGCCCATCTTCAGCGGATGTTTGATTCCTGTAAAATCTATCGAATGGAAATTCCCTATTCCCTGGCGGAAATGAAAGAGGCCATAGTTGAAACTATTAAAGCCAATCAATTGAAAGCGTGTTATATCCGACCGATTGTCTGGCGCGGCTATGGCTCCCTGGGAGTAAATCCTTTCCCTAATCCGATCGAATGTGCTATTCTTGTCTGGGAATGGGGAAGTTATCTGGGCAAGGAGGCTCTGGAAGAAGGAGTTGATGTTAAAGTGTCCACCTGGCAGAGAATGGCCCCCAATTCTTTTCCTGCCTTGGCCAAAACAGGAGCCAATTATATGAACTCCCAATTGATCAAAATGGAAGCTGTGCTGGAAGGTTACGCTGAAGGAATTGCTCTTAATATTCGGGGGCATGTCAGTGAAGGAAGCGGGGAAAATATTTTTCTTGTGCTTAAAGGGAAAATATACACACCTCCTCTATCGTCATCTGTTCTGCCGGGAATAACCAGAGATACCGTAATCACCATTGCCCGCGAATTGGGTCTCGAGGTCCTCGAAGACACGATTCCTCGGGAAATGCTTTATGTAGCTGATGAAGTCTTCTTCACTGGAACAGCCGCCGAAATAACCCCCATCAAGTCAATCGATAAAATACCCATCGGGCAGGGAAAAAGAGGTCCTATTACTGCCAGAATTCAGAACAAGTTCTATGCTTATATCAACGGAGAAGAGGAAGATCGTCACCATTGGTTAACCTATATATCGACAAAAAAGTAAGTGGGGGGGACATGGATATTGATGAATTATTAAAAATTGCCATTGAAGCTGATGCCTCGGACCTTCATTTAAAGGCTGGAAATTATCCTCTCATTAGGGTTCATGGTAAGTTGAAACCATTAACCAGTATTTCTCGCTTAACTGTCCGCGATACCCTGGAGATGGCCGACCAGATTACCAATGAGTATCAGAAAGAGATGTTGAAAAAAGATCTGGATCTGGATNTGGCCTACAGTTTACCGGGATTTGGTCGTTTCCGGGGGTCTATCTATCATCAGCGGGGAAGTATTGCCATTGTCTTGAGAATAATTCCCCTGGAAGTAAAAACAATTCGCGAACTTCACCTACCATCTATTCTGGAAAAAATTTCCATGGAACAGCGGGGGCTGGTCCTGGTTACTGGTACTACAGGNTCCGGGAAAACAACTACTTTGGCGGCGATGATCGACCATATTAATTCGCATCGCACGGAAAACATTATCACCATTGAAGATCCTATTGAGTATCTTCATCGAGACAAGAAATCNACCATCAGCCAGCGGGAAGTAGGAGTGGATGTGCTTAACTTCGAACGTGGCCTGCGGGCTTCTCTCCGAGAAGACCCGGATGTTATTCTGGTCGGTGAAATGCGGGATAGAGAGACAATTGAAACAGCTCTCCTGGCAGCTGAAACAGGTCATCTGGTCCTGAGTACTCTCCACACCTTGGACGCTCCCGAGACGATTAACCGGATTGTTTCAGTTTTTGCTCCTCATCATCAACGTCAGATTAGACTTCAACTGGCCAGCATTCTCAAGGCAGTCATTTCCATGCGTCTTATTCCTACTAAAGATGGTAAGGGCCG
Source organism: Candidatus Aminicenantes bacterium JdFR-80 (assembly GCA_002010725.1). Classification (GTDB taxonomy): domain Bacteria; phylum Acidobacteriota; class Aminicenantia; order Aminicenantales; family Aminicenantaceae; genus JdFR-80. The sequence continues at coordinate 12,573 of MTOP01000013.1, forward strand.
TGTGCCAGCAGTGGAAGTCATGGTGAATACTCCTTATATTGCTGATTGTATCCAGGATCGGGAAAAAACTTCTTTAATTCGAGATGCCATTGCTCAGGGAGTATCTCAATACGGCATGCAAACTTTCGATCAGTCGGTGTATCAACTTTACAAAGAAGGGTATATCTCTTATGAGCAGGGATTGCGTTATTCTTCGAGTCCGGATAACTTTAAATTGCGGGTTATGGGGGTCAGATCTACTCTTGATGTAGCGCTGGAAGACATGGAGCGCTCTATGAGTAAAGTCAAACGAGAGGAGGAAATTTCTGAGGAAGAGATTGAATGAAAGCGCAGGAAATTCGGGAAACATTTCTCAATTTTTTTGCCCAGAGAGGGCATAAGGTAGTTAAAAGCTCACCTTTAATTCCTAAAGACGACCCGACTATTCTGTTCACCAATGCCGGCATGAATCAGTTCAAAAATGTTTTCCTAGGTCTGGAAAAAAGGTCCTATCGCCGGGCGGCTTCAGTCCAGAAATGTATGAGAGTCAGTGGGAAACATAATGACCTGGAACAAGTTGGCCGAACCACTAAACATCACACTTTTTTTGAAATGCTGGGTAATTTTTCCTTTGGTGATTATTTCAAAAAGGAAGCTATTATTTTTGCCTGGGAATTGATGACGGAAGTGTTTCAATTTCCGCCGGAAAANCTTTACGTTACTATTTATGAAGAGGATGATGAAGCCTTCCGGATCTGGCGAGAAGAAGTTGATATTCCTCCAGAAAGGATTTTCCGTTTTGGTAAGGAAGATAATTACTGGGCGATGGGTGACATCGGACCCTGCGGCCCTTGTTCAGAAATTCATTATGATTTAGGTCCTGATATTGAGGAAGGAGCCCCTTATAAGTTGATCGAACAGGGGAGTGATCGTTTTCTTGAGCTCTGGAACTTAGTCTTTATGCAATTCTACCAGGATGAAAAAGGGGAAATCCATCCATTGCCTTCTCCTTCGATTGATACTGGCATGGGGTTAGAACGGATGGCTACCTGCTTGCAGGGCAAACGGAGTAATTTTGAAACCGATCTNTTCATGCCGATTATAGAGGAAGTGATGAGCTTGAGTAATGAAGAATATCCGACTGAATCGGATAAAGATATTTCCTTTCGGATNATTGCTGATCATGCCNGGGCCATCTCCTTTCTTATTGGTGATGGAGTGATGCCGGCCAATGAAGGCCGAGGCTATGTTTTGCGTCGTCTGATTCGCCGAGCCTTTCGTCATGGACATCAACTTGGGTTGGAACAACCGTTTTTGTATAAGCTGGTCAGTGTGGTCAGTGAAATAATGAAAGATGCCTACCCTGAACTACTTGATTCTACACATTTTATTTCCCAAGTGTGCTTAGCTGAAGAGGAACGTTTCTCCCAGACACTTCATTCTGGACTGAAGACATTTTATCTCTATGTTGAAGAAACTTTAAAAGCGGGCAAAAAGATTCTTCCAGGGGACAAATTGTTTAAACTTTATGATACCTATGGTTTTCCGCTTGACCTTTCCCAGGATCTGGCCGCCGAGAAAAATCTAGGCATTGATGAAGAGGGTTTTCAACGAGAGTTAGCTCTGCAGCGGGAAAGAGCCCGGCAGGCCTGGAAAGGAGATGAACTCCAACGAGAGAAGACAATTTATGAACCGCTAAAAGATTTAGAGAGTGAGTTTGTCGGCTACGAATCAACCAGTGTGCCTGAAGCAAAAGTTCTGGCCATGGTCAAAGATGGGCAATTAGCGGACGAATTGACAGAAGGCGAGGAAGGAGAAATCATTCTAGATAAGACTCCTTTCTATGCGGAAGCCGGGGGTCAAATCGGTGACACCGGCTACCTCAAAAATGCCTATTTCTCCGGACAGGTCAAGAATGCTTTTTATCCTATACCTGAGATAATCGCGCACCAGGTTAAAGTTCTGGCCGGCAAGATAAGAGTTGGGGATCTAGTTGAAGCGGTAATCAATGAAGCTCAGCGGAAAAATATCAGTCGGAATCATACCGCGACTCATCTCCTTCATGCCGCTCTCCGTCAGACTCTAGGTGAACATGTCAAGCAGGCTGGATCGCTGGTGTCGGCCGAAAGATTGAGGTTTGACTTTACTCATTTTGCTCCCCTCAGTCAGGCTCAGATAAAACATATTGAGGAACTTATCAATCAGAAAATCAGAGAAGATATTCCGGTCATAGTCAAAAAGACCACTTTGGAAGAGGGGTTGAAAGAAGGAGCTATAGCCATATTTGAAGAGAAATACGGCGAATTTGTCCGGATGATCTGCATTGGTGATTTCAGTAAAGAATTGTGTGGAGGTGTTCATGTCGCCCGAACCGGCGAAATAGGTGTGTTTAAGATAATTTCGGAAGCGAGTGTGGCCGCCGGCATGAGACGAATTGAAGCAGTGACCGGTGAAGAAGCGGTGAGATATTTTCAGGAAATTGATGACCTTATTAACCGAATATCACTGACTTTGAATACTTCAAGAAAGGAGATTATTCTCCAGATAGGAAAAATCAAAGAAGCCCTCAAAGCCAGGGAAAAGGAAGTTCAACAACTTAGAGCTAAGGTCCTCCAGACTCAGGTGAGTCTGGATAAGGACCATATTAAGCGGGTCAATCAAATTGATGTCTATCTTCAACTCCTTAATGATGTGACTCAGGCGGAAATGAGAAATTTAGCTGACAATCTGAAACAAAAGTTAGGTTCGGGGGTGGTTGTCCTGGGCGCAAAAATGGGGGAGAAGGCTTTTGTGGTGGCTTCTGTCTCCCGGGATATTGCTTCCCAGGTACCGGCCAATGAACTAATCCAAAAGTTAGCTCGGATGATTGAAGGTGGCGGAGGGGGGAGGCCTGAATTTGCTCAGGCAGGGGGAAAGAAAGCGGCTGCTCTGGAGAAAGCTCTAACTAGCGTGCCTCAACTGATTGAAGAGATTTTGAAAAACAAAAATCACCCCTAAGGGTGATTGAAAAATAGGAATAAATTATTTATATTGTCAACTAGATTAGTGGTCATGTGGGGTTCAAAAGAAAAAAGATTGCTTGGGGCTGGATTGTTTATTTTGATTTGGCTGATGATAGGACCTGGTCTAGAGGCGGGCAGCAATCTTCGGGCGGAAATTGATAGTATCGTCCAGGAAGTGGCTCAGAAATACAGCCTGGAGCCCTCTTTAATCCATTCAATCATTAAGATTGAATCAAATTATGACCCGTGGGCAATTTCTCCCAAGGGGGCGATGGGCCTAATGCAATTAATGCCGGCCACTGCGGCTCAATATGGGGTTAAAAATATATTTGATCCCCGGGAAAACATAGAAGGAGGAGTCCGGTACCTCAAGGATCTTGTTCGACTCTATCAGGGTCAGACGGATTTAGTTCTAGCCGCTTATAATGCCGGGCAGGAAGCAGTTAAAAGATTTGGAGGGATTCCTCCTTATCCGGAAACGATTAAATACATTGAGAAGATCAAGGCTTCTTACGATAAGCCTGTAATTAAAACACGAACCAAGATCTATAAATTTGTTGATAAAAAGGGACGAGTGGTCTTTACCAATGACCGTCAATATTATTTAAAGAACCGTCGGGATAATTAGTTTGCTACCAGCCTATTCTTGAGAGCCGAAAGAAGGCCCTGATTTATCTCCCTTTAATAGGTAAGATCCGGTGAATTATTTCAAAAGACGCCGGGAGTAGGCCCACTTGCTCTCCATCAATTTCAATTAAAACTTTGTCGTTTTTTTCAAGAGGGAGAACTTCAACCTGGCGAGCTCGATAGAAGGCGATTTTTGGATGGGTTAAATGACTGCCTGTATAGATTTTCCAGACATTTCTCAGGAATTCAAAGGCTTTCATTCCTTTAACCAGAATGACATCGAAGAAACCATCATCAAGTTCAGCCTCGGGGGCGATTTTCATCCCTTTACCGAAAATTTTCCCATTGGCTACGGCCCCGACCATATATTCATCAGGAGGTAATTCCTGGCCATCTAGAATTAAACGGAGTTTTTTATTCCTATACTGGAAGAAAGTCTGCAGGAGACTCTGAAAATAAGATGAAGCTTTTCTTTTCCGGCCTAACCTTTCCATACGCGCCACTACTTCACCGCCAATCCCGAAATCTCCGACATTGACAAAGAATCTTTCTTTTTGTTCGCCACTGGCAGTGGTAAATTTTAGCAGTCCTACATCTATTTTTTTGACTGTCGCCTCTGAGATGGTTTCCAGAGCCCTTCTCAAGTTTAAGGGAATATTCAAGCTACGGATAAAGTCACAACCTGTTCCTGAAGGGATGATACCCAGGGAAACCCGGTGATTAATTAATTTTTTTCCATCAAAGAAGCCGTTGGCGATTTCATTGATAGTACCGTCACCACCTACGCCGACAATTAAATCAGAGCCTTCTTTGACTGCATTCCGCGAGATTTCAGTAGCCTGAAGAGGTTTTTCAGTAAAAGTATAATTAAATTCCCGGAAGAAATAACGCAAAGCTTCTTTGATCCGTTGCCAGCGTTTTTTAGTCCGACCGCGATCTGACTCGGGATTAATTATTACCTGAATTTTCTGATGGCGGGCCATCGATTTGACCTGGAACATTTTGTTTTTTTCCAAACAGAGCTGCCCCCAAGACTCCTCCCAGGGCCCCTAAGAGGGCAAAGATGACAGCGCTCATTAGGAGGCTGACAAGAAACATTACCGCTGAAGCTGGACCAAATCCTCTTTCCATCAAGTTTTCCCAGCCTGGCGGCATCTCGTCAGTAAATTCGGCTATTCTTTCCATAAAGCGCTGAATAACCTGGGCATTAATAGCCTGCAAAGGGAGGCTGATAATAGTATCTACCACGGCGGCTACAATTCCAGCGAGAACCCCCACTATAGCCCCATCGCCGGTGGGCAGTGAAGTTGGATAATCTTTAGCTAAAAGATAAGCCGCCAGCATGGCTCCGGCAATAATCCAGAGACAGCAGAGACAGTTTAAAAAGGGAATGGCCGAAAACAGTCCAGCTATGCCACCTCCGATAAGAGCGGGCACCAACATACCTGGTTTCTGGTTGCTCATCGGTCCTCCTTGGATTTTTGTTATATTCTAAGGTGATTACCGACAATAATTCAAGTAGTTTCTCCTGGTCGACTCGTGGTCACTAGAAAGGATGAAAAGAATAAGGCTCAGCCAGCAAGGTGACCAGTGGCAATTTAAGAAAAGCTTTTCACCGGGATAAAAAGAGTTGGGAGGCTTCTTTCCGCTGAAGGAAAGAGGACNCACAGCTTTTGATTCAAGCAATATTAAGTGCTAGAAACGGTAGGTAGGATGTTGTCATTATGGCTTGAAGTTTAAGGCAAGTCAACGTAGCTTTCAGAGTGATTTTTAAATTAAGAGGAAGAATATTTTTTTCGGGAGAGAGCCTCGGTCAGACCGTAAATAAAATAAAAAGGCAGGATAATCCCCCAGATTATTCCGGTCACCCAGCGCAGCCAGGCCGATGTTGACCAGAGGCGGAAAAAGTTACCCAGATAATCAAGACCAATGGGAAAAGAAACGAAAATAAGATAAACAACTCGAGGCAGAATCGGTCGGGATAAGGCGCCGGTCAAAGGGTAGATAATAACTCCCAGGAGGAAACCAAGATAAATNCCAGTGCACCGACTGCAGACAGCCAAAGGATAGCCCCAAAGGAAGAAGCAGCGTTCCGGCGATTGGTGGCAGAAAGGTGTAAAAATCGCGTAGATAAAATGAGCCTCTCGGTAATTTTTACTCAGGAGATAGGGTGCGAGAAAAATGAGAGAAATAATGATAATTGTGCCGAGAAACGTCAATAGATAAACCCAACGTAGCTTTTTCAAGAAATTGTTCTTCTTTTGAGCCTTCATATGAAAATAATAATAACACGGCCTCAGAAATTTTCCTAAATTTAATATTGTTTGACATTTTCTAGTTACCCGTTGTAAATTTATTCCTGATTTTTAATTTATTATAAAAAAAATAAAAATTATTAATGACAGTAAAAAAAGGAGGATAGTTACATGCCCCGACAAAAGAAATTACTGGGTTTATTTTTAGTTATCATTTGTTTTTCTTTTTCTTTCCTTCAGGGAGCTGTCAATGAGCAGATTTTAGAAAATATCTTTTCTTTTACTGTGTTTGGTCCAAATAAAGAAACTCTGGCTAAAGGAACCGGCTTTCTCATTGCCAAGCAGATTTTAGCTACCAATTATCATCTCATCAGTAAAGCGGTCAATAAAGTAGAAGGACTGAATTATAAGGGTAAAAAGATTAAATTTGAGGGGATTATAAGTTTCAACAAGAATCTGGATCTAGCCATTTGCCGCGTTAATCAGAAAAAGCCCGGCTTGAAGCTGGGAGCATTTTCCTCTTTAGGCCCGGGNAAAAAGGTTACTGTGGTTGGCTCAAATGAAATCGGGGAAATCATTGAATTCAGCGGCGAAGTTAAAGAAATTCATGAAGTCACCCACACCTTACGCATTGCTGAATTGAGCATTTCCGGTCCTCAGACTTTAAGTGGTGCGCCAGTACTTAATCCGGAAGGAGTGGTTGTAGGGGTTCTCCTGGCTTTAGAAGGTGGTCGAAAAGTTGCTCTTCCAGTGGAAGGAATANCTGATCTTTCTCAGACCAACACTGTCAAAAAGTTTAAGCAGTGGAAGGCTGAAAACTATTTTGATACTTTAGAAGGAGCTTTGTTCGCCGGCCGAATCTATGAGGCTGTCGGTGAGACTAGCCGTGCCCAGCTTCACCTGGAAAACGCCGTTAAACTCAATCCTAATGATATCAATATTCTCCTTCAACTGGCTGAGATTTACAGTGAACAGCGTAATTTTGAATCAGCCCTCTCCACTTACGAAAAAGTTCTCCAGCAGCAGCCCAATCGGGATGACGTTTACATGAAAATCGGTAATGTTTACCTGAATATGATGAAATGGAATGAAGCGATTAATGCTTTCCAGAAAGCCTATGACCTTAATCCGAAAAATGAAAAGGTTTATCTCTATATGGGGCAAGCCTATGAGGAACTGCGTCAATTTGATAAGGCGGCTGAAGCTTACGGAAAATATGTCAGCTTTAATCCCGAAGATAAGGCGGAAGTGGAAAAGAGAATCGGTCTTTGCAAGATGGAGATAAAAGACTACGAGGGAGCCGCGATTGCCTTTGGAGAAGCTTTAAAGAAATTCACTCAAGACCTGGATTTACACGAAAATTATGCCCAGGCTCTTCTTAAGGCCAAACATTATGACGAGGCGGCTAAGAAATATTTTGAACTGGCCCAATTAAACCCCGAGCGNGCTGAAATCTACTATAACACTGTTGTCCGAATGTTTGATGAAGCCAAAATGCCGGACAAAGCCATTGAAGCCGCCCAGAAAATGGTTGAAGCTTATCCGCAGAGTGATACCGCCTATTATAATCTGGGCTATCTTTATGTGCGCTTGAAGCGATTTAAAGATGCGGTAGAAGTTTTCAAGAAAGTCGTTCAACTTCGTCCGGATAATGATTATGCCTATTACAACCTGGGGTATTGCTACAATCAGATAAAAAATTATTCAGAAGCCATTAAAGCTTTTCAAAAATTCACTGAATTAAATCCCGAAGAGCCCAATGGCTGGTTCAACATTGGTATTAATTACATGATGTTGAAGAAATTTGATGCTGCCCTCGAACCCTTGAAAAAAACAGTTGAGTTGAAACCGGATTTCAGTATTGCCTGGTTTAATCTGGCTATAACCTATTTAAACCTCCATGATCGCTACAGCGCTATTGATATTCTGGAAAAACTGAAAAAGCTGGATCCTTCTCTGGCCCAAAGACTCCGCGACATCCTCTCTCGGTATTAAAAGGCAGCTGTTTATCCTCTTATGGCGGCTATAACCAGANAAGAACTTTTAAATCAACTTCAACAGCAATATCGGGAAACCCACCCTAAATCAGCGGATTATTTCGCCAAGAGCTTAAAATACCTGATTCAAGGGGGGAGCCATAATCTAAGGCTTTTTGCTCCCTTCCCTTTTTACGATGTCCGGGCGAAGGGAGCCCGGGTGGTGGACCTGGATGGTTACAGTTATATTGATTTCTGGCAGGGACACTTCTCCAACATCCTGGGTCATAATCCTGATTTCATCATCGATATTTTAAAGGAATTTTTTGATCAGGGACAGGGATTAATTACCGGGTTTCCCGGTATTTACCAGAGAAAGCTGGCGGAACGAATCCTTAGTCGTATCCCCCAGGCCGAAGTAATCCGCTTCACTACCAGCGGGACGCTGGCTTCCATGTATGCAGTTATGCTGGCCAGGGCTTTCACCCAACGCAAGATTGTCCTTAAAGTGGGCGGGGGCTGGCATGGAGCTCACCCTTATGGTCTGAAAGGGATAACCAGGTTTGAAGCCGGCCTGCGGAGTATCGAATCAGCTGGATTGCCNGCGAGCATTGACCAAGAAATAGTGACGATTGATTTTAATAATCTGGAAGACCTTGAAGAAAAATTTGCTCAACTTGGTGAGCGAGTCGCCTGCTTGATCATGGAACCTTTTATCGGCGCCGGCGGTTTTATTTTTGCGCAGCCGGCCTATCTCCAAAAAGCCCGGGAATTGACCAAAAAATATGGAACTATTCTTATCCTGGATGAAGTTGTCTCCGGATTCCGCTTCCATGCCGGCGTGTTGCAAACTCTCTATGGAGTCGAAGCGGATTTAACTGTTCTGGGCAAAGCCATCGGTGGTGGCTTACCCGTCAGCGCCGTGGCCGGAAAAAGAGAGATACTTGAATTATGTAGCCCCCGGGCGCCGCTTGAGCAGCGAGTAAAATTCGAAGGGGGTACTTTTTCAGCTCATCCAGCCTGTATGTTGGCTGGAGCTTCCTATATTCAGTATTTAGTTGAGCATGAAAGTGAAATTTATCCCCGGATAGGACGCTGGGGAGCTGTTGTTCGTCAATCAATCGAGAAGATATTTCGGGANAATGGTTTCTATGTTTGTTGTACCGGTGGAGAAGACCAGCTCGGAGTCCAGAGCTCTCTGGTTGGGGTTCATTTTCTCCGCCAGGAGCTGCCTTCTCTCAGTTCACCAACCCAGGTATTTAATCCGGCGGTCAGTGATTATTTGGTCAGAGAAGTGCTCTTCAAGCTGGCTATGCTGGCCGAAGGAGTTAATACCTTCCACGGATTTGGGGCGATATCGGCAGCTCACTCCGAAGAAGATATGCAGCAGGCCCTGGCGGCCGNAGAAAAAGTCGCCCGACATTGGCGGAAGATTGGTTTCCAGTTTAAGGAGAATTAAACCATGGTTAAGCAGGAAGAATTTGCCTCTCGCTGGGGAATAATTCTGGCAGGCTTAGGGATGGCTGTCGGCACGGGGAATCTCTGGCGATTTCCCCGAATTGTAGCTCAATACGGTAGTGGCGCCTTTATGCTGGTCTGGTTGCTCTTTCTTTTTCTCTGGGGGATTCCCCTGCTGGTGATTGAAATGTCCATTGGCAAAAAGGCCAGAAAAGGAGTTATCGGCTCTTTCGTAGCTCTCATGGGNGAAAAACACGCCTGGATGGGGACCTTTATTGCTTTTGTCACCGCNGCGATTACTTTTTATTATACGGTGGTCACCGGCTGGTGCCTCAAATATTTTATGGCCACTCTTTTCCAGGGATTAATTCATAAAAACCCCACCCAATTTTGGAACACATTTGCCTCTTCCTGGGAACCGGCTTTCTTTCATTTTCTGGCAATTTTTATCGGGTGTACCATCATTTACGCCGGAGTGGTCAAGGGAATCGAACGTGCCAACCGGATATTCATCCCTTCTTTATTCCTGATTTTGATTATCGCCTCTATCCGCTCTATTTCCTTACCCGGAGCCTTCTCAGGGCTTGATTTTCTTTTCTCACCTAATTTAAAAATGCTGGGAGATTATCGCATCTGGCTGAATGCTCTCAGCCAGACTGCCTGGTCAACCGGAGCCGGCTGGGGGCTGATGCTGACTTATGCCGTCTATTCTCATAAAAAAGAAAATCCAGTTCGCACCGCCACCACTTTAGGCTTCGGCGATTATGTGGCTTCCTTACTAGCCGCCATTACAGTTATCCCAGCGGTTTTTTCTTATTTTGCCGGCCAGGGNGTAGCCCAGGAACAGGTGCTGAAGGTCATGGCCGAAGGTAATCGNGGTTTGACTTTCACCTGGATTCCCACTCTTTTCGCCCGAATACCAGGGGGAACATTATTTCTAGCTCTTTTTTTCTTGGCGTTGCTTTTTGCTGCCTTTTCTTCCTTGATCAGCCAGTTGGAGTTGATTACCAGGGTGATAATGGATTCCGGCGCTTCTCGACGTCTGGCGGTGATTATTGTCGGCTTGACCTGCTTTTTCCTGGGGCTTCCTTCGGCTTTATCCTTGGGATTTTTTGATAACCAGGATTGGGTCTGGGGTCTGGGTCTCATGGTGAGTGGATCCTTTTTCCTCATGCTGGTGATAAAGATAGGNCCCCGAAAATTCCGGCGGGAGATTATTCCGGAAGCAAGCCGAGGTCCCTTAAAAACCTGGGCCTTTGATTTCCTAGTTAAATTTTTAATGCCGCTTCAGGTGATAGCCATGCTGGTCTGGTGGTTCTGGTCAAGCTACCGGAGTAATCCCCGCAACTGGCTGAATCCCTTCGCTGTTAGTTCAGTGGGGACGGTTCTACTTCAATGGGGAGTGGCCCTTATAATTTTCCTCCTGTTAAATAAAACTATTGCCCGTCTCCAGATGAAAAATCAGGAAGAAAAACCTCAGTCATAACCCGGTTTTGTTGAAAAAAGGCAGGCGAGTTGCCTACAAAAGCAGGTGTCTGTTTCCCGTGAAGGAAAGGAACACTCGCCCTTGAGCTAATCATCCGCAATCACCATTAGAAGCAGGTGGTGACAGTCTTCTTGATGCGGAAAGCAATAATTAACAGCCGAAGGATCAGGAGCCGGTGGCTCTTTTTCCTTCTACGGAAAGAGAGCCACCGGCTCCTTTCAGCCAAGGGTTGTTTACAACTTTGATCTATTGAAAAGATTAGAGCNATGTTATTTTCCTGGGTAATTTCTCTCAAGTTCAGCATCAGAGTCTTAATACTGGCCAAGGGATTAATTGACAGGGTAGGGAGGTTATGGTAAAAATTAAAGTCGGTCATAAATCGAAACCCCATCCCTTATCTCATTAAGGGCAGGTGGCGAAATTGGTATACGCGCTAGGCTTAGGACCTAGTTCCTGAGAAAGGAGTGCGGGTTCGAATCCCGCTCTGCCCACCAAATCTTATTCCAAGGAATGATGAATGGAACAGACTAAACATAAGCTAACCGAATTAAGTTCAACTAGGCGAAAATTGGAAGTAGAAATTTCTCCGGAGAGAGTCCGTGAGGAATACAATCGAGTCCTGGAACGATATCGTCGCCAGGTAAAACTAAAAGGATTCCGCCAAGGTATGGCCCCCCGGGAACTGGTGGAATCTGTTTATCGGGAAGACATTGAACGCAGTGTAACTAACTCTCTGGTGCCTGATATTCTCGAAGAGATACTGCGAACGAACAATATTAACCCGGCCGACACTCCGGTAATAAAAGATATTAAATTTAAAACTGGTGAACCCCTGACTTTTGTTGCGGAATTTGATGTCTGGCCGGAATTTGAGTTGCCTGATTACCGGAAGATAAAGTTAACCCGGAAAAAGCCCCGGGTAACCCAGAAGGATATTGAGGTAACCCTGAAACAGCTGCAGCAACGCTCGACCCAGTATCTTCCAGTGAACGATAGGGGGGTTAAGGATGGTGATTACGTTATTATTGAGCTTCAGGGTAGAGATCTCAAGACCAAACGTTTCCTTCCCAAAGAAAAAGTTGCCATTCTAGCCGGCCACTCGGAGAATGAGCCTCAGCTTAATCAGGTTATTCTGGGTAAAAAGATCGGCGAGACAGCCACCTTTACCGTTTCCTATCCAGCTGATAGTCCACACCGTCGGTTGGCCGGAAAGAATATTGAGTATCATTTAAAAGTGGTGGGTATAAAAGAGAAAAAGGTGCCAGCCATAAATGATGATTTTGCCCGGGAGTTGGGTGATTTCCAAGATCTAAGTGATTTAAAGAAAAAAATAAAAAAAGAGTTAGCCGAAGCTAAACAGGAGGAAGCTCGCCGAGAAACTGAGGAAGAACTGGTAAAGAAACTTCTGGAGAGAACCAAATTGGAAGTTCCGGAATCAGTAGTCGAGAAAGAACAGATTGCTCTTCTCCGCCGCTGGTTGAGCGAACGTCCACAACAGCCNATAACTCAAGAAGAATATGATCAGCTCCAGAACAAGGCAAGGGAGGAGGCTGAAAGAGCCCTGAAAAGGCAATTACTTTTAACCAAGGTGGCTCGGGAAGAGAAAATAGAGCTGACGGATGATGAATTAAAAGAAGAATTGCGGAAAATTGGCCAGAAGAATAATTTAACGCTCTCCCAGGTTCAGCAAATACTTAAGAACCAGGGGCGCTTGGAAGAGGTGAAGCATTCATTGCTTCTCCGCAAGACAATTGACTTTTTAATGGATTCAGTTATAATAGAATGAAAAATAATTCCATGACATTAATCCCCTTTATCGTTGAGCAAGAAGGTCGAACCGAACGTGCTTATGATATNTTCTCACGGTTATTGAAGGATAGAATTATTTTTATTGGACAACAAATTACCGATGATCTGGCAAATCTCGTTATCGCCCAGTTGCTTTACCTTGAAGCCGAGAATCCTGAGGGAGAGATTTCGCTTTATATCAATTCTCCCGGAGGGAGTATCACCGCGGGATTAGCCATTTATGATACCATGCAGTTTATTTCCGCGGATGTGACCACCATTTGTGTTGGCCAGGCCGCCAGTATGGCCGCAGTTTTGCTGGCTGCCGGCACTCCNGGTAAGCGTTATTCGTTACCCAACTCCCGAATTATTCTTCANCAACCCTTTGGTGGTTTTCAGGGGCAGGCTTCTGATGTAGCCATCCAGGCCAAGGAAATTTTAAGAATAAGAGAGAACATCAATCAAATCCTGGTTAAGCATACGGGTCAACCNCTGGAAAAAATCCAGAAAGATATCGAACGGGATTTTATTATGACTTCCTCCCAAGCACTGGCCTATGGACTTATTGATGAAATAATTAAGACCAGAAAAACAGCCAAGAGAAAGTCACCCCGGAAAACAAAGTCGAAGACCAAAAATATAAAATAGAGAAAGCCTTATGGACGATCAAAGAGACAGAACAATCAATACGCTGGCCAAGTGCAGTTTCTGCAATCGACCTCAGTCGATGGTCAATAAATTAATCGCTGGGCCCAGTGGGGTCTATATTTGTGATAATTGTGTTGAGCTGGCTCATTCGATTGTCTTTGCTGAAAAGATTGAAAATAAAAAGAGGAAATATTCCCATTCAGCCCTAACTCCTCAGCAAATAAAGAAGGAGCTGGATGAGTATATTGTAGGTCAGGAAGAAGCTAAGAAAAAAATCTCGGTTGCGGTTTATAATCATTACAAAAGGATAGCTCTGGCTGAGGCCATCGATGATGTCGAACTCACCAAAAGCAATATCCTGCTCATAGGTCCCACCGGCACAGGAAAAACTTTAATGGCTCAGACGCTGGCCAGAATTCTTTCAGTGCCGTTTGCCATCGCTGATGCGACTTCTTTAACTGAAGCCGGGTATGTAGGTGAAGATGTGGAAAATATCATCCTGAAACTATTTCAGGCGGCCAAGGGAAATATAGAAAAAGCTCAAAAAGGGATTATTTATATTGATGAAATTGACAAAATAAGCCGCAAAAGTGAGAGCCCCTCCATCACCCGGGATGTTTCCGGTGAAGGTGTTCAGCAGGCGTTATTGAAAATTCTGGAAGGCACAGTGGCCAATGTTCCTCCTCAGGGAGGCAGAAAGCATCCTTATCAGGAGTTTATTCCTATTGATACAACGAATATTCTATTTATTTGCGGCGGCGCTTTTATTGGGCTGGAGAAGATCATCGCTCAGCGGGTCGGCCGGACTCAGGTCGGGTTTAAACAAGATACTCCCCTGGGACGTGCCCGGGCTCTAGACGAGCTTTATCGGGAACTCATTCCTCAGGATTTAATTAAATTCGGGCTAATTCCGGAATTAGTCGGCCGAATCCCGGTGGTGGCCACCTTTCATGATTTAACAGAAAAAGATTTGGTGGATATCCTGACCAAGCCAAAAAATGCTATAATAAGACAGTATCAGAAACTTTTCGAAACAGAAGGCATCAAATTGGAATTCACCAGAGAAGCACTGAATATGATCGCTCGGAAATCAATTGAAAAAAAGCTGGGAGCCCGAGGATTGCGGAGTATTATCGAGGATTTAATGGTTGACTTGATGTTCTATCTTCCTTCTCTGGAGAAGAACACCACCATTAAAATCACCAAAAAGATGGTAGAGCAAAACCAATTGACTTTCCGCCTGCCAAAACAGGCGGTTGGGGTTTGAGATGGAATATAAAATCAATTCAGAAGTGATCAGCAACATTCCTTTAATTCCACTAAGAGATTTAATCGTCTTTCCCTCTACACTGGTGCCCTTTATCATCGGCCGGCAGTCGTCGATCAAAGCCCTGGAGAGAGCTACCTCCAAAGATAAGTTGATTTTCCTTTCAGCCCAGATGGATGCTTCTCTTGACAATCCCCGTCCCCAGGACATTTACACCATGGGTGTAGTGGCCAAGATTGTCCGGGCGGTTAAAATGGATGACCGGAATATAAAAATAATCGTCGAAGGCAAGAAGAGAGCCCGCATTCTTGAGTACCTGAGCACCTATCCTTTTTACCAGGTTTTAATTAAAGAAGTCCGTGAATTTGAAGAAGACAATGTTGATTTAAGGGAAACATTAAAGAAGGTGCTGGATCTCTTTGAGGAGTACTTAAAATTAAGCCAGAATGCCAGTTTTGATTCAATTATTCCTGCTCTCCGCGATAATAAACCAGGCCGGGTGGCTGATATAATTTCCTCTCATCTTTATGTTTCCCTGGAGGAAAAACAGAATCTTCTGGAAACCATCAACTCCAATGAACGTATTCGACGACTGGTTTTTGTGCTGGAAAACGAATTAATTAAGATTCACGCTCAGACAGGCAAGGGAGGACGGAAAAGAACAAAGACTGCTCCACCTTTTCGAAGCCAGAAACAGAAGGTTTTTCCTTCGGGAATAAATATGCGGAGCAAAGAGGACCAGCCCAATGAAATCGAGGAATTAAAAGCCAAGGTGGCCGAGGCAGGCATGCCTAAGGAAGCTGAAGAAAAAGCACTGAAGGAAATTGAACGCCTGGAAACAATGCCTCCCATGTCAGCCGAAGCCACAGTCTGCCGGAATTATCTTGATTGGTTGATTTCCTTGCCCTGGAATAAAAAATCTAGGGAAAAAAGAGATTTGAAATTAGCCGCCAAAATCCTCGATGAGGATCACTACGGTCTGGAGAAAGTTAAAGAAAGAATTCTGGAATATCTCTCCATTCGCCAGCTGGTGAAAAATCCCCGTGGAGTTATTCTGGGCCTGATTGGTCCTCCCGGAGTAGGGAAGAGTTCTCTTGGTAAATCTATCGCCCGGGCTACCGGCCGGAAATTTGTCCGACTGTCTCTGGGTGGCGTGAGAGATGAGGCTGAGATCAGAGGTCATCGCCGCACTTACATTGGCGCTTATCCCGGTCGGATAATTCAGATGATTAAAAAAGCCGGGACAAAAAATCCGGTCTTTCTCCTGGATGAAGTGGATAAAATGAGCATGGATTTCCGGGGAGATCCAGCTTCAGCCCTGATGGAAGTCTTAGACCCGGAACAAAACAGTACTTTTTTGGACCATTATATTGATACGGAGTTTGATCTTTCGCAGGTGATGTTTATCGTTACTGCCAATATGGTTGAACCCATTCCCAAACCCCTGGTTGACCGGATGGAGATTATCCGTATTCCCGGTTATACCGAAGATGAGAAACTCCAGATCGCCAAACATTTTCTGATGCCCAAACAGATGAAAGCCCATGGTTTGAAGTCCCATAACCTTCATATCAGTGATAAAGCTTTACAGAAAATAATTAGAGAATATACCCGGGAGGCTGGTGTCCGGAATCTCGAGAGAGAAATTACCAGTATTTGCCGAAAAGTAGTTAAAAAAGTTGTCAGTAAAGGTAAGGAGTACAGCGAGAAAGTTACTCCCCGCAATCTGGAGAAGTACCTGGGTATTCCCCGTTACAAACGGGCTGAAATAGACAGGAAAGATGAAGTCGGGGTGGCTATCGGTATGGCCTGGACGGAATTCGGTGGAGAGTTGCTGTCCTTTGAGGCCACCAAAATTCAGGGGAAAGGAAATTTTACCCTGACCGGTCAGCTAGGCGAAATTATGCAGGAGAGTGCCCAGGCTGCTTTTAGTTATGTCCGGGGTAAGATGTATGACATGGGACTATCACAAAATATTCACCGTGATTTTGATATTCATATCCATGTACCTGAAGGGTCGGTTCCCAAGGAAGGGCCCTCGGCCGGAATTACCATCGCCACAGCCATTATTTCTCTTTTAACCGGCATTCCGGTCAGCAAGAAAGTGGCCATGAGTGGCGAAATAACTCTCAAGGGTAAAGTCCTGTCTGTGGGAGGGATTAAGGAGAAATTATTGGCCGCTTACCGGGAAGGGATCAAAGTGGCTATCCTGCCCCTCGATAACAAACCCGATCTCAAAGATCTTCCCAANAAACTTAAAGAGAATATGACCATCCATTTTGTTGACCATATGGATCAGGTTCTGGATATAGCCCTGGTTGAAGATATTTACAAATATGCTGAAGCTAAAAGGGCTGAGAAAAAAAGAAAAGCAAAATTAGCTAAGGAAAAAAAAGAAGAGGAGCCCCAGGCTCCTGATCAACCAGTAACTCATTAATTTTCAACGATAAATTAGCTTTTTCGTAGTCCAAAATTTATTCAAATTACCAAAAAAGGAGAGGTAGTAAAATGGCTGAGTTGAATTTACTTGACCTTGAAGACAAAGACCTTGACCAATTAATGGCTCTTGCCGAAGAGTTTGGAGTGGAAGAGGAAGAAATTGAACAGAATGACCGACACAGTTTGATGTTCAAAATTCTAGAGGCCCAGGCCAGAAAGAACGGACTGCTTTTTTCTGAAGGAGTTCTCGAATGCCTGGAGGATGGTTTTGGTTTTCTTCGTGCCCCTGAATTCAGTTATTTACCCAGTCCTGATGACATTTATGTTTCCCCTTCGCAGATCAGGAAGTTTCAATTGCGCACTGGAGACACCATTTCCGGTGTTGTTCGTCCGCCGAAAAACGGGGAAAAGTATTTCGCTTTAATCAAGATTGAAGCCATCAATTTTATGCACCCAGACGTGATTATTGAGCAGAGAAGAAATGTTCATTTCGAACATCTGACTCCTCTTTATCCCTTTGAAAAAATCAAGTTGGAAGATGGAAATCCCAAGAATTTAAATGCCCGGGTAATGGACCTTTTGACTCCCATCGGAAAAGGACAAAGAGGTCTGATTGTTTCACCGCCTCGCGCCGGAAAAACAACTTTATTGAAAACCATCGCCAAATCAGTTGAAACTAATCACCCTGAAATTTATTTAATCGTGTTGCTGGTGGCTGAACGACCGGAGGANGTCACCGATTTTAAACGAAGTGTTAAGGGTGAGGTGGTAGCTTCAACTTTTGATGAACCACCCGCACGGAATGCTCAGGTGGCCAATATTGTTCTGGAAAAAGCTAAACGGTTGGTTGAGTTGAAAAAGGACGTGGTCATCCTGCTGGATAGTATCACCCGCTTAACCCGGGCCCATAACTCAATTTTACCCCCATCCGGCAAAGTTCTTTCCGGTGGTATTGATGCCAATGCCTTAAACAAGCCCAAGAAATTTTTTGGTTCCGCCAGAAAGGTGGAAGAAGGCGGCAGTTTGACCATTATTGCCACGGCTCTGGTTGATACCGGCAGCCGGATGGATGAGGTTATCTTTGAGGAATTCAAAGGCACTGGTAATATGGAGATCAATCTTGACCGCCGACTGGTNGATAAACGCCTCTTTCCAGCGATTGATATTAACCGTTCCGGAACCAGAAAAGAGGAATTGCTTATCCCGGAAAAAGACCTTAACCGGATCTGGATATTAAGGAAGGTTCTCAGTCAGCTTAATGAAGTTGAAGCCATGGAACTTCTTCTGGAGAAGATGGCCAAAACGAAGACCAACAAGGATTTTCTGGAGGCCATGAGCCGCGGTCTCTGATTTTAGTTTCTCCTCTCTCTTTCTTTTCAGTTACAATCAATCAATCAATCAATCAATCAATCAATCAATTTTGACTTACTTTGAGGTCGGCCTCTCCTCATTAATTCTGNCGTTAATTGGATAATTGGATCATGGCTTTTCCTTGTGTACAAAACAGTTCTTATTCGACTTATCCAGGCGGGCCCACGTCGACCAGTAAGCGCCTTAAGAGCCCATTATAACAAAATCAGGCTGATTAAGTTCGAAAGAAAGGATTCCCAGGNCGTTCTGTTGTTATTTTCTTTAATATCAATTAGTTAACAAAATGTNCAATCTCTTGATAATCCAGAAGTGAAATATTTGCCATTAATTTTATAATCCAGAAATTAAATAATAAATTTTAATTTAATAAAAATAGGGGAGGGGGGCGGATCGTTTCGAAGGGAGGCTGGGACCGCCTGGGAGCAGAAACCATTAACCATTGCTAAATAACAATTTCTTGGAATAGAAACCAGTCTCTGGTTGAAAATCACAGAAAAAAAAGGATAAACTTATCGGAGTAATGGAAAGCCGGGATGATGTACGAGGGGCTAAAAAATTCTTTTCAGCCGGAGGCCCTTCAATTCATATCTGAAGGAGGCTTTTAATGAAAAAATATAATTACGTCGTTTTCAGTAAAATTTTATGTTTGTTTCTTATTCTCGGGCTTATGGGGACGGCCTGGCCGCTTTCTGCCGCCGATCGATCTAACCAAATTACTTCTCCGGAAAAATTTTTTGGCTTTCAATTAGGTAGTGATCGCCATATCGCCCGCTGGGATAAAATCGTTGACTATTTTTATCTCCTGGAAAAAGAAAGCCAGCTAATAAAAGTAGTCAATATGGGTCCCTCGACGATGGGCAATCCATTTTTAGTGGTTTTCATTTCCGCAGCCGATAATCTAGCCCAGTTGGAGCGTTATCAGAAGATTAACGCTCAATTAAGTGATCCGCGTGGATTAGGGGAGGAGGAGGCGAAAAAACTGGTCAAAGAGGGCAAAGCCGTCATCTGTCAGTCTATGAGCCTTCACGCCACAGAGATCGGTGGCACGCAGATGGCCCCGGAATTAGCCTATGACCTCTTAACCCGCCAGGATGTTGAAACCCGCCGTATTCTGGAAAATGTGATTTTCGTTATGATTCCCTGTTTCAATCCCGACGGCCAGATCATGGTCACGGATTGGTACAACCAGACCCTGGGAACTGAATATGAAGGCTCGGGGCTGCCTTGGCTTTATCATAAATATGCCGGTCATGATAACAACCGTGACGGCGATTATTTGAACCTGGTTGAGTCTAAGTATGCGGCTAAAATCCTCTATCGGGACTGGATTCCTCAGGCTTATATNGACCATCATCATATGGGTAGCTATGGAGCCCGTTTTTATGTGCCTCCTTACTGTGATCCCATTCGTCCCTATGCAGACCCTTTAATCTGGCGGGAAATCAGTTGGTTNGGAGCTCATATTGCCTTAAAGTTGGAAGAAGCCGGCAAGACTGGCATTTTGAATGATGCCCAGTTTCCCGGCTGGGGCCACTTTGGCTGGCACTGGATAACACCTTTCCATAATATCGCCGGCATGTTGACCGAGTCGGCCAGTGCTCGCCTGGCGACGCCTATTTTCATTCATCCCGATCAATTGCGGGCTGGAGCGCTCCACTTTCCCGAATATGAACCGCAAAGCACTTTTCCCCATCCCTGGCCCGGTGGCTGGTGGCGGCTGCGGGATATTGTCGAACAACAGAAAATTTCTGCCTGGGCCCTCCTGGATATTGCCGCCAGAAACAAAGAGACGGTTCTCTGGAACGCTTATTTAAAGGCTAAACGGCAGATAGAGAGAGGCGCTCAGGAGAAGCCCAGGGCTTATCTGGTGCCGCCCACCCAGCATGATTATCTGACCGCGGTCAAGATGATTAACACTCTCTGGGAATCTGGAGTGGAAATAAAACAGACCGTCAAAGACTTTNAAGTTGATGGAGTTATCTACCCCCGGGGGACATTTGTTATTTCTTTGGCTCAGCCCAAAATGGGACTTATTCGCAATCTCCTGGGAAGAACATTTTACCCTGATAATGAATGGACCAGAGACCGGGATGGCTCGCCTCGGCGTCCCTATGACCTGGCTACTCATACCATGGCGGAATTTATGGGTGTCCGGGTGGATCCAGTGAATGAAGCGGTGGAGGCTGAGGCAGTGGTTTTAAAGGAGCCGGTTAAAATAAAAGGAAAAGTAGAGAAGGGGAGGAGTGGTCTTTATATTCTTGATGGCCGGTTGAACGACAGTTTTCGGGCGGTTAATCTCCTCCTGAACCAGAAAGAAGGGGAAATCTGGCGAGTGGATCTTCCCGGAGAAAAGATTAAGCCCGGCGATTTTATAATCCGACAGGCAAAGTCAGAGATTCTCCAGAAGATAGCTGCTGAAATGGGTGTGAATTTCCAGGCTTTGGAAGAGATGCCTTCCTCCGGCGTGCATCAGCTGAGACGATTAAGAACAGCCATGTATCAACGCTACTGGGGAGGCAATATGGATGAAGGCTGGACTCGCCTGTTGCTGGAGAAATTTGATTTTCCCTATAAATCAGTTAAAGACAAAGAAATAAAGAATGGTCAGTTGACACGTCAATATGATGTTCTTATTTTGCCTCATGACTCAGCGGGAATGATGCTGGGTGAGANAAAGAGTTCCGCTTATCGACGTTATCTTTCCTCTGTTCCTTCTGAATATCGGAGCGGTCTGGGCGAGGACGGTCTGACCAGAATAAAAGAATTTGTCCGTCAAGGCGGTCGTCTGTTAGCTCTGGGGAATGCCGGGGAATTAATTATTGAAAAATTCAATCTTAGTCTGCGTAATGTTGTCCAANATCTTGATTCTAAAGAGTTTTTCTGTCCTGGTTCGACTCTTAAAGTTAAATTTAATAATCAAGATCCATTGGCTTATGGTCTGCCGGANGANGGATATATACTTTTATGGTTTAACCCGGTTTTAACCATCACTCCCACAGCTGATAGTGATAAGTATAGAACTATTGTCCGCTATCAGGAAAGAGACATTCTCCAGAGCGGTTGGCTGATTGGGGAAAAATACATTGCCAAGAAATCAGCCATGGTGGCTGTCAAATATGGAGAGGGGGAAATTATCATTATCAGTTTTCGGCCTCAGCACCGCTGTCAGACTCATGGGACTTTTAAATTGTTGTTCAATGCTCTGGTGAAATAAATGGGAAGATCTGAACTCTATTATAAATAAAAGTTTTCCAAAAACACGATGAACACAATTATTGAAATTAACTTGACAGTTTTTACTTAAGCAAAAATTAAATACTTATAATCTTTTAATACCACTCAAATAAGGGATGANTATTTTTCCACAGATGCACAGAATATGGTCTTTTGAGATTTCCACACCCTGTTGAAATAATTAACTAANTGATAATAANTAAGATAATAAAATAATTAAGAATGGGTCGCATAAGATATATTATGTAAACTTTTAAAATTTTTTTAAAATTACTTATTTCGTAAATATTCAATAACTTCTTCCAGGATCTGGATTATCTCTTCTTTGGTTACACTGGGCTTTTTAAATTCTATTCTTAGTTTGAATCTTTTTTTATCTTTGGGGACATAGTTATAGACATATTTTTTTATCTTGGTAGTCTTTTTACCTTTGAGGCTGCGGGATAATTCCCTTGTATCCATGCGGGTCAGATCTCTCTGGATAATGCTCTGGATTAGTTTTTCCATATCCTCTCGTGTTTTTTGTTTGGCAATCTCGACTAAGGTGGATCGACTGGTTATATTTTTTTGCTGGCAAAGTTTTCTTAACTCAGGTGGGATGCGACAAAGATTAATTATTTCTGTAACAGTTGAACGGGCTTTGCCGATTTTCTGGGCAATCATTTCGTGACTGTAGCCATAAAGTTCAGCCAGAGTTTTCAGACCTTCTGCTTCTTCAAAAACATTTAAATTTTTTCGCTGAAGATTCTCAATTAAGGCGATTTCCAGAGCTTCACTGTCATCAACATCCATCTCGATGCAGGGTATTTCGGTTAAACCAGCCTTTTTAGAAGCGGTAAATCGTCTTTCTCCGGCTATTATCTCGTAGTAGTTTCCCTTAGGCCGGACAATAATAGGCTCAAGAACCCCTTTTTCCTTTATCGATTGAATTAAATCAGAAAGATTACCCAATTCACTTCTTGCCTGTTGAGGATTAGGTATTAATTTATTTATGGGAATTAATCTGATTTGAGGGCCTAAACTACGAGATGAAAGAAGTTCAACAAAGTGCCCGTCATGACGCATAGTCAGGTCATCGGGCAAGCCGCTTTTCTTGCTTTTTGGCACGATTAATAATCTCCTCTGCTACCTTTTTATATTGAAGAGCTCCTATGGAATTAGGAGCAAAAGTAAAGATAGATTCTTTATATGCTGGACTTTCCTCGAATTTAACACTCTTGGTAATAGTTGTTTCTAATACTTTGTCTTTAAAGACATTATTTATTCTTTTAACAACATCTTTAGCAATATTAGTCCGTTTGTCATGGAGTGTAATTAAAACTCCAATTATCTGAAGACTAGGATTAGCCACTCTTTTAACCTTGGCAATAGTTTCCAATAAATCATCTGTTCCTTCCAAGCAGAGATAAGAGGATTGGATGGGTATTAAGATATAATCAGCCGCCACCAGAGCATTGAGAGTAATTAAACCCAGGGTTGGTGGAGTATCGACGATGATAAATTGATATTTCTTTCTAATAGGGAGAATTATATCCCGTAAGCGAAAGTGGCCGTCTATTTCTCCGATTAATGATGGTTCCAGTTTAGCCATGGAGATACGGGAAATAACCACTTCAAGACCAGGAATAGTTGAAGGTACAATGGCTTTATGAATACCTAATTTAGGGTCGATTAAGACATCATAAAGGGAATATTCATATTGATAGGGATCTTCAACACAGGAAATAGTGGTGTTTGCCTGCGGATCAGTATCCACTAGAAGTGTTTTATAGCCTAAGAAAGAGAGGGCTGCTGCTAAATTAACTGCAGTGGTTGTCTTCCCTACTCCACCTTTTTGATTAGTTATGGCTATTATCAACGACAATTTTAACTCCTTGCTGTTGAACATAAAATATAAGAAAAGAAAACAAATATCAAGTAAAAAATAACAACGTGTCGGCCGGCCGACAATTATTTTAAAATATTGAAAATAATATAGATAGAAAAATGCAATAACTTTAAGTTCAAAGATTTTAAAANAGATATTGATTATACTCGGNCATGAAAGTTTTTTTAATGACAGTTTGCCGCTAATTAATATTTAAATTAAAGTAAAATCTGAGTCGATTTATCAAAAATTGATTTTTTTGACAAAAGATAA
>MTOP01000029.1 GCA_002010725.1 Candidatus Aminicenantes bacterium JdFR-80
GGGATGACTCCGTGGGGTTCCAGAGAACCAACCGGTAGGAGCACGGTTTGAATTTTCGCCGGCACCAGCTCTTGAAATTCCTGCCAACAGAGAAAATTCATCTCTCGTGTGCTGGGCGTCTTTTGTCCTCCTATTGAAAAAATTGCTAGCATAAAAATGGCTAGAAAACCACAGCTTGAATTTTTTGCTTTCTTCATGTTTCCTCCCTTCAATTAACTGAATACCACAATTATTTTTGGCAACTCAAGAGAGAAAGAGTTTTTTTAAAGGCGGCTTATAAAATTCTCTCATCCCCGAGGGCATTCGCACTTGGAGATGAATGGCCCTCGAAGTAAGGCCAGTAATGAAGCAGAGGTAAATTAAGGATAAGTTGGCTATGACTGGATAAGAAACCGGCGCTCCTAGAAAATATCAACTTCAATGTCATCAAGTGAGGAGAGAGATATGTCGGAACCACCTTTTGTGAGGGAAAATATCTATCTGCCTTTGTCAATCTTTAAAATAGGTTTTTAGGTGGAAGAAAAGATGGGTCATGTCAATAATAGTTCGCAATTTGGCCATCGCAAACTTCTTTTCATAACTGTGCCTCAAGGGAAAAGTTTTCTACTTCAGAAATAGTACCTAGAGCTAGGAGAATTTTTATGTGGTAGTGTCTATGGGTGGCTAAGTATTTTGCCAAGACAACAGGGCAAGGGAGTGAGAGGATGGTTGAAAGGTATATTGAAGCTATAGCCAGATTATTCCATTGGGCCGAGGCCTCAGACTTTAGCCCGAGGAGTGGCTTCATTTAATTCCTGTTTTTTTGGTTTATTATTTCGTGTGAAAATGATTCCACTAATAATTTTTCTTCTTGCTGAAAGTTAGGTAAATAAAGACGGACGGTGTAAAGCCCAGGCTTCACTAAAGGCTTTCCCGGAGGGTATACAATTAGTGGTGCTTTTTTTGAAGGAGCAGGAGCAAGATTCCATGTTAATCGATTAATTCCTTTTTTTGCTTTTTTTACAAACTTTCTAACTATTTCCTTTGAGTCATTTAAAATCTGGATCTCGATCTTCTGAGGCTGTTTTAGGTAAACATATAAGACAGCATCTTTCCTCGTTTCCCAAATCCAATCGTTAGTATAATCCCCTTGCTGAGGAAGTCTGGCTGGTCGAGGAGGATAGAGATAAAATTCTTTGTCTTTAATCTTTGAATATTCTTGAATTGGAATTAGGTCAATAACAAAAACACTCCGTCCGTGCGTACCGATTACCATTTCTTTTTCTCTGGATTGAATGGCAATATCATGAACAGGAGTGGTTGGTAGATCAGCGCATAGAGAATACCATTTTTTCCCTCCATCGTAAGAGACAAAAACCCCTCCCTGGTCTGTTCCAATATATAACATATCAGCATAAAGAGGATCTTCACGAATAACGTTTATTGATTCTTGGGGAAGATTATTCACGATAGAAGTCCAGGTTTTCCCGAAATTAGAAGATTTATAAAGGTACGCTGAAAAATCATCGTCACGATAACCGGTTAGAGACACATAAACTGTTCCCAGGTGGTGAAAGGAAGCCACAACCCGACTAACCCATTTTTGCGGAAGTCCTTCAGAAATTTTTGTCCAAGTTACACCATCGTTACGGGTAACCCAAATACATCCATCATCAGTTCCGACATATAACAATCCTGGTTGTAAAGGGGATTCAGAAATAGTGGTGATTGTTCCGAAGGGAACATTACCTTGTTTTTTTGGTCCTGGCTGGGTGGTTAGGTCAGGACTGATGCAAAGCCAATCATCACCTCTATTAAGTGATTTAAAAACTTTATTGGCTCCGACATAAAGAATAAAAGGGTTGTGGTGGGAAATAAGAAAGGGAGTCATCCAGTTGAAACGAAGAGGGGAGTCTCCCTTTTTAGCCTTAGGCTTAATCCGTTGAATTTTCCCTGTTTTCATATCCTTGCGTTGGAGATCACCGAATTGTTGTTCAAAGTAGATGATGTCAGGCTCAGTTGGGTCGACTAAAGTGTAATAAGAATCTCCTCCACCCCAAATATCAATCCAGATTTGATGCCAGGAATCATCTATAACGGGGTCAAGCTCTTGTTCAGCTAAGCCATAGAGCGCAGCATTATCCTGAGTTCCACCATAAATTCGGTAAGGCACGTTATTATCGACAGAAACAGCATAGAATTCGCCGATGGGTAAATTATTAAGATGGAGCCAAGTCTTTCCTCTGTCGTCTGACAAATATAAGCCTCCATCATTTCCGAGTAACAGCCGATTTGGATCTTCGGGAGAGATCCATAAATCATGTTGATCTAGATGGAGGGCCCGGGTGGGATGATGATGAAGATGAATTACTTTTCCTCCCACTTTGTGAAAAGTCTTTCCACCGTCATGAGAAACTGCTAGGTTGACCCCGCAGACATAGATCTCGTTTTCCTCATCTGGAGAGACTCGGATATCACCGAAAGCATAATTTATACCCACAAAGCTGAGATCTTGACTAACTTTTGCCCAGGTTTCTCCCTTATCGAATGATTTATAGATTTCGCCCCCGATTATTTTTTTTCGAGATTTTTCAGAATTTTTTGCCTTGATAGGCGTTTGGTTATCTACGAGAGCGTAAATAATATTTGAGTTGTTTGGAGCGATAGACAAACCGATTCGACCGATGTAAGGGCCTGAGGGAAAGCCGTTGGTCAGTTTTTTCCATGTTTGGCCACCATCAGAAGTTTTGTAAATCCCTGAGCCAGGTCCACAAACTTTGTTATTCCAGGCCTTACGGTCTCGTTCCCACGCCGCTGCATAAAGAATGTCAGGATTACTCGGATCCATAACCACATCTACTACTCCTACTTTTTCAGAAATATAGAGACACTTTTCCCAATGTTTTCCTCCATCGACTGTTTTGAAGAGGCCCCTCTCAGGATTAAACGTATACTGGTGACCTAATGCGGCTACATAAACAATATCCGGATTCTCAGGATGAATAATTACTTTCCCGATATGGTGGGTCTCAAGGAGACCCATATTTTTCCAGGTTCTTCCTCCGTCAATGGATTTAAAGACTCCCGTTCCGGCGAAAGAGCTGCGAGCCATCAGGTTTTCGCCTGTTCCCACCCAAACAATTTTGGGATTCGATTTGGCAATAGCGATGGAGCCGATGGTGAAAGTTGATTCATGCTCAAAAATTGGCTCCCATGTCATTCCTCCGTTAGTTGTTTTCCAGATATTGCCAGCACCAACTCCCACATAGATGGTCTTTGGGTCTCCTGGGGGGCAGGCAATTGACTCGATCCTACCTCCTTGGAATTTGGGGCCTACAGCTCGCCAATGAAGAAGGCGGAAAGGAGATTCCTTAAGCATCTGGAGATGTTGGGCCCAGGAATGAAGTCTTTCTGCAGCCGGAGTGGCAGTTAAAAACTCGCTTGAGTATCCTTGGGTTAATACTAATGAAAGCAAAAAGAAGAGAATAAGTAAGGATTGTTGTAATTTTTTCATCGTTTTATGCCTTTGAGTGTTTTATACATAATTTTATTGAATTTTATTTAACTTAATTTCACAATGCAAATAAATAAAAAATATTAGAAGCTTGAAATATTTATTGACTTGAGTTATTTTGACTAGTTAACAAAGTTGCGAGGAAAACTAATAACCAAACAAACATTTAGGAAGGGAAGATCCTATGATTGATGATTCAAAACCAAATGCCAATGCTTCTTACATTAATAAACTTAATAAAATAAAAATACTTAATTTTATAAGGAGTTCAGATGGTATTTCTCGGGCAGACATTGCCAAGAAGACCAGGCTGAGCCCTCCTACAGTGTCTCGTATCGTTGAGGATTTGATCGAAGAGGAATTAGTTATCGAAGTGGGTGAAGGCGAATCAAAGGGAGGCCGCCGGCCGACTTTATTAGAATTTTCAGGGGAAAATCACTACATAATAGGAATAGATTTAGGTACTACTAATATCTATGGAGTACTGACTGATCTTAATGCCCAGATTATAGCTGAAAAAAAAGTTCCAACTAATGTCAACTCGGGGTTTCATAAGGTAATGGAGCGGACAGCTGAAGTCATTCAGGACTTGGAGGAATTATTAAGTAAAAAAAAGCAGAAAAGAATATATGGCATTGGTATGGCTGTAGCAGGATTGATAAATCGGAAAAGAATGATAGTTGAGTTTTCACCCGACTTTCATTGGCATGAAGTGGATGTCATCGCTGAGCTCTCTAAATGGCATGAAATTCCGATAGTTTTCGATAATGTCACCCGAGTTATGGCTTTAGGGGAGTTGTGTTTTGGGGTGGGGAGAATGCATCGGAATTTCATCTGTGTGAATGTTGGTTATGGCATAGGTGCCGGAATAATTGTTGAGGGGAATCCTCTTTTCGGATTTAACGGAATGGCTGGAGAGTTTGGGCACATTACGCTAGAACGAGATAGTGATATTCAGTGTGATTGTGGTAATTTTGGTTGTCTTGAAGCCCTTTCTTCCGGAAACGCTATCGCCAAGGTTGCTCAGAGAAAGTTAAAAAGTGGAATATCTAGTATTTTAAATGAAATGTGTGAAGGAAAAGTGGAGTCCATCACGGCCGAGATGGTAGCCCACGCGGCCAAACTGGGAGATTCGTTAGCTTGGGAAGTATTTGAAAATGCTATGGAATACTTAGGAATAGGGATTGCGGCCTTAATTAATCTTTTTAACCCAGAGATAGTGGTTATTGGTGGAGGAGTCACTCAGGCTGGTGACATTCTTTTTGATAAAGTAAGAAAGGTCGTTAAGGCAAGAGCGTTGCATAAAATAGCCCAAGAAATTGATATAGTCCCCGCCACATTTGGGATGAAAGCGGCAGCCATGGGAGCAGTGGCCTTGATTTTGAATAAAGTACTAACCTTTGATTTGCTCCACCCAAAAGTCGCTTACTTCTATTAAATTTTTTTGGTAATTTTTGAAAAAAAAACTTGACAAATGATTTTTATACAACTAACTTTCATAACATAAGAAAGTATGTTTATTATGTTTTTTTGTAAGCTATTTGATTTTAATAAAAAATTATTATTTTTTGGGAAAATCTTTCTTTTTAATGGTTATTCATCTTTTTTACTGGAGAAAACAAAATTAATTCAAATTAAGTCAAGATCTTCTTTTTTTATTTGAGTTAAATAAGGAGGTGAGAATTGATTGGTAGAGAGAAAAATCAGAAAAAATCTTCTTCCTAAAAAATACAATTAAAAAGGAGGAAAAATGAAAAAGAGTTTGTTAGCTTTGTTTTTAATTCTAGTCCTGGCAGCTTTTGGCGAATCTCAGGTCAGCCAAACTGGTTCTATCAGAGGGTTTGTAACAGATCAGAATGAAGATCCTCTCCCGGGGGTATCAGTAACAGTTACCGGTCCTGCTTTAATGGGAAAGCAAACAACAATAACTAATGAAAGTGGCGTGTTCCGAGTACCGAGTCTCCCACCAGGTGAGTATGAAGTTAAACTTGAACTTCCAGGATTCAAAACTCTAATCCAGAAAAATATTATTGTCAGGGTTGGAATGACCGTTGAGGTTAATTTTCAAATGGAACAATCTCAAATAGAAGAAGAGGTGGTTGTGACGGCTACAGCTCCTACAGTTGATATTGTCAACACAAAAAATGCAAAGAATTTGACCGAAGAAATTTTGGCAAAAGTGCCCTTAGCTAGAAGTGTTTATTCGGCTATTCAATTAGCTCCTGGAACAGTTGAAAGAACTATTCATGGCTCAGCACGAAATGATGCTGCCTACAGTATTGATGGAGTAGTAACTAATGCACCTGACCAAAATTATGGCGAAGCCAACATTAGTTGGGACATGATTGAAGAAATTGAGTTAATCACTGCTGGAGCAACTGCGGAAGCTTTTAATGCTATTGGTGGATATATTAATGTAGTTACAAAATCGGGGGGCAATAAATTTTCGGGCGCAGCTCAGGCTTATTACACAAATGAGAACATGGCTAATATAATTATGCCAGAGGAGAGCTTAGATGCGTTAGGTTTAAGCAAGCCCCAGTTTGCCAAGTATGATTGGGAGACATCAGGAACTTTGGGCGGCCCGATTTTCAAAGATCGGATTTGGTTCTTAGGCAATTTGCGTGTGGCTCGCCAAACTCGCTACGGAACTTTTAGACCAACAGTTATCCTAGGGAAGAAGTACGATACATACGACTGGATTTACAACCAATATTGGGGATTTTTAAAATTAACTACACAGTTGCGAGAAAACCTTCGAGCCTTTTTTATGCTAAGTTACCACAACCAGCATCGACCAAACATTTCCCGAGCTTGGAATTTGACAAGAGAAGCGAATACAGATCATCAGACAAAAGCCTGGACAGGAACAGGAAATATAAACTGGACCTTGGATGCGAATACGTTTATCGATGCTCGATATGGATTTTGGTATTTTAATTATGATGGGACTACTCCGGTGGAAGATGTTATCGGACAGCCGTCTTTCATTGACGGTTATACAAGCTATCGTTGGGGATATCCTTGGGCTTCTGACTTTACCCGAAAGAGGGTAGCCCAGGGCTCAGTGAAATTGACCAGATTTCAAGATGATTTTTTAGGTGGAGATCATGAATTCAAAGCGGGATTTGAAATCGATCGAAGCAGTGGAGGTTGGGGGTTCTATAAGCCTAATCCGTTAACTTGGTATTATTATAACGGAAGCCCCTATTATTATCGTGGTCTTTATGGCATTGATTATCCTGATCCTGTTAATGGAGATGGGAGAATTGCCTTTGCTGCTTTTGGGCCGGAGATGAAAAATGATCAAGGCACAAAAGGAATCAAGACACGGTTCAGTGTTTTTATGCAAGATGCTTATTCGTTATTCAAGAATAGACTTTCGATTAACTTTGGTATCCGCTACGATCATATTGCCACTAAAATTCCAGTTTTGAAAAAGTATGCTTCCAATAGTCCCGTGGCTATTGCTATCGGTAATTATTATTTCAAACCAGAATATGGGTTTAATCCTTTTGAAGAAATTACTTACCCTGAATGGGATAATCCTTTCCCTTACGATTTTATTGGTTACAATGTGGGCTTCAGCTGGGATCCTATTGGAGATGCCAAGACAGCTTTAAAAGCTTCATTTGGAAGGTATGCTGAAGGCTTGCCCACTTGGTATTATGATGAAGCTCATCCTATTGGTGGTGCAGCTAGTTTTAGCTTTGATTGGTTTGATTTGAATCAGAACGGCCAACCAGATGCCCCTCCAATTGATAAATACATTTGGACAGGTGGAGCAAATCCCAGGCAGATGGTTGACATTGAGTCGATGAAGCTTTCTATTGATCCTAATGTTAAAATACCTTTTAATTATGAATTTCACACGAGTATTGAACATGAACTGTTTACTGATTTTAAATTAAGTATAGGTTATATTTATCGTACTAGGAAGAATCTTATAAGTGATCCTTATTATGATGTAGAGTCTGGTAAATATTGGAGTGATGCTGATTCTGGTTATTGGGTGCCTTTCCATACAACTATTCCTGCATATGGAGAGTTTCCGGCCACCGATGTGACTATGTATTTTATGAAAGCTGATCATCCTGATATTTTCAATCGTGTAACCAATGTTAAAGGAGCAAAAGTTAAGTATGAAGCTATCGAATTAGCCTTTGATAAGAGGATGTCCCATGGATGGCAACTCGGTGGTTCTCTAGTTTTAAGTCGCAACAAAGGGAATTTCAGAATTTCTAGTGGTTGGGTTTATGGCCAATTTAACAATCCAAATCAGTTGATTAATGCTTATGGCGATCAACCTTTTAGCCGGCCAGTAGTAGCTAAGCTATATGGTTCTTACATTCTTCCTTATCGATTTATCATTTCCTTCTTCTACTTACATTCGAGTGGAACACCTTGGAATCGTACTGTTCGGGTTGTTCCTCCCGCAGAATGGGCAGCTGAACATGGCACCAATACTTGGTCTTACTCTATATTTGTAGAACCTCGAGGTAATCGTCGGAATCAGTCTCGAGATAATGTCGATCTTCGAATAGAGAAAGAATTTGTTTTGGGAAGGTATGGGACTCTAGGAGTTTTTGTGGATATCTTCAATGTTTTCGGATATACAAATTGGTATATCCAGGCGAATCCCGGTGGAACTTGGCGACCGGATGATGAAAATACTACTTCTGGAACTTATATTCCTGGCTGGACAGGTCTAACTGGACATTCTGGAACGAGAGTGATCAAAGTATCGGTTCGCTATAGTTTCTAAAATCCGAAAAAATGGGGAGGCAAAGTTTTTATCGCCTCCCCATCTTTATTTATTTTTCTCTTTTTCTTTAAATATCGGATTTGTAATTTTGGTTTAGCTGGGTCGGAACATCCTATAGAATAAGAGGGCTTACATTTATTTCTCGGAGGCAGTAAGATGGGTGGAGTTGAATTGAGAATTCCTCTATTAGATTTAATTATCATAATTTCCTATCTTGTTGGTATTATTATTGTTGGCCTTCTTTCCGTAAGAAAGCTCAATATAAATAGTCACACTTATTTCTTAGCTGGCCGATCTCTTCCCTGGGGAATGGTGGGGGCGGCTCTTTTTGCATCTAATATCTCTACTATTCATCTTGTAGGTTTAGCCGCTTCGGGTTATAACGAAGGATTAGTCTGGGGAAATTTTGAGTGGATGGCCGTTTTTACATTAATTCTTCTCGGACTTGTTTTTGCTCCGTTTTACTTTAAGACACGCATTTCTACACTGCCAGAATTTTTGGAAAAGCGTTACAGTTCTACCTGTCGAATGATTTTAGCAATTATGGCCATCTTGGCGGCTTTATTTATCCATATTGGTATGAGTCTTTACGCTGGAGCTGCTGTGTTTAAACAGTTTTTCGGGATAGATGTAGTAGCTTCGATTGTTATTATTTCCATTGCTACAGCGATTTATACGGTTTTAGGAGGTCTTAAAGCCGTGGTAGTCACCGAAACCATTCAGACTGTCATCTTAATCTTAGGAGCTGTGATGGTTACTGTTTTTGCTGTTTTGGCACTGCCCAAGTTTGGGATTTATAACCTGGCTCAGCTTAAAGAGGCTGTCAAACCTAATCAATTGAGCATGCTTCATACCCATAGCTCAGTCGGACTTACCTGGTATGCGGTTTTCTTAGGCTATCCAATTTTAGGAATTTGGTACTGGTGTACTGAGCAAACGATTGTTCAGAGAGTATTAGGAGCCAGAACGCAAAAAGATGCACAATTAGGTCCTTTGTTTGCTGGTTTTCTGAAGATTCTGCCTGTTTTTCTTATGGTATTTCCTGGGGTCCTTGGATACATTCTTTTTCGAGATGTGATTGGTAGTGATAGTAACCAGACTCTCCCGGTTTTGATTAATAATCTTATTCCCCCAGGACTCAAGGGCCTTATTACTGCCGGCTTGCTGGCTGCTTTGATGAGTACCATTGCGGCTGCTTTAAATAGTTCAGCCACTTTAGTAGCAGTAGATATTGTCAAGCGTCTTAAGCCAGCTATTTCTGACAGAAAAAGTGTTCAAGTTGGAAGGATTAGTGCGGTAATAGTGATGCTAATGGCCATGCTCTGGTCAACTCAAGGAGGTCGCTATTCGAGTATTTTTGAAGCGATTAATGCTATTGCCTCCCATTTGGCTCCCCCGATAACTGCTGTCTTTCTCTGGGGTATTTTCTGGCGCCGAGGGACTAAACAGGCAGCTCTTGTTACTCTCCTTGTAGGATTTGCAGGAGGTATTTTAGCTTTTCTTTTCGATTTGCCTGTGATTGGCCACGAAAAAGTTCTAACTCACAAATTAGGGATTCCTTTTATGATGCAAGCCTGGTGGATGTTTTGTCTCTGCAGCCTGATTTTCGTGATTGTGAGCCTATTAACTCCTAAGCCTGATCTAAATCAAGTGGAAGGGTTAACTTGGAGAAACCCCATTCAGGTGATTGCTGGAGGTCGTATTAAATCTAAGGCTGATCCACGGTTGTGGGCAGGATTATTGTTTTTAACAATGGTGGTGCTCTATTACATTTTTCATTAATCAGTATGAGAATAATTTCTAAGGCAATATTTGGGAAAAATTTTCATTACATAAATAACAAATACTTAAAATTTGAAAATAACAAATGAAAAATAAACAGTTTGAAAAAGCTCAGGAGCATTTAAAGAGAAAAGCTAAAAAAGATCATTATACCCTAGTGGGAATAGGAGAAATTCTTTGGGATATTCTTCCTGAAGGTCCTAGATTAGGGGGGGCTCCAGCTAATTTTGCTTATTATGCACAGGCTTTAGGGGAGAAAGGCATTATTGTCAGTAAAGTAGGAAGTGACTTGAAAGGAGAGAAAATAATCGCTCATCTGCATTTCCATGGGTTAGAGAGTTTGTATATTGCCCGCGATGAAAAACATCCAACTGGTATTGTAACGGTTAAACTTGATAATTGTGGGAATCCTCACTTTAAAATACATGAAGATTGTGCGTGGGATTATTTAGAAATAACCCCGCAGATTAGAAAATTAGCAGAACGAGCTGATGCAGTTTGCTTTGGCTCGCTGGCTCAACGCTCACCTTTTTCACGACAGGCAATCAGGGAGTTTATTGCCCAAACAAGGGCAGATTGTCTCCGTATTTTTGATGTCAATCTCAGAGCGCCTTTTTATGCGTCTGAAGATATAGACTTCCTTTTGAAGAAAAGCCAAATTTTAAAACTCAATGAAGATGAACTTTGGACTTTGTCTGGACTTTTTCAGATTGAAAGTAAACAAGAGAATCAGGTTATCAATTTTTTCTTCTCTAAGTATCCGCTCGAACTGATTGTTTTAACCCGCGGTGAGAAAGGAAGCACTCTTTATACGAGAGAAGAAATTTCTAATTCATCTGCTTTTCCGGTTAAAGTGAATGACACTGTGGGGGCCGGGGATGCTTTCACGGCGGCAGTGGCGGTGGGTCTCCTTTATCAAAAAGAGCTGGATAAAATTAATGAAACAGCTAATCGAATAGCCGCCTATGTTTGTTCTCAACCAGGAGCCTGGTCTCCTCTATCTGATGAATTGAGGGATAAAATTTGAGAATATTTAATGTAAATTTAGCCCTAGCTGGAAAAAGGACTCAGTCTCTTAAACCAAGAGCGGGGAAATATTTTAGTGAATTTAAAAGGGGCATTGTAAAAAAAAATAATGGTGTATGGCTGTGAAGAAAGGAAAGTGGTGATGAGTTTTCATGGTTAATCGGATGGATGGTGAATGAAAATATGTGGATACGGGAAGCTTCTTTCTCTGAAATTTGGGGTCAGTTAGGACGTTTTGGGCAAAAGATAATTACATATTCTCTTTTTTTCGTTCGCCGGAGGAGACTAGATAAACATTTTACCTTTGGGTATACGTAGGACGAAAAAAACTTTTCATAGAAGGCAGAAAAGAATGTTTTGGTAAAAAATTGAGAAAAGGAGGAAGGAAATACTATGAAAGAATTCAATTATTATCAGCCAACTGAAATTAGATTTGGTCAGGGACGTTTAGAAGAATTGGGAGAAGCGGTTGGCCGTTATGGGATAAATTGTCTTTTGGTTACTGTGCCAGAGATTCCTGAGTTTTCAGGCCTTTTTCGGCGAGCTAAAAAAATTCTCAAAGATAAAGGGATAAATGTTGTTCACTTTGATGGGGTTATTCCCAATCCCACAGTGGAAGTAGTGGCGAAGGGGGCCAATTTAGCCAAATATAATCAAGTGGAAGTGGTGGTTGGACTAGGAGGCGGCTCAACCATGGATACTGCCAAAGCTATTGCAGTGGAAGCCACTCATCCTGGAAATTGCTGGGATTATATTTTCTCTAGCGAATCACAACCGACGGAAAAGACTTTGCCTATTATTGCCGTGCCAACCACATCAGGAACAGGCTCTCATGTAACCCAGGTGGCGGTTGTTACTAATTCCGAAGAAAAATACAAATCAGCTTTATTTAATAATAACCTTTATCCCCGAATAAGTATTGTTGACCCCGAGTTGGTTGTCACTTTACCGCCTTATTTTACCGCCACAACTGGTTTCGATGTCTTTGCTCATGCTTTTGAAAGTTATATTAATCCCAACGGGTCTCCTTATACAGATATGACCGCTCTGGAGTCTATTCGAATTGTAGCCCGGTATCTTCCCCCAGCAGTTAGAGAGGGAAAAAACATCGAGGCTCGAAGTTGGATGGCCTGGGCCGATACGTTAGCCGGCTTGTCGATTGCCAATGCAGGCGTAACTTTGCCCCATGGAATTGCCATGGCGTTGGGTGGGCATTTTCCTCATGTTGCCCACGGAGAGGCTTTAGCCGCTGTTTATTCAGCCATCATGCGTTTTACCTATAAGGCCTCGCCTCAGAAATTTGCTACTGTAGCTCGCATTTTTGATCCATCACTAGAGGGAATAAGTGATGAATTGGCCGCTGAGAGAGCCTGTGAGATAATCGATAATTTTCTCCAGAAGATAGATTTAAAAATTGGCTTAAAGGATCTTAAAATTCCCGAGGCAGCTCTCAAAGAATTAGCTGAAGCTTCTTTTATTCTTCCCGATTATAAAAGCCATCCTCGGAAAGTTAATGTTGAAGAAGTCTATGAACTTCTTCGACAAAGTTATAATGCAGTGAGAAGTAATGGTTATTAATATATGGCTTATTCACCATTGAAGTTGAAGGAGGAAGGAATATTTTAATTCGCCGGGATGAAAAGATTTTGAAAGGAAGAGAGATATTATGAAGTGGGTAAAATTTATAAATCCTTTAATTTTAGTCCTGGGAATTATTTTGTTAATCGGGCCAAGATGTCTAGTCGGTGAAGATAATTCGGGACTTGTTGCTTGGTGGCGGATGGACAAGCTGGTGAAGGGCAGGCTTCTAGATCAATCTTCTGAGAACCTTGATAGCATAAGTGGTAATTTTCGTTTTGTTCAGGGCGTAAAGGGAAAAGCTCTTAAGTTCGATGGCTACACCACGGTAATTAAAAGAAATGCATCTGAAGTGCCTAAAATAAGTGATGCTTTTACTGTTGAAGCTTGGGTAGCAATGGCTGCTTATCCTTGGAATTGGTGTCCGGTAGTTATCCACCAAAATTCTGAGGGTGGTTATGCTTTGGAGATAGGCCCTCTGGGTGAGTTAAAGTTTAAAGTTTTTGCCGGCGGAGAATGGAAGGAATGTGTTTCTAAAGTAAAAATTCCTTTAAAGCAATGGGTCCAAGTGGTGGCGGTTTTTGATGAAAATTCTGGCAGTTTAATTTATTTAAACGGCCAAGAAGTTGGAAGATTAGCTTTTCAAGGAAATTTTAAAGATGCTGAAAAAACTGATCTCTGGTTGGGGACTATTCCTGAACGACGAAAACCAGCTTTTATTCATCGGGAATTTGGGTCTCTTCCGAGTTGGTATTCGTTGGATGCAATCTTGGATGAAATTAAGATTTATCCGAAAGCCATGAGGGCAGAAGAAATCTTGAAGGTTTGCCATCGAGACAAACCGTCTTTTCCTCCCGATATTCTTCCTCGCCATTTGCCGCGCGTCCCGGAAGGCCCTCATCGCTTTGGAGCTTTCTATACGCGGTTAAAATATTACTGGGAATGGGATGAGCTGTGGAGAGTGGGCGATCATCCCGATGTGGTTGTGACTTTTGACCAATCGCCGGTAAGCGTGGTTTTTTGGCGGGGTACTCGGTATTCTCCATGTTGGGTTACCGAGAACAACATCTGGATGGCCGACCAGAGCGTGGAGGCGTGGGACAATAAAGAAGGGTGTTTCGAACACATGCAAGATAGACACTGTCGTTACTCTCACGTGAGAATCATAGAAAATACACCGGCTCGGGTTGTCATCCACTGGCGGTATGCGTTGGTGAGTTCCCGTAATCATATCTGGAATGTAGAGGAAAGAAGTGGCTGGGGGNGTTGGGTCGACGAATATTATTACATCTATCCTGATCAAATCGGGGTGCGAAAGTACACTTGGCAAAAAGGCTCACTGGGCACACCGCGGCAATTTCAGGAATCCATCCCCTTGACTAGCCCCGGTCAGCTCCAGGGTGAGATCATTAATAAAGATTATGTCACCGTGGCCAATCTTAAGGGTGAAAAACAGGTTTTTTCGTATGTTGAAAATCCTCCTAAGAAAACTACTAAATTTATTCCTGAGAACCCGCTCATCCAGATGCACAACACCAAATCTCGGTTTAAGCCTTTTATCATCTTTGAGCCGGGCGGGAAGATGCATTATCTCAAGGATATGAATATCAGAGCTCTCTCCAGACCTGGCTCATGTAGTCATTGGCCGGTGGGCCAAGTGCTATCCGATGGGCGAACCCAGAAAACTCCTGACCGAGCTACTAGTTTTTTGGGTTTCCCAATTACCGACCCCGTTATTCATGAAGGACCGCCAGGACGATATTGGGCCGCATCGCTGTATGGAATGACGGATAAACCATTTGATACGCTTATTTCTCTGGCGAGATCCTGGGCTTGTGCCCCTCAATTAGATATAGTGGCCGGAGAATTTGAAAATGAAGGCTATGATATATCCCAAAGAGCCTATGTGGTTAAACATAAAAATTTAAAGTCTAAAAGTATTAAGAATAAAGACTTACCTTCTTCAAAGTTTTTGGAGGCCACCATTAAGGCTAACACCGATTCTCCAGTAGATAATTTATGCTTCGTTATTAAGAATTGGGGAGTTAAAGAGCCAATTCTCCTTCTAAATGGCCTGAAAATAAAAAAAGATAAAGATTTTCGAATTGGTAAAATTAGAACTTTAGAGGGGGAAGATCTTATTCTCTGGATTCCTTTATTCTCTGAAGAACCAGTTAGAATTCGGCTGGAAGAATATCACTCTCAAAGTGATTAAGAAAAAAGTTGTCGAGAGTTAAATGCTAGGGAAGGTAATTCCTAATTCAAAAAAGAACACGGTAGTTTTTATGAAGCACGTTCTACTAAAATTCAACTCTTTATCCGGAGTTCGAAGATTCTTTTCCAGTTTTTCCTTAATCCATATTCTGAGTAAATTAATATTTAATCCGGGAAAATCAACAGGGGGAATTCACCTGGAAAGGGTTGACCTTGTAATTGTTCATTAAGAATAAACAAATGGAGACATTTAGTTTTTTCCTGCTGCCTAAGATATTTTGTTTGGTGAAAAAGCGAAAATATTGCCGTTTTTTTCGATTTGTTAACACTTGGTGGGGTAAGTTTCAAAATAAGAAAGTTCCTGGATACTTTCTTATTCTTGGTAGAAGAGCTATGATTTTCCCAATTTTTAACCAAAAAATAGGTAAATAGGTATTGTGTCCCCCATAAAATAAGGAGGTAAATTAATGAAACAGGCAGTGTTGATAAGTAAACAAAAAATTATCTTTCGGGAAGTTCCTCGGCCGACTTGCGGTCAAAATCAGGTTTTGATCAAAATCAAGAGAGTTGGTATCTGTGGTTCTGACATTCATGCTTATTATGGCCAACATCCTTACATTTCTTTTCCGATTGTCCAGGGACATGAATTCAGCGGAGAAGTGGTTGAGGTTGGGAAAGAAGTGCAAAATTTCAAAATCGGTGACCGAGTAACCGTCCGACCTCAATTAACCTGTGGCCAGTGTTATCCTTGTCGGCATGGAAATTATCATATCTGTAATAATTTAAAAGTAATTGGCTGTCAGGCTGATGGGGCTGCTCAAGAGTACCTGGCTGTTGACCAGGAATTGGTTGTCCCTTTACCTGATGAGCTGAGTTATGATTTAGGGGCACTGCTGGAACCTTCAGCAGTTGGAGTTCATGCGGCTCGTCGTCTGGGGGAGATAAAGGGAAAGAAAATCCTTGTCTTAGGCAGCGGTCCAATTGGTATTCTCACTGCTCAGGCAGTTAAAGCATTGGGGGCTGACA
Organism: Candidatus Aminicenantes bacterium JdFR-80; assembly: GCA_002010725.1. GTDB lineage: Bacteria > Acidobacteriota > Aminicenantia > Aminicenantales > Aminicenantaceae > JdFR-80. The sequence goes on from MTOP01000029.1 coordinate 15,885, forward strand.
GGGTAATGATTACTGATATCAGCGACTATCGATTAAGAGTAAGTCAAGAATGTGGTCTTGATTTTACCGTCAATGTGAAAAAGACAGATCTAGGCCAAGCGCTTCAAGCCTATTTTGGTCCAGACTCGGCCGATGGGATTATAGAGTGCGTAGGTACTGAAGATACCGTGGAACAAGCCATCGAGCACGCTCGCAAAGGAACAGATATCGTCATTGTTGGTGTTTTTGGTTCTAACCCCCGAGTAAACCTAGGTTTTGTTCAAGATCGAGAGCTCCGTCTCATCGGTTCTTTGATGTATAAGGAGGAAGATTACGAGGTGGCTATTGAATTTATTCGATCCCAAAAGATTAAAGTCAAACCTCTTATCTCCGCGCATTTCAAGTTTGAAGATTATCCCCAGGCTTATAAGTACATTGAACAAAACAAAGAGAGAACACTTAAAGTTCTGATTGATTTCTAAAATGTTTAAATGAATTTTTTAATAAATTTTTAGTGGGGAAAAGAAGATGACTCCTAATACTTTTAAAACTTTGAAAAAATATTTTTTTATGGTTATGGCCACGATGGTAATAGGGGCGATTTTAGGCAGTTGTTCTCCTCAAGAAAAAATTGACCAAACCAAGTTAAACATCGATCCTACAACATTACTCTGGTATACTCATCCCGCCGACCAATGGGAAAATGCCCTTCCGGTCGGCAATGGACGCTTGGGGGCGATGGTTTTTGGTCGAACCGACGAAGAACGTATCCAGATTAATGAGGAAACTTATTGGTCAGGCGGACCTTATAATCAAACTCGCCCTGGAGGCTGGAAGTATTTACCACAAGTTCAGCAATTAATTTTTGAAGGCCAGTACATCAAGGCTCACAAATTATTTGGACGATATCTCATGGGTTATCCAGTTGAGCAACAAAAGTACCAGTCCTTGGGTAATTTAATCTTAAAATTCAACTCAGAAGAGTCTCAAATATCTGATTATTGTCACCAGCTTGACTTAGACCAGGCCATAGTAACTACCGAATACAAGCGAGGGGATGTTCATTTCAGACGAGAAGTTTTTGTTTCTCCCATAGATCAGGTAATTGTTGTCCATCTTGAGGCAAGTCAACCTGGTGGCATATCTTTTGATGCACAGCTCCGCGGTTGTCGGAATCAAGCTCATTCTAATTATGCCACTGATTATTTTCAGATGGATGGCTATGGTTCAGATGGGCTGATTCTTACCGGTAAATCAGCTGATTATCTGGGAGTGGCAGGAAAGATTCGCTATGAAGCTCGTCTTAAAGCTATCTCTGATGGAGGAGAGATGAAGGTTGAAGATGATCATCTAATCGTAAAGAATGCCGATTCAGTTACTTTGTATGTTGCGGCGGCCACCAATTTTGTCAATTACAAAGATGTAAGTGGCGATCCTCATCAACGAGTAGATGAGATTTTTAAAAAAATAGCTGGCAAATCTTATGATCAGATAAAGAAAGATCATCTCCAGGAACATCGACGTCTTTTTCGCCGTTTAAAAGTTGATTTTGGTTCAACGGCTAATTCATTTTTACCCACTGATGAAAGGCTGAAGCGCTTTGATGGCCAAAACGATCCTAATTTGGCCGCCCTCTGTTTACAATTTGGGCGCTATTTATTGATCTGTTCTTCCCGGCCAGGGACTCAACCAGCTAATCTTCAGGGAATTTGGAACAAGGATATGAACCCGGCGTGGGACTCCAAATATACTCTGAATATCAATGCTGAAATGAATTACTGGCCCGCTGAGGTAGGCAATTTAAGTGAGTGTGCGGAGCCTCTTTTTCGGATGATTGAAGAACTTTCCGATCAAGGTCGAGATGTAGCTCGTGAGCATTATGGGGCCAAAGGATGGGTTTGTCATCAGAATACCGACATCTGGCGAGTAGCCGCTCCGATGGATGGTCCTGATTGGGGAACATTTACTACTGGTGGGGCCTGGTTGTGTACTCATCTTTGGGAACATTATCTTTTCACAGAAGACAAGGAATTTCTGATTCATTATTATCCTCTCATGAAGGAAAATGTAATATTTTTTCTGGATTTTTTAGTGGAGCATCCACGGTATGGTTGGCTGGTAACTAATCCCTCAACCTCTCCCGAAAACTTTCCTGGCCGAGCGGATAATACTCCTTTTTATGATGAAGTTACTGGTTGGATGAGTCCAGGCACTACTATTTGTGCCGGCTCTACTATTGATATGCAAATCCTTCGAGATCTTTTCAGCTATGTCGTCCAAGCAGCAAAGATCCTTAACGTTGACCAAAATTTCAGGGAAAGAGTCTTATCTATTCGAGAGCGACTAGCTCCGATGCAAATTGGCCAAAGAGGAGATCTTCAGGAATGGTTAGAGGATTGGCCTCAGAAAGAGCCAAGTCATCGTCATATATCTAACCTTTATGGGCTTTTCCCTGGCAATCAGATTTCAGCCCATCGGACACCAAAACTGGCTGAAGCAGCCAAAGTTGTTCTTGAACAACGAGGGCTTCGAGGCAACGGTTGGTCTTCAGCTTGGAAAATGGCTTGCTGGGCTCGCCTTTATCATCCGGAGAAAGCATTGGAAAATTTTGTCTATGCCATCAAGAATTACACTTTCGATAATTTATTTTCCATCTGTTCCAAAAAGCTTCAGGTTGACGGAAGTTTTGGAATGGCTGCGGCCATCATGGAAATGTTACTCCAATCGCATGAAGGAGAGATAAATTTATTACCTTCTCTTCCTTCAGAATGGTCGAATGGGTTTATCAGAGGTATTAAAGCTCGAGGCGGATTTGAATTGGATATTTTCTGGGAAAGGGCCCGATTAAAAGAGGCCATCATTACTTCTAATTTAGGAAAAAAGTGCCGGGTGAGAACAACGACACCAGTTCAAGTTTTCTGGGGAAATAAGCTTATTCCGGTGGAGGAAGAGGAAGGAGTAGTTTCCTTTAAAACATCAAGAGGAGAAAAATATAGGATTGTAGCTAAATCGGTAACAACTTTCTGAGGAAAGATTGGCGAAATATTTTATTTGATGGAATAAAAAAGTGGTTCGCCTGAAATATGAAACAATAAATAGAAAAATTTATTTAACTATTTTGTCGATATATTAGGCTAGGTTTTTAAGCCGAAAAATATGAGCAAACAGAATGGATATATTAGTTGGGTTTATCATATTGATGGCTATATATCCCTATTTTTTATCCATCAGATAAAGTTAAGAGGAAAATTAAATATCGGGCTCCGATTAGGAGAATGAAGCATTATTCTGACCTGCAAACTAAATCATTATAAAAGGAATGATATGCCACTTAATTCATTATTGGGAGGAAAAAATGGTCAAGAAGACCAAGATTATTTTGGGGAGTGTTTTTCTCTTTTTTTTAATGATTATTCTCTTAAAGGCCCAACCTCCGCGTGTAGTTGCCTGGTGGAGTTTTGACCAGATTAAAGAAGGGAAGACTTTAGAGGTTGTCAGCCAAGTGAAAGATTCTATTCATGGTAACTACCGAGTAGTGAAGGGAGTAAAAGGTCAAGCGCTTGTATTTGATGGTTATACCACCTGTGTTATTCACCCAGCTGAAAATGTGCCTCGTTTAAATTCTAAATTTACTCTAAGTGCTTGGGTAGCGTTAGGGGCTTATCCCTGGAATTGGGCACCCATCGTGGCTCAGGAAAACACAGTGAGTCTCAATTCCAATTTAGATGAGCGGACTTGGCCCGAAGATATTATTATTAACTCCCCCAGAAATGGGTTTTATTTTGGAATAAGTCCTCAAGGTTATTTAGGCTTGCATCTGGGAGCAGGAGGATGGATTATCTGTCAGAGTAAAGAAAAAATTCCCCTTCGCCAATGGACTCATGTAGCGGCTGTAATCCGGAATAAAAGTAGGGTTGAGATCTATATCAACGGGAGAAATGTAGGAGAAAAGGAACTTTCAACCTCTTTTCGCTTAGCTGAAAGAGAAACTATCCGTCTCGGGATGAATCGCCAAAAAATTGAACCCTCCCATCCAGTGCGGCCTTTTGCCACCCTGGCTTGCTGGTATTCGCTAGATGGCCTTTTAGATGAGGTGAAGATCTATCCGGAAGCCCTATCTGGTGAAACTTTAGAGAAGATTTTCCAGAAAGAAAAACCAGACGAAGAACCCAATCTTCCTCCCCGGATAATGCCTTCCGGACCAGAGGGGCTTGGCAAATTCGGTGCTAGTTATACCCGTTTGAGCTATTTTCCTGAATGGGATAATCTCTGGCCCGTAGCCAGTGATCCTGATGTGGTGGTTCAGTTTGATAATTCCCCAGTCAGAGTGGTTTTTTGGCGGGGAACCAGATATTCCCCGGTGTGGGTTATGGATAAAATGCACTGGATGGCTGACCAAAGCATCGAGAATTTCAACATGCAAGATGGTTGTCTTGAACATATGCTTGATCCTTGCTGTCGCTTTTCGCATGTGAGGATTATTGAGAACACTCCAGCTCGGGTAGTAGTTCACTGGCGTTATTGTCCGACTTCAGCTAACGGCCATCATTCTCAGGTAGATCCCATCACTGGGTGGGAGGACTGGGTTGATGAATATTATTATATTTATCCTGACCAGGTAGGCATCAGGAAAGTTATCCTTCATACCGAAGGGCGACCTCTTGGGCCCGAAGAGGTGATTGTCCTCTGCCATCCTGGACAGAGACCTGAAGATGTAGTTGAGTTGAAGGCCCTTACCCTGGCTAATTTGAGAGGACACTCTCATACTTATGATTGGAGTTCGGGCCCACCTCGGGTGAGAGAGGGAGACCGGTATTTTCATTTTGGTAATAAGCCCGAAGAAAAGCCTGTTATTTTGATGGTCAATATGAAATCTAACTATATACCTTTCCAGGTTTTTGAAACCAACAATAGAGTTACAATTTTTGGCATTGAGCATCGCAAGTCAAAGTCTCCTCATTTTCCTTGGTGGAATCATTGGCCAGTGGCGCAGATTCCCTCCGATGGCCGGTATTGTCAGGCCCCAGATCGGGCCTCTCACTTCTCTCTTGCCTGGGGTCGTCCACCTGTTCATAAAGGAGAAGGCAATTTTTATTGGTGGGCCTGGATGTATGGAGCCACTTCCCAATCAGTTGAGACAATCGTGCCTTTAGCTCGTTCGTGGCTTATGCCCCCAACTCTAGACTTACTTTCTCAGGGTTACGAAAATAATGGTTATGATCGGACTCAACGTTGCTATGTGATAACTCGTAAATTTGAAAAGGCAGTTCCAGATGAATTAGAAATCCGATTTGAAGCTAACGCCGAATCACCTCTCTATCATCCCGCTTTAGTGATAAAGGGATGGGGAGATTTTAATGTTTCGGTGAAAGTCGATGGTCAAGATGTGACTTCTTTAGGAATATGCCGGGTAGGATTTGTCCGCCGTGTCAATCGAACTGATCTTGTTGTGTGGCTTGAGATCGAGAAAAATAATCCCATTCACATCACTTTAACTCCCAAAAGATTAGATTAAAAATGCGAAAAATGGGGACACAATACATATTTACCTATTTATTCTTTTTCAGAAGCTACTAGAACAAGCGGAGTTAGAGGAAAGACGGGGAAGAAGATAAAGGTAAAAAGAGGATGTTTTACCAAATTTTACATAAACGTATCTAAACTGGGGTGAGGGCAATGAAATTAAATAAAGGTTTAGCCCTAGTAATTATCATGGGGATAATTACCATGTTAGTTTCCTCTTGTACCACATCGAAGCTAAAGAGAGCTGATGATGGAATCATCATTAATCTGAAGGAAGGGGCCCTTAAAATTCAGCTCTGTACCGATCAAATTATTCGAGTTATCTTTGACCCTACTGGTCACTTCCACCTCAAGCAAAGTTTAGTTGTCAACAGAAAATGGGATCCGGTTCCTTTTGTAGTGGAGTCAAAAGAAGGTGCGATACAACTTTCGACCAATAAATTAATTATTTTGGTGAATAAAAAGAATGGGGCGATAAGTTTTTATGATCATGATGGGCAGCTTCTTTTACAAGAAGATCAACAAAGCCCTCGTCTAATGAGTAAAGCCCAAGTGATGGGCGAAGAAACGTATCATGCTCAGCAAAATTTTAGACTCTCGGCTGAAGAAGGAGTATATGGTTTGGGCCAACATCAGGATGGCGTTATGAATTATCGGGGCCATGATGTGGTCTTAGTCCAAGAAAATGAGGTTGCTTCCGTTCCTTTTTTAGTTTCGACCAATAATTATGGAATTTTATGGGACAACTATTCCAAGACAAAGTTTCATGATGGCCCGGATGGGACTTGTTTTTGGTCTGAAGTTGGTGACACTATCGATTATTATTTCATCAGCGGAAAAAATTTAGATGATGTGATTAAGGGCTACCGAGAAGCTACCGGCCAAGCGCCTCTGTTTGGAAAATGGGCTTTCGGTTTTTGGCAATCAAAAGAAAGATACAGGACAGGTAATGAGTTAGTAGAGGTAGTTAAAGAATATCGCCAAAGAAAAATTCCGATCGATAATATAATCCAGGACTGGTTGTATTGGGGAGATGCCTCCAAATGGAGTGCCATGAGATTTGATGAGGAAAGATATCCCCGAGCGGCAGAAATGATTAAAATGCTTCACGATAAATATCACGTTCACGTAATGGTTTCTATTTGGCCGGTATTAGGTCCCAAGACTGAGATCTACAAAGAAATGGAGAGAAGGGGCCTACTCTACGATCCCGTGGTTAGAGCTGGTGGGAAAGTCTATGATGCTTATAATGAAGAAGCTCGAAAACTTTACTGGAAGTATATCAATGAAGGTCTTTTCTCTAAAGGAATTGATGCCTTCTGGATGGATTCTACTGAACCCGAGGTGGGAGAAGCTAATGAGGAACACATTAAACAAATTGGCCAGACTGCCCTAGGGAGTATAGCTCGTTATCTTAACACCTATTCCTTAATGGCCACTAAAGGAGTATATGAAGGTCAACGCTCAGTTACATCAGATAAACGGGTGTTTATTTTAACTCGATCAGCTTTTGCTGGCCAACAAAGATATGCGGCGGCGACCTGGTCAGGGGATGTTGTCGCTCGTTGGGATGTTTTTCGAAATCAGATTTCAGCAGGATTGAACTTCTGCCTGTCAGGGATACCTTACTGGACAACGGATATTGGGGCTTTTTATGTTCGCCAGTACGGGGCCTATTTTGACGAAGGCTATAAAGACCCTGGGTACCAGGAAATGTATGTCCGGTGGTTTCAGTATGGAGCTTTCTGTCCCATTTTTCGCTCTCATGGTACGGATACCCCCAGAGAGATCTGGAGGTTTGGTGAACCTGGGAGGTGGGCTTATGATACCCTAGTCAAATATGACCATTTAAGGTATCGCCTCTTACCTTACATTTATTCCTTGGCTTGGAAGGTGACCAGTGATGGCTACACTATAATGCGGGGATTACCGATGGACTTCAGTGCCGATAAAAATGTGTTGAATATCGACAATCAATTCATGTTTGGTCCGGCTTTATTAATCAACCCGGTTACTAAGCAGATGTATTATGGGGAAGATTATATCAATGAGATTATTCCTTCTGAGTATCTCTATACTCCTGATGAAAAAAAAGGCGGGGTGCTTGTTGAATTTTATAACGGTCAAAATTTCGAGAATTTGGTAGCCACCCAAATCCAGAAAATAGTTAAGTATAATACCTGGATTAATAAGCTGCCCGAAGGTGTTGATAAGAATAGTTATTCCATCAGATGGATGGGAGAAGTTCAAATCAAAGGTAGGGGACAATATGAATTTTGGATAACCTGTGATGATGGAGTGCGGTTTTGGTTGGATAATAAGTTAATGATCGATTCGTGGCAAGCCCAACGAGGAAGAAATCATAGAATCAAGGTCAATTTGAAAGGAGGAAGAAGATATAAATTTAGAATCGACTATTTTAACGCCCAACATGGTACCCAGATGAAACTAGCCTGGACAACTCCTGATATGCCCAAAGAAGTTTACAACCCTAATGAAATAAGATCATGGCGGTTATATCTTCCCCAAACAAAAGGTTGGTTTGATTTTTGGACCGGCGAGAAATTAGAAGGAGGACAATGGGTGGAAAGAGAAGTTCCGATCGACATCATGCCTATCTATGTTAAAGCAGGGTCAATTCTTCCGATGGGGCCTAAAATCCAATATTCAATTGAAAAACCGGCTGATCCAATTGAATTGAGGATCTATCCTGGTGCAGATGCAGAATTTGTGCTTTATGAGGATGAAAATGATAATTACAACTATGAAAAAGGAGTTTATGCCCTTATCCCCATCAAGTGGGATGAAAAAAGCCAAACATTGACTATTGGAGAACGAAGAGGAGAGTTTCCAGGCATGCTCACCAAAAGAACTTTTCAAATAGTTTGGGTGGGCAAGAATCATGGAATTGGCATTGAGCCCGAGCGGCGGCCAGATAAGGTTGTCATCTATGAGGGGAAAGCTATCCAGATTAAAAGAGATTAAGACATTAGGAAAAATGGGGATACAATACCTATTCACCTATTTTCTCTAGAAGAAAGAAGTAAACCAAATGGTTTTTAAACAGCCAAAAGTGAAGACCGTGACAGATGTTTTGGGCATGAATTTGTTTTTACCTAGTTGGAATAAGAATTCTCTCCTAAAAGGAAAAAGAACAGGATAAGAGGCCTTGAGAATAGCTATTTCAAAAAATCTAAAAACAATAGAAATAAACGTCGATGACCCCAATAAATTTTTAGGAATCAGGGAATAGGCAATGAACAGGTTTATGAATTAAGTATTTCAGGTTTAGAAATTAAATATTTAAGGAGATGATAATGAGGGAAAAAGAAGCGCGGAATAAAGGAAAGAAAATTTTTGCTTTGGCTTTATTTTGGGTGCTGATAGGCTGGTTGGGGCCCACTCTTTTATCCCAAGAGCCAGGATTGGTGGCGTGGTGGAAGTTCGATCAGATCGACAAGCTAAAGGCCAATAAAGTCTTAGACATTATAGGTGAGATTGAAGATGTAATTAAGGGAAACTTTAAGTATACAGAGGGAGTTGTTGGTTCAGCTCTTAAATTAGATGGATACACGACTTGTCTCATTCGTCAGAGCAAAAACGTTCCTCCGCTCAGGGATGAATTCACTTTTGAAGCCTGGATAGCTTTAGGAGCTTATCCCTGGAATTGGTGCCCCATTTTAAGTCAGAATGAATCCAAAAAATCGGGCTTTTATTTTGCGGTTGGCCCTCGAGGTCAGTTGAGCCTCCAGGTGGCCTTAAATGGAAATTGGCAGGACTGTACCTCCCCTGATTTTGTTATTCCTCTCAGAGAATGGGTTCACGTGGCTGGCGTCTACGATTCCTCAGAAGGATTAGTCCTTTATCTCAATGGCCGCCGAGTGGAAGAGTTAAAAGTAAAAGGCAAAATCTCCTTTGCTCCTGATGTTGACTTACTCATCGGGATGAATCATGAGAAAGTAAAACCAGCTTCCATTCATCGCGAACATGGGACCCTTCCTGGCTGGTTTTCCCTGGATGGGATAATAGATGAGGTAAAAATTTATAATCGAGCTTTAACTCCAAGCCTGATTAAGGCAAATTATTCCGAGAATAAACCAAAGGTTCTTCCAGATTTACCACCCCGCCTCATGCCTTCAGGTCCTCCAGGGCCTGGGCGTTTTGGGGCTTATTACTGCCAATTGAAATATTATGACGAATGGGATGCTCTCTGGCCTGTTGGCCCCCACCCCGATGTTGTAGTGCGTTTTGATAATTCAGCTGCCAAAGTAGTTTTTTGGCGAGGCACCAGATACTCTCCTGTCTGGGTGACTGATAATGGCTTATGGATGGCTGATCAGAGTGTTGAAGCTTGGGGAGTGGGCGAAGAAGATAAAGAGGGTTGTTTTGAACATATGCAAGACCGCCATTGTCGTTATTCTCACGTACGAATAATTGAAAACAATGCGGCCCGCGTCGTGGTTCATTGGCGGTATGCTCCCGTTAGTTCCCATAACCACCTCTGGAAAGAGAACGAGAAAACGGGTTGGGCCTGTTGGGTAGATGAATATTATTTTATTTATCCTGACGTTATGGGAGTGCGCAAAGTTAGCTGGAAAAAAGGAAGTTTAGGCAAACCTCGCCAATTTCAGGAAACCCTTCCTCTTCTTCAGCCGGGTCAGCGCCAGAAAGATGTCATCAATGCTGATTTTGCTTACGTTGGCAATATGGGGGGAGAAAGCAAAACATTTTCTTTTATTGAGAATCCCCAGGTAACAGATAAATGGGAACCACATAACTTTAATATGCAAATCATCAATTTAAAATCAAAAAGTAAGCCCTTTATTATCTTTGAACCAGGGGGACAGATGTATATCTTCAATAAAGACATTAAAGAATTGTCGGGCGGAAGAGCTTGTGATCACTGGCCAGTAGGACAAATGCCCTGTGATGGTCGGACAACTCAAGCCTTTGACCGGCCATCTCATTTCCTGAGTTTCCCCATAACTGATCCTCCAGTCCACGAGAAAGAAGGAAGGTGCTGGTGGAATGGCCTTTACGGTTTGACAGATAAATCAATTGAAGAATTAACCTTTATAGCCAAGAGTTGGCTTAATGCTCCTCGGATAGCGGTCAAAGGTGATGGATTTGTCTCTCTAGGTTATGATCGCAGTGAGCGGGTATATAAAATAATAAGGAAGGGTAACGAGGCTGGCTTTTCGCTAGAATTAGAAATAAAGGCCAGTAAAGATTCTCCTATTTACAATCCAGCTTTAATTATATTGAACTGGGGGGAAGCTCAACCTGAATTAAAGATAGATGGTCGGTTAATACCGCAAGGGAAAAAATTTAGATATGGTTATCGCTATCGATTAGAGGACACGGATCTTATTATTTGGCTTCAACTAGAATCAGTATCTCCCCAAATACTCCAGTTGATTTCTCAGGAGAAGTAGAGAATACGAAAAAGACATATTATGAAAAAAAGGCCTTGTCTTAAAGGCTACTTAAATGAAAAGAAATGAGAACACTTTAATTGATAATTTAGGAAAAAATGGGATAATGCAGTTTTTTGTTTGGACTTTTGTCCAGAAAAGCTGTCAAATCCAAGGAAAAGATCTCTCTAGCCTTTTAAGGAGGATGCTATTGGTAAGAAAACAATACTTCAAGTTCCCATTTTTTTCCTAATTAAGAGAAGGATAAAGGACTGATGTGCTTTTCGAGACAATATTTCCAAGTCGTTTGGAAGTCTAGAAATACCAGTAGTAAAGAGGTTAGTCCTCTATAAAAGTTCAAAGGAATCTGGTCTAAATTAAAAAGAATGATTGAAAATCAAAAAAGGAGGGAGTGATGAAAAGAAGAAATTTTATTAAAACTCTTGGACTTTCGTCGGTGGCTCTATCCTTAAGCTCTTTTTCTTGTGAAGGAGTTAGAAAGAGCACAATGAAAAAATTGCCAAATATAATTGTAATTTTGGCTGATGATATGGGCTATGGAGACGTTAAATGTTACAACCCCGAATCTAATATTCCCACTCCTTATATGGATCGTTTAGCTGAACAAGGAGTTCGTTTTACGGATGCTCATTCTCCCTCGGCAGTCTGTACTCCTACCAGGTATGGTCTTCTGACAGGTCGTTATTGCTGGCGGACTTGGTTAACAAGAGGAGTGATCGGAGGCTATACTCCTCCTTTGATTGAACCCCAACGAATGACAGTTGCTTCTCTTCTAAAAAAACATGGCTATACAACTAGTTGTTTTGGTAAGTGGCACCTAGGATTAGGCTGGACTCGCCAGAATGGCTTCGTTCCTACCTGGAAAGATGGCCCTAAAATGTGGAGAGGCTCCTGGCAAGATGGAGACCCAGCCAAAGGTATGAATGTTGATTTTACTAAACCTATCCATGGAGGACCCACTGAGCTTGGTTTTGATTATGCTTTTTTTACTGCGGCTTGTTCTACTATTGATGGTCCTTTTAGTTTTATCGAAAATAATTACACGATTGGCATCCCTAATCGGCCTATTTTTGTTGATAAATCCAAACATCCAGATTATCGCCCCCGTCCGGGTTGGATCGCTCCTGGGTTTGTCTTAGAAGAAGTTGATCCTACTTTTACTCGACGAGCGATTGAATTTATAGTCGAAACAAAAAGGAATAACCCCCAGAAACCATTTTTTGTCTATTTGGCTCTTTCTTCTCCCCATGCACCGTGGTTGCCTCCAGAATTTGTCAAAGGTAAAAGCCAGCTTGGTCCTCGGGAGGATCTGGTTTGTTTAGTCGATTGGTGTGTCGGAGAGATCCTCTATGCTTTAGAGGGATTAAAATTGACTGAGGAGACGTTAGTCATCGTCACCAGTGATAATGGCCCGAGGAGAGGCATAGACGCCCATAAATCGGCTGGCCCCTTAAGAGGTTATAAATCTCACATCTGGGAGGGAGGACATCGAGTTCCCTTTATTGCCCGTTGGCCAGGACATATCCAACCCAATACTATCAGTAACGAAATGATCTGTTTGACAGATTTGTTTGCTACTTTCGCCTCAATTGTGGGAGAGACTCTTCCTCCTAATGCGGGTGAAGACAGTTACAATATCTATCCCGCCCTGGTTGGAGAGAAACTGGAGAAACCAATTAGAGAGGCACTCGTTATGCATTCTGAAAACGGGACTTTTGCTATTCGTCAAGGAAAGTGGAAACTTATTTTAGACAATAAAACCTCCGGCGGGTGGGTGGAACCGGCTGGTAAGCCGCCTAAACCGGGGACTCCGGGCCAATTGTACAACTTGGAAGAAGATCCCTACGAGCAGAATGATCTGTGGGATGCTCGTCCAGAAATCGTCGAGAAGCTGACTAAATTACTTGAAAAATATAAAAGAGAAGGAAGAAGTGCTCCCTTGAGTAGAGAGACCTAAAGCTACAAATGATTAAGTCGGTTTGATTAAGATGATTTTTCTTGAATAGACTGAATCAAAGTGGATTAGAAAATTTTAAGAAAAAAATAATTCTCCCTCTTCACTCTTGGCCTCTATCCTTTCCGAATTTCCAAAGTTTAAACCAAACTGCAAAACTGGCAAAATTGGAAAATGACCCTCAAATAAAAAAGAAAAATATAAAAGAGCAACAAAGAAGGGCAGGCCCTCAGACCTTCCTTTCTTTAGCTGGGGCAGATTTAAATATTAACGCCAAGGATAATTAGCTGGGTCACCACCAAGGGAAACGATAGAATCAACCAGAAGTTCCGCTATGTAGCGAGCATTATGAATAAACCCATGAGGTTCCTTATGACTCAATTGGTAATTGTAAGCAGCCTTCAGCAAACGCGCATCGAACAAATATCGGTTGGGATAGATGTTTTCACCGGGATCTATGGCTCCATTACCATTGGAGTCGAAGAAAAAGTAAGGATAACTGTGAGAATCATAGATAATAGGCGCTCCCAGTTTATCCCGGGCGTATTTCTTAATCAAATCCAACAATTGCTCTTCAAGACCGAGAATTTCGTCCTTAATCGACTCGCTGCGATTTCCGTCGCCATCGAAATCAGGGATGGAGGCGGGTCTAATTCCTGAAAATTTAAACTTCGCCGGGTCAGACCCTGGATTAGGTTGAGAGATATCCTGCCCATGACAATTGACACAATCGCGGGGATCAGGTTTGGCCACACTGTGCATCTGTCCGGTGTAATCATAGGGTTTCAAATCGCTCTTGGTCCCCATGTGACATTCAACGCAGGTGTCAAATTTCCCCATATGATTAGGGAAAATTTGTTGACCAGAATAAACTTTGCCAGGATATTCAAATCCACCATGTACTTCGGAACCAAAAAGAACAGCAGCTGCCGGATAATAGTGGACATTAATAAAGTAGTAGGGTCCAGACGAAGAAGCGATGGCTTGCTGAACGCTGTAAAGCGAAGCTCGACCCTGATGACACATCATACATAGATTACTACTATCACCTAAATCTTTCACTTCTCCAGAAGGAAATTTAACTTGATCGACTCGGCGCACCCCTGGAGGTGAGGTATGGCAAGTTGTACATAGAAAACCATTAGAGACTTCAGCTGTCCCCGTCTCCCCTGTCTCTAGGAGATGAGGCAACCCTTCAGCTGAATGGCACTTGGAACAAAAAGCAGAAACCTCACCGTCTTCATCCCAATGGCGAAAGGCTTCTGAAGAACCATTAAAATGTCCTTCATCAACCCGCGACATACCCGCCATACTTACCGGATTATTCAATTTAGAATTTAAATCTTCAAGAGAGTCATAAAGAAGCTCGATGATGTATTTCCCCCCATGAGCAAAGCCAGCCGGGTCCTTCTGGGCGACCTGATAATTATAAGCTGCCCGCAATAAGCGGGGTGAAAAAGAGGTATAGCGATTGCCGTAATTGGCTTCATCGGGATCAGGTTGGCCGTTTCTATTATTATCATGGAAAAAGTAGGGATAAGTATGAGAGTCATAGACAATCGGGGCACCAATTACTTCATTGGCATAAGCCTGGATGGCAGCATAAAGTTTATCCTTCATCGTCTCGATTTCATAATAAATCCCTTCTGTGGTATCTCCATCACCATCATAGTCAACAAAAGAGCCATAAAAACGAATGTCTTTGGGGTCATTTACTCCCGTATGACAAGTGTGACAAGCTTCTAAATCTACTTCTAATGAATGCGGATTATGGCAAGTAATACAAGCATTGTAACCTTTAATGTGAGAGAATCGAGCATCATATCCTTTACCTGCGTATTCATATCCACCTTTAGCCACCGTCCCCAGCTGGTTGGCTGCTGCGGCATAATAGTGAATGTTGATAAACCTTAAGGAAGGAGAAGGAGTATCATCGTCAACGCCTGCTCTTTCGATGGCAGCATCAACACTTGCAGTGGAGGCTCGCCCTTGATGGCACTCCATGCATAAAGCTTCTGACCCCAATTTTTCCACTTTCACCCCTGAAGGAAAAACAACCGAAGTATGATTGCGAAGAACCCCTTGTTCAGGATTAACATGACAGACCGTGCATTCTACTGTAGTTCCCGGGGAAACAGCACTATCAACACTTCCATCAGTGATAAAATCCACAAACCCGGGGGTCGAGTGGCACTTAGCACACGAGGTGGGAATCTCACCGTCTTCGTCCCAATGACGGAAAGCTTCGGCCGTTGAGTCAGCATGGCCTGAATGCTGCCATAATTCCTCTGCGTGCGATGCCTTGGAAGCTAAATGGATAGTTTGACCTTGATAAGCACCCGAAAGGACAAAGGCGGCCGTAAATATCCCTATTAAAAACAGAAAGATCGGTGTTTTTTTCATCATCATCTCCTCCTCACTTTATTGCCAACGGTATCCAAAGGATAGCTCCACAATATTAGCTGTGTAATCATTGAATCCCGACATTTTCTCTTTAAAGTCCACATAACGATACCCGAGACTGGCGAGGATACCGTTAGGTAAAGTGTACTCTATTTGTCCTTTAAACCACTTCCGATCTATCTCCCAAAAACCACTATTCGAATAGAGGTTAAAATACCCCACGATTTTCCAGGTTTGGTTTAAACTCAAAGCAAGCATCCCATCAAATAAGCCTGATTTACCCTCATACCGGATATCCCAGGGAAAAGCTCCCGGACCAGGCACTGAATAATAAGGAGGATATTCAACCAGTCGATCAGCCTCATGTTTAACCTGATGATAAGCATAGCCCAAAGAAGCCTTCACTACTCCATGAATGTATGTTCCCCGAAGAGAAAATTGGTTGCGCGAGGAGGTCCATTTGTCTTCATAGACTTCACTCTTGATTTTTGTCAGTAAATATGTTGCGGTTAGAGTGAGGTCCTTAGCCTGAAAATAAGCAGTAGTTCGGAAGCGGTTGGAGTTGGTGGGAGAAATTAAGGTAAATGGTTCTTTGTATGTTCCAAATTTATAATCTGCTGTCCAGCGGAAAGTTCGAGAAGGACGCCAGGAAATATTCCCGAAAAGTCCTTGATGTCGAGTTTTTTCTTCGTAAGTGACGGTCTCAACACCATCCAAAGTTCTCTCCTCATTTCGATAACCAAGGGTAACGGTTGCCGCTGAAGAGAATTGATACTGCAGTCCACTTTCAAAACCTAAGGTATCGTAATTAAGGGACATGGAGTTAGGCCCACCGTTAACGGTGAAAGTGCCGCTCTGCTTGAAATCTTTATAACGAACAGCTCCCACTAAAGCCAGGCGTTTGGTCAAGAAAAGGCTTAATTCAACATCATAAAGGCCGATTTTGCGGTCAAAAGAACCTTCGCCAGCCACTGAGTAAGCAAAATACCGGCCTAAATAATTAATCCCTTCCGCTTCTTCGGAGTACGTTAAATTTAAATCTTGGTCAATTAATCGAGCACTTCCGGTAATGACTAGCCAATTGAAAGGCTGAGCACTAAATTTCAAACTATGGGTTGCGCTATCTAAATTATATGGTTGATTCTGATTAAAGTAGTCTAAGGACGAAGGATAGCGGGCAAATGGTCCTCCATCAGCATAACCAGGAAGGAAAAAACTATTGGTGGTCTCAAATTCTAAGCGTCTTTCTTCCAAAACTAAGGAAAACTGGCGAGCCAGTTGGACGTTAACCCCTACGACAATTTCTTTGCTTTCTTCATCTATGGGTCGGTCGAATTCAAACTCGATTCGATTGATATCCAGGGTGGTGATACTTTTCCCTTTTTTCTGATAACGAGTAAAATCCAAATACAATTGCACTCCCGATAATAGCCAAACTTTTAGTTGACCACTGTCACTAAGTCGCTCAAAATCAAAGGAGTGGGGGTTATAAAGAGCTCCGTTTACTTCGTGCTGGTCAGCGTAGTAATAAGCTGATTTCCGGCGATTATAACTAAAGTCATAAACCCCATATTTGGCCGCATTCAGTTGGAAAGACTCAAAAGGGTCGCCGCCAAAATTGAAAAGGGAGACATCCAATTGATCGAATAATTTCTTCATACCATTCTCAGGTCGAAAATGGAAATTAAAATTTAACAATCTAACGCCATCATCGAGGTTAATATCTTCTTTATACTTCTCGATGGTCCCATCAGTAGAGACCGAGCGGTAGCCTAAAGAGAAGCTTCCATAAAAATTTTGCTTTTTCTCATCGGCTTGAAGCAGTCCCGAAGCGATCAACACCAGAAAAACGACACCAAGAACCATAAAATTTTGTCTTCTCATCATCTCCTCCTTTCCTATTTCAAGAAAATTTTACTCAGATTGGACCCGTGAATCGTAGCATGGCAGACTGTACAGTTGGTGGAGTAAGAGTTAAATCGAGAATGCCAAGCAGGGGCTTCGCCATGACAACTAAAGCAAAGATCGGCCACACTCTGATGGGTTAAAAGATGCTGATTCGGAGTACCATGAACTTCATGGCAGGCAGTACAGCCTTCAATCCGAGAAGCGCCATGTTCATAGAGGAAAGGACCACCTTTATCTTGATGGCATTTTAGACAACTCTGGTTCTTGAATCCCCCTAAGGCCGCTTTCTGACTGGGTTGATGTGGATCATGACAGTCACTACAAGAAATGACTCCCTCATAGAGACGGTGCCTCTCGTTCAACTGAAACAAGCTGAGAATTTCAGTATGGCAAGGGGCACAAGTTTTAACTTCTTTTGTCTGAAGAAGATGTTGAGTTCTAGCCTGATGAATACTATGGCAAGTAGTGCAGTCCAAAGAGGCTTTATTATGGGCACTAGCTTGATACCGGCTTAAATCTTGAGCATGACAACTAAGGCAAACTTTGCTTTTTTGACCACTTAGTTCTTTTTCTTTAAAAGCAAAGATATTCGGCCCTCCTCCTTCCTCAAGGTGAGTCTCAGCCTTGAGATGACAGGCAGTACAATATTCCAACTGAGCATGGGGAGTTGAAGAAAGCGTTACCTGGTCATGACATTCTTGGCAGGTGGCCTGGGTTGTCTTCTTCTGAGGAGGATGGGCGGCCACTAACATAAAGACAGTGAGAACAAGAAAGATTGGCCATCCTTTTGACCAAAGAAAGTGATGGATTTTTAGTTTTTTCAGCCAAATATAATTTTCAATCAATTGGAACCTCCTCATATAAATGATAAGATTGTTTTTATAGCTAAGCTCCTTCCCTTGATGGTTACAGCAATAAAGAAAAACATCATCAGATAAAGCATGAAAAATATTCTAGTATTGATAAATTTGGATGATATATGTATTTCTGAAAAATTTATATTAATAATAGTTTCCATCTAATCAATATATATAATATATTTTATAAAATTTAAAAATCAACTATTTTTTTAAAAAATGATAAAAATGGCCACTTTAATCCTCGGGAACTAAAATAATTATTTCTTATTTAGTTGAAAGAAATCTTTAATAAATATATTGTGACTTTCATAGTTAATAGGAACGGAAGCAAATATTTGTGATTAATATTAGAATTAACTTGATAATTATTTAATTCTCTAAGGAGAAAACCCTGCTTGAGGTAAGGTGACCATCACCATGGTCCCTTCTCCTTCTTTACTCTGGATATTGATTTCTCCCAGGTGGAGTTCGACAATTAATTTAACAATACTCAATCCTAAACCACTGCCCATTACCTGGCGGGAACGGGATTTATCGACCCGGTAGAAGCGGTCGAAAACATAGGCGAGATCCTTGCTGGGAATACCCAGTCCGGTGTCTTTTACTGTGAATTGGCAGCGGTTCTGCGGGGTGGTTTCCACTTTAATTTCGACTCGTCCTCCCGGGCGATTATACTTGATGGCGTTATCCAG
>MTOP01000052.1 GCA_002010725.1 Candidatus Aminicenantes bacterium JdFR-80
TGCGAATTAGCGCTGGTCTGGGGTTACCTACCGATGAATGGTTTCTCCGTCTCAATTGGTACAAAAGTTCCAATCCTTATCGTCCCGAGTCTTTATTCAACCGTCACCAGATCGGTTTTTCGGGAGGGGCTAAAATTCCTTCTCTCTCCTTGGAAGCTCAAACTCAAGTGGATTTCAACTTGCAGGAAAAAGAGCTCCTTTACTTAGGAGCCCTAGTGACTTATCATTATCAATGTCTTGATTTTACAGCTGATCTTCGGGTATTTTACTTCCGAGAAAAGCCGGAGGTGCAGTTTCGCTTATCTTTCGGGCTGGGTAATATCGGTAAATCCACTGACTTTTTAGGGGGCATCAATCAATGAGTCGACTATCAGGAAGAAGAATCCCGATGAAAGGTTTGATTTTGAGTGGGGGCAAGGGTACCAGGCTCCGACCAATAACGTTTACCCAGGCCAAGCAATTAGTTCCGGTGGCCAACAAACCTGTTCTCTTTTATGGAATTGAAGCTCTGAAAGAGGCCGGCATTGAAGATATAGGAATTGTCGTTGGAGAAACAAAGGAGGAGATTAAAGAAGCAGCCGGTGATGGCCGCCGCTGGGGAGTACGTTTAACCTATATTGAACAGGAAGCTCCGCTGGGATTGGCCCATGCTGTTCTGGTGGCCGAAGATTTCCTGGGAAAAACACCTTTTGTTATGTATCTGGGTGATAATATTTTGAAGAGTGGTATTCATTCCCTGGTCGAGGAATTTCACTCCCGCCAACCCAATGCCTTGATTCTTCTCACCGAGGTCCCTCATCCGGAGATGTTCGGCGTGGCCGAGTTGGAAGATGGCCGGGTAGTCCGACTGGTGGAGAAACCCAAAGAACCCCGCAGCAATCTGGCTTTGGTTGGGGTTTATATGTTTGATCATCATATATTTGAAGCCGCCCGAGCCATTAAACCCTCCTGGCGGAATGAACTGGAAATTACGGATGCTATTCAGTATCTGGTTGATCATGGCTATGAGGTGCAGCCCCATATTGTTTCCGGCTGGTGGAAAGACACAGGCAAGATCGAGGATATCCTGGAAGCTAACCGGTTAATTTTGGAATCAATTGAAGGCAGAATTGAGGGGGAAGTAGATGCCGAGTCGCGTCTCAACGGTCAGGTGGTCCTGGAGAAGGGAGCCAAGGTTGTCCGGAGTGTAGTTCGAGGCCCGGCTATAATAGGAGAAAACACTGAAATAATCGATTCTTATGTTGGACCTTTTACTTCCATTCAGGCTGATTGTCGGGTGATCAAGACAGAAATCGAACATAGTATTGTGCTGGAAGGCAGTGAAATCGTTGACATTGGGGGCCGGATTGATGAGAGTCTAATTGGGCGGGAGGTGAGAATTTATCAAGGAGAGGCCAAACCCCGGGTCTATCGTTTTGTTCTCGGAGAAAAGAGTGAAGTCGGCTTAAAATAAATTATACTTTTATGGAAAAAGGAGAGAAGATGATTGAGGGTGTTCGTTTGAAAAAATTGAAAGTCATTCCTGATGAAAGGGGCCGGTTGATGGAGATCCTGCGAGCTGATGATGAACTTTTTCTCCAATTTGGTCAGGTATATATGACCACTACTTATCCAGGTGTGGTCAAGGCCTGGCATCTACATAAGAAGCAGACTGACAACATTGCCTGTCTCCTGGGCATGATTAAGCTGGCCCTTTATGATCCGCGACCAGATTCACCAACCAGAGGAGAGGTGAATCAGTTTTATCTGGGAGTCCATAATCCCCTTTTGATTCAAATACCTCCCGGAGTTTACCACGGCTGGATGTGTGTCAGCCAGGAAGAAGCAGTGGTGGTTAATATTCCGACAGAAGTTTATAACTACGACTCCCCTGATGAGTACCGNTTAGATCCCCATAAGAATGATATTCCCTATGATTGGAGGCGCCGGGATGGCTGAAGAAAGATCTTTAACCGGCAAGACAATCTTGGTCACTGGCGGAGCAGGTTTTATTGGGAGTAACTTTATTCACTATCTTCTGGATAATTATCCAAAGATTAACATCATTAACCTGGATAAATTGACTTATGCCGGCAATCTGGACAATCTCCGGGATGTGGAAGATGATCCCCGGTATGAATTTATTCAGGGAGANATTCGGGATCGGGCTTTAGTCGCCAAAATTATCCCCAGGGTAGAGGGGATAGTTCATCTAGCCGCGGAAACTCATGTTGATCGCTCCATTCTGGATGCCGGCGAGTTCATTTTGACTGATGTCTTCGGTACCTTTATTCTCCTGGATGTGGCCCGGCAAACTGCCCATCTGGAGTTTTTCCTTCATGTTTCCACCGATGAGGTCTATGGGAGCCGAGAAACGGGATATTTTANTGAAAATGATCCCTTAAATCCTTCCTCTCCTTATGCCGCTAGCAAGGCTGGTGCTGATCGCTTGGCTCATGCCTATTGGGTGACCTATCGCCTGCCGGTGATAATTGTTCGACCCAGTAATAATTATGGCCCCTATCAATATCCAGAAAAATTTATTCCTTTATTTATCACTAATGCTTTGGAGGATAAGACTCTGCCTCTTTATGGAACAGGGGAAAATGTTCGGGATTGGCTTTTTGTTGAAGATCATTGTCGAGCGCTGGAGCTAGTAATTGAAAAAGGGCAAGTGGGGGAAGTTTATAATATCGGCGCCAATAATGAGATCCCCAATATAATGGTAGCGCGCCAGATAACCCACCTTCTAGAAAAGCCTGAGGATTTGATCAAATTAGTTAAAGATCGACCGGGTCACGATCGGCGCTACGCTCTGGATTGTCAGAAAATAAAAAAGTTGGGCTGGGCTCCCCAGGTTTCGTTTGAGGAAGGCTTGCGCCGNACGGTTGAGTGGTATTGTCAGCATGAAGATTGGTGGCGGAAAATTAAAGAAAAAAGCAGCGAGTATCGACGTTTCTACGAGCAGTATTATCAAGATCGACAGGGAGAGTAAACAAGGAAGTGGGTTTTCCCCTCTTGCATTAGTTTCCCCAATTTGGCGAGAAAGTTGTTAAGAGTGGGCGGTGGCCAATTTGAGGTGAACTCAAATGAAAGGGGAAACAAGGCTCTGGCCAGGGGNATCCTTAAAGGCCTCTGGTTTGTCTTTCGTTTTTATTTACGATATATTAGAACATTCTAAAATAATCTTCCCGAGATCCTGGGCCAACAAGGAGGATGGATGAGAGTTTTAATTACCGGAATAACTGGTTTTGCCGGAAGTCATCTGGCTGAGTATATTCTCACCCACCATCCAAAGGTGGAGATTTATGGATTGATCAGATGGCGAAGTCGGCGGGAGAATATTGTTCACATTGAAGATAAGATAATCCTGGTCGAAGGTGATTTAAAAGATATTGTTTCCTTGAAAAAAATGCTGGCGACCGTCAAGCCTGATTGGATTTTTCATCTGGCGGCTCAGAGTTTTGTCCCGACATCCTGGAAGTGTCCGGCTGAGACGTTTTCTATCAATGCCATAGGTCAGATTAATCTTTTTGAAGCCATCCTGGATTTGGGGCTCTCCCCGAAAATTCAGATTGCCGGCTCCAGTGAGGAATACGGCCTGGTTTTTGAAGATGAAATCCCTATGAAAGAGACCAATCCTTTGAGGCCCTTAAGTCCTTATGCGGTCAGTAAAGTGGCTCAGGATCTGCTGGCTTTTCAGTACTGGAAGAGTTACGGTTTGCGAACNGTCCGCACCAGGGGATTTAATCATACGGGTCCTCGTCGGGGTGAGGTTTTTATCTGTTCCAATTTCGCCCGCCAGATTGCTGAAATTGAAAAGAAAAAGCGGGAACCGGTCATCCTGGTGGGCAACCTGGAGGCCAAAAGAGATTTTACTGATGTCCGGGATATAGTCAGAGCCTACTGGTTGAGTTTGGAGAAAGGAGAAGAAGGAGAAGTTTATAATATTGGCACTGGCCGGGCCTATGCCATGCAGGATATCCTTGACATGTTGATCAGTCTCAGCCAGGTTAAGGTGGAAGTTAAAGTTGATCCGGAACGGTTGCGGCCCTCGGATGTACCGATTCTGCTGGCGGATTCTTCCAAATTCCGGCAATTGACCGGTTGGGAACCGCGTATTCCCCTCCGACAATCACTTGAAGATTTGTTGAATTATTGGAGATCACGAGTTTGAACCGGCGTGTTTTGATTACAGGAGCCAGTGGTTTTGTGGGGCGTCATCTGGTTCAGGCCTTGCTCCGCAGGAAAGCCAAAATTGCCGGCACCTGTTTTCCCGAAAAGCCTGACGAATGTGGGTTTCCCTCCGGAGTGATTGTGGAACATATAGATATAAGAGATAAAGAAAGTTTAGCCTNCCTGGTTCGTGATTTTGCTCCCCACTGGGTCATTCATCTGGCGGCCCTTTCCAATGTCCGCCTCTCCTGGGAGAAGCGGCGGGAGACGATTGAAGTCAATCTTNTGGGAACTTTTAATCTGGTTGAAGTACTCCGGGAAGAAGCTCCCCGGGTCCGTTTATTATTTGTCAGTTCATCAGATGTTTACGGGCTTCTGAAGCCTATAGATCATCCTCTCCGGGAANATGAGCCGCTGCGGATAGTCAATCCTTATGCTTTTTCCAAAGCCAGTAGTGAAATGCTGGTGGCTTTTTATCAACAAATAGAAGGGATAGATAGCCTGATCGTCCGGGCCTTTCCCCATACTGGACCGGGACAGAGTCCGCTGTTTGTTTGTTCCGATTGGGCTTATCAGATCGCTCAGATAGAAAAAGGAGAGCGAGAAGCCCTCCTCAAGGTAGGCAATATTGAAATAAAACGGGATTTTACCGATGTCCGGGATGTGGTCCAAGCCTATCTGGCCTTATTAGAAAAAGGTCGCCAGGGCGAGATATATAATGTNTGCTCAGGCCAGGCCATCTCCCTCCGCTGGATTCTGGAGACCCTTATAGCCCAAGCCCGACAGAAAATCAGGGTTGAGATTGACCCCGGTCGTCTCCGCAAAACTGATATTCCGGTGCTCTATGGGGATAATTCCAAGTTGAGGAAGGTCACTGGTTGGCAACCCAGCATTCCTCTGACCCAGACTCTGAAGGATCTTCTTGATTATTGGCGAAGGGAACTGGGTGTTCCTGGAGAGCCCTGAAAGAAAAATAAGTCTAAATATTTAATTCCAGTTGTTTTTCGTGAGCCAGTCGTCGCTCTCTTTCAATCTCTTCGAGAATTTCCGGGGTGACATCACCTGTAGGATAACAGCCATCAAAGCAGGCACCACAAAAGTGGCTTATTTTTGGATTAAGGGTATGGACTGCTTTTTTCAGGTTTTCAAGGCGTTGATAAATGACTAAATCAGCCCCGATTTTTTTGGCCACCTGGGCGGGGGTGGCGTTCTGGGCAATAAATTCAGTTTTGGTCTGCATGTCAATACCATAAACGCAGGGGAATCTGAGGGGGGGTGAATAGGCAGCAAAATAAACTTTTTTGGCTCCACAGTCCCGAACCATCTGGATAATTGCCCGGGAGGTATTCCCCCGGACGATGCTATCATCTACCAGGAGAACATTGCGGTCTTTTAATTCTGAGGCAATGGGATTTAACTTTTGCCGGACGGAAGTCTTGCGGGAATTTTCTGAAGGCATGATAAATGTCCGACCGATATAGCGATTTTTTACTAGAGCTTCTCGATATTTAAGATTCAAGCGCCGGGCGATCTCAATGGCTGCATCCCGGGCTGAATCGGGAACAGGGACGACGACATCTATGTCCAGGTTGAGCTTCCGGATGTCTTCAGACAGGAATTTTCCCAGGAGAACCCGGCAGCTGTAAACATTGACCCCGTCGATGAATGAATCTGGTCGGGCGAAATAAACCCATTCGAAAAGGCAGGGATGGTGGGGTCGGCGGACAAGTCGTTGCCGGTGAAAAGTCCGGTTTTTATCAATGAAGATAACTTCCCCGGGTTTAATATCTTCAATGTGAGAAAAATTCATTATATTCAGGCTGACTGTTTCAGAGGCGACTGCATATGAGGGAAGGAAGCCGTCATCCCGGCGACCAAAAGCCAAGGGTTTGATCCCAAATGGATCCCGAAAAGCAACCAACCCTTCTTCCGCGACATAAGCCACTACCGAGTAACTTCCCCTGACCTGTCGGTAGACTCCCCGAACAGCTTTGAAAATATGGTCAGGTTTTAATTTTTTGACATTCAAATCGGCCAGTTCCTGGGCAAAGAGATTGAGAATCACTTCGACATCATTAGTGGAGTTGATATGGCGATGATAACGGTCAAAGAGAATTTTCTTCAGTTCAGCGTAATTTATGACATTGCCGTTATGAGCCATGGCGATACCAAAAGGTGAATTGACCAAGAANGGTTGAGCATCCTCACCTCCGCCCCCACCTATGGTCGGGTAGCGAGTATGGCCCAGGCCAACATTTCCCTTGAGCCGCTGGGCATGTTCGGGGGTGAAAATATCCCGAACAAGACCATTCCCCTTTTTTATATGAAACTTACCATCATAGGTGATTATTCCGGCTGAATCCTGGCCCCGATGCTGAATAGATAATAAACCCTGATAAAGGTCAAAAAAGACGTCTTGATGGCCGATAATACCAATGACTCCGCACATAGTTACTCTTCATTATAATCATAATTGACCAAGAAGGGAATATTAATTTTATCTAATGAAGCGCTCTTATATTACCTTAAGAACTTCAAGGGAGAACTAATCACGGGTTCAGGTTGGGGAGAATAAATAATTGGCCTGAGTTTTGACTTAGGAATTGGATTCCTGAATACATTTAAGATTAGTTCGAAGTTTTCGGCCCATTTATTTACTTTTATTTGGCGCTTTAATCCTCAATAGCTTCAATGATTTCCTGAGAGGTGACGACAGCTGTACCGATTTTACCGACCACAATTCCAGCCGCCAGATTGGCAATAAAGGCTGCTTCCTGGATAGAGGCCCCGGCCAGAAGAGCCAGCGAGGCCACGGCGATGACTGTATCTCCCGCTCCGGTAACATCATAAACTTCTCTGGCGCGGGTGGGAATGTGGATAGGTTTGACTCCTTTTTCAAAAACGGTCATTCCCTTTTCNCCTCTTTTGATGATTAAATAACGAGCCTTGATTCGGTCCAGGATTTCCTGACCAGCAAATTCAATTTCCTGATCTTCCTGGCAGGGATGGTGAACAATGTTTTCAGCCTCGTGGTGGTTGGGGGTTATGAGAGTCACAGGAGAAAAGAGAAAAAAATTATCCACTTTAGGGTCAACAAAGATTGGTACGCCCTTTTCCTGGCAAAGGCTTAACACTTTTTTCATTAAATCTGGCGTGAGAAGTCCTTTGTTGTAATCAGAGATAAGAAGCCCCTCGAAAGATTCTTTCTGGAGAAAATGAAGGATTTTTGCTTCGATTTCAGCGGAGATCGGTTTCTTTTGTTCAAAATCCACTCGCACCACCTGTTGGTGGTGAGCAATAATCCTGGTTTTGACGATTGTCGACCGTTGGGCATCAATAATAATTCCCCGGTGATCCGGCACATTATTGAGGATCCATTCGCCTTCTTGGTCCTGACCAATAAGACTTACCAGGACAGGATAAGCTCCCAGGGTATGGAGATTATGAGTTACATTACCAGCCCCACCTAAACAGAGGGATTCCCTGGTAACTTCGACCACCGGGACAGGAGCTTCGGGAGAGATGCGGGAGACCTTCCCCCAGATATATTTGTCCAGCATTAAGTCGCCCAGGACGAGGATTTTTCGATCCTCGAACCTGGCTACCAAGTCTTTTATTCTTGTTGGGGAAACCTCTTGCATGATTAATTCTCCTTTTCCACCCAGATAGGATTGGACATAATCCAGGGGATATTCGGGTGGAGAGGGCTGTTTTCTCGAAGGTATACTTCTACCCGATAAACCCCAGGCTGTTTTATGGGTAAAGATAACGAAGGAGAGCTCCCTTCCCAGAGAGGATGACCGTTATGACGGATGACGATTTGAAACAAAAAGGCAAAAGGAGCTTCTATCCGCAGCTGAAGAGGCGGTTCTANCCGGGCGACACTACCCATTGGATAAACTCTAGATTGCTTTTCAATCCAGAAGCGGAAACCATCGGCCTCCGCGGCGGCTTCCACGGCGTTATAAAATCTTCCTTCTTTCAAGGCTGCTCTTACCTGAGACCAGGCCTGATGAAAATCCGAGCTGAGAGGATGATTTAGAAGAAGATGAAGATGGAAAAGCCGGAAGAGGCTCTTGTAGAGGAGATGCGCGTCAGTGGCATAATATCCATAAACCTTATGCTTCTGATTAAGGGAATCCCATTTATGTAGATTTCTTCGGGGATAGGAAAGCATCTTCAGGAGAGGAATTTGGGATTTAAAAACTAGGAGAGGCAGATAAGGGAATAAAGGTAGGAAATTTTTTTTGACCATAGTGTCGGCATTACATATTTCCAGGCCCTCATAGATAAATTTTTCCCCCCAGGACCAGTGAGTTTTGGAGTAAGGATGGGCAATAATAGTCAGCCCCCGGCGAGCCTGTATCTGACGAGCTGCTTCTTCAGCCTGGGCCGAGAAAGGATCTGTGGGGATCTCAAAGAAGAGTCCTACCAGATGGCCGCGGTTGACTGAGAGTTCCGATCCGGAAAAGACGAAGATCCCCTCTTTTTTTCCCTGAAAGCTCAAGGAGGGAAAGTTAGGACGACCATGATCGGTCAAAATTATAAAGTCCAGACCAGCTTTAGCTGCTGTCCGGGTAATGGTTTCAGCCGAAGCTCGGCCATCAGAGAAACGGCTGTGCAAGTGATAAACACCTTCAGGCTCTAGAGGATTGGTAGTATCCTGACCATAAGGGTGGAAACGGAAGGAAAGATAGATCAGCCAGAGTCCATATGCAGCCAGGATAATGGCCCCAAAAACGAGACAGTTTTTCCTTATGTTCATAGGTGATGGTTGTCCTTCATTGGAGAGCTGTGGTTCTTGAGGGCTTGATTAAGGGCAAAGGGAAGAGTAGTCAGGTAAAGAAAAAGAGTTACCACTTCCGAGTCACCAAAATTATATTCGAAGAGACCGGCGACAAAAAAAGCAATAAGGATGCTTATCCCGGCTACGGTTTGGGGATATAGTAAATTTTTCGGTCGTCCTCTAATCATCTTGAGCATATGCCAGAGGGCCAAGCCGAGAAAGCTAAGCCAGGCAGCCAGAGCTAGAAGACCTCTTTCGGCAGCAATCTGGGTTAAATTATTATGGAGATGGACATTTTCCCGAGCATCTTCGGATAGGCCGTATTTCGGATTTTTAAAGACCACATCCACTGTATNCGGACCTGTTCCGAAGAGAGGATATTCTTTTATTATTTGCATCCCGGCCTTTAAATACTCCAGCCGGATTCGGTTGGAATAGCTTTTTGTGCTGAAAATACTCAAGGCTCTTTTTTTTATGGGAGAAGGACTCAGCACAAAAATTAAGCCGAGAAGAAGCGGGAGAATGATGAGCAATTTTGGCCGGTAATAATAAAGGATGATGGCCGCACCCGCGATAAGCCCCAACCAGGCACTTCTTGTCTGAGTGAGAAGAAGGACCACAGAAGTCAGGCCAAAAGCCACACCCCAAACGATTCTTTCCCGGTTTTGAAGAAAGAGGAAAAAGCTCAAGGCAAGGCAACTAAAGAGAAGAAGGAGACCGGCTTCAGTCATATAGTGTCCCATAAAGCCCTGGATTCTTTCCCCCGCTGAAGCCAGGAAGAAGTAATGAAAAAGGGAATACAAGAGATTGGCGCCAGCTGAAATTAATATCAGGCGATTGGCCCATGTCACTGTTTGTTGATGGGGTAGAGCGATTAAGGTTAAAGGGACAATTAAATAAAGAAGGAGTTCTCGGGAATCATGGAAGCTAGTTGGAGGGCTCTGGGAGAAAGAAGAAGCAATCAGGGAGAGAATCATATAAATAAGAAGAGCCCAGAAAAAAGCCGGCCATTGAGGCCATTTTTTTCTGGAAACCCAGAAAATTAAGGCTGCTCCTAAGCTGATGGCCAGGAATATCTGGCTGGCTGAAATGGAAATAAATGAGACCAGGAGGTAGAGGCCGAAAGCAACAGAAATAATTTTCTGCACCATAATTAACCTTTAGCCTTTATTTTCTTCAGCCCGCCACGGTGTGTCAACTGGCTCATGGAGCAAGTTTTGGACGGCTTGCCATACTTCTGCGGGAGTAATCTGGCGTAGACAGGGAAAATCTTGAAAGAGGCACGTTCTTTGACGGCAGGGCCGACAGCTGTAATTTTTTTCCAGGATGATGGCTTTTGTCTGCCAAGGACCAAAGTGGGCGGGTAAAGTAGGCCCAAAGTAGACGACTAACGGCAGTCCAGCCGCTGCCGCGATGTGCATAGGACCACTATCAGGGCCAATGAAGAGCCTAGCTTGCTGGAAAAAATAATAGAGCTCTCTTAAGGTGAAGTGATTAACCACATTAATAATAGGCAGAGTTGACCTAGAGGGGAGATTGTGCAGGAGATAGGAAGCTGTGTCGATATCCTCGGGTCCTCCTACCAAACAAAGAGGTAATGGTAATCCTTCCTTGGTATAAAGTTGAAGAAAAAGCAAAAGGTTCTCTCTCCCCCAATGGCGGAATTCATTGCCTGCCCCAACATGGAGGACCAGAAAATCGGTCCCCTGAAGAGAATGTTGTTTAAGGAGGCGTTGCACTTTTTCTCGTTCTTCCGGTAATGCCTCAGGAAGAGCAAGGGGAGGGACAGAGGGAATAGAGAGTCCAAGAGCGCGAATAAGATTTAGATGATTCTCCACGCTGTGGATGGGGTGCTCTTCCTTTCCCCGGGGAATAGTCAGATCATAGAATCTATGTTTCAGAGGAAGATGATAACCAATTTTTCTGGCCGCCGGTGTAGTCAGAGTGATGGTGAAGGCCCGTGGCCCTCCGTGGAAATCGATAACTACATCGTAGTGTTTTTTTCTTAGACGACGCAGTAAGGTCAAAAATTCCCTTAGACCGGGCTTGGAGCGGATGATGATCGCCTGGTCGACAGCCGGATGGTGATCAATAAGCTGAGCGTAAGGCTCTTCAACGACATAATGGATTTCACTTCCGGGTAGAGAAGTTTTGAGGGCGGCGAGAGCCGGAGTAGTCAAGACAATATCCCCGATTCTCCGGAGACGAAGGCAAAGGATTTTGACTGAAGAAGAACGGTTAATCTTTAACCGGTCGATCGGGTTCAATCGTGGCCTCATCGATAAGCATCACCGGGATGTCATCCCTGATAGGATACACTCGGTGACATTTAACACATTTCAAGCCTTGTTCATCAACGGTAAGTTTAACTTCTGTTTTGCATAAAGGACAGGCGAGAATTTCCAGTAATTTTTCATTGATAGCCATCGCCACTCCTTGGAATTATATTTGAAATCTTATCATACCAAATTTTAAGAGGAGATTTAAGTCGCTTCTTTAGTCTCGTTGGTTCTCTCTCCTTTTTCTTCATTGACGGGAATTAGAGGATGATGATATTTTAACTGGCGATGAAGAACCAGAAAGAAGGGTTGATAGATGTGGGTAAATCTCTGGGGGTATTTTTTCAACACGGTTCTCTAAGGGGAGCAATCAGTCAAGATTATGATTTTCCTTCTTTGAGAAGGATGCTTCAGCAGGGCTCGACAGTTCTTGACCAGCCAGAAGTGGAATTGATAGCGGCTGGTCGAAATCGGATCGGCGTAGTCTCTCTAAAGCGGGATGATGACCAGGAGTTAAAATTGGTCGTCAAAGAGTTCCGATTGGTGGGGATTGATCGTCTGAAGACATTCTTCCTGCCTTCTAAAGCCAGGCGGGCCTGGCAAGGAGCAAAACATCTGATAGACTCCCGAATTCCGACACCTTCCCCAGTTGCCTTTATTGAGGTGAGAAAAGGCCGTCTGGTGAAACAGGCTTTTTTTATTACCAAGAAAGTTGCGGAGGCAGTGGAAATACGAGGACTTCTCCGGGAACGACATGGTGAGGAGTTGAAGTTACTTTTAAAAGAGCTGGCTGATTTTCTCAGGCTTCTTCACCAGAAAAAGATTCTTCATCGAGATCTTTCTGATGGAAATATTCTGGTTAAAGAAAATGAGGGGCAGAGAGAGTTCTATCTTCTCGACACCAATCGCCTGAGAAAAAAGAGAAGGCTCTCCACCTTGGTGGCGGTGAAGAGTCTGATCAGGGTGGGAGTGCCGGCAGCCTATCAGAAGTTTTTCCTCCAATGTTATTTTGGTCAACCTCATCCTCCGTTTTTTTGGTGGGGATGGTATAAGATAGCCAAGGAAACTTTTAATGTTTATCTCCGGATAAAGAATTTTCTTGGTCTAAGAAAGTTAGTCCAGCGATTACGGTTGCAGTAACATGAGTCACCGGGTTGATTTTAGATGGAATCCACTGGCGGATCAGCCCCATAATGTTGCCTCCCGAGGAGAAAGATTGCGGCGTCATTTGCTGAATATCGGAAGTTATCTGGCGCTATTTCCTCCTAATTTGAAATGCCTGCTGCCCATGATGAGATTATATTTTTCTTACCGATCCCAGCTTTACCAGCAGCCGCTGACCATGGAGGACTTATGGGGGGTGGCGGTCAGTCCGCTGGTTAACCCGGCTGAGGAAACCATTGCCGCTTTGAAAGAATTGGGGATCCGCCGGACACTGGTTCGCTTACCTTCCTGGGAGAGAGAGAAACTGCCTGAGTGTCAAGCCTATATTCGTGATTTAAGAGAGGAGGGGCTGGAAGTCGTGGTGGCTCTATTACAGAATCGAACGGATGTGCTTGAGCCTTCCCATTGGCGGGATTTTGTCCTTGAGGCGCTGGAGGCTCTTCAGGGGCTTTGTCGGGATGTGGAGATTGGGCATGCCTGGAACAGGACTAAATGGGGAGTCTGGACTCATCATGAGTACTTGGAATTGGCCCGGCCTGCTTTTTCCTGGGTCNAAGAGCGAGGCTTCCGTCCTCTGGGACCAGCGGTCATTGACTTTGAATTTCATCTTTATCCTCCAGTGCTGCAGGAAATTGATTTTAATCCGGTGACCTCCCTCCTCTATGTGGATCGTGTCGGGGCGCCAGAGAAACGACAATTTGGCTGGAGTACTTCCTCCAAAGTGGCCCTTCTTAAAGCTATGGTGGATGGAGCCACAGGAAAAAAGCGGGAACTCTGGATTACCGAGGTTAACTGGCCTTTAGCCGGCACCGGACCATATTCTCCAGCGGCGGGAAAACCCAATGTCAGTGAAGAAGACCAGGCTAATTTTCTTGTCCGATATTTTCTTCTGGTGGGGGCCAGTGGGTGCGTGCAGCGGATTTATTGGTGGCAATTGGTGGCCCCGGGCTATGGTCTTATCGATTCGCGGGAGGAGAGATGGCGGAAAAGACCCGCTTATTATGCGTTCCAAACCATGATTCGATTCCTTGAAGGCAGTCATTTCCTGGGTATAATGAAAGGAATCGATTGTTATTGTTTCTTGTTTAGGAAAAAAGACGTCAACCTGGCGGTTTGCTGGCGAAAGAGAGGTGCCAGAAAGGTAAGTTTTCCCTTCCGGGTCCGGAGGGTATTTACTCGTGATGGCCAAAGGTTAGTCATTAATTCTGACAAGATTGTCGTCGGGGAAAGTCCGCTTTTTATTTTTTTTGACGATTAAATTTCAAGCAGAGGTTATTGATGACCAAAAAACATGTTTTTCAGCCGGAAGAAGTCTCTGAGTATGAGAAGAAACGGTATCGCAGCTGGGACCAGCGACTTGTTGATCAACGTGAAAGGAAGATTTTACAAGGATTTTTACAGCAGGCTGGTCCTCCCCAGCTCCTTTTATTGGATCTCCCTTGTGGGTATGGTCGGTTTATTCCTCTGACCCTGAGCCTGGGTTTTGAAGTAATCCCAGCGGATCTTTCTGGGGCTATGGTCAAAAGAGCACTCAAGCGGAGTGTATCCGGAGAAATTATTGGAGGTGTGGTCGTTGATGCTCTCCAGGGATTACCCTTTAAAGACAATACGTTTGGTTTGATTCTGGCGATGCGTTTTTTCCATCATCTTCATCAAGAGGAAGAGAGGTTGGCGGTTCTGCGAGAATTCTGGCGGGTTACCCAGAGTGAGGTGATCCTGTCTTTTTATCAAGAGAATTTTCTCCACCGCGCTCAACGCCAGCTCCGGCGGTGGATTAAGAAGAGCCCGACCAAGATAAAAATGATCTCTTGGTCGAAATTTTATCAAGAGATAGTCGACATTGGTTTTGTCTTGGTTCAGAAAAAAGCCCTTTTCCCCCGGATTCATAGTCAGGTAATTGTCTGGTTGAAAAAATTAAAACCGAAAACGGAGACCGAAGCGGACAGCTATTCCGGAGAGAGATAGACTGGCCGGCCGGGCATCAGACACCCCGGCTTCAGTGGGTTTTTTCTCCCGAATGAAAAGCAGCGGATGGGACAGTTGAGCCGTAACCTGGGCCTGGTAAAGATAGAGAGTTCCCTTTTCCTGGGATTCGAAGCCGGAGGATTCCCGATAAATGTTTTTTCCCTGGAAGTTGTCAAGCCGGGCATATTGGCCCTCGATTTCGGAGAAGAATTCAAGATAAGAGGCCAGTTTGAACTGCCAGCCAAAAGCCCCGGTAAATCCCAGGTCGTGGGTTGACGACTCTCCGTCCCAGCTAAACCAGGTCTCCCCGCTTTCCAGCCGATAATGGTAATTAACTTCAGCGGTGTAAAAGTCAAGACTCCCCCGCAGGTAGAGATGAGAGGTGGGATAGAGGGAAAGGAACAGACGGACAGGAATGGCCCTTATTTCCGGTTGGATCGATAAAATATCCGGGGTGGCACTCCGGGAATAGGTGAGTTGGCTGTGAGCTGCTTTTTTTAAATAATCAACACCCAATCCAATTTTCACCCGAGGAGTCAGGGCGTAGCTGATTTTCAGACCGAAAAGATAGGAGAGATGGAGTTTATTCACAGTCTCGCTGGGCTTGACTCCGAGATGGTCTTGATAGAATTCAGCCAGTCCTGCTGTGCCTGAGTTAATATCACCTCCGGCAAAATAAAGAGCTCCGCTTCCTAAACCAAGGCTAAAACGGTGTTCAGATGGAGCGGTGATTTGGCGTTTAGGGGTAGGGGCTGGAGGGGATGCCTTGCGGCTGGTTTTCTTTTTGACTGTTGCCGGAGATTTTTTTCCCGGCCTTTCTTCCTGGGTTTTTTTCTTCTGGGGCAGCTTTTTTGTCGCTGGTTTAGGAGGTGGTGAGGTAGGCACAGCCTTTTTTTGCTCTGGAGGAGAGATGGCTGGCTCAGGTTCAAGCGTAACCACCAGACTCTCATGGACAAAACCCTGGCTGATTTCCCCGGATTCGGTTTGAAATTCGACTTTATACCACTCGCCTTCTTTAGCTATTAGTTTTAAGAGCGAACCCTGCGGTGCTTGGTAAATAATAATACTGGTAATACGGGGTTGCAGGCGGATATTCGCCTGTTCAGCGACTACTTTTACCCGGGGAGATGTTTCCTGAGCGGTCAGCCAGGGTAAGGCGGGAAAAATGAGAAGAAGAGTTAAACTGACAAATAACCATCTCCCACTCTTCATTTGTTTTGATTATAGAGTAATCGTGAGGAAGTGGCAAATATTCTGCTTTAAAATCTGCCTTTTCAGGGTCTGTCATGGTCTGGGACTCGCAAAGAGAAAATTTTGATCTTGATTGGCTTCTGGAGAAGGTAATGACCTGCTTCTTATTTTGGACCAGGCCGTCTCTTCCCCCGGAGGTTATTTCGGGCGGGTCTTCTTCAAAAGTTCTTTTCGCTTATTTTCGGGGAAGCGTTCAATGGCATAGCGGAGAGTTGTCCGGGGGATAAGGGGACCATGGCGAAGGAGAAACTTTTCCAGCCGTCTCATATCGGTCTTGCCAGCTTCCCTGAGGAGCCAGCCGACCGCTTTTTGGATGAGATCTTCTTTGTCAGAGAAGAGCCTTTTGGCTACCTGATAAGCTTCTGCGAGAAATCGGCTGGTTCGGACCGGACGGATGAAAGAAACAGCCGCGGACCGGCGGACCCAGAGGTTAGTGGAGGTGGTCCATTGAAGGAGCTCTGAAGCTATTTCTGGATTTTTATCAAGAAGGGGGCTGATGATATTGGGACAGAAGAGATCAACCAGTGCCCAGTTATCAAAATAATTATTAGCCAGCCATGATTTAAATTCAGCCAGATGATGCTTCTCGAAAAAATGGGCATTATGGCTAAGAACAAGGATAGCCAGGGCTCGGACTTCAACATAAGGAGAGCTGAAAAGATGTCGGCTAAACTCGAGAACTTGATTGAGTGTCCAGAAGTTCTTTATTTCCTGAAAAAATTGTTTTGCCTGACGACGAAGTTCAGCAGAGGGAATGCCTAGAAGCGATACCGGTTCTTTGAAAAAACGTTGGCTTTGTTGAGCAAATTGGGGGTCGGCCAGTTTTTTTAAATAGAGGATTATTTCTTCAGCGGCCTGATGTGGGGAAAGTTCTTGCTTCACCTCTGACCTCCGGAAAGAAGAAGTAGAGCGTTTATGCTATCCGGTTTCCGGGTATGAGGATAACTATTTTTTGATTGTTTATCATCTCCTTTGTCCCCTTCTTTACTCCCGGTCAGGGGACATTTTAAAAGACTTCGGTGACCAGCCAGTAGATAAAGGAGATAGTGTAGGCTATCAACAGTACCCAAACAATAATAGAGATAGTTTGATTCAGACGTACAAGAAATGGGTGAGAGGAACGTCGGGTTTGGCCCCACCGACCCAGCAGATATATAATGGCTAATATAGCCAGAAAAAACAACCATTTTTTCATCTGAGCTCTCTAACGTCTTTTAGTGGAAAAAATTGGCCTCTTCCAGCCAGAAGGGGATAGCTTATTGGAAATTCTTATTTTAAGTCAAGGTGAAAGTGATGAGAAATAGAAGATGGATCTGACTGGCATCCCCCAGGCAGAAACCTCCTGGGTTGAGACTTGGGGATAAGTGAATTAAACTTATATCTAAAGAAACTGGTTTTAGCAGGCTAGATAAAATCAAGTAGAATAAAATTATTTTTCTTTCGTAGTTAGAAATGGATTATAATGGAAAAAAGCATTTAACAGACAGAAGGAAAGATTAATGAATCATCGGGCTGAGAAAAAGATAATCCTTTTTATTTTGATCGCCTGGTTGGTGAGGCCAGCTTTCGGAATCCAGAAAATCAAGATAGTTGACGGGGTCAANATAATAGAGAATAAAGACAAGCCTAGATTGAAGGAGACAGTTGTCTTTGAACTGGAATTAACCATGGGAGGAAGTGAGGCCCCGGAGGAATCTCTAGCTCGACCGGTGGGGCTGGTGGTTGATGAGAATGGACGTATTTATGTGGCCGATTCCAAAGCCGCTAAAATTAAAATTTTCAGTCCGGAAGGCAAATATATTCAATCTTTTGGGAAAAAGGGCCAGGGGCCCGGTGAACTGAATATGCCTGGCGGGATTAATCTAACCAGTGATGGACGACTGATGGTGGAAGATGTTCTTAACCGAAAAATAATTTTCTTTTCTCGGGAAGGGAAGTTTCTGACAGAAAAGTCATTGGCTACCAAACTCGGCCTGGTTAATCTTCTTCTGGATATGGAAGGTAATTTTATCGGCCGGGAGATTGTNGTGGAAGAGAAAAAAATGTTTTTTGTTGTCAAAAAATTTAGACCGGATTTAAGTGAGGTCTTCCAGCTGGATAAATATGAATTTCCCAACCCGCTGCAAGGAAAAATTAACCTTTTTAATCTGGTGACTTTTTATCAACTTGACTCCAAAGGCAATATCTTATATGCCAAGAACGACCGTTATGAAATCAAATATTATGATCCCCGGGGTAATCTTTTTCAAATAGTGAGGAAGAAACATAAAAAGGTTAAGATAACCCAGCAGGACATAGATGATATTCTGGCTAAGATTCCCTCCACTCAGGGAATGAATGTTAAGGACAGGCTTGTTTTTTCGGAGTATTTTCCACCAATTAGTTTTCTCTCGGTTGATCCAGCCGACAGGGTTTACGTCCGGACTTATGAGAAAGGGAAAAAGAAAAATGAGTATTGGCTGGATATATTTGATCCTCAAGGTCAATATCTGGCTCGCTGTTTGACCACAGCCATTCCCTTTTACTGGCGAGAAAACAGGGTGTATTCCATTGAAGAAAACGAAGAGGGCTATCAGGTTGTGCGTCGTTATCTTGTTCGCTGGCCGGCTAAATAATAGTGGTGAATCCGGCCTTAATGCTGGGCTTTAATCTTCGGAGCAGAAAGGAAACCTCTGGTTTTTTTGGCCCTAATGGAATAAAACGGTTGATTGACTAAAAAAGAGACCGGCCACAGCTCCGGTCATTAAACAGCCCAGGGTAGCTGCCAGAAGTGCTTTTAATCCAAGCTGGCTGAGATCTTTTAGTCTTTCCGGCGCCAGAGCCCCCACNCCCCCGACGAAAATAGCCAGCGAAGCAATATGGGCAAAACCACAGAGCACATAGGAGGCGATTATAGCTGAGCGAGGATGCTGGAGGACGCCAGCTTTCATTAATTCAGCCAGATGTTGATAAGCCACCACTTCTGTGGCCACGGTTCTTTCGCCAATTATTTTAGATATTTCCAGAGCATCAGCCGGTGGGACACCGATGATGAGAGTTAGAGGATAGAAGATGTACCCCAAAATTCCTTTGATGGAAAAGTCGAAGTTAAGACCCAGCCAATTATTAATTACGCCTCCCCCATAACCCAGAAAGAGATCAAGAAGGGCTAACAAACCTAGAAATGCCAGGAGAAGAGCGACAATGCCTCCAAGAAGTTTTAGTCCGCTCTGAGCGCCATTGATAATAGAAACGATGAGGTTGTCTTCGCGCTCATAAAAAGGTTTGACGTCTACACCCAGAGTAAGGGGTTGGCCAGTTTCCGGGACAAGCAGCTTGGCCATAATCACGGCTGCTGGGACCGAAAGAAAAGAGGCGGAGACAAGATGTCCGGCAATAGTGGGAAGTTCATTCTGGAGAGTAAAGACATAGACAGCGAGGACTGTCGAAGCGATAGTGCCCATGCCGGCGGAGAGAATAGTCGTCAACTCAGAACGAGTCATGTCTTTTAGATAAGGCCGGATGACCAGGGCGGATTCGATGCCGACGAAGATGTTACTAGAGGCACATAGTGACTCCGCCCCGCTTATTCTCATTAACCGAGTGAAAATATAAGAAAATCCTCTGATCAGCCAGGGCATTACTTTAAGATAATAAAGAGCATTCACCAGAGCAGCAAAAAAGACAATGGTCGGCAGAGCCTGGAAAGCCAGAAAATAACCCAAAGAAGTTTCTCCGGCTTCATTGGTTGTTCCGGGAGGAAGCGCGAGTCGACCGAAAAGAAATTTTGTTCCCGCCGTGGCACTGTCAAGAAGAACTACAACGGCTTTGTTAATCATCAGGAAGAATTTGGCTCCAGCCGGAACAACAAAGACAAAAATGGCAAATAAAAGTTGAAGTACGAGTCCCCAGCCAATAACCCGCCAGTTGATCACCCGGCGGTTTTCAGAAAAACCCCAGGCGAGTAAAGGAAGGAGAAAGAGCCCTCCGGCACTAATAAGATTGTAAATATCCATCCTGCCTTTCCCTTCTCCTCAAATTCATAAGGTGCTCATAATTAATTTTTACCCAAAGAGATTATGGTTCATTAATAACTATAACCTTATGGCGAGAAGTGTGTCCTTTATGAATCTGGAATCGTTTCAAAGGTAGGTTGAAGAAAGAAGCCAATCGTTCCATTACTTCCTGGTTGGCTTTTCCTTTTTCCGGAGGAGCAGTGACCCGGACGACAAATGAACCGTCTTNCCGGCGAAGGACTCCGGGATTTTTTGCCCGGGGAATGACTTTGACTTGGAGGAATGTTTTCTGAACTAGCTGGAGGTCAGCTTTCTTCTCCATTACTTTCTTGAATCCGCTCAAAAAGGAACAGGGTTCTGGTGGAGAAGGCGGGCTCCATAAAGGGCTAGAGATTTAACCAGAAAAGAGTCGATAAACAGGAGGGCTAGAACAGCAATGACCGGGCTAACATCAATACCTCCTAATTTATAGGGGGGGATAAGTTTCCGTAGGGGCCGCAGTACCGGTTCGGTTAGGTAGTAGAGGACAACATTAAGCCGATAAAGAGAGGGGACATTGAACCAAGAGAGGATGGCTCGCAGGATAACCACCCAGGTATAAAGAACAATTAAAATATGGAGTACTCGGGCGGAAGCAATTAAAAAATTAGCCATCAGAATCATTTTTTATTTTTCAATAATGTCCTTATATTTGGCAAAGAGTTCCTTGAGTTGTTTTTTTGTTAAGGCATACCCACTAACATAAAGAGAGAGATTGCGTCTGAGAGGATCATTAGAGCGAAGGATAATGTATTCTCTGATTAATCCTGCTCTCTTTGGAGGAGGAAGTTTGATAATTACATCTTTTTCCTGATGAGGTTTTAGTTTTAAGGAGGTAATTTTTGCTGAACCCAACCAGACAGTGGCCTCTTTATGGGCAAAAGTTACTTCCAGGACTCGCTCTCCTCTGTTTTTTATTTTGACGGGAAAAGAGATTGGGGCTTCTTGTAAGAATAGTCCCAGGTCAAAGCTAAAATGATTAACATCAATCCGAGGTCGCGGAGGTACCTTGATGTCGGCTCTGACGGTTAATTGTTTTTTAGGTTGGCGAGCATCGTTTGTTTCCAGGTAGATATAACGGGAGATTCGGCCCTCATATCCCCGGGTGTTGAATTTTACCTGAAGTTCTCCTTGTTCTCCTGGCTTTAATGTCTTTTTGGAGAGAAGAGCGGCCGTACACCCACAGGTAGTCCGGACTCTTTTAATCACCAAGGGCTCATTCCCTATGTTTTTAAAAGTAAAGATGTGGGTAACAACTTCTCCCTCTTTAACTTCACCAAAATCATGGGTATCTTCTTTTAACTGAAGAAGAGGTCCTTGGTTGCGGGCCAGTAAAAAAGAGGAGTTGGCCAGGATTATAAGGGCTATAATCGCAAATATTTTTAGGTGAGAAATTTTGTCCTTCCCCATTCTATTCTCCTTGGGTATTCCGAGCTTATCGAACCTGGGATTCCTTTATATTATAAACGCTTTCATCTTTTATTCAAATCTCATTTTTTTGCTGGAGGGGGACTTTTCTTGTGTTTTTTCTTTTTCTTGTTAAAATAAGTTTAAGCTTGGCAACAAGAGAATTAGATGAGGAGATTGAACAAAGATGGCTAAGTTTTTACAAAAGATTTTATGGGCGACTGATTTTTCCGAGGAAGCCAGAGAAGCCCTGCGGTACGCAGAGGCTTTAGCTGAGCCTTATGGAGCAGAAATCATCGCTCTTCATGTGATGATTGACCTTTCCCCTGTGTTTTATGATACAGAAGTGGTAGTTAAAGGAGAATTGCTGGCCAGAGTGAATACGGTGAAGCAGGAAGTTTATCAGCGTCTGGAAAGATACAAAGAATCCACACCGCGATTAACCCAGGTGATGGTCAAAGAAGGGAAAGAAGCCCCGGTAATTATTGAAACAGCTCAGAAAGAAAAAGCGGATTTAATTGTTATGGGTAAAAGAGGGATGTCGGCGGTGGAGAAATTTTTCATCGGTAGTGTTACCACCCGTGTCCTCCATTGTTCTCCAGCTCCAGTGATGGTCACCAAGAAAAAATCAGGAAAACCTCGGTTTAAAAAAATTCTTGTCCCTACCGATTTTTCTGGGTATGAAGAGTATGAAAGAGATGTAGCCTGGGAATTGGCCAAAACTTTAGGGGCCGATTTAACTTTTCTCCACGTGCTTGAACTTCACGATTATGAATTTTCGCCACGGGAATTGGAGGAGCTCTTTGCGGGATTGATGAAGAGAATGAAACAGCGCAGGAAAAGACAAGCTGAAGGGATTAAGGTGGAAGAAGACGTGTATCGAGCTGTGAATGCGGCCGTGGGGATTGTTGATTATGCTGAGACCCATCATTTCGACCTAATAGTCATGTCAACTTATACCCACAGTAAACTGGAAAGATTTTTCCTGGGGAGTACCACCGAAAAGGTAATCAGCTACTCCAGTGTGCCCGTCTGGGCCATTCCTCCGGGTTGTTATAAAAAATAAAAATATCATCTGTTTAGAAAAGTCAGGCCTCTCCGGCGTCTTTTATAATGTGCCGAAGAACAAACTGGAAGATTGGGTTTTTTTAAGCTTGGTCAGCGCGGAGTATCCTCGCTCAGCCTGGAATTTAATCAAGACCTATCCCCGGTTAGAGGTTCTCCGCTCTCTGACAGCCGAGGAACTAAATAATTGCCGGCTGGAGCCAATAGTTAAAGAGCGTCTCCTTTCACCACAGATCAGGGCTAGAGTTCATCAGGTTTTGGAGACAGCTTCACGACTCGGCGTGGCCATGATTCCTATTGATGATGAAAAATATCCGGAGTGTCTCCGGGAAATTTTTGACCCACCGTTTTTGCTTTATGCTCGGGGAGATATTAATCTTCTTCACCAGCCAGGTGTGGCCCTGGTAGGAACGAGAAATGCTTCTCTTTATGGACTAAGAATGGCTGAGCGGCTAGCTGATGATCTAGCTGGGCGGGGGTTAGTCATCATTAGTGGATTAGCCCGGGGAATCGATACGGCGGCTCATCGAGGAGCGTTGAAAAGTGGTTCGACAGTAGCTGTGTTTGGTTCGAGTTTGGACTGGATTTATCCCCGACAGAATCGTTCTCTGGCGGAAAAAATAACAAGCCAGGGTTTAATCCTCAGTGAATATCCTTTTCAAACCCATCCGGCCCGATTCCATTTTCCTCTCCGCAATCGGATAATCGCCGGCCTATCCTTGGCCTGTATAGTGGTAGAAGCAGCTCAGCGGAGTGGTTCATTAATTACCGCCCGTCTGGCTC
The DNA here is from genome assembly GCA_002010725.1 of Candidatus Aminicenantes bacterium JdFR-80. Lineage (GTDB taxonomy): Bacteria > Acidobacteriota > Aminicenantia > Aminicenantales > Aminicenantaceae > JdFR-80. Next base: position 22,890 of record MTOP01000052.1, read on the forward strand.
TTGACCAGAATCGGGAGGTTATGGCTGTGCCGGGAAATGTGACTTCAGAGGTGAGTCAGGGAACCAATTGGTTGATTCGCTCTGGCGCAAAACTTGTCCAAACATGGGAAGATGTGGTAGAAGAATTACCGGAGCCTTGGCGAAGTGAGCTAATGATGGACGAAAAAGATCACCAAAAGAAAAGTCTCCCTTCCCTGACGCCAGAAGAGGAGATAATTTATAAAAAACTTTCTTTTGATAATCCCTGTCATGTTGATGAGTTGATCGAAGAAACCAACCGGTCGACCTCAGAATTATTGGCTATTATGCTTAATCTGGAGTTGAAGGGATATGTTCAGCCTCTGGCCGGAAAATATTTTATCCGAAGGGAATAATCATGAAAAATTTGGTTCTAGTTGAATCACCAGCGAAAGCGAAGACTATTAATCGCTTTCTGGGGTCGTCTTACCGGGTGATGGCTACAATGGGTCACATCCGGGATTTACCCAAGTCGAAATTAGGTGTAGATATTGAGAATGATTTTAAACCTCATTTCACTATTATTAGAGAGAAGCAGAGGATCGTCAAACAAATTCAGAAGGCCGCCCAAGAAAGTCAAGCCATTTTTCTGGCTGCCGATCCTGATCGGGAAGGAGAGGCTATCTGCTGGCATCTGGCTGAATTATTAAAAAAATCCAATCAAAACATTCATCGAGTCCTCTTTCATGAAATTACCAAGAAAGCTGTGACCGAGGCTTTTAAAGAAATCAGAACTCTGGATGAGGATAAGATCAAGGCCCAGTTAACTCGCAGAATCCTGGACCGCTTGGTCGGCTATCTAATTAGTCCTTTATTGTGGGATAAAATTGGTCAACGTTTAAGTGCCGGTCGTGTCCAATCGATCGCTTTGCGGCTTATCTGTGAGCGGGAGAAAGAAATCCAGAATTTTGTTCCAGAAGAATATTGGACAATTACAGCCATTCTGGAAGCTGCCCAACCACCTTCTTTTTCGGCGAACCTCGTTAAGATTGAAGGGAAAAAGGCCAGGATTCCGGATGAAGCTGCCGCAACTAGAATAGTCCATGAACTTTGGAAATTACCTTTTATCCTCAAGAAAATTAAGGTCAAGGAAAAGAGGAAGACTCCCCCTCCTCCCTATATCACCAGTACTCTCCAGCAGGATTGTTTTCGTCTATTCCATTACCCGGTGAAAAAGACTATGGCCATTGCTCAGCGGTTATATGAAGGTTTGGAGGTCGGCGATCGAGGTCGGGTGGGACTGATAACTTATATGAGAACTGATTCTGTGCGGGTTTCTCCTCTGGCTCTGGCCGGAGCGAAGAAGTTTATTCAGGAAAATTTTCCTCCGGAGTATCTTCCGCCTAAAGCGCGGATTTATAAGAACAAGAGGAAAGCCCAGGATGCACATGAGGCTATCCGACCGACATACTTTGACCTGCCACCAGATAAGGTTAAGCCTTATCTGAAACCAGAGGANTACAATGTTTATCAGCTTATCTGGAAGCGGTTTATTGCCTCCCAGATGAGTGCCGCTCAGATAGAGGAAACAGAGTTTGAGATTGAAGCTGGTAAGTATCAATTCCAGGCCAAGGGAGAAGTAGTCAAGTTTGACGGGTTCCTGATTTTGTNCCGTAAAGAAAAGGAAACAAGNAGGAGGAAGAGTAAAAATGAGAACTTCAAGGAAGAGGCGTCTCAGGTGATTCTTCCCCCNGTCAGAGAAGGAGAGATGCTTGAGTTATTGGATCTTAAATCCAAACAGAATTTTACTCAGCCTCCTCCTCGTTACACCGAAGGAACTCTTGTCCGAGAACTGGAAGCCCGAGGTATTGGTCGTCCGTCCACGTACGCTCCAATTATTGCTACTCTTCAGGACAGAGTCTATGTAGTCAAAGAAAAAGGAAAATTCATCCCAACAGATTTAGGGATGTATGTGACTGATTTCCTTATCCAGAATTTTCCTGATTTGATGGATTTTAAATTTACTGCCCGCTTGGAAGAAGAGCTGGATCGCATCAGCGAGGGGCAAAGGGAGTGGCTGGATTACCTGAGAAGTTATTACCGGCTTCTGGATGAGGATTTGGCTCGGGCCAGACAACTAGAGAGTGTTAAAGGAAAGGGGATTCCTCTTGAAGAAAAATGTCCGATATGTGGTCGATCCCTGGTCATTAANGAGGGAAAATTTGGACGATTTAAAGCCTGTTCAGGTTTTCCTGAGTGTACCTTTCGAGAGAGCCTGATAAAAAAAGAAGTGAAGCAACTTGAAGAAAAATGTCCTGAATGTGGAGCCCTTCTCGTGGTGCGGAGAGGAAGATATGGCCAGTTTATCGCCTGTTCCAATTATCCTCGCTGTCATTTCATTAAAAAAGATGCTCAGGATACAGGTCTTCCCTGCCCGCGGGGTTGTGGAGGGACATTGATTAAGAGAAAATCCAGGCGGGGCAAAATTTTTTATGGCTGCAGTCATTTTCCTCACTGTAATTTTGCCACTTGGGATGAACCAGTTGGTCAGCCATGTCCTCAGTGTCAGAGTAATGTTCTTTTGAAAAAGAAAGCCAAAGGAAAAATTATTCTCACCTGTGCCAATCCCGACTGTTCTTACCAGGAAGAAAGGAGCTCTAAGGAGGGGGACAAGGATGAAGCAGANGATTGATCTTTTTCTTGAGTTTTTAACTCATGAAAAAAAGGCTTCAACTCATACAGTTAGTAATTACCGCCGTGATTTAGAACAATTTGAGGCTTTTTGTCAGAAAAATAAGCTAAACTTAAAGAGGATTGATCCAACTTTTCTGCGGAGCTACCTGGCCTCTCTTTATGAGAAAAGGTTAAAAAAGTCGACAATTGCCAGGAAATTGGCGGTTCTTCGTTCTTTTTTTCGCTTCTGCCAGCGGCAGGGATTTATTCTGGATAATCCTGCCGAGGCCCTGGCTTCTCCCCGTTTGGAGAAGAAGGTTCCTTCGTTTTTGACAGAAGAAGAAATCAGCCGGTTTCTTGACCGACCTGCGGGGAAACGTCCTTTAGATAGAAGGGATGATGCTATCCTGGAATTACTTTATGCCACCGGCATTCGTGTGAGCGAGCTGGTGGGGATTAATTTAGATGATCTTAATCTAGCTCATCGGTTTATTCGAATTAGAGGCAAAGGAAAGAAAGAAAGAATAGTTCCTTTTGGGACTAAGGCTGAAGAAAAATTGCGGCGATATTTAAAGTGTCGCTGGCAGATTAATCAGGGAGACGTGGAGGCNGAGCCTTTGTTTCTCAATTATCGAGGAAAACGGCTTTCCACCCGGTCAGTGGAACGAGTGGTGGATAAAGCTATTAAAAGGGCGGCCTTAAGAAGAAAAATAAGCCCTCATTCCTTACGCCATTCATTTGCTTCCCATCTCTTAAGTCGGGGAGCTGATTTGAGGGTTATTCAGGAATTACTCGGCCATGCCAGCTTAGCCACCACTCAGAAATACACTCACCTTGATCTGAAGCAATTGTTAGAGGTTTATGCTAAAAGTCANCCCCGCTCCTGAAGGTCGAGGTAGGCCTTCTTGCCTAGCTGGATGTTTATTAAGCGCCTTTTGAGTTTTTCCTCCATCGCCTTTCCTTAAAAGAAGAGAGAAGACTTGCCGACTCAGACCCACCGGTCACCAATTAGTCTCCTTTAGTTTCCAGATAAACGATAGCCCTGCTAACTGTTGTTAATAGTTAGGACTCCTAATAATTGATTATCTCTTTGATATTGCTAGAATTGAATGGAATCTGGAACTGGTCTTGCTTTTGCATTGAGGGGGAACTGAAAGGAGGTTAACATGAATAAATATTTAGTCTGGTCGGTTCCAATCAGGCTCCTGATGGTTTTTTTAGTAGGTATCTTCTTGATCTCTCCCCTTCTCGCCGCGCCGCCAAAAAAGGTGAACATCAATACCGCTTCCGTCGCTGAGTTGCAAACCCTGCCTCGGATTGGTCCCCAGATCGCTCAGAGAATTGTGGATTTCCGCACAAAAAATGGCAAGTTTAAAAGAGTGGAAGAAATCATGAAAGTCCGGGGTATTGGAGAAAAGGTTTTTGAAGAGATTAAGGATAAGATTACAGTTGGTTCGGGTGAGTCGAAGTGATTTTCAAAAAAAGGAACCTCGGGAATAAATGATTCAACGAGGGATTTAGTCTTTTCTCTTCCAGAGGGAAAATGAGGGCCTCCCAAGTGAGGCCCTTTTTTATATTTATGGATATGAATCCTGCAGGTATTTTTCCAGAAATTTTTTTAGCCGGACAAGAGCCTTGCCGCGATGACTAATCCTGTTTTTTTCCTCAGGCTTAAGCTCAGCCAGCGTCTTCTTTAGCGGGGGATAATAAAATATAGGGTCATAGCCAAAGCCATAGTTTCCTCTTTTTTCTTCAATAATATAGCCCTCGACTTTTTCTTCAATTTCAGAAATGATTTCCTGGTTTTTAACCAGCACCAGCCAGCAGACAAAACGTGCTCTTCTTTGGAAGAGAGGAACTCCTTTGAGAAGAGCTAGGACTTTCTGAATATTATCTTCGTCGGTGGCCTTCTCGCCGGCGAAGCGGGCTGAATAGACCCCAGGAGCGCCGTCCAGGGCATCAATTTCCAGACCAGAATCTTCGGCCAGAGTAAGTCCTCGAGTGAAACGGGCGTAGAAAAGTCCTTTCCCTCGGGCATTAGCGGCAAAGGTGGAGGCTGTTTCTTCAAATTTTTCTTTAATGCCCAGTTCATGGAGACTGGTAATACCCAGGGGTAAAGAAGATAAATATTTTTTTATTTCCGTGACTTTTCCCTGATTATGGGTTGCCAGAAGAAGAGGAATTTTAGACATTAGACGATGGAAATTTCTTCGATTCCCTCAAGTTGNAGAATACTTTGATTGAATTGATGTTCTTTCTCTTCAGAAGTGTTGAAACTTAATTTAATCATTTGAAGCTGGTTTTCTTTTTTCAAAGCAATTTCACTAAACTTGATACCCTCATGGAAGGCAACCTGTCTTAATTTGGATAATATTTGAGGTAGAGGCTTCGTTTTAAGAATATAAGTAAATTGATTTTTTTTGAGGTAATGTTCTTCAAACTGACGGAAAATAATCAGCGTGAGAATGACTATACCAGCGTAGATGAGAGCGATCAGGTAATATCCGGCTCCGATGACCAAGCCAAGTCCACTTACTACCCAAATTGTGGCAGCCGTAGTAAGTCCAATGACCATCCCCCGGGCATGAATGATTGTCCCGGCTCCGATAAAGCCGATGCCGGTAATCACTCCCGCGGCGATTCGGGTTAAGTCACTAGTTCGAGCATTTTCCTGACCAAGAAGTAAAGTGGACAGAACCATCATCATGGTAGCTCCAAGGCAGATGAGGATGTTGGTGCGAAAGCCAGCTGGTTTATGACTTGATTCTCGTTCCAGGCCAATCAGTCCTCCCAAACCAACGGCCAGGAGAAGTTTTAGAGTAATCTCCAGAACATCCATGTTTTAACTCCCCAGTGCCATTTGGACTCAATTTAACATAATTATTCCGGGCAGGCAAATTGAAGAGCCGAGAATTAATTTGAACTTAATAAAGAGGGAGATTTGAATTTCGAGAGAAGGATCTAAGTGCCCACGTGGTCAAAAAGGATAGCCACAACAAAGCCCGCTACGATCAGCAGGAGCAGTATGAGAAAACGTTTGTCTTGAATCAACCTTTCCGGCTCTTCCATAACTTCTTTTTCCTGAAGGGTTTTCTTGAAGATGACGGCCGCAAACAACACTATAACCAGACCCAGAAAGATAAAGGATTGAAGTTGATACTGCTGGGCGAAGATAAAAAAGCAGAGATAGAAGATAACAATACTGATAATCATCCCCACCAGAAGATTGGTGCGGGTGTATTTTTTCAAGGAGGCGCGGTACATACTGGCCTTGTCCTTCAGAAACCGGAATTCAGAAAGTCTTTTGGCCACCATCAGAAAGTTGCCAAAGGCCCACCAGGCGAGGAGCAGACTTANGGGAGGCCAGAGGTCGGAAGGGGCAAAGGCAAACCAGCCGATAAGGAAGCGAATAGGGTTGTTGGCTGATTCAGAAACAGAGTCGAGGAAAGGGATGTCTTTGGTGCGAATGGGTTTAATGTTATAAACAAACCCCGCGAAGAGCAGGATGAGAAGCGAAAAGAAAAAGGCGACCGGGAAAAGGAAGTAGGCGGCCATTAANGATGAGACCGTCAGGAAGATTTGAAGTGACAAGAAAATAAGGGGCTGGACTTCTCCTTTAACATAGGGTCGAAGGCGTTTAGTCGGATGATGGATATCGTAAGGGGCATCGACGATTTCATTAATAATGTAATTGGCTGTCGATATGCCCCAGGTAAGGGCGAAGGCCAGAAGTGAATTCAGGATGAGCTGGCCCAGGGGGATTTGATGAAGCGCCTCCGAGTGGAGAAAAAAGAAGGAACCGGTGCCGACAAAAATCGCCAGACTCCGGGGCCAGCGTTCCAGCCTCATTGCTTTGAANTAGGGCTTTATCATCATGACCTTCTGGTGGCATATATGATGAAGGAATCACCAAGGGCTAATTTTACTCGAACTTTCTTCCAAAACAAAGCTAATTTTGGTTTACTCCACAGCGGCCGCAAGGATTCAAACCGGGAAAGCAGATAATAGAGACTAAAGGTCCAGGTATACCGGGAAATCTTGGTGGGATGGAAACCTCCTCTTGTCAGAAGAGTATTTAGACTGGAATGGGTAAAAAAAGCTAGATGGGCTGGCCGGTAATGCCACCATCGTTTGCCGGCTAACCGGGCCATTAGACTTTTAATGTTCGGGGTGACCATCACCAGCATCCCTTCTTTCTGGAGTAACTTAGAGGCTTTGGTAACCGCCGCCATTGGCTGGGGAATATGTTCAATAAAGTCAATCATGGTGATGACCTGAAAATGTCCAGCCGGAAGTTCGGCCTCTTCAAAAGTACTCTGAATTAAATTAAGGTTGTATTTTTGGGCCGCTACTTGGACTGCCCAGGAGCTGGGTTCAACGCCAGTTACCACCCATTTTCTTTGCCGGGCTAAAGANAGGAATATTCCAGTGGCCGCACCTACATCCAGAAGCCGGCCTTTTACCGGAAAGGATTTGTCCAGTTGATTAAGGATAGGTCTAAAATTTTGAGACCGACCGGCAGCTTCTGCCTCATAGTCTGGGTCAATGATCTGCTGGTAGAACCGAGATATGGTTAGTGGTGAAGGGCAGGGATTGGCAAATATATGGCCACAGTCTAGGCAGCGATATAGAGTCCAGAGTCGACCGTAATCTCTGGCGGTAATTTTGACTGCTTCTGGTCCAAACTCCTCAGGCACAAAGTTGCCTTTTTTGAATAAGGCGAGCTTTGTTCCTGAGCAAACAGGACAGTTTTTGAAGTAAAGCCAATCCTTCAAGGTGAATACTCAGTCTTCATCGATTCAGAAAATGCTTAAACCAGAAATTAACAAAGTGGCGGCTGGAATGTTCGCGTTTCTTGCCGCGAAAGCCATGCCTTTGGTCAGGATAAACCATGAACTCGAATTCCTTGCCTAAGTCAATAAAACGGCTGATGAGTTGAATGGTGTTCTGCATATGGACATTATCATCCATATCTCCATGGGCCATGAACAAGACTCCTTTGAGTTTGGGGGCATGGGTGAGAACGGAGCTGTTTTTGTACCCTTCCGAATTTTCATCAGGCCGATCCATATATCTTTCTGTGTAAACAGTGTCGTAAAGCCGCCAATCTGTGACGGAAGAACGGGCGTAGCCGTGGGTGAAATAATCAGCACCATAAGTCAGAGCCAGGCAGGTGGTGTACCCACCATAGCTTCCCCCAGTAATACCGATACGCGTGGGGTCAACAAATGGTTTCTGGCGGAGCCACTTGACGGCTTCTATTAAATCGTGCATTTCCCATTTCCCCAGCTGGCGATGCATCAGGGACATGCCTTTTTTCCCGAAGTGACCTGAGCCTCGATGGTCGACACTGAAAATAATAATTCCTTCCTGGGCCAGATAAAGAGCCGACAGGGGGGGATAGGAGTTGGCTACGGTTGAAGAACCCGGTCCACTGTANANCATAAACAATACTGGATATTTTTTGCTTTGGTCAAAATCAGGAGGAAGAATCCAGTAGGCGGGCAGTTGCCAGCCGTCAGAAGTGGGAATAGTCAGGAGTTCTTTGTGAGGCAGATTATATTCCTTGAGAATCTCAGTCGCCGAATTGCCAAGATTTTTGATCAATTGACCGTGGCCATGATGAAGGTTGACCTGGGAGGGGGTGGTAATATTGGAAAAGTAATCGATGAAGTAGCTGCCCTGGGGAGAGACCATCACTCGATGGCTGCCAGGGGTGGTGGTGAGACGTCTTAAACCGGTGCCGTCGAGATTGACCACAAATAGATGGGATTCAGTCGTTGGCTTTTTTCGGCCCATAAAAAAAACTCGATTGTGGTTTTCATCTACCAGAAGGAGCTGGGTGACGCTCCATTCTCCTTTCGTAAGTCGTTTTCGTAGTTTTCCTTCTAGGCTGTATAGATAGAGATGAGCCCAGCCGTCTTGGTCGCTGCGGACTAGAAAGCCTCGTCCATCCTGGAAGAAGTAGAGATCCTCCAGGAATTCCACCCAGGCAGGTTGTTTTTCGTCATAAATTTTTTGGAGATGACCATCTTCCAAATCCATCCGATAAATGACGAGGTTATCTTGCTGGCGATTCATCCACTGGAAAGTAAGAGCTTGGCCGTCGGGAAGCCAGAAGGGCCAGGCCACGTAATGGTCAGCCCTTTCACAGATGTCAGCCCAGGTGATGGATCCTCCCTGCCGGGAGACCACTCCGAGGCGAACATAGGGATTGGGATCACCAGCTTTGGGATACCGTTCAATTTCTAGTTCTCCGTGAGGACCGCCGGAACGAAAGAGAGGAAAAGTGGGTACCGGACTGTCATCAAAGCGGAGAAAGGCCAGATGCTGGCTGTCAGGTGACCACCAGAAAGCTGCGTAGCGGGATCTTCGGCCCAGAATTTCCTCATAATAGACCCAAGAGGCCCAGCCATTGTAGATAGTTTTTGAACCGTCATTGGTCAATTGATACTCCAGCCCACTTGCCAGTTCCAGCGAATAGAGATTATGCTGACGGGTATAAGCCAGGAATTTTCCGTCAGGAGAAAGCTTGGGGTTGTGTTCGGGGGCAGGAGTAGCGGTCAGACGCCGGAATTTTCCCTGAGTGGTAAAGTAAGCATAAAGGTCATTCTTAAAAATATAGATGAGAATCTTGTAATCGGCTGATTGAGTCCAATGTGATGTAGCCATTAATCCGGGGGGAAGGGATTTTTGAATTTGGCTATAATCAATAAATAAAGTTTTTTTGCCGGAGTGGGCATTAACTTTAAATAGACGGGAGGTTTTGGTTTTTTCATCTCGTTCCAGAAGGAGATAATGGTTGTCATCAAGCCAACCTCGGATAAGAGGCAATGATTTAAAAAGCCGGGGCTGGCCGTTGAGAAAGGCCTGTTCATAGGTGATTTTCTTGAGGGAAGGAGTGCTTTGAAGCAGGAGAGGCAAANAGATTATACCCACTAAAACCAAAGAAATGAATCCAATAAAGTTTTTTTCCTTCCTGAGTTGGTTGGTGGAGCGTATTTTTTTTAATTGCAGGCTAAAAAGCATGATGAGCCTCCTTTTTGGAAACATCACTTTTTTAGCACCTTGGCCCTGGCATTGTCAACAATACCCCCAGCCGAATGAATAAATGATCTCGGCCAATTTTTCTTTCAACTCAAGCTCGCCTCCCTAACCGAGTCCAGAAAAGGAAGGTATCTCTTTTTTCTTGAGTTTATGACTTTTAATGACTATAAAGTCTCCAAGAGTATTCTGTTATGTTTCTCTTCCGG
>MTOP01000051.1 GCA_002010725.1 Candidatus Aminicenantes bacterium JdFR-80
CTTTTTTCTATCTCATGTAATCTAGACTTATTCCGCTCGATATAATCAATAAAAAAAGCTAAAAAAGTAAAGCCCATTAATCCCAATATCCCAGCAATAGCAACAATAAGTTTCTTTTTGGGAGAAACGGGATAAAGTGATGGAGTTGGATCTTTGATCAATTGAGCATAGTCGATACGATTTTTTTCATCCTCCAATAAGATTATTTGACTTTTCAGCGTCTCAATTTCATTTTTTATTTTTGAAATATCGTTTTCTAATTTTTTTATCTCTGTCTTCATGTTACTTATATCTAGTTCATTCCTTTTTATTGTATACTTTAAATCTTCTTGAATGATCTTTTCATCGCTCAACTGCTCATCTAATATATTATAATAACGTAAATTTTGCTGAACCTCATTAGAGTACAACAATAAACTTATTGCTTCTCCTTCTCCTTTTTTCCTGGCTTGAGCCAGTGCTTTCTTCTGATGTTCGGAGATTTCTTCAATCCTACTTTTGACTTTTTTCATTTCGGTAATGATGTTTTTCACTCGCTCTTCGGAAATCCTGATTTTATTTTGGGCTGCCCTTATTTCCTCTTCTTTCTTCTTGATCTCATTTTTCATGGTCTGAATTTCATTTCCTTTATCTTTTATAGCAATATTTCTTTCCTTTATTTTATTTTCAAGTTCTTTCTTCTGGGTGTCGAGGTTTTGAATTTCTACATCTATTTTCCTATCCAAATCTCTCTTTAGATGAGTAAAAAGTGAATATAAAATTTCTTGCCCCTCTTTTATATTCGGGGTTGTCAGAGAAATTTTCACCAGGTTGGTATTTTTCAAATTCTGAGCCTTTATCTCAGGGAATCTATTAAGAGCAATATTCAACTCCGAAGCTATTAATTGATTAAAAGCTTCCTCGTTTATCTGCCCGGCAATCTGAACAGGAGAGGCGACCAGCACCTCTTCAAACCTCCCCCCTTCTGTCTGGACTAAAAACTTAGCCGGTTGAATTATGGCGCTTATTTCCCATTTCTTAGGGAGGAGGAAACTTAAAATGCCTGCCGCCACAATCAACAAAAAAGTCGGGATGATAATCAACCATTTTCTCTTCCATAAAACGGCAATATAATCCATCAGATCAATTTCATCATAATTTTCTATTTTTTGATACTCGTTACTCATTTTCTCCTCTTATTAAATATTAATCTTATTATTAAATATTAATCTTAAAACCAAAATTGACCCAGGCAATCTCTTTTTCTCTCCGAATTCTTAGGACTTTTAATTCTAAAGATTTCATCACTTTTTTCAATTATATCTTTTCTTCGAGACCACATATCTTCACCCATCTCTTTTTCTTGTTTCCTTATTTTTTCCCTTCTCAATTCCAATTTTCACTATCTCCATTTATCTCACCTCCTTTACTCTTGCTCTAATGCTTATATCTCTCTATCATCGTTACCAGTAACCGATAATCCTTGTAATCATCTACCGGAACGCGGCCGACCTTCAACCAACTACCTTCAGGAAGAAAATTCGCATAAGCAAAACGCTTGCCTTCAAGATTCCCATCTTGAATATCTTTCTCCAGAAAGAAATGAATGGTAAAGCTATGATAAACCCGGGGCTTTTTGGCAATAACTGACTTGATGATAGAATCAGCAAGAAGTCGCAAATCTTCTTGGGAAGGCATATCCGACAAGGCAACCCAGAAGAATTTATGGACTAACGATGATCCAACCGACCCAGTCTTTAAAATTCTGAAATTCAGGCCCAAATCTCCGGAAATTTGCTCCTGATCAACTTCTATCTCCGGGAGAAATTCCTGCTCGGCTAGAGCTTCTCCCTCATCTGTTTTTTTGCATTCGGAAAAAATAATTAGTGGAATAACCAATACCACAATAAAAATATATTTTTTCATATCCCCCCCCTTTTTGTAGGTGATTTTTTTTCTTTCTTAAATTGTATTTTAATATTAGTTAACTCATTCTATCTTTTTTTTTAAAAAATAAAACTCTTCTCATTTATTTTACTTAATGTTTCTTTTTAATTTATTCTTATTTGAGTTACAAGTGATTACTTATTATTTTCGATTCAAATATCTAATAATTTTCATATAGTGGGCAATCTTTCCTTTTGGAAATCTCTGAAACGAATCTTTCCGACAGCAACTCCCAGTTTCCTCGGATCTGGAGTTCCATGTACTTTTAAGGGAATCCAGGTGCGATTGACCTTAAAAAGAAGGATAATCTCCTCACCTACTTCCTCCGGAATATGATACTGATACTCATTCCAAATGCTTCTGTTCAGAATTATTTCATCCAACAATTTCTTTTCTTTGAAAAAGTTTTTCACTATATAAATTTTAACCTTAACCGGCTTTTGCTGAATATCAGGGTGGGAGGCAAGAAGCGGAATTTCAATAACCGGTTTCTCAACCTTAATCGTAGTCCCTCCATAACCTCTTGTCCAGCGAAATTCGTGACCATCAGCCGTCTTTTCAAGTTGATAGAAACCAAAATCCTGCTTAATCCCAAACTCTCTGGTCCGGCGAGCCAGGGATAAAGAATGCGTGGAATTCCAGAGATGGATGGAGGTAAAGATAAGAAGCACTAAAGTACCTATCAATTTATATTTTTTTGAAAATTTAATTTCTTTCTCTCCTCCCTTCTCTCTTCTTCCTATAATAATCATCAAACCGACTAAAAGCCAGAATGTATATTTTATTTCATAGCTTCCAATGTAGGTATGGACGAAATACTGAAGAAAAATAGAAAATATCCCACATGCTATTCCGATCTGAATTATCTTCCACTTATCATCGATTTCGGGATCTTTCAACCTCCGAAAGACCAATTTGAATATTTCAAAAAAAATCCATAGCGATATGATCAAACCGATTATTCCTAACTCCGATAAAACATGAAAGAAATAATTTTCAGCAGAATCCGTAGGTCTTTTACGTATATTATATTTTCTTTCATAATTGGGAAGCTCAATAATAAAAGCGCCCATACCAACCCCAGTTAAGGGATATTCCTGAGCCATTCTGCCTGCCAAGTACCACCGGTTTGTCCATCGTATGCCTAAGGCTTTAGTCAGACCTCCTTTTTTATATATGGAAACAAATTGATTAATTCGTTTATATCCTTTTGAATTTTTGATTATGTCCCGATTCTGAAAAGCTAAAAATCCCAATATAAATAAAAATGCAAAAATTAAAATTGATGATGTTATAAATTTTAACTTTAAAGTTTTAATCCTTGTTGCCTTCTTCAAGGGGAAATTAAAAATCATAATAGTAATAATAAATAATACTAAGCTGATCACTGCACTTATAAATCCGCTCTTTGAACCGGAATGAAGTATTAAGAAAAAAGAACAAGCAAAAAGTATTAAAGAAAAAAACCGTAAAAATCCCTTAAACGCAATTCCCAAAGCGAACACAAACGGGATAAAAGCTCCCAAATATCCTCCCAAAGACAATGGATCCTTAAATGAAGCATTTATTAAAGACTGTTTAATTCTAAAAGGGGTATTTCCAAATTCTATGTTAACAAGATGCTGATAAAATCCTAAAGCTAGGGCAATAGAAGTACTGATCAATAAAATAATCAGAATTTTCTTTATGTAAAATCTATCAAAGCCCCCTGTTGACGTTAATATGATCAAGAAAGCAAACCCGGTAAGATAATTTAAAGAAAAAAAAATGCTGCTCATAATAGCGCCACCGGCACTTACTCCTTTGACATTGGTAATTAGTTCATAAATATTATTATCCATAACCGGGAAAAAATTAGTGTATTTCCAAGAAGTCAGAAGCGCTGATATAACTACTAAAATAGAAAACAGCACTATTGGTTTTAAAATTTTTTTATCATAATGAGCTGAATTTTCATTGATCGCATTATTTAACAACCATCCCCAGAAAAAAAATAAAAAGAGAACCAAAGCCGTCGGAGCATGTGGAGTTTGTTCATATATACTGAAAAAATATGGAAGAGCATTAATAAGCGGAAAGGCAAAGACAAACAATAAAATGCCAATTTTTAACCTTACAGCACTAAGGACAAAAATTATTATTAAGATCGGAATAAGAATTATTTGAAAAGGCGAAACTAATGGGACATATTTTAAATAAAAAAAGAAAAGTGCAATTCCAAAAAGAATAAATGTGAAAAAAAATATCCTTTTTTTATATGCTTTCATAAAAATCTTATCTTCCCATTCCAAAGAGGCAAATTCTAATCGTTTTTAAAATTATTCTTAGATCCAAAAATAAAGACATATTTTTAATGTAATAAAGATCATAACTTAACTTTTCGATAGCATCCTTTATAGAAGAGCCATATCTATAATTTACCTGTGCCCAGCCGGTTAAACCCGGTTTAACAGCAAATCTTAGGGAATAATAAGGGACCTTCTGTTTCAATTGCCTGACAAAATATTCCCGTTCTGGCCGAGGACCGATGAGACTCATCTCTCCTTTCAATATGTTGATTAACTGTGGTAATTCATCAAGTCTACTTTTTCTTAAAAATTTTCCTACAGTAGTAACTCTTCTATCATTTTCTCTTGCCCATTTTGGGCTGTCTTTTTCAGCATCAGCGATCATTGTTCTAAATTTATACATCAAGAAAGGTTTCTCATTTAATCCTAATCTCTCTTGAATGTATAAAATTGGACCTCTTGAGGTAAGTTTAATCACCACTGCAATAATAAAGCTAATTGGAAAACTAAAAATCAGAATCAACAAAGCCAAAATAAAATCAATCCCCCGCTTTACTTTTTTATAAATTCCCTCTCCCAACTTATCAAAGCCTTGGGAATAAATGACCCATTGATCTTTTAAAATCATTACTGGTAATTTATGGGTCACATATTCACAAAAAGCCGGCAATGTGTGTATTTTTATTCCCTTCAAGCGAATATTCACCAACAGTTCACTTATTTTAGGAATTATTGATTCTTTGATGATTATTATCTCGTTAATTTTGTAAAGGTAGATAATTCTATCTATCTCTGATATATGCCCCAAACATTTAACAGAAGCTTCCTCTTCTGTGCTCGAGGTTGTATCATTTATATACCCAACAATATTATACTCAGATAATTGGCTGAAAATGCTGGAAAAAATTCCAGCTCCCCTTCCTTTTCCAACAAAAAGCACGTTTCTTGTCGGGATTATGACATTAAAAAAGGCTTGGAAAAATAACCGCCAAAGAAAGGTTAACAAGCCAATTGTTATAAAAGAATAAAAGAAAATCCCTCTTCCTACGATAAAAGGAACAAAATAAAAGCAAAGTGACATTAAGAAAGCAGTGGATATCATAGCGGTTATATACATAATTATAAATTCAGAAGATAAGACTTTTTTTTGAATATTATAAAGATCAAATATATAAAAAGATAAAATAAACATAAATGTTATAAATATTAAATTTATCAGCCTCCTATCATCAAAAACATTTAGCCAGCGTCCATATCTAATAAAATGTGAAATATATAACGATATAACAATTATTCCTAAATCTCCAAAAAGCAAAAGAATTTTGCGCTTGGAAATCTTTCTTAACATGGATTACATATCTTCCAACATCATACCTGGTTTATTACTTATTCCTTTTTCTGCAAGGTATATACATTCATATTTGACTATTTATCCTCCTTCATCGCGATTTAACAATCGGGAGAATAGGACGGCTGTGGCCAAAAAATATGCTATCCATCCCAATTTTTTATTCACCTGGTGTCAATAGGCGCTGAAAAATGATCCCCCTCTTAGATTTTTTCATGAGAGTTGAACCTCTCTTTCTTTAACTAGACCGGCCTTGACTTTTTCTTTGAGCCGGTAAGAATTAATCTTGATGTTGATGGTTGTCGAGTGATGAAGCAGGCGGTCAAGATTGGCCGTGGCAATAACCGGATCACCAAAGTGATCAAATGATTTACGATGACACTCCAGAAATGTGGCCAGTCTTTAATCCAAAATAGCCCGAGCAAAAATACACCGTCTGTAGTCCAGAGTCATCACAAAAAGATGAATCTTGACCTGCTTAGTTCCAATCTATACCCAACACTGCTCCCAGTCAACCTGCGCCTGTTTACCCAGTGGTGTCTCAAACCGAACCGTTGCCTTGTGGTGTACTTCCTCCCGAAGAGACTTACCAAAACGACGAACCGTATCATAATCACCTTTGTAACCCAGAGCCTGCAGCTCTTCAAATATAGACTGCGCACAATAACCCACTGCCGCCAATCTCTTCCTGATATAGCCTTCATAGCCACTAAGCAGCGTCTTTTCTTTCTTTTTCCTCCGATACCGCTCAGGCTGACTCTGTCGTAATATCTTGCGCATTGTTCGCACGTCTATCCCTAAAGAACGAGCAATTGATTTTTTTGACTCCTTGAGCTTAAAACGGCTGTGGATCTCATGCCAAATCTCAGCTTTGACCATGTCCTTTCATCCCAATTTATTGATCGTGAGTAAGTATAATGTCTTTCTATCTTTCATTTAATCTCCCCTCCAGGGGGGTCATTTTTATATGCTTGTTGACAATTTAAGTAGGTAACCGGGAAGAATATTATTAAATCATTAAAAAGTGACCGTGGAGGGGTCTATTTTTTATAGGGGTTTACCCTCAAAGAACGCTTATTTTTCTTTTGATACAGCTCATATAATCTATTCTATTTTCTCTATTTTCTCTCAAGCTGTCTTTTTAGTTCAGCCGGATTTAGAATTGACCAAAGCTCTTGTAATGCTTTTTAGGCCTCCGGAGAAAGCTGCCTTGATTCAATTAGCCTCTGATAAGGAGTTTTCCCCTGATCATATTGACGCCTGAGTCTTCCCTTAATTCTTTCTTTCCTTCGCAGCTACATTACCGGTTGAAAAAAGTTTTTGAAAAGACGAAATTCATGACCATAGAGAGAATTAATAATCTTAAGTTCCTCTTCAGTGTCATAGCGGAGATAACCTAGCGGTCTCCTCACATGGGTGTAATTCTTCTGTTCAATTTAAGCGTTACAGTTAGTTCTCCCAAGTCTCTAAGCAGTTTAACCTCTCGCTACAAAAAAAGCTGAAGACGGTGGCCACAAGGACAAGTAAATTTTTTCTATAGCTCCCATAATGCCTTCTCAACCTTCCGGCCAGAGCGAACAGCTCTCTTCTTGCGGGGATTAGCATCATTAAAAGCTAAATGGTTAGTCTTTCTGATGACATACTTGCGGTTCTGCCTTGTGTTAAAACAGTACTCATCTAAAAGTCGACTCTTGTCCTTTCGGTCCTCTTTTAAATACCGCGGAATCAGCCCCTCTAAATACTGTCGCCGAGAATACATATCCATCTGCTCCTCGTAACCATCCTCCGTATCAAAGTTAAATTACATTTTACGTTATTCAATGCTCACCGTTGGCATTCTAATTAATGATAAGTATTATATATTGAAAAAATGTCTATTAACATCTCTTCTCAGATGAACTAATCTTATCAACTAATTTATTTTTTTATATCTATCTATCTCCTAAAAATGAAAAATTATTCTTGTCATAGTTTAAATAAATTAGTGCTTTAAAGGGTTTTTTTTATTCCCATGTGCTCTAAGATAATTCTATTTACTTTATAAACATCAAATCTTTTTTCCGCAATCTCCCTACTCCTATTTCCCATTTGCTTTATTAAATCAGGATTTAAAATGAATTTTTCCATCCTATCTGCTAATGCCTTACTGTCTTTTATTGGAACTAAAAAACCATTCACACCATCTTCTACCGTCTCCCTACATCCTGGTGAATTTGTAGTAATCACTGGCCTCCCCATTGCCATGGCCTCAAGGATGGAACGCGGAATTCCTTCTCTATAAGATGGAAGAACAAATACACTTGAATTAGCAATATAAGGACGAACATCATCTTTTTCACCTAGATAATTAATAATCCCCTTATTAGCCCACTTTTTTATGTATTCTTTTTTTATAGCACAAGGATTTTTTTCATTAGGGCCCAAAAGAAGAAATGAAACATTAGGGTATTTTTTCTTTATAATACGAGCTGCTTCTATATATTCATATATACCCTTATCCCAAATTAATCTCGCAATTAATAAAAAAGAAATAGATTTTTCTTTGAGAGGAGCAAAGTAATATTTTTCCAAATTTATTCCAGATCCATTCAAAATTAAAGTCTTATTTTTGTCCTTAATTAATCGTAAACGTAATAGCAAATTCAAGTCATCAGGATTTTGAAAAAATACTACATTATTATATTTCAAAGCGATTTTATACAAAAGCTTTACTAAATTCTTCAAGGGTGATCGTCTATTCTCTTTTCTAACAAAAACATAGCCAAGACCAGTGATCATGGAATATATATTTTTTACCCCACTAATTTGTGCTGCTAATGAACCATAAATAATAGGTTTTGTGGAATATGAAAATACAATATCTGGTTTAAGATTTCTTATAATTTTCATTAAAGAAAGAATTGTTCTTAAATCATCAAAGGGATTAATTCCGGTTCTGTTCAATGGATATACTATATATTTGGCTCCAAGAGCATTAATTTTCGATTTATAATTTTTCTCAGGAGCCAAAGTAGTAACATTATGACCCAATTCTATCATTTCCTTGATAAGTTCACTACGAAAATTAATCAAAGTTTTAGCGTAATGGGATATAATAATAATATTAGCCATTGATGTTCTAATAAAATTGGCCAAACAATATAAAAATTTTTATAAAGTTACCCAAAATAAAACTGACATCCTTTTATTATATAAATTATGTTTTTTGTACTAATAGACTTTATGATATATGATACCATTTCGAATAGTTAAATTTCTTTATCTTTAATAATTTATTCAATTTATTTTACCACTGCTTGGTAAGCAATAATAGAAGGAAATTATAAAACATTTATCCCCCTAATATAAATGGTGGAATGGATATAAAAAGCTCTGAAATCCTTGTAAAGACAGAAATGGCCTAATTTTCTGCACCCAATGAACAATCAAGAAAATATATAGAAATAAAATAAGAATAAGGCATTTATAGTATCATAACAGCAAGGATGGATCTGAGAATAGTGCTTTTATGGGTAATTTTTCGGTGCCTATTGCTGTCTATTAACAGGAAACATATCTTTTCCACACCTAGTTAGATACCCTTAACCCTCCTAGCTCCCTCATACGCATCATTTCTCTCTTGAATATGGACTAGAGATGTTGACCCCATGTACTATCCAGTGTCCTCCATAATATCTCCTGAACTTCGTTAACATAGTAGACAACTCTTTCAATCCAAGATTTTAATTTCATTGAAAGGTAGCTACCCAAGCCTATAAAGCACATATTTTCGACTCTGTTCCATGTTGAGACAACATTCCTCAAAAAACCGCCCATTGCAATCACTCTTTAATTAACTCGAAAGTTTCGCCTCTGGATGCTGATGCTGAGATATTGTTCATTCTTTTCCTTTTAAAGTGCTTCTCTCTCGAATGTCTGTTGCACTTTATATAATATTTAACCGCCTCACTTTGGGTTGCATTTTTAGGCATTCAATATGAGACATAAAATATTTTTAGGTATTTTTGTTGAAATAAAACCCTAATCATACTTTAAAAATTCAATTTATAACTAACTTTCAGGATTTGAATTTATAGCCATAAAAAATGGCCAAAGGCCAAGCAAAGAACCAAAAAAGCAATTTATGGAATATCGAAAGCTTCTGTTGCCATTCTAAATCATTATTTATTATTAATAATTTTTGAAACCTTAACCTGTTTCCTGCAATTTGATGGCCTAATGGAATAGGGCAATTCCTCTTTAAGATTTCAATCTGCTTATTGAAATCAATACCCAAAAATTCTTCAATTTTTTTCATCTCCCTTGTTGGAAAATCCACCAAATCCTCATACCTTATTCTACAATATTTATTAGGATAAAATAGTTGATATAGGTGAGCTCCCATGTTAGACAAAACCCACCCTAATACTGCACGTAAAGCCGCAAATGGAATTTTTGCATTCTCTCCTTTTTCTATTTTCCTATTCGAACCCTTAAGATAAGACCACATACAACCTCGGCCATCTCTCACCAGATGAATGACTTTTACATCCATATCTAGAACTTTATTAAGTATAAAAGGTCTAAAAATTGTATTTCTTGCAGTTTTAGAAGAATCTATTATAAAATCTGGGTTACCAGAATATTTAATAATGCTTTTTAAAAGGGTAATAATAAAATTTTTGTATGTTTCTAGCTTTCTTGAAATAAATAAAAATCTAAGAGGAAAAAATATAGATTCGATTTGAAATTGTATCTTACTCATATTATTTTTGTTATCAATTTTTTTCTTTATGACAGAGATAATCATTCTCCAAATACTACATTTTTGAATTGGCTGTCCACAAGAACAATAGACAAGATCGTCTTTCAATAAACTTAAAAGTGAAGCTAATTCTCCTGTTCCGAATACTTGATCATGGCTGTTTAAAATTCGTTCCAATAAAGTAGATCCGCTCCTTCCATATCCAGCAATATATACAATACTTTTCCTTTGCCTCATTTCAAAATTTTTATATTTCAAACTATACTATCCTCTAAATTGTGCACCACTTAAGATAATCAACTTAATTGTGACAATGATCTTCAATTTTTTAAATTTATAATCTTATACTAAAATTTATATTTTAATTTATTTTTAGGCCAATGAGCGTCTAGTCGAAATGGGGGCCACTTCATTGAGATAAAGTTCAATATATTTGGATACAGTATTATCTAAATCAAAATTACGAATCGTTAGTTCTACAAGTTCACGACGCTTGCGGTTCTGTCTATCAATGGGTAATTTAATGAAATCTTCAATAGCTTTTATCCATGCATTTATATTCTCCAATGGATAAATAGATATATTAAGAACTTCTGCTATTTCTCTATGTGGTGGAATATCTGACATGAATGGCCAACATCCTAGGGCAGCCGCTTCAAGATTAGCAACTCCAATTCCCTCCCAATTAGATGCTGAAATATATATAGAAGATTGAGCTAAAGTCTGGTACACTTCATCTCGAGGACGTATTCCTCTTAACTCAATTCTATTTCCTATTCCAAATTGTTCTATTTTTCTCTCTATTTTGTCCTTTTCACTCCCCTCTCCAAACCATATAAGATAATCGATTAGGTGTGTTTGAGATAAGATATCCAAAATAAAAAAACAATTTTTCTGAGGAACCATGCGTGCTATAACAACCGCTGTTACGAAAGAAGAGTTTTTCCGTTGAAATTTTATCAATCTTCTCGAATCAATTCCATTATAAATTGATATTAGCTTCCTTTTCTTTTGTAATAATAACCGCTCACGTTTAGGAATAGTTGAAATGAGTGATTTTGAAACAGTAATAAAGCGATCCGCAATCTTGGAAAGTAGGAAAATCCCAAACTTCTGGTAGTATTGAAAATAGCGCCAATCATTATGCATATTAACAATCACTTTAATTTGGGGACAGAAAAATTTTGTTAGAACTGCTATAAATCCAAGCACAGGGTTATGAACGTGAAGTATCAGATGTCCCCCCTTTTTTATATTCCTCCGGAAAATACGTATAATTAATAACAACGCCGATATAGGACCAGATTTAAAATATTTAAATTTTTTATCAATACAATTTTCCCAACATATAATTACCCGAAATTGCCAAGGCGAAACCTGCAATATGGGATACATTAAACCTGGAGCTAATCTTCTTGATATACGATAAAGATCATTCCATGGCATAGAAGTCGGTCCAATGCTTCGAACTAGATGAATAACACGTATATATGAATTCCTACTCATTATAAAAAGCCCTCATAAAGTTTTAATATTTGAAATGCTTTTTCTTTCATACATTATAAACATTATCAGAAAAAACCATAAAAAAGGATAATAAAATGTTGATATAGCTAGGAAATGTAAACTCCCTGCTAGAAAACCTAACATAAACCAAAATTTTTCCTTAACTTTTGAACGGAAAATTCTAACATATGAAAAAAATATAAAAAATATAAGCGGGATAGAGGAAATAAAACCACCTTCTAATGTAAGAAATATATACCAATTTAAAGTACTAATTTTTCTTTTAATTAAAGTTGAACCAAGACCATATCCAAAAATAGGAGAATTCGCAATATTTTCAAGTCCCCATTTCCACTGATAAATTCTATCCCCCACATCCTCCATAAGTAAGACTTTTCTGATAATAGGTGAAAAAAAAATTCTAAATTCGTCATAAAAAACAAAAATTGCAATAATGCTTATCAACATTATAGCAAATGCTTTCTTTAATTGTTTTTTCGACAAAATAACTTCTTTTTTCACTATGTTCATAAGAAAAAAACTTATAATACCGCTTACAAATAATGCACCCCATCCAGCAGCTGAAAATGTTAATATCCATGCTACCCAAAAAATAATTGTTAACAGGGATTTTAAATTTTTAGTCACATTTCTCTGTCTCCACAAATTCCAAATACCTAAAATCCCAAGTGTGTTAAAGTATAATGCCAAAACTGTTGGTTCAGTAGATAAACCATATGATCTTCTGACTAATCCGCCAAAATAAGTTGCTGTAACAGCTTTGTTTCGAGGGATTATTTGCTGAATATCAATTTTTAGAAAATGGTATGTTACAAAATCCAAGATTGAAAAACCAACAATAAATAAAACTGCAATTGTATTGATATTCAACAATTTATGAATGTTACAGAAATTATACATCACACCTTTTAAGAACAGATAAGAAATTCCAAAAATGAACATGTATGCTAGCAAGTAATTGAATGACTTTCCACTTGGGTTTACTATTGTTGTTACACACAAACCAAAAAACATTAATAAAATTAACGTGTCTTCCGACTTATAACAACTCAAACTGAAATTTCGTTTGATAGCTATCCGTAGTAAGGAGAAAGGAATCAATAAGACTAAAATCAAAATAGGAAGTCTCATCCACTCAGATATGGCAAAAGCAGAAACTGAACTTAAAAAGAAAATGTAACAATAAACCAGAAAATTGAACATTTCGGTTATCTTTTATTTAAATATTTGAGGATTGACTTTAAGGAATTTAAGTTTTTCTGTTTAAACCATAATTTTATACTAAAACATATTTACGAAACCGATCTATAAATCTATAAAAAAAATCATTAACTACGAATATATTATAGATCAATCCCGACTTTGCATTGTCAATTTCCAAGAAGACAAGTCCACAGCCAGAAATACTAGCTTAATTAAGGCCCGTTCATTTGAAATATTAGATCTGTTCTTTACCATCTTCCTGATCTGCTCTAGAACGGTTTTAATAGGATTGGTGGTATAAACCTAGTTGAAGATTTAAGTAAAATGCTTGAAAATAGTCGAAAGCTCTGCCCTTAATGGAATAGACAGCTGTCAATAGTCATTAAAAAATTACCCTTCTACTAAATTTTTTCATAATAATTGCCCCTCTTTCTTTTACTAGAGCAGCCTTGACCTTTTCCTTGAGTCGATAAGAATTTCCTTTGATGTTTATGGTTGTTGAGTTATGAACCAGTCGGTCAAAAATGGCCGTGGCAATGACCGGGTCGCCAAAGATTTCATTCTACTGAGAGAGACTGCGGTTAGAGGTGAAGATCATGGCTCCTTTTTCATAACGGCGGGAGACAAGCAGAAAGAAAAGATGTACGTCGTGGCGATCAATCGGGATATAGCCGATCCCATCAATGATCAGGAATTTTGGCTTGTAGTAGAACTTCAGCCTCTCCTCGATGCGGTTTTCAGCATAAGCTCGGGTAAGATTAGCGATAAGGGACAAGGCCTGAGTGAAATAGGTACGATAGCCTTCGGTGACAGCTTTTACTCCCAAAGCAACAGCAAGATGAGTTTTTCAACTCCTGGTGGAACAAGAAAGACAATACTCTCTCTCGTCTATAAAATGATAGGTGGCTAGGTCCTTGATACGTTTCTTATCGATGGAAAATAGAAGTAAAAATCAAAACTTTCCAGAGTTTTAATAAAGGAGAACTTAGCCAGCTCTGCCATTTCTTAGGATTCTCCAGCATCCTATCAGTGGTTGAGTTTACTCTCTATAGAGAAATCTCATAGGTGTAAAGATTTTAAAAGCGGAATTAAATATCTCTGGCGGTCGTTTTTTTGGCTTACATGAAAATGGTTTTCTCATCTAACGGGTGATATCCTCTTTTGCGTTTTTTAGAAAACTCAATATCAAATTCGGATTTTCAATCCTAGGGAACATCCAGGCTAATCTTCCAACGGTCTTTTAAGTGGAGTCGTTTTTGGAACTGTCGATGACCTTTGCCTCTTGATCATACATTTTAAGTAAAGATACTCTATGATCTCTTTATCCAGCACAATTTCAATCATGTCTCTGTTGATATCTTATATAAATTTGCTGAAATCATTAAAGAATCTAAAACCCTTTTTTTAAGAAGTTTTTTGAGTTTCTCTCGGTCGAGTGTCTTTCCCTTCCTTTTGTATCTTAATAGTTTTTCTTACAAATCCTATTTATTTATAATAATATTTTTTAAAATTTTTTATGATAAGATAAATATTTTCTAAATTTATGTTTTATCTTGCTTATATTAAGAACATCGATGGATTTACTAAAAAAATCTCTTCCGATGCGATATGTAATCGCTAAAATTCGTTCATATAAAGAATAATCATTTTTTTTTAGAAGCATCCATATTTGGGATATGGGCGAGAAAGACAATTTGGATGTTTTTCCAACCATTCGAAAATTTGTTAAAATATTATCAACATAACTTGATTTCAAATTTAGTCTCTTGAATCTAAGCATAAAATCATAATCTGCAGCCAAAGAGAAGTGACAGTCAAATAGCCCTATTTTTTTGTATACTCTTTTTCTAAAGAAACATGTCGGATGATTAAAAGGAGCCCAAAAAATATCTTTGGCTCCTTCTTTATTTCCGTAAATAGAATGGATTATTCCATTTTCTTCCCATCTCTTCATTGCTCCATGAACCAAGTCAATAGATTTATCATTGTAAAACACATGAGCAACTATTTCTAATGTCCCTTTCTCATACCAATCATCTGAATTCAGAATCCCTATTATTTCTCCTTGGCTAGCTATTATTCCCTTATTCATAGCATCGTAAATACCTTTATCTTCCTCACTTACCCAATAATCAATTGCATTTTCATATTTTTGAATTATATCAAGGGTTCCATCTCTACTCCCTCCATCTATAATAATATACTCAACATTTTCGTAAGTCTGTTTAAGGACACTTAATATTGCATTTTCTAAATATTTTTTATTATTATAAACAACAGTTATAATAGAAATAAGAGGTTTATTCGGTAGATTCATTTTGAAATATCCTTTTGTCCTTAATCCGCCTTCAGCTATACGTTTTTTACTATCATTAAGAAATAGCACGGATTTAAACTTATCACTAGGATTATTAACTATAATTGGTTTCTGTTTAGTTAAATTGCGGGTAGTTGAAAATTCAGGATTAATAACAATGTTTATTAGATTATTATTCGCTTTCAAATTTCACACCAAGATTAAATTTAAATAATTTTTACTTTGACACTTTAGACGTTATCATGCCTATGAAAAAGTTATCGTATCCATTCATTGTGTATCTTATTTGCTTAAATTTTTGCAACATTATTTAATTCGCTTTATCCAAAAACTTCCTGGCCACCCATCATCTTCTAAGCCCTCTACGCTTTTTCTAAATTCTTTAGGATATCTCAATTTCATGTAATTACTAGCAAATAAAATCTTAAAAGAATCATTAAAACAAAGGAACATATAAAGAAGATATTGTTCATTCCAAAAATACTTCCTTTTAATAATCCACTCTCTTGGATAGTCTTGTGGAAAACGGATATCATGAATATGGACAACAACTCCTACAGCTAGATATGGTAATATTTCTAAATATAAAAAATGTACATCATTTCCGCATTTAATATTATGGGTAGAATCGATAAAAAGGATATCATTCTCCTCTAATTGCTCAAAAATAACTTTACTAACTTTTTGAACAGGTTTAGAAATGACATGAATTCGACTAGATTTACCTAAGAGTTCAAGGAGTGTTTTACTCGGATAAGGATCAATAGATATTATTTTACTACTTCCATTCTTCTTGGAATTTTCTCGCTCATTAAGATCCATAGCTAAATTCAACACACGTGTAGAGTTTCCTCCTCCTATTTCAATAACTTTCTTCGGTTTTAAAAATCGCACCATTCCAAAAAGAATTGAACCATCACCATTAATTTCGTATCCAGATGGGATATAAAATGATTTGTATTCCCTGTTAAAAAATTTAATTTTTTTCAATAATACCTTTCATAGATTCATCATCAATTGACAAACCTTCTAATGAAAAGATGCGATCATATTCATATGACTCTAAATTTTTTGTATCAGGAATTGGGAAATAAAAATGTTTTGGAACTAAATAGAATCCAAATTTCTCCGTTATTTTCCAGCAAGATATACAAAACTTACGTATTATTTTATTTGCAATATTTTTAAATTTAATGATCAGATTAATAATATTTCTAAACTTGGCCACCCTACAACACACTCAATATAACTGCTTGAAGATTAACCTCACTAGACAATAAGATTTGATAGATGATTAAATCATCTTTGAAAAAATTTAAAGGGCATAAGATAGGAACACATAATAACAACCCAAACCAACCTTATCAAAAGAAAGCTTTTATTACTAGAGTTGGCGGAGTTTCTTAAAACACATTTCAGGCCTCTCGAACTCATGTTTGCATTTGTTAACATTTGACATCCCTAAAGTTTTTGAAGAAATAGGATTATACATAAGCCCTTTTTAAATATCTCTTGGCATTGAATTTTTTACTCATTTTTGTAATTTTTATCTACCATTTGAATCTTCTCATGATATTCAAATTTCTCTTCCTATAACTTGACCTGTCTTGATTTTTTCTTCAATAATATAGGAATTTTTTTTAATTTTGATGGAGATAAAATGATGAAGCAGGTAATCAAGAATAGCTTTAATAATTCTACTCATCCTTATAAATGGAGTTTGAGTTTATCTACTTTAGTTGAGGCAATAACAAAGTCCCACTTACAAATAGATTATTTTTATCATAATTTATTCAACAACAATGCATTCATTATCCACTCAGTTAGTCTTTTCCGCATTGGGTGGATCCAAACAGAAATAAGTATGAATGTTAAAAATAAAAAAAAGAATAAAATATTTATTGTTACAAACTCATAAGATTTATCAAAATTATAAATGATTAAAAAATAAATTAACAAACCCATTAAACACAATAAACTTATTTGTCTACTTTTCCGGGGTATTAATTTTATTATATTTATTTTATATTTTATATAATAAGATAAATTAATTATACTACTTCCAAAAGCAAGAGAAATAATACTTGCGATTACAACTCCTATACCACCTAAATGTAACCCTAATATAAATCCTAAACATAAGTTTAATACACCTATCGTGATATGACTTATCACGTTCCACCGAAGTTCTCCAATTCCTAAATATGCAATATAAGAAGGAGCATTCAAAATATTTATAAACCTTCCAATTATAAGCAACATTCCTATTGTTACAAAGGTCTCTTCATACTTGCCTAACCAGACCTTAGATATCAAAGGCAAAGATATTATAATCAACGAAAATAATGGTAACGTAATGAAATAAAGCAGATTGTATGATTTCCAATAAACCGATTCAATTTTCTTGGGAATTCTTTATTTTAGATCAGCGAAAGCAGGAACAAGTATTTGATTTGCAGACACTTTTAGAGATCTAATTTGGTATATTAGCTTATTGGCCATTTCATAATAACCAACCAACGAAAGTCCTCCAAATTTTGTTAGAAGTGCTTTCGTGATAGGGTCATAAAGCATTCGTGCAACAGATATTATTTGGAAATTTATTCCATAGCCAACTATCTCTCTAAATAATTTCTTGTCCCACTTATAAGGAAAAACAGGTAATAGTGGAAGATATTTTCTTAGAAAAAACCAACTAAAAATTAATATTATTAAGTTTTGTATAACTCTAGCATATGCTACACCTTTTAATCCATATTTTGGAGCAAGAATGAAACATAATATAAGATGAATTATTAGATCCTCCTATCAGTAAAGAACTTCTTATATCTATTCGTTGATGCCCATCAAGTCCTGATTGAAATATGCTAGTGATCATCATAATCCACAAAGCAAAAATGGCATATGGCAAAATAGATATCGCCAAAGAAATGGATTTATTAGGAATTATCATTATTAAGGCCCACTTAATTATGGGAAAAGTTAATAATAGAATAGTTCCTATAATCAAGGCTATTGAAATTGAAGCAGTTTGTATGACTAATGACGCATTAATTTCTTCTTTTCTAGCTAGATATTTTGCAACAAATTTCACTACACTCCCCGAGAGGCCAAATTGGGCTATGTTTGTAACAGATGTAGTTGCTAAAATAAGGGATCAAATTCCTAGCTTTTCAACTCCAATAGTCAATATTAAAAATCGATATAAGATAAATAAGATAATCGTAATAATAACAATTTGAAATATAGTCATAAATGCATTTAATATAACTCGTTTTTTTTGAATCATTTATTTATACAAATGTTGATAAGTTTACTATATAAAACAATATATAAGAATGAAAAATGCTAGAGTTCAATCTAGTTAAATGAAAGCATTGTTTCAAGGTGGTTTAACCAACACTAAAATAGACAGGTGTCAAATACTTCGGAATTTTTTCCGTCCAAATTCTTTTGCCTAACCAGGTCCAAACAATCAACGAAGGTCTGCATCGGTGTTCTTCCTCGACAACGTTTACCATGGTGCGTGGGATTATTATTGTTGCTCTAGCTACTTGTCAAAATTTTTCTGTAATTCCTCCAACTTGTAATAAATTTTCCAACGAAAAGGACCTCGATAAAACTCAATAAGCAATGTCTAATGAAAAGCCTCACAAATGCCATTCGAGAAAGGACGTCTGGATCTAGTTTTACTATGTTCAATCTCGTGATATTGGAGAAAGATCTCACAGGGGGTTTGTCCAAAGCACTATCACTCAGAATTTGATGAATATCAACTCCTTGCTCATCAAAGAAGGGCAGAATCTGATCATTGAGGGTATCAGCAGCAATAACTGAAACTTTGGCTGTATAGACTTTAACAGAGAGAACTGAGGAGTTACTATCAATTTTGAGATAACCTACATAAAAGGTAACTTGAGCTAGAAGATATCCTAGATGCTCGGTCTTAATCTCATCTGGATTATTTTTCTTCTCTTCTTTGTGAGGCTCCAGGGCTTGGAGTCGTTCTTCAGTCAAGACAATGCCTTCAGCAGCTACTTTTTCCTCGAGAACCTTCAGCCTGTCAATAGGAACTGAAAATTTATCCCCCTTAAATATCTTCATGATAATTGAGCCTCTCTTTCTTTAACCAGGCCGGCCTTGACCTTTTCCTTGAGCCGTTAGGAATTACCCTTGATGTTGATAGTGGTGGAATGATGAAGCAGGCGATCAAGGATGGCTGTAGCAATAACCTGGTCACCAAAGATTTCATTCTACTGGGAGAATCTTCGGTTAGAAGTGAGGATCATGGCTCCTTTCTCGTAGCGGCGGGAGACAAGCTGGAAGAAAAGATGCGCCCCGTGACGGTCAATAGGGATGTAGCCGATCTCATCAATGATCAGGAGTTTAGGCTGACAGTAGAACGTAAGGCGTTCTTCAATGCGGTTCTCAGCGTAAGCTCGGGTAAGGTTAGCGATAAGGGGTAGGGTTTGGGTGAAGTAGGTGCGATAGCTCTTGGTGACAGCCTTTAAAATCTCTCTCAACGACCACACTCTTGGTGTTATCGTAGAGAATCTCAAGCGGCACACCACCAAAGTGGTCAAAAGCTCCCAGGTGACACTCAAGAAACGTGGCCAGACGTTCATCTAGGGTGGCCTGGACAAAAAGCCGCCGCCTGTAGCCCAGTGTCGTGACAAAAAGATGACCCTTGACATGTTTCGCCCCAATCTGCATCCAACACTGATCCCAATCAACTTGAGCTTGCTTGCCCGGCGGCGTCTCAAAACGAAGGGTGGCCTCCCTCTGGTCCTCCTCCCACAAGGGCTGGATATATCTCTTGAATGTCTCATAACTTCCTTGATATCCCATTTCCTGTAGCTCTTCGAATATATCCTGGGCACAATAACCCAATGCCACCAGCCTTTTTCTAATATATCCCTCATAGTCGCTAAGCAATGTCTTCCTTTTCCTCTTACGTTCATACTTCCTTGATTCACTCTGTCTCAGTATCCGTCTTACCGTCTGGACGCTTATTCCCAATGAGCGAGCAATCGATCTTTTGGGCTCCTTAAGCCTAAAGCGACTGTGAATCTCATGCCAAAGCTCAGCTTTAGCCATGTCTTTTCCTCCCGACTCTTTAATCAGGAGTAAGTATAGTGTTTTTTGTTCTTTCATTTAATCACCCTTCCAAGGGGGCATTTTTACATGACCGTTGACATCAAAGAAGTGGGTCGGATTTACTAACAAACAGCAATGGATGCTTATTCTTCCCTTGCCTCGGGCTAAACTTTACACGGCGAAGGTCCAGATTACAACGGCTGATGTTCTTAATGATCGAGTCCTACCCTTCTTTGAAGGGCCATTTTAAGAATACTCCTTGATCGGGGAATAGAGTTTTGTGGAGCTTTGGATAAACATCTTTATGAGATTTACTTTTAATATGACGAAATAGAACACACTAAAAACAGGGCCAGACAACCATGGTCAAATAGCATCTGTGAAGCTTTTCACAAGACGGTTTTTAATGAGTTTTATTGAGTGACCTTTCGGAGAAAGATTTATTATAACCTGGAAGAATTACAGAAAGATCTTGACGGATGGCTGGAGTATAACAATAATAGTCTCACTCACCAAGGTAAACACTACCAAGGAAGAACACCGATGAAAACTTTTGTCGATAGTTTGGAACTGTATAGGCGTAAGAATCTGGAAAATGAAAAATCTCAGGTGTTTGACACCTGTCAACTCTATTGTTGGTCAAACTACATGATGGATTCTTTCTTCAGTTCGTTGAAAAAGGGGTTCATCATACTAATGAGTACCTAAGGGTGTGGATGTTGTAGATTTTGAGTTTGAAGTAATTAAGATCTCGATATCCATAAGCCTTTCTTTTAATAACCTTGATGCGGTTGTTAATGCCTTCCACTCTGGCTGTTGTGATATGGAACAAGAAGTAGTTAAGAATTCCCTCGGCATGGCGGCGCAGTTTCCGGGCGAATCTGACCAGGAGTTGGATACCGGAGCTAAGTGCCTTCAGGATCCAATCGTAGAGATATTTTTCTGCCTGGTCTCGGCTGGGGAGTCTCCAGAGGAAACGAAGTTCTTCCTTGAGGACATAAGCAATATAGAGCGGTTGGTTGAGCAGCCGAAGTCTGTGTAGTTTTTCCCGAGCAGAATCGGCAAGGTTTTCTTGGCCTTTAAGCAGCAGATATCGAGAACCTTTAATCAGATGATACAGGGGCTGTCCCTCAAACTTATTGGCTTCATCAACTCTGATCTAATCGATAACCCGAGAGTAATCAGCCAGGATATGAAACACATCATAGACAAGAGGTACTCTCCGGTAAGAGAGTCTGATCGCTCGGGCATAGGGCTTCCACATGTCCAGAGCCACTGCCTCCAGTTTAGTCCCTAGGCTTTTCAGCCGCCTGAAAAAAGGAGCCAGACTCTCCACTCTGCGCCCCCTCTCCTACATAAACCACCCGTCCTGTCTCTAGATCAACCACAGTAGTCAGATAACGATGACCACGCCTCACACTAACCTCGTCTATCCCCAAATAACGAAGTCTCCGCAGGTCTTTCTCCTTGGGCAGGTTACGCCTCAGGCGTTTGCGGTCAATCTCTTTGATTGTCCTCCAGTTCATACCTAAGTGAGTGGCTACATCCCGAATAGTCATCCGNCNACAAAGATCCATCACATACTTCTCAAGGGAGTGGGTATAATGTTTCTTTTTGTCCGCAATCACCAAGTTCTCGTAGCGAGTCCGACCGCATTCCTTACAGAAAAACCGGCGCATCTTGACCTCAACAAACACCGGTTTTCGGCCTATAGGTAAGACCCGAAGTCTCCGCCAGCGGTAACCCTTTTGAATGACTTTCCAGCTCCGGCAAACACTGCTGCCCTTCTTGGCACGAACCACTTGAAGATAGATTGCTCCCTCCTCGGTCCATGCCTTTAGATGATGATACCCATAAACTCCTAATCCATGATACAATAATGCTAGGGACATCGTTTGTTCCTCCTTTTTTAGATTTTTTTAACCATAGAGGAACTTAATACGATGTCCCCTTTTTTTCAACTCAGGTATCTATTAGGACGATGAACCGAAAAAGGAACTTGTTCACCTAACTACTTTTCACAGCAAAGCTCAAGCCAGGAAGGCCATCTTTGAGTATATTGAGATTTTTTACAACAGACAAAGGAGACATTTGGCCTTGAATCAAAAAAGTCCTTTGGAGTATTATCAGGATGCAGTTCAAGTTTTTTAGGCTGTCCATTTTTCCGGAGGAAGACCATAGTGCTTCTTGCGTTTTGGAGACATCATCAGCATACTTGAGGGCTCTCTCTACCCTCTGATGATGTCTAGTATAACAGGTCAACGTTAGCATTACTGGTGGTCCAAATTTTGGGAGGTAGTTCACTTAAAAATTGGAACCAAAGCGAATCTTTGCCTTGAATTACATTCTCATCAAAACTGAGATTAAAGCATATTCTTTAATTTGTTGAGAAGTAAATTTTTTCACTTTTAAAACTCACTCAAATTCTCATGCTTAATATATCATTCATAACCCATCCCACCAATCTATGTCGCATTGGATGAAGCCAAAAAGGGATAAAAACAATTATTGAAAATACAAAAATGATAATGCTAATAGTTATGATCGAAGCAAAGTTATAATGGACTCGATAATATATTAAAAGAGCAGAAAAAATTGCAATTAAACAAGCTACAGCAATCCTTGTACTTTCTCTTGGAAAGAGTTCCTTTAAAGGAATTTTGTATCTTTTATGGTATGAAATAACAATCATGAGGCTGCCTGTAATTGAAGAAAATATCCACGCTATAACAACCATCATGCCGCCAAATATGTAACCAGCTATAATACCTAAAATAGCATTCATAACAGCTGTTATGACATGCCCTAAAGTATTCCACTTAAGTTTACCAATTCCTAAATAAGAAAAATATGCTGGTACACTTAAAGTATTTATAACTAGATTAATAGCAAGCAAAATAGAAAAAATGACAAATATAGTTACATAATGTCCAATCCATATCTCAGAAATCGACGGCGCCAAAGCAATAATTATGGCATAAATTGGCAAAGCAATATAGAACATTAAACGGTAGTTTTTCTTATAAATATTCTGAATTAGCTTTGGGTTTCTTTCTTCCAAATCAGCAATTACTGGAACTAACACCTGATTGGTAGAAACAAGTAAAGCTCGAAACTGCTGAATCATTCGACTCGCCATTTCATAGAATCCAACCATAGTAAGACCACCGAATTTGGTAAGCAAAACCTTGGTAGTTGGTTCGCAAATCATTTGAGTTATAGAAATTATCTGAAAATTAAGTCCATAACTTATCATTTCACGGAATAATTTGCGATCCCATTTGTAAGGAAAAACCGGTAATATAGGAATAAATCGCTTAATAATAAACCAACTTCCAATAAGAATCATAATAGCCTGAATAACCCGAGCATAGGCTAAACCAACAAGCCCGTATCTCGGTACTAGAATAAAAGAAAGTATTAAATGAAAAAGTGCACCAATAATAAGAATCGTACTTCGAATGTCAATCCTTTGATGCCCATCAAGCCCTGATTGTAGTACACTTGCAATTATCATAATCCACAAAGATATCAAAGCATAGGGAAGAATTAAAATGGCTTCTTTTAGATTGTCAGATGGCATAATTAAACCAAGCAACAAATCTGCAAAAGGGTAGACAATTAGTAGAACAAGACCAACGAATACGCTGATAGAAATAATAGCAGTCTGGATAACATCTGCGATAGTTTTGTTTTCTCCTTTTGCTACATATCTTGCAACAAACTTAACAACACTACCTGAAAGACCTAAGTTAGCGATTCCTGCTACTGATGTTGTTGCCAAAACCACAGACCAAATTCCTAACTGCTCCACTCCTATTGTTTTAAGTAAAAATCGATAAAGTGTAAAAATAATCCCACTGAGCATTATTACTTGCACTATAGACATAATTATATTTATAAGTAATTGCCGAGTTCGAATCTCTGTTTTCATTAATACCTTTCTAATAAATAATTTTTTACACGGTGAATTATTTCGCCAGCTAACCAACGAATTTTAGATACTCTGTATGAGATATCAAATGTTCCTGAATATCCAACAATAATTGGTTTGGTTGGAAGTGGAATCCATTTATGTCCATCACTTACAGCACGCAAAAGAGCTCGTGCTAAGGCGTGTTCAAAGTAAAACCCTTTAGAATCATTGATCAAATCCTGAAATTTAGATAAGTAATCGAGAAAGAAAGAAGTCTTAAAAGCAAATACACGGCTGTCTGCGATTGTCAAATTACGTTTTAAATCTACCATAACGTAGATATCCTTATCCTTTGATAAAAGACTTGCTATTTTTTCTATATTTTTAATAAAATAACGACCATTAACTTTGATTATGTAATCAGAATGCCTAATAAATCTTGAATGTTGAATTGCATATTTGGTTGAAAGTAATTCACCATATCCTTTTCCAAACTCTCTTGGGAAAATTTGCCCATCAAATTGCAGAATTTCTATTTTTTGAGCTCTATATTCTTCACTTACTTTTCTAATTTTATCAATTTTATAGTTTGAGTTTTCACAAAAAACCAAATGAAACGGTGTAAGCATCCATTTTTTTAATGCAGTTATATAATCCATTTCTCTTATTAACGGATCACTTCTCTTCATAAACACAACGCCCTTAGGATCAATAGTGGCAGTCAAAAGAACACTAATATTTGTTTTTTTCATAGTAGATAATATTAGATAATAAGTCTTTTTTAATTTTCTTTAATCTTATCTATTCATTATTAGGTATTCTTTATTTGTAGAAAAAGAAAAAATTTACTAAATACTTCTATCATGTATTTCAAAATTTCTTCTGATAATCTTGGATAAATTCCAATCCAAAATGTATTATTCATAATATAATCAGTATTTTTAAGGTCATCATAAATACGATATTTCACTTCTTGAAACCCTGGATGATGTATAATATTTCCTGAAAAGAGCATTCTTGTGGCAATTTTATTATCTTCTAAATAAGTTACAATATCCTCCCTTGAAAAAGGGGCACCTTCTTTAATCGTTAATAAGAACCCGAACCAGCTTGGCTCCGAGTTGGTTGTTGGTTTTGGAAGGATAAAGTATTTCTGGTATTTGCTTAATCCATTATACAGAAGTCTCCAGTTTCTTTTTCTCGTTTCAATGAAAAAAGGAAGTTTCTTTAATTGAGCAACTCCTACCGCAGCTTGCATATCTGAAATTTTTAGATTATAACCAAGATGAGAATATACATATTTATGATCATAGCCATAAGGTAATGTCCCTAACTGCCAGCTAAATCTTTTTCCACAAGTATTATCTCTACCCGGCTCACACCAGCAGTCCCTTCCCCAGTCTCTAAAAGACGCAATTAGCTTTTTTAGTTGAATATCATTGGTAACCAAAGCCCCTCCTTCTCCCATAGTAATATGATGAGCTGGATAAAAACTAAAAGTGGCTATGTGGCCGAATGAACCTGTGTATCGTCCTTTGTATTTGGAACCCAAAGCATCACAGTTATCTTCAATAACCCAAAGGTGATATTTTTGAGCAATCGACATTACCTTATCTAAATCAAATGGATTGCCAAGAGTATGGGCTAAAAAAATAGCCTTTGTCTTTTCAGACAAAGCTGCTTCAATCTTTTCTGCTTGTATATTATATGTTCCAATATCTATATCCAGAAAAACTGGAATTAAATTATTCTGAATAATCGGGTTCACTGTTGTCGGAAAGGCACAAGCTGTAGTTATAACTTCATCACCAGGTTTAAGTCTCCTTTCTCCCAACTTTGGTGATGTTAAAGCTGATATTGCTAAGAGATTTGCGGAAGATCCAGAATTTGTTAGAATACAATGTTTTACTCCTAAAAATCTGGCAAATTCTTCTTCAAATTGTTTTGAAAACCTCCCTGCTGTAAGCCAGAAATCTAAACACGAATCCACTAATGTCTTCATCTCTTCAGCATCATACACGCGTCCAGCATACCGAATGTAGGTCTCTCCAGGGATGAAATTATATTTATTTTTGTGAACTAAATTATAATGTTTCTCAACTATATTGTGCGCCATCTGTCTCAGTATCTCGTCTATTTTCTGGATACTAATCCGGCCTATTTTCTTATCAATTGACTTTTTATTTATAAGTAATACTCTATCCGTCATAACAAAGTAATCTTTTGATAAATTACCTTCAATTAAATCTTCATTACTAATTTTAATTGAATGTGAATGATCTTCATTTTTTTCTGATGTCATATACAAAATCTGAAGCTCATCATTTTTAGCATGATAGACTAGACACAAATTATTCTTAATTATACCTCGAATCCAAGCAGGATAGTCGATTACAATCATGTCACCTAATTCAAAATTCTGTATGTTTCTAACCTTTGCCATATTTCCCATTCTAAACCCTCTATCCATACTTAATACCCATACTATTTATGTATTCCACTATTTCTCTTACTGTAAATTCATACAACATTTCTTTCTGCATACCATTATAAAAATTTAAATACCAACTAATAGTCTTTTCGACTGCCTTATATATATCGTAAATTGGCTTCCATCCAATCAATGCCCGAGCCTTACTTATATCTAACTTTAAAAAAGCTGCTTCATGAGGATGTTTTGAGATATCCATCGTGTAATTACCGTTACCCCAATGTTTAATTACGAGCTTAACTAATTCTTCTACTGTTATAATGCTTTCCTCATTCGGGCCAAAATTCCATGCATCATTATATCTAGTTCCATCTTTATACATTAGCGCTCCAAGTAATAGATATCCAGACAAAGGTTCTAACACATATTGCCATGGCCTTATTGCTGATGGATTGCGAATTATCACTGTTTCCCTTTTAGATAAAGCTCTTACACAATCTGGAATAAGTCTATCCTCTCCCCAATCTCCCCCACCTATGACATTTCCTGCACGAACAGAGGATAAAGCTACATTGTGAGTTTTACCGTAATCTTTTGGATTAAAAAATGATCTTCTATAAGCACTGATAACAAGTTCAGCACAACCTTTACTTGAACTGTATGGATCATATCCACCCACAGGGTCTGTCTCTCTATACCCATAAATCCATTCTATATTTTCGTAACATTTATCGCTGGTAATAACAACACAAACCCGAACACTTTCCGTTTTTCTCACCGCTTCCAGAACATTTACAGTTCCTATCACATTTGTTTCATATGTAAGTTTTGGCAATTTATAAGAAAGTCTCACTAATGACTGCGCTGCTAAATGGAAAACAAACTCTGGTTGAAATTTTTTAAAAATGGATGTTAAATATACTTCATTCCTGACATCACCAACTATATGTGTAACTTTATCCTTAAGGTTTATAGCTTCAAATAAATTTGGTTTTGTAGGTGGTTCTAAGGAATAACCAATAACTTTTGCACCTAACTCTTTAAGCCACAAAGATAGCCAGCTCCCTTTAAACCCGGTATGACCTGTAATTAATACTACTTTGTCCGCATACACATTCTCAAAATAACTACCCATGTTTTAGACTCCAGTCATAAGGTATTTTATCTGTGAATGGATTAATTCTCATTATTTCGTTTGGATCGTGGGGTAATGTAGCACAATTTGCAACAATAGCTGGTTTAGTTCCAATCCCCTTGAACCCATTCCAAATTTTTGGTGGAATCTTAACTAAACAATAGTTTTCTTCGCCTATAAATAACTCCATTAAATTTCCTCTTGTAGAAGAATTTTTTCTGTCATCATAAAGAACGAGTTTTATCATTCCTTGTATAACTGCATAATTTAGTGTCATTTCTATATGAAGATGCCAGCCTTTAATAACTCCTGGATAAACCACCGAAAAATATATCTCTCCGAACTTTTCAAAAATTGGGTCATCTCTTCTGAGCATATGATAAATACATCCTCTTTCATCAGGGATTTTCCTTAGGGATTTTATAATTACCCCCTCAATCTTATTTTCCATTTTCATCTTCCTAACTCATATGTTTCCAGAATTTTTTATACCAATCTATAGTTGATTCTAAGCCGTCTTTCAAAATTTGCACTCTAGGCTTCCATTTTAAAAACGCAGTAGCTTTATTTATATCTGCACAGGTAAACCAGACTTCATTCTCTCTGTGAGGAATTGCTCCCCAATCTGGCTCTAACTCGGTACACAAAATTTCCTTTATTCGGGTTACGACTTCTCGAACACTAACCGCATTCCCTGTTCCGATATTAAAAATCTCATGTTTTTCCGATAAATCAGGAATAGATAAAAGTTTAAAGTAAGCATCCACTATGTCATTAACATAAACAAAATCCCATCTTTGCTTTCCTGTAGTCATCTTTGGCTTTTGTCCACCAAGTAAGCTCTTTATCACATAAGGAATTAATCTCCTCTCATGGTCAGCTGGGCCATAAGGAGGAAAGATACGGAAAGTTATAGTTGTCATTCCATATTTTTTTGCATAAAAAGTGCACAATTCCTCTGCATTGATTTTTGTTAGAGCATAAAGATTTAGAGGACTCAAATCACCATCTTCTTTTAGTCTATTTTTACTTTCCTTGTAAACAAAACAGGAGCTTGTGTTAACAAATAGTTTAACCATTGATTCTTTAGAAGCTTCAAGGAGATTTACTGTGCCCAAAACATTTGTATTAATCACTAAAGGTATCTCTTCTGATTTGTGTTCCACTGCATAGTAAGTAGCTAAGTGAAAAATTACCTCAGGTTTAAAATCAGCAACTATTTTGAGAACTCCACTGGTGTCTTGCAAATCTGTATCGTAAATAGTGACCTTATCAATTAAGTCCTTAATTCGCCAAAGATTTGAATTTTTTCGATGAATTATACAAACTTCAAATTCTTCTTTTACTAATCTCCTTGTTAAATGAGAACCGATGAAACCAGTAGCTCCTGTTATTAATACTTTTTTCATTTGGTTTATTGCTTTATTTATCCCAGATTTTCCAAAATGCTTTCCCACTTTTCCATAAGTTATTAAGATATTGCATATCTCTATAGGTATCCATACAAGCCCATTCTCCTTTGTGTTCGTATACCATTAGTTCGCCATCCTCTGCTAATTCCTCTAAAGGCCCCAATTCGAAGTCACAATTATCATCTTCTGATAAATAATTGAAAATTTTCCGACTAAAAACAAAAAAACCCCCATTTATCATCCCCCCAGAAACTTGCGGTTTTTCTGTAAATGAAGCAACTCTTTTATCTTTAATTATCATTTCACCAAATCTTGATGGGGGTCGTACACCGGTTACCGTTCCTATACGCCCATGGCTTTTATGAAAATATAGTAATTCATCCAGATTTATGTTTGCTAATCCATCTCCATAGGTAAGCATGAATAAATCACCAGTTATATATTCTTCTATTTTCTTTATCCTTGAACCCTTTAAAGCCTTCTTCCCTGTATCAACCAGAGTAACTCTCCAACCTTTTTCTTCATGATTACTGTGGATTTTTATATTTTTATAGTTGCCTAATTCTACAGTAAAATCATTATTTAAAATTTCATAGTTATAAAAATATTCTTTTATCATTTCCCCTTTGTAACCCAAACAAAGCACAAAATCATTAAATCCATATTTGGCATAGATTTTCATTATGTGCCATAGGATTGGTTTACCACCTATTTCCACCATAGGTTTAGGTCTAAATTCAGTTTCTTCACGCAGGCGAGAACCAAAACCACCACATAAAATTACAACTTTTATGTTTCCCATAATTTATCTACCCCTATGGATAATCAATAATTTTTTTAAACATTTTAAATTTAGTTGTATGGTGACATTATTTTTTTATCTGTTAAAAATATACCATTCAATTGTTCTTTTTAATCCTTCTTCTAATGATGTCTTCGCCTCAAACATAAATTCTCTCTCTGCTTTTGATGTATCTAACATTCTCCTTGGTTGTCCATCTGGTTTGGTTGTATCCCAAATAATTTTTCCTTTAAAACCGGTTAACTTTGCAATTATATTTACTAAATCTTTTATTTTTATCTCAAAGCCTGCTCCTATATTTACTGGATCTGGTTTATTGTATTTCTCAGTCGCCAATATTATTGCCTCTGCTGCATCTTCTACATATAAAAATTCTCTCGATGCATTTCCTGTACCCCATACTACAATGTGATCATCTCCATTATCAATAGCATCTATACATTTTTTTATTATAGCCGGTATCACATGAGAAGTTTCGGGATCAAAGTTATCTCCAGGGCCATAGAGATTAACGGGCATCAGGAAAATTGCATTAAATCCATATTGTTGGTGATAAGCTTGAGCTTGAACTAAAAGCATTTTCTTAGCTAAACCATAGGGAGCATTAGTTTCTTCAGGATATCCATCCCAGAGATTTTCTTCTTTAAACGGAACTTGTGTGTATTTCGGATAACAACAAATTGTTCCAAGAGCAACAAATTTTTCTATATTTCGGAGATAAGCTTCGTGCATAAGCTGAATTCCCATAATGGCGTTATCGTAGAAAAATTTCCCTGGGTTCTCTCTATTTGCCCCTATTCCACCAACAACAGCTGCTAAATGAATAATAATATCTGGTTTCTGGTCATCAAACATACGTTTTATGTCTTCAAGTTTTCTTAAATCATATTCAGGAAGGTCAGCAATAAAGACATTCTCACACTGACGACTTTCTTTTAGTTTTCTCACTAGATGAGTTCCTAAAAATCCTTTCCCTCCTGTAACGGTTATTCTCTTTTTTTTAAGGTCTATCACTTTTCCTCCTTTTGGCTTTTATGAAGGCACCAATTTAATCCCTTAGAATTAATAATCCTCTCCCCTTCTCCAGGGCAAGGTATGTTTTGCAGAGTTAAATCAAAATCGACCATTATTTTTACTAATTCTTTGAATGAAACTTTTGGCTCCCATCCTAATTCTTTTCTGGCTTTTGACGAATCGGCTTGAAGGAACTCAACTTCTGTCGGACGAAAATATCGGGGATCAATCTCAACATATTCCTTCCAGTCCATATTTAAATAGCTGAAAACTTCTTCAAGAAATTCTTTAACTGAATGAGTTTCTCCTGTGCCAATTACGAAATCATCTGGATTGTCTTGTTGGAGCATTAGCCACATTGCTTCTACATACTCAGGTGCATATCCCCAGTCTCTCCTTGCTTCTATATTACCTAGGTAAATTTTTTCAGCTTTCCCTGCTAATATATTAGCCACCCCAATGGTGATTTTCCTGGTGACAAAAGATTCCCCTCTACGAGGTGATTCATGGTTAAACAAAATGCCATTACTAGCATAAAGCTTATATCCATCTCTATAATTTTTAACCATCCAATAAGCATACACTTTAGCTGCCGCATAAGGGCTACGCGGTTGAAATGGAGTCTTTTCATTTTGGGGAGGAGGAGCAGAGCCAAACATCTCACTGCTTGAGGCTTGGTAAAAACGTGTTTTTATTCCGCTTCTTCTGATTGCTTCAAGAAGTCTGGTAACTCCAAGTGCTGTTACATCTCCAGTGTATTCAGGAAGATCAAAGCTTACCCGCACGTGGCTTTGAGCAGCTAAATTGTAGATTTCGTCTGGCTGAATGTTATAGATAAGATTAGTTAATTGGCCTGAATCTGAGAGATCCCCATAATGAAGAAAAAAGCGAGTATTGTTTAGATGAGGATCTTGATAAAGGTGATCTATTCGTTCTCTGTTGAATGAACTGGAACGACGAACTAGGCCATGCACTTCGTATCCTTTAGAGAGGAGGAACTCAGCGAGGTAAGAACCATCTTGGCCAGTTATTCCTGTTATTAATGCCCGTTTCATCTAAAATTTACTTCCTTTTTCAAATTAATAATTCAAATATTTTATTATTTTTAAATCAAAAAAATAGGCTACCGCCGTTGGGTTTATTTTTCGTTTTAAGTTTTTCATTAAAGGCGCTCTTTCAACCACACCAGCCAAGACAAGATACTGCTTCTCTACTCCATTCTGCCTAAATTCATCAACCCTTCATGAGGACGAGCTGCAATTTTCTTGCTATC
>MTOP01000064.1 GCA_002010725.1 Candidatus Aminicenantes bacterium JdFR-80
TGTCCGGAGTGTGGTGGGCGGTTAACCCGTTCCTCTCGAGGGGAAAAGGTTATTTGTCCCTCAGGACATAGTTTCCCGTCTTCTCCTTTAAAGTGTTCTCATTGCGGGACCCCGGGGGTTGAATATAAAGGCTGGGGAATTGAGCAAGTGGCCTGGGAGTTGCGGGAAATGTTGCCGGAGATAAAAATAGGTCTTATTAGTTCAGCCACAACGCGGACCAAGGCTAAATTAGCCGCTGTTCTTTCCGGTTTCAAGAAGCAACGGTTTCAGGCTCTCATCGGAACCGAAATGATGCTTCATCAACCTCTCCCAGCCTCGCTTGAGCTGGCGGTGGCTCTGCGGCCAGAAATAGCCCTTGGTCTTCCTGATTTTGATGCGGGTCAAAAAATGTATCAAAGCTTGATTCGTCTGAGAAAATATTTACGTCCAGATCAAAAGAGCGAGCTCTGGATTCAAACCGGCTTGCCGGATCATCATGCCTTCCAGGCGCTGCTCAAAGGAAATTACCGTTATTTTTATGAAAAGGAAGTNGCTTTTCGGGAGGCGATGAACTTGCCCCCTTTTACCCGGGTAGTCCAGGTGTTTTTCTCAGGAAAAGCCCTCCCCCAGTTAGGAAAAGAGACGCGGGCTTTTATAAGTTATCTGAGAAAATTAAAAGAGGTGGAGTGGATAGGTCCTCGGATTACTTATCATCCTCAGAATCAACGAGTTAGAGGTATTCAGATTTTACTGAAACTCCTTGCCCCTGAGAAGGAATCGCTTATCTCTCAATTGAGGGTGTATTTTATGAAAAGGAAGATATCACCCTGGATAAAAATTCAGGGTTAACCCTGGTTTTTAATTTAATCTGAGCCTTTTTCCAGACGGATAGAAATGTCTCTATAGACTATTTCATCTTCGGTTTGTCCAGCATTTTCCAGGAAGACCCGAATCTGAACCCATTCCGATTCACCTGGAAGTTCGCTCTTAGTCGGGCCGATATAAGTTACCTGGGCCAGACCATTGGCGTCGGTTTCAGTGGAGATTTTTCTCTTGCCATTTTCAAATTCACCACGGCCGGAAAGAATTTTGACATAAATAGAGACTCCATAAAGAGGTGCCCCGTTAACCAGTTTAACTTCGGCGGTGATGATGCTTTCTGGATGTTCCGAAGTGCACCAGAGGACATTGGGATTGGCATAGGCGGTAAAAGTGAATTCAATCAGATCTCTGATAAGATAAATGGGGACTTTTTCCACGATGTATTCTTTTCCTGACCCGGCAACAATGGCATAAATATAAATTTGTTTATTGGCGGTGAGTTCTTCAGCCACGGGGCCGTAATAAACAACACTGGCTTCTCCACTGGAGTTGGTGACGGCTGAGGCTGATGATTGGTGGCCATTAAAGAAGCCGAGGTAAACCGAGAACCCCTGCTCATCTCTTACTTCAAAATATATGGTTCGGCCTGCGAGAGGGGTGCCGTCGTATTTCTGGAGAACAGCGGTTATGGTCGTTGCCTGACGGTTTAAGCCGGCAAAGAGAACATTGGTGCTGGTGGAAAGTTTAAGCAGGACAGCTAGGGTAGATGGCCCGACCGGAGATGGTTCTTCAACGGCGCTTCTCTTGCAGGTAGAAGTGATGGCTAAAAGAAACGAAAGGCCAATGATTAGAATTAATGTCTTTTTCACTTTCATGGTTCTTTCCTTATTGATCAATGTAATTGGCAAAGACGATGGTTAGATAGCCTGTGGCTTTCACCTTGCGATTCGCCAGATCATGGCCGTAAAAATCAATTTTAGCGGTCACATTCAGCGTTCCTTCAGCTCGTCCTTCTGCTAGGTTGAGAAGAGGTGGTTCGAGCTTGGCTGCGGCTCGAACAACAATAAAGGAGATTTCAACACTTTGTCCTACTTCCACGAGAGTAGAAAGGGAGCCCTCGAAGGAGTAGGGAACATCGACACCTTCAGTGCTTTTGCCATCGGTACGGATGTAAGATACTACATACCGGGTTACCAGGATACTATTGTACTGAGAGGCACCTAGAGGAGCGTTGGGTTGGAGGAGTTGAGCGGAGAGGGTTGCTTTGGCTTTATCAGCAGTGACATAAGTGTTTCCCGTAGTTTCGTCGACTTTAAGAACGTCGGATTGGAGGAAGTTNGCTTCATTGCCTTCAATGTCGTAACCAGTGATGTTGTTTACAATGAGCATTGTGGCCGATTGAGTTTCATCTTCAATCGGATTACAGGAGGTGAAATAAAAGCTAAGCGAAAGGATGGCCAGAATTGTGATTATCGGTCTTATCATCTTCATTTTCATTTTTTCCATCCTATCATTATTTAATTATTCTGGGAGTTATAAAAATCAGAAGTTCTCGATTCTGTTTAGTTCGGGCGAAAGAGCGGAAGAGATTTCCCAGAATCGGAATTTTATGCAAGAAGGGGACTCTTTCCCTGGTAATCGAATCTTCAGTGCGATAAATTCCGCCGATAACGGCCGTTCCTCCATCAGGGACCATGACGGT
This sequence comes from Candidatus Aminicenantes bacterium JdFR-80, assembly GCA_002010725.1. Taxonomy (GTDB): domain Bacteria; phylum Acidobacteriota; class Aminicenantia; order Aminicenantales; family Aminicenantaceae; genus JdFR-80. Next base: position 2,504 of record MTOP01000064.1, read on the forward strand.
AGTTTTGGCACTTTGAGTAATGATGGGTGGAATACCGTTTACCAGATTGGCAAAGTCAGCGGCATTATTCTGAATTTCGATGTACATGATAATTGTACCTTCAGCGGTTATCTGGGGAGTGGCTTTAAGTTCCAGGGCGGCGTTCACATATCGGGTGGTGACGGTGAAGTTGGCTACTGTCTGGACCGGGATCTGCCGACCCTGGATAATTTCAGCTTCCTGGTTGTTTTGGGTGGTGACGGTGGGTGTGGAAATTATTCGGCCTGAACCGGAAGTTTCCAGGGCTGAAAGGGCCATGTCCAGACGAAATGTGTCGAGAACATTTCCTAAGGAAAGACCAATAGCTGTCGAGAAAGCCGGGGCGGGCAGGTTAATGGCATAACCACCCAAAGGTCCACCGATTCCTTTTGTCACAATTCCCTGCGGAATCATAGCTCCATCAACCAGAACCTTGTTGGGAAACTGGAGAGAAGTCTGGTTGCCGTAAAAGGGATCAGAGATACCTCGCCAGCCCCACTGAATACCTAGGTTGCGGATAAAAGTTGAGGTGGCCTCTACGATGCGAGCTTCGATGGCCACTTGCGGAGTCGGTGTGTCAAAGACGGAAATGAGTTTTTCGATGAGATCCATTCTATCCTTGACATCAGTCACAATAAGGGTGTTGGTGCGATTATCAATAATAATTTCCCCACGTTCTGAGAGTTTTGTCTTGAGAAGTGACTGGACATCGGCCGCTTTGGAATAGGATAAGGTAAATGTTTTGACAATCACGGGGCCTGCCAGTTCTTTGCTTTGGGCTAACTTTTGGGCCTGTTTTTGTTCTTCGGTGAGAACATCAATGGGAGCAATTCGCAGGACATTTCCTTCAATGATTTTCCCCATTTTATTGATCTTGAGAATGAGGTCAAGAGCCTGATCCCAGGGGACATCTTCCAGATCAACGGTTACCGTGCCTCTTACTCCAGGATCGAAGACCACGTTGAGGCCGGCGAAATCAGCCAAATAGAGGATAACATCCCTTAAGTCAGCATCTTTAAATCTGAGACTGATGATTTCCCCGGTGTATTTCTGTTGGGTCTGGGCAATTGTTTTCGGTTGGAATTGCTCTTCTTGAGCTGGGGAAACAACCGGAGTTTCTTTGGTCAGAGCTGTACTTGTTTTCTCCGGTTCAGGGAGAGGAGGAGTTACTTTGGTCACTGGAGGAGAGGTTTTTGGTGGAGGTGGCGGGGAGGTGGCTTGACTCTTTTGGGGGTTGACTAAAGAAATATCGGAGACCTGGTTTTTATAAAAGGAAATGGTCAGACCATTTTCTTCTGCTTCTAAGGTGTAGAAACGCGGACTTTCCAGATCAAAAACCAGGCGGGAAATAGTATAAGGATTATTGACCTGGAATTGAGCCGCTCTTATTTTCTTTAAGCCGAATTTGCCTACTGGAATATTGAGAGGAGGGTGACTTAGGTAGGTATTGTAAAGGTCGACAACTAAGCGGAGGGGATTATCCAGGGCAAACACGTAAGGTAAAGCTTGGCCGGATATTTTGGCTTTAATCACCAATTTTTCCGCTTTTTCGTGGATGGACAGATTCTGGAAAGAAGCCAGACTCTGAGTTTCCAGAGGAGCCATTTTTTTCTGGATCTCATTGAGGTTGAGNTGCCCATTTAAATTGAGAAGTTCAATGATTGTTTTATCTTTTTCTTTAACTATGGTGTAAGGAACTTTTTGGGTAAGGTCGATGAATAGTTTAAATTCTCCATTTGATTCTTTTTTTAAAGAAATGTTTCTGATAACTCCGTTATTTGTTTTCAGATTGGGCGGAGTGGGCACGGTTTTTACCCGGGGTAAGTTGACGACTAAGGTTGAGGGTAGTGTTTGGTCAAAAAAGGCCTGATTAATAGGCAGAGGAGAGTCGGTCGTTAAGATTACCTTGGTGCTGGTGGCCGCCGGAAGGATATCAATACCCTTAAGCTGGATAGTGGGTTCGAGGCTGGAGTTTGATCCGTAAAGAAGAGCGATGACGAACAAAAGGGATAGAACCGGCAAATATTTTTTCTTTTTCATGTTTATCTCTCCTCAGGATTGATTTCTTTNGTTATGTCTTTAGGTCTCATGAGAGGTATTCCTCGTTCTTTTAATTTCCTGAAGACGACTTTGTTGGCTGAAATCGACAAGACAAAGCCGTCAGCAAATCTATCCCCAACTTTGACTGAGAAAGGGAAACCTTGGGGACCATTGATGATCGCTGTATAGCGGCCCCTGGCTTTAACTATGCCGATGAGAATTATGTCATCGATCGACATATCAAGCGGCCCCCTGACTGTTTTTGATTTGATTTCTCGCCCTGCCAGCAAGTCACGGAAAGGGTCCCGTCGACCTTCGGGGTCATAAATAGGTTTACCGGGAGTGACATCCAGTTGTAACTTCTGTTTTTCCTCCTGGGGAGGTTGTGTTTTTTCCTGGGCCTGGAGAAGCGAGAAAAGGCTTCCGGCTAGAGAGAGAGTGAGGAGGAGAATTAGTAATTTTTTTAATCGGGAAGATTTAAATATTTTAGCCATCATTTTTTCCTCCTTTTAGCAGGAGGTTGTTCAGGGGGAGGTTGTTCCCGGAAGATAAAGGTCTTGGCTATAAAGTTGGCGGAGATAGTCAGGGCGTTTGTTTGTTGGCGGAGGGATTTGATACGAAAAGAATCGATGGTGAATAAGCGGGCAAATCGACTGAGACGATCAAAGAATAGTCCCAGATTATGGTAATTTCCGGTGATTTCAATGGAGATTGGTTGTTCCACAAAAAATTCTTGGGGTATCTCTCTCTGGGGGATAAATTTAGTAATATTCAAGCGAGAATCATAGGCTAATTGTTGAATCCGACGGAGAATATTGAATATTTCTTTCTTTTCCGGGATGATTTGTTCGAGTTCTTTGAGGACATTGGTTAGTTGAGCCAATTCTTTTTCTATGTTGTCCAGCTGCTTTTTTTTGGCTTTCAACCTCATTACTTCTTGTTCTACCTTAGTCCTTTCTGCCCGGGTTTCCTGGATTTCTCGGTTCTTGGGTTTGAAATAGAAGAGGAAGGCCAGCAGAAAAATAATCACCGCCACTGCCAGATGTCCGTACCAGGGCCAGTCTTTCATTTTTTCTCCCCTTTTTGGTTTTCTTCCCCCTGTGGGGCTGGTCCAGGGATAGTGTAATTCAGAGTGAGAGAGAATTCCATAAATCGGTCAGCTTGAGTTCGGCGTTGAGTAGAAGAGATCAATTCGACGTCATTGAAATAGGGACTTTTCTCTAGATTGTCAATATAATCGGCAATTAGATTATTGGATAAAGCCCTGCCTTTAACTTCGATTATTGTGCCATTGAAGTTTAGTTCAGTTAACCAAACCCAATCAGGAATGTTCTTGCTTATTTCATCCATAATTCTGACTGATCTATCCTGAACAGATTTAAGGGAGTTAATCAGAGTGATTTTCCTTTCTAGGATTGTCTTTTGGTTTTCCAGTTTCTGAAGTTTTGTTTCAATGTCTTTAAAGGCTTGTTTTTCCTGCTGGGCTTTTTCCAGAAGATTTTGTTCCCGAGAAAGGGTGGATTTTTGATTAAAGAAAAGAGCCACACAGGCAACAATTAGCAGGAGGTAAATAAGGGGGTAATAAGCCATCTTTTTCTTTTCCCTGATTTCAGGGGGACCAACAGAAGGAACCTCCCGGATTTCCTTTTTTTCTGGTTTTAATAAGTTTATCCTGATCATGGCTATTTCCCCATTTTCCTTGTCGCTAGACCAGTGGCCACAGCGAAAGCCGGAGCCATGTCTTCCGCAAACATTGGGTCAAGCTTTTTGTCATCAAAGAATATCCGGCGGAAGGGATTGAATAATTCAGTTTTAATGGCAAATCGTTGTTCAAATTGGTTAATCAGATTGGATAATTTCGCCAGACCTCCAGCTAAAAGGATAACTTCTATCTTTTTTTCTTCTTTTTCCACTGCTTCATAAAAAGAGAAAGTTTTCTCAATTTCATCCAGTAAATTCTGAATATTGGTATTGAGAGACATTTGAATCTGTTCTGGGGGAACATCTTTAACCGGCAGGTCTTTCAGGAGTTTTTCGGCATCTTCGATGCTGATGTTAAGATCTTTGCTTAGATTTTCAGCGATAAATGCGCCTCCAAGAGCCAGGTCGCGGAAGAGTTGAGGGATACCCTTGGCTATAATAAGCACATTGGTGATGTTGGCTCCCAGATTAACCACTGCCACATTTTTTTCTTTAAAGTATTCTGGATAATTAATTTCGAAGGAGTTCTGGATAGCAAAAACATCAACTTCAATCGCTTCCAGATTTTTTTTGGCCTGAATAACAGCATTACTATAATTGGAGATTTTGTCTTTTTTAGCGGCTACCAGTAGAATATCCAGAGTTTTTTCTCCTGTTTCATAGGGAGGTTTGATAATGGCATAATCAACATTGGTTTCTTCATAAGGATAAGGAATATTATGTTTAGCTTCCCAGATAATGGATTCTGCCAGTTCTTCGGTTTCCATTGAGGGAAGAGAGATTTTTTTGATGATGACAGAGTTGCCTGAGATGGAAATAACCACGTTTTTATTGGCTATTTTGTTTTCTTCAAAGACCATTTTAATTGTTTCGGCTACCGCGGCCGAATCAATTATCGTTCCTTCGACAATGGCATCATGGGGCAGGACCTCATAACCAATTTTTTTGACTTCAAATAGTTCTTCGCCCTCTTTTCTTTTTGGTCTCAATTCAATCGCTTTTATGGCATATGAGCCAACATCTAAACCGACTAAGAGTTTGTCTTTTTTAAGACCAATCATTTCCTTCCCTTCTCTTTTTTAGACTTAGAAGAGAGTTTAAATTTCTCTCTTAATCTTTTTTCGACGATTTCAGGCACGAGGCCGGTCAGGCATCCACCAAGCATACAGACTTCTTTAACCAGCCTCGAACTTAAAAATGAATATTTAACATTGGGCATCATAAAAAGTGTTTCTATCTCCGGGTCAAGTTTCCGGTTCATCAAAGCCATTTGAAATTCATATTCAAAATCAGAGATGGCCCGGAGTCCCCTCATGACCACTCGAGCATTATTTTTCCGGGCAAAATCGACTAAAAGGCCATGAAATGATTTTACTTCTACCTTTTTTTCCTCAGAAAATATCTCCTTTATCATATCTACTCTTTCTTTAGTCGTAAAAAGAGGGGTTTTTTTGGGATTTTCCAGAACAGCGATTAAGATTTCGTCAAAGATTTTCAACCCCCGCAAAATAATGTCAACATGACCGTTAGTAATCGGATCGAACGAACCTGGGTATACAGCTTTCTTTTTCACCCGCCATCATCTGATAACTAATTTTTAGTTTTTCTTATCAAAAAAAGAAAAAAAAGTCAAATTAAAAATTTCTTTAAAATTAATTATATCAAGAAAAAGGAAATAATCTTCTTTAGTTTTTTCTTATATTGTTGGTTGTGGTAAAATGAAAATAATGAAAGTCCGAAGACGCTTCCGAAGAGCTTTGCTTATTTTAGGGATAGGAACCATTCTTTTAAACTTATGCCCATCTTATGGGAGGAGTTATCTTTTTNCGTATCAATTAGATGAATTTATCCGGCTTCGCCATAAGATGGTAGAAACGCAGTTAAAGGCGAGAGGGATAAAGGATAAAGCGGTTCTGACGGCTATGAAGAAGGTTCCCCGCCATCTTTTTGTCGTTCGTCNGTATTGGAGTGAAGCCTATAATGATTATCCTTTACCAATAGATGAAGGACAGACTATTTCGCAACCTTATATTGTGGCTCTGATGACGGAATGTCTTGGCTTGAAAAAGGGGGATAAGGTCTTAGAAATCGGCACCGGCTCTGGCTATCAGGCTGCTGTCCTGGCGGAAATTACTGATGAAGTTTACACCATAGAAATAAGAAAAAATTTGGTGGATAAAGCCACAGCTGTCCTCCGAGAGCTGGGGTACAACCAGGTCAAAGTCAAATGGGGTGATGGTTATTTTGGTTGGGCAGAGCATGCTCCTTATGATGCCATTATTGTCACCTGTGCAGCCAATCATGTTCCTCCTCCCTTGATGAAACAGTTGAAAACCGGTGGTCGCTTGGTAATTCCCCTGGGAAGCACCCTTTATTTTCAGACATTGACCCTCATTACCAAAACTCCTTCCCGGCCTAAAGTGAAACATATCTTAGGAGTTCGATTTGTGCCGATGGTGGGAGAAATCCAGAAGAAACGCTGCCCCTAAGTAGCCTAGCCCTGCCAGAATCCAAACCCCGTTAAACCCGATAAAGAAAGTCAGAAAGATAGCCATGATAGAATTAATCACTGAAGAGAACGCATTGACGGCCCAGGCCCAGGCTATTTTTNTAGGGGGGATGCCTTTAAGTTGGCGAATCCCGGCCGGAAAAGGAAGCCCCATGAGAAATCCCAGGGGAAAGAGAGTTAACCAGGAGAGGCAGAATTTTATTCCCGGAGCCAGGTGCATTCCCTGAGAAAAGAGAAGTTTTATCCAGAAGAGGTAAGAAATCTCAAATATCCCCAGGAAGACAATAATTCTTTTCAGGCCAACCCTCGGCCATTTCTGCTCAATTCTGGCGGAAAAGAGACTACCTATTCCCGTAGAGAGAAGAATCATAAAGAGGATAGAGGCAAAGGAGTAAACAGGGTGTTCGAGGAAAAGAATGAATTTTTGAATAGCTGTAATTTCAATGAACATGAAGGACAGGCCGATTAGGTAAAAATAGCCGAATATTTTATTTGATTTCAGGCTTGGCTCCCGGGAAGTTGAGAGCAGAAAGGGAGAGAGGATTAATAAAGCAGCGATGATTATAGCCTGGATGAGGACAAGGGGAATCAAGCCCTCTCCTTCGAGAAAGGGCAGCCATTTCCGGCCAAAAGCCTGATAGGTCTCTCTTAGTCTGGACCATTTAAAGTAATTAAAGAAAAAAGGCGAGTCATCGGTTGTCGGGTTAAGATTAAACAAATATTCCTGGAGAAACTCTTGTCTGGCCGGGGAGAGGAGTGCCTGGGTATACTGGAAATAAATCGGTTCCGGGAATTGGTTATTTCGATTAGCTTCCTGAGGGATTATGCCAGGATAATAGACCAGGTCGAAATAATTTTCTTCTGTGAATTTCTTGAAGGCTGTAATTTCTTCAGGAAGGACTGGTGTTTTTTTGATGAAGATGGTGAGTGTTCCCCAGGTTCTCAGGAGAAGAAGGTGATTTTGAGCCGGGCAGCCGGCGGCCTCTAGTACTTCGATCCAGGTGGCTAGAGATCGCAGTTCCTGTCGGGGCGGCGGCAATAAATAGAAACTCTGGACTATCCATCCCTCGGGAAGGAGTAAATTAAAAGCTTTTTGGAAGGATTCTCGGGTATAGAGATAATTTTCCCGGAAGCCGAAAAGACCGGTCCCGGTGGCGCCAAATATGTCTGTAAAGGGGAAAATTATGATGTTAAATTGCTCCTTTAATTTGTTTAAGGCAGCGCGGGGATGCTTCAGCAGGAGCTTTATCCCAGGCCTCTGGTAGAGACAGCCATAAAAGTCTTTTAGCTGGCTCTGGAGAAGTTGAATAAGGAGAGGATTATCTTCAATAGAAGTTATGGCGGCTGCCTCATGATAATAAGCCGAGAGTAGGTCGAGGCCAGCTTTGGGTGTAATCAGTAGAACTTTGGGAGAAGGTTCCAGTTCATAGATAAAAGAGTGAGGAAGATGGTTAAGAAATTCCAGATTTTTTTGTTCTTCTGGCTTAGGGGGCAGAGAGGTGATAGCTGATATTTCCTGGCCATCGATGGAAATTCCCAGTTGGGGAGGCAGCTGTTTTTCATAAAAAAGAGTGAGCCCGGGGGCATAGCGAACAGCCGGTGAATCGACGATATCTAGGCGGGAAAGGGCATTCCATCTGGTGGCTAAAATTTTCGCTCCCGGATGTCTGAGAGCCACTGAAAGGGGTTTATAAGGGGAGAGGTGAAACTCAAGAAAGCCGGGGGCCCACCAGAGCAATATGAGCAGGAAACCCAGGGTCAGGGAGGAGACGGTCGCAATAAATTTTTGATTTTTTGAGATGAAGAAAAAAGAAGCCACTAAAGGAAGAAGAGCCAGCAGAGGGAAGACACTTCTATCTCCTTGAAGGGCGAAAAGACTAAAGGAAAGGAGAGTTCCCAGAGCCGCTCCGGTAAGGTCAGCAAAATAGATGCGGGCGATTGAGCCGGGGAACTGAGCGACGGTGAGAGAGACGATTATTCCTGAGAAAAGAAAAGGACTGGCCAGGAGAAAATAGAGGAGGGGAAAGAGGAAAATTTTCCGGGGAGCCCAGGAGAGTTCAATTAAGTCAAAAGAGAGGGCATTGCTGAGCAGGAAGCATCCCAAGATAGCCAGGGAATAGAGAAGGGCGGCCCGGCTTCGCCAGGAGCTCGCGTTCACGAGCACCCGTTGACGAAGNAAAGAAAGAAGAGTTCCACTGGCCCCGTAACCAAGGAAGGCCATACTGACAATGAGAAAGGCAAAATGATAATTCCGGGTAACCGAAAAATACCGGGAGAGGCTGATTTCCAGGGCCAGTGTGGTGCTGGAAATTAGAGCTAATCCCAGGAGCAATGGGAGTGAAGGCTGGTCGCGGCGATTCATAGGCCTTGAATAATAATTATACAGAGGATTGGCAGGAGATGATAGGAAGAGTTGCTTTGTGTATGTTTTTTAAGGGAAATGCTTCCTTGCTTTTATGAAATTCTTGTGTTAATTTTGGAAAAAGAGATGATAAAGTTCGGTACGTCCGGGTGGCGGGGAATAATGGGGGAGGAATTCACATTTCAAAATGTGAGAATTGTTGTTCAAGCTATTGCCAATTACCTGAAAAGGAAATTTTCTGACAACCGATTAACTGTGATTATCAATTACGATACTCGGTTTCTTTCTGAAAGGTTTGCTCTGGAAGCAGCCAAAATTTTATCCCACAACCGGATTCATGTCTTATTTTCTGATAGAGACGCTCCAAGTCAGGCGGAAGCTTTCCAGATTATCAACCATCAGGCTCAAGGAGGCATTAATTTTACAGCCTCTTTTAACCCGCCTGAATATAATGGCTTGAAATATAATACCCACGAGGGAGCACCCGCTCTCCCTGAAGAGACGGCTGAAATAGAGAAAGAAGTGGCCAGTTTAGTCCAGGGATATTCCTTCTGCCCTTATTATCCCGACGAGGGTTACATTAAAAAAATTGACCTGCGTCGGGATTATTTGAATTATATACAGAAAAAAATAGATTTTGATCTACTTCGTTCCTCGGGCATCAAAATTGCTGTGGATTTACTCTATGGCACCAGTCGGGAATATTTGGATGAAATTCTGGAAGAAAATAACATCTTGGTTGAGGAAATCCATGGTTATATTGACCCCTATTTTGGCGGCATAACTCCGTCCTGTGTTGATGAGAATCTCAACGAATTGAAAGCCCTGGTGAGACAGGGGGGATTTGATCTAGGTATGGCTACTGATGCTGACGGTGACCGTTTCGGCATTGTGGACGAGAAAGGTCATTTTGTTGAGCAGAATCTTATCCTGGCCCTTATTCTGGATTATCTGGTAGAAAGAAAAAAGTGGCATGGCGGAGTGGCCCGCTCAGTGGCGACCACTCATTTGCTTGACCGCATTGCCCGCCGTTACGATTTACCGCTCTACAAAACCCCTGTGGGATTTAAATATATTGCTGATTTATTCTTAAAGAAAAAAATAATTTTCGGAGGCGAGGAGAGCGCCTGTTTAACCATTAAAGATCACTTGCCGGAAAAAGATGGGATTCTGGCTGGATTGCTGGTGGCGGAAATTGTTGCCTCAGCTAAGAAACCTTTATCTGAATTAATCGAAAATCTTCATCAAAAATACGGCCGAAGAGTGTTTAAACAGGAAAGTCGGCCAATTTCTCTGGAGGTGGAAAAAAAATTAACCGAGTTAATTGCTTCTCCCCCTGGAGAATTAGCCGGAAGAAAAGTAGAGAATGTGGTTAAGCTGGATGGGATCAAGCTTGATTTTTCCGGCGATGATTGGGTTCTACTGCGTCTTTCGGGAACAGAGCCGTTGATCCGGTGCTATGCTGAGGCAGAAGAAGAGGCAGAGGTGGATAAGTTGATGAAAGCCGCCTGGGAGAAAATTGGCTGATTTCTATTTATAATGGACAGAAAAGACAAAAGAAAAAAGGATATCTGGAAAAGAAGAGTTTTCATCAGTCTGACTATCTTCTTGGTGCTGGTAATTTTCGCGGCTTCCTTTTTTGGCAAACGAGGCTGGTTGGAGATTAGAAAGGCTCAGAGAAGAAAGGCAGCTTTACAACAGCAAATAGAAGCCCTGGTGGAGCAGAAAAACAGGCTTATGGAAGAAATCAAGGTCCTCAAGGAGTATCCCGAAGCTTATGAGAAAGAAGCCAGAGAGAAATTATGGCTGATGAAACCCGGCGAAAAAGTCTTGGTGGAAGAGAGCCGGTTACTTGAGGAGGAAAAAAAGAAGAAAGAAGAGAAGAAAAAGCCTCCAGAAAAGAATAAATAAATTAAATTTAATTTCTGGATAGAGAAGGCGATTTTTATTTCTTAAAGAGGGGTGAAGACAGTCTTTTTTCTTTTAGGGTAATAAAGACAACTTCTTCACGCACTGGTTTGGAAGGCGGGCCTTCGACTTCGTCCTGCCTGATGAGAGAAAGCATATATTCATATTTTTTCTGTTGGTCAATTCCCCGATCAACAAATTGAAAGCTGAAATTGTTGAAGCTGGGGAAGCCGATAACCCCGGTTTTAATCACTTCTTTCGGAGAACAGGGCAAACTGTAGATTAGTTCAAATTGATTACTGGCGTGAGTTCGGTCCCGACGGTAGATGTTGATTAAAAGAAAGTAATTGTCGTTGTCTAATTTCTTATTAGGCTGCCAGATGATGACATTAGCGGTGTGAGGCACAGGGACAAGGCCATCCCTGACTCTCAGGACTCGAATATCTTGGGGTGGGAAAGGGGTCAGTTTGATCTCAGCGAACCATGACTCCGCCATCAATTGGTAACCTTTTTCACTGGGGTGGACTTTGTCAGTGGAAAGAAGGGAGGTCCAGCCGCCGTCTTCTTCGGGGTAATTATAAAAAATATTAAAGAAATCAATGAGCGGAATTTTTTCCTGGTCGGCCAGATGGCGGATGCGGTCATTAAGATCATAGATTCTTTCTCGATAATAAACCCGCTTCCAACGCCAGTCGTTGCGGGGAATGATGGTGGTGATAATGACGTAAACTCCATATTCTTTACTTTTCTTGATCATCTCCTGCAGATTAAATTCAGAAGTATCGGTAGAAATTTCCTGGAAAATAATATCGTTGGTTCCTTCCATTAAGAGAAGATATTGAGCTTGGTGGGTTGTTAAGACTTCTTCAATCCGGGTAACTCCGTGGACAGTGGTTTCGCCCGGCCAGCCCTCATTGATGACCAAGCCTTCCCCGTAGTGCTGGATAAGCATCTCTTGAAGACGGGGAATATAACCTAAGTCAGGCGCTTCATGATAATCAATATAGCCGTAAGTAATACTATCACCAAAACCAATGTAGTAGCTGTCATTTAATTCAGGATTAACAACGGGAACGGAAGATGGTTCTTCAGCTTTAAGAGTGAAGGTTTCGTTGGAAGAAATTATTTGCTCTAAAGTGGTGGTGAGGAGGGTGCTGTCTTTAATCCCCTGGAGAAGCAGGCTCACCTGGCCATTCTGGGCAGCGGAATATATTTTATAGAGAGGCGAGTGGCTTTTGAAGAGGATTCGGGAGCTGCCTTCTTTTTCCTCCTGCCAATAAGTGGCGGCTAAAAAACTGGTGTTATGTTCAGTCTGAATCCAGAAAATCAAAGGAAAAGCAGGGGTGATGATTAGAGAAGGAGCACTATCTCCAGTAGTATTATTAGTTAATTGTCTCGTTTTTGACCAGGCCAGTCCGTTAAAGACGCGGCTGTATATTTCATAATCGTGGCCGTCATAACCACTCCAAACCAGCCAAATTTGACCGCTGGGATCCTCTTTAATTTGGGGAAAAATATCGGGATAGGGATTGCTGGTGGTTAAACAGGTGACCGGTGCCCAGTGAGTGCCATCAAAATAGGTGACAAAGATGTCATCGTTTTCCCGTTCATTCCCCACCCAGAAGAGCCATATCCGATTGCCCTGGTCAATCAGAATCCGGGGGAAAGAAGCTGAAGTTAAAGAGGGATGACTTATCTCCCAGGTCGTTCCGGTGAAAGAGGAATATCCCTTTAGAGAAAACTGCTGGGTAGTTCTTTGCAGCCAGACAAAAACAGCCTGGTTGGCCAGGTCAAAGGCAAAATCAAGGGAGGAGGCATATATCTGCTGATTTTGATTGACCAGGGGGAGGATTAGGCATGGCTTTTGCCCTATTTTCTGTAAAATTAATTGGGGAGAGGAAGTCTCCCCGGAGATTCCAGCCATCCAGACTGTCCCGGTTCTATCTTTTCTGAGGTTAAAATCGCCATGGCAGACCAGCTGTTCAGAGAGATGGTGATTATCAGAAAAACTCAGGTATGTTTCTCCTGTGGGTCGAGCCCGGAGAAAGACGGCCTTGCCTGCGGAAAGATACACAATACGGGAAAGACGGCCGGGGGGAATGGTTTTTATTTGGAAACGTCTGGCGGGTCGGTCATGACTCTGCGAAGAGAGTCCCAGATTTTGACTGATTAACAGAACAATTGCCAGAAGAACAGCTTTCTTTAGCCACTTCATTAAAAAATATCATAAAATATCAGGCCCAATCATTCAACTATAACTCACTGAGGAGCCTGCCAGAAGGGCATCAGCGCCCAGCTGGGGGACCCTGATTGCTGGAGGAGCTCGCAGATTTTTAGCATCTGTAATTCCTGAGAACTGATTCGGGAAGAAAGCCGCTGGAGAAGCCAAGAAGGAGCAGCCGCGATTCTCCTCCGCGAAAAGAGATAGCTCCAGAAGGAAATTTCTCGGGGAAAGACGATCAATTTCACCTCACGTTCCAGTGGAAGCCCGGCTAATTCCTTGACTTTTTGCAGGGCCAGGGTAAGTCCGCCCAATTCGTCAACCAGACCCAGTTGTTGGGCCTGAGCACCTGTCCAGACTCGACCCTTGGCCATCTGGTGAACTTCTTCTTTGGTTTTGGACCTGGCCTCAGCCACACGGGAGAGAAATTCGTCATAGATTTTGGTGATTTGCTCTTTGAGCAGATGCCGTTCTTCAGGGGTCAATCGGTGAAAAGTGGAGAAAATATCAGCATGACGGCCATAGGTTATTTTCTCGGCTGTCACCCCTATTTTCTTATAAAGCGCAATCATGTTGACTTTTCCCGAGATAACCCCAATGGAACCCGTTAATGTCTGGGGCTGGGCAATAATNCGGTGACTGGCGAGCGAAATCCAGTAACCCCCGGACCCGGCCACATCACTCATGCTGACCACCACTGGTTTTTCTTTTTTGGTCAGGAGGATTTCCCGGCGGATAATGTCAGAGGCCACCGCTGAACCGCCCGGACTATCCACCCGAAAGACGACTCCTTTAATCGATTTATCTTTCCTGATTTTGCGAAACCATCTACTCAGGGTAGTGCTCCCAATCGTCTGGAAACTGCTTTCGCCAGTGTGGATGGGTCCACTTGCATAAACCAGCGCCACCCGGGGTCCTTTGTTCAAGCCCAGAGAGGAGGGTTTAACCCGGAGATAATTCGAATAACTAATAAAACTTATTTTCTTTCCTGTTTGTTTTTTGAGAAATTCACCCAATTCATCCTGATAGAAGAGGTGATCCACCAATCCGGCGGTCACCGCTTCTTCTCCCTGAAAAAAACCGCGGTCAATGAGTGTCTTCATTTCATCGACTTTCTTACCTCGTGTCTGGGCCACAGTGGTCAGGTAGCGTTGGAAAATATCTTTATAGATAGATTCCAGCATTTCCTGATGGGCAGGAGTGAACTTATCCTCGGTGAACATGTTGTAGGCTGTTTTATATTCTTCCAGGTGTTCGACTTCAAACTCAATCCCCAGTTTGGTTAAGGCATTCTTGAAAAAAGGTACGTATCCACCCAATCCGTTGATGCCCAGGGTTCCCAGGGGATGAAGAATAATAGCCTGGCAGGCTGTAGCCAGGTAGTATTCTTTATCAACATCCAGAGTCTCTTCAAAATAAGCATAGGTTCGCTTCCCGGATTGATTAAAATCCAGGATAAGATCTCGAAGTTCATTGATTTTCCCCCAATCACATTGCAATTGTCCCAGATAAAGAACAATGCCCTCAATCCGGGGATCGGCTTTGGCCTTGCGAAAGGTAAACCAGATGTCGTACATCGAAAGTCGAGGAGTTAATTCAAAAATTCGGGAAAATAAATCCGGGGCTGCTCTTTCAACGATTGTACCTTGAAGTTTAATGATCAGGAAAGAATTGGTCTTAACTGATGGTGCCTGGGTGAATTCAAAATATAATAGTGATAAAAACGTCGCGCCAATAAGGAAAATAAAAAAGAGGATAATTATCAATAAATAGGTGGTTCTTTTTTTCATCTCATCCTCCTGTAAGTGGATTTTACCTGTATCGAGCTCAGAGAGGCAAGATATTTTTCTGGAGAGAAGGCTTGATCATCTCCCAGGCAGAGTTGAAAGTTTGATTTGATTAAATGAAGATAAAAGATATTCGGGGATAAACTTTTTTCCAGTGGTTTGCGTAAGGAAGGTTGGAAAACAAAATAGTAAGGAGATGGTAATGTCAACATCAGGGAGTCGACAGAAAATAATTGGTCTGTTTCTTATAATTGGGTTATTAACCAGTGTGGGTTGTGGTTTGGTTCAGGTAATAGAGAGAGTCGACAACCCTGAGCCTTATTTTGCCAGAGCTTACCAGCGGATTGCAGAATTGCCCCGGGCTCATCCCGTGAGGGCCCAGAAAATTTGTCTGTTAGTCTATGAGGAAGACGAAGAGAGACTGGTTAAAATGGAAGCTCCTCTGGGTCTGCTTCAGGGTGGAATGAATTGTCTTTTTGACGATGAAGACGAAAAAGCCGAATTTTCCGGGAGTCACTGGGCCGGGAAAATCGGAGATGATGAATGGCGGCTGATTTTCGAAAGAGGCCCCGGTCTTCTTCTCGAAGCCGTAACTGAAGATGCTAGAGTATTGATTTGGTTAGAATAGAATTTTGCTTTAGGGGAAAGGATACAAGCAGGTAAATGAATGAAGCAGAG
This sequence comes from Candidatus Aminicenantes bacterium JdFR-80, assembly GCA_002010725.1. Classification (GTDB taxonomy): domain Bacteria; phylum Acidobacteriota; class Aminicenantia; order Aminicenantales; family Aminicenantaceae; genus JdFR-80. The sequence goes on from MTOP01000064.1 coordinate 17,728, forward strand.
ATGGCTAATGACCTGGCTGGAAAAGAGCTATTACTACAGCTACGGGCAGGTGACGAAGAGGCTCTGGCTCAATTTATGGCAGCTTATCAGAAAAAGATTTTCCGTCTGGCCTATGCTTTTTTTCGCGACCGGGAAGAGGCTTTAGATATTGTCCAGGAAACGTTCATGCGAGTTTACGAAAAGATTGATTATTTGAAAAAGGAGACCAATGTTGAACGATGGCTTTTCCAGATTGCCCGCCACTTGTGTATTGACCGGTATCGCCGAAAGAAGAGTCAGAAAAGAGGAGCCGAGTTTAATCACTCAACTACTTTTTCAATCCTGGTGAAAGAAGTAATTTCTCCAGAGAAAAGCAGTGAGTTACGCCAGCTGATTGGTGAAGCCCTCGAAAGATTGAGTCCCCGGCAGAAATTAATTTTTATTCTCAAACATATCAATGAACTCCAGTTTGATGAGATTGCCCAGGTTTTGGGTATAGCTCCTGGAACAGTCAAATCCCTTCATTTTAAAGCCCTGCGACATCTCCGTCAGCACCTTGAACCTTTATTAGGAGGACAGGAATGAAAGGTTGTCGTCAGACAAGGAAAAATTTGGGAGCTTTTTTAACCAGTGAACTGACTCCTGCTGAAAGAAAGAAAATAATCCTCCACCTGGAGCAATGTTCTGAATGCCGGCTGGAATTGAAAAAATACCAGCAACTTCTCCAGGCGGTGGATGATTTTTCGGCGGAGCTCAGAAAAGAAGAGGCTGAGATAGACTGGGATTCATTCACCCGGGAGGTGACCCGCGCTATAAAAAGCAGAGTGGNGAACAGGAAGTTTGAATCATTCCCTATCGTTACGAAGAAAAGGTGGTTGCCCTGGCTAACGCGCCCTCTCTGGGTAGGGCTGGGGGCTGGCGCAGTCATTGGAGCTCTCTGCATGCTTGTTCTCCTCAAGGGTTGGTTGCCTCAGCCCCGTCAGGATGCGGGTTTCAATTTTCCCCCGCAAATGCTGGCTCAAGTGGAAAAACACTTGGCGCGCGAGGAAATGAGAGATTATCTCGACAAAAGTCAATTACTCCTGTTGGAGTTTCTTCAATTACCTAGTGATCAAGCTCAGCGATTCTGGCAGACGGAGTTGACCGCGGAGCAAATTCAGGAATTATTGCTCAAGAAAAAATATATTAATTCTCAACTGACCGATCTCCGATTGGCCAGGGTGAAGGCTTTATGTGATCAAATAGAGTTTTTAATTTATGAACTTATTAAAGTCAGCGAGGGACTTTCGGCGGAAGAGGTGGTCCAGCTCCAGCGGTTTATTCAGGAGAAGCAATTACTTTTGAAAATAAATCTCATTAAAAAAGAATTAGATGAAAGTGAGGTCTAAAGTGAGAAAAAGAGCAGCCATCGGGCTTATTATATTAATCTTCTTAGCGGGAGTCAGTTTGGCAGAGGAAAACAAAGCGGCCGACCTCCTTCAGAAAGCAAAAATTCTAATTTTTGATAAAGAATGGGCTCAGGCAGAGGCGAAATTGGCTGCCCTTATTCAACGGTTCCCTCAGAGTCCCCTGGTTACGGAGGCCCTCTTCTATCAGGCTAGGTGTTTGCAGGAACAGCCGGGCAAAGAGGAAAAAGCGATAACTAGTTATCAGCAATTTCTCCGGAGGCAGAAAAGAAATCCCAGTCTGGAGGAAGAAGCAGAAGTATCAATTATTGACCTGGCTTTTGTTCTATATAAAAAAGGAAAAAAAGATTATATTTCCTTAATCACCGCNCGCCTGAACCATCCCAACAAAGTGGTCCAGTATTATGCGGCACTTAAACTAAGTTATGTCCGGGAGAAAAAAATAGCCCGCCGGAGTTTAAAGGTTTTGAAGAAAATACTCGCTGAAGAAAGAGATGAAGAACTTCGGGACCGGGCTAAGATTGCTCTTCTTCGGATTGACCCAGAGTCCCTGGGTGAATTTGCCCGGGAGAAACCGGCAACAAGAACGAAACTTCTTCATCTCCAGGTTTATGAAAAAGGAGAATTGAAGGTCAATCTGACTATTCCTTGGGTTCTGGCTGATCTAGCTCTGCGGGCGGTTGATGAAGATAACAAAGAGCTTCTCAAGAAGAAGGGCTATGATATCGACCGGATTATCAGGGAATTAAACGAATTTAAAGGAGAAATCCTGGAAATAAAATCCGAAGAAACCATTATTCGGATCTGGGTAGATTAATTTCAGGCATAAGGAGGTTTAACAGTGAAAAAAATAAGTTGGGCTTTAATCGGTCTTCTTCTGGTCAGTGGGTTATGTTTTTCTGGAGTTAAGACCATTGATCGGGATCTCCAGGTGATACGTCAGGCTGTCCGAGAGAATCCCCATTATCAGGTCGGTCGGGAGGTGAAATGGTTTAAATTACAGATTTATGATTCCCGGAGCAAGAAGGATAAAGTCAGGATCACTTTGCCCTTAGAGCTGGTTGAATGGATGATTCAGCTGGTTGAGGAGGAGGATTTAAAAGTAAATTGTGGGGGGAAGAAGCTGAATTTGAGAAAGCTGTGGCAGGAATTAAAGAAACTGGGAGCCCAGTCATTAATTGAAATTTATGATGAAGGAGAAGTAGTCAAGGTATGGCTGGAGTGAAGCCTGTTTATTCTGTTTAAACAATAAGGTTTTTCTCAGGGGAAGGAAGCGCCATTCTTCCTTCCCCTTTTTTGCTGGGGGGACTTGTTTTAGGGGGGCTGAGTTAGAGTGAGTGTGAGTTTAATTCTTTGAATTTTATTTTTTTAGTTGTGGTTAGCCCCTTTTCTCCTGATTGACAAAAAAATCCCTCCCTTGAATAATATAGGTGCTTTTTGGAGAGAGAGATGGCGAGACTGTTTGAATATCAAGCCAAGCAGCTACTCCAGGAGAAAGGAATNAAGATTCCCCGCGGCGAGGTGGCTCGGTCTCCCCGGGAGGTCCAGCGGATTGCCGCTCGGCTCGACTGTCCGGTAGTGCTCAAGGCTCAGGTTTGGGTGACCGGTCGGGCGGAAAAAGGAGGTATTCTATTTGCCCAGACCCCGGAGGAAGCGGAGCAAAAAGCAAAAGACCTCTTCGGCCGAAAGATTGGCAAGTTTACTGTTAAGGAAGTGTTAGTGGAAGAGAAACTGGCCATTGCCCGGGAATTTTTCGCTGGCGTGATCATTGATGATGCGGCCAAAAAGCCGGTTCTTATTTTCAGCAGCGTCGGTGGTACCGGAATTGAGGAGATAGCTAAAAAAGCTCCCGACAAGATAGTTCGTCTCACTATCGAAATTTCCCAAGGTTTGAGAGAATACGAAGTGAGAAATATCCTCCAGCGGCAGGATTTTAGAGGGAAAATACTAGTTCAGTTGGCTTCAACCCTGACCAGACTTTATAAAATCGCCCGACAGGTTGAGGCCCGCAGTCTGGAAGTCAATCCTCTTGTTCTCACCGAAGGTAGCGAGCTGGTCGCCGCTGATTGTCATCTGGCGGTCGATGATTACGCTGTCTTCCGGCATCCAGAACTGTCCATTGAAATTGCCCGGGAATTCGACCGCCCACCGACTCCTCTGGAGAAAATCGCTTACCAGGTGGAAAAGAATGATTACCGGGGAACATTTTATTTTCTCCAGATGGAGGAGGACCCTTCTCCCGAGGAGATGGTCATCGGCTTTCAGGGAGCAGGTGGAGGAGGTTCGATGATGTCCATGGATGCTGTGCTGGCCCGGGGATTCAAGCTGGCCAATTATTGTGATACCAGTGGTAATCCTCCGGCCAGCAAGGTTTACCGGGCAGCTCGGATTATTCTCTCTCAACCCTTTCTGAAAGGCTACTTTGCTTCCGGTTCCGGAGTGGCCAGCCAGGAGCAATATCATTCAGCCCGGGGGTTGGTTAAGGCTTTTCTTGAAGAGAAATTGGCCATTCCAGCGGTTATTCGCCTGGGCGGCAATTATGAAAATCTGGCTGTTCAGATTTTACAGACTTATCTGACCAGGATAAGAGGAGTGGTGGAGGGTTATGGTCATGCTGATTCAGCTGAATTTTGCGCCGCCCGTTTGGCCGAACTGGTCCGGGAAAACGCTTCAAAGAGCCACCTGGTTTCGCCCCTGGTTTATCCTGATTTTTCAAACTATACTTATCGTTTTGCCACGATGACCGGGGAAGTCCTGATAGATCACCGGGCCTGTGAAGCCTGCCAGACCAAAGGATGTATTAAAGCCTGTCTGGCGGGCATCCTGGAGCCGGATAAGGCCGGCCGCCCTGTCTTGAATATTTCCCCGGAGGAGGCTCAGAAAGGAAAATGTACTGAATGTCTGGCCTGCGAGATATTCTGTAAATTTCATGAACAGGACGCCATCTATGTTTATCTGCCGATACCCGGCCTGGCGGAATATCGTCAGCAAGTAATTAAAGAGCAGCAGAAAAAGACACGGAGGTCCAATTAAAAGATGGCTATTCTGGTTGATAAACAGACGCGAGTCATCATTCAGGGAATAACCGGGCGTGAAGGAAAGGTCCGGGCCAGGTTGATGAAAGACTACGGAACACAGGTGATTGCTGGTGTAACTCCAGGAAGAGGTGGTGAGGAAGTTCATGGGATCCCGGTCTTTGATTCCGTGGCCGAGGCTTTGGAAGAAAAAGGGCCAGCGACGGCTTCGGTTATTTTTGTCCCGGCTACTTTAGTCAAAGAGGCTGCCCTGGAGGCTCTGGCCGCCGGAGTGAAAATGTGTGTTCTTATTCCAGATCGTGTCCCCATTTATGATCTTCTGGAAATCCTGGCCGTCGCCTCAGCTAGAGAGGCTGTTTGTCTGGGGCCCAATACCCTGGGNATGGTCAGCCCGGGCAAGGCTCTTCTGGGAATGATCGGCGGCCGGGCGGAAAGAGCCCGGGAATGGTTTCGACCGGGACAGGTGGGAGTCTGCTCCCGGAGTGGAGGTATGACTTCCGCTATCTCTTATTATTTAACCAAGGCCGGGTTTGGCCAGAGCTCGATTATTCATGTGGGCGGCGATGCGGTGGTCGGTCTGGGTCTGCCGGAGATTGTCCAGTATTTTGAGCAGGACGACCAGACAGAAGTAATTGTCCTTTTCGGGGAAATCGGGACAACGCAGGAGGAGAGAGTGGCAGATTTAATCCAGCAGGGGAAGCTGACCAAGCCAGTGGTGGCTTACATCGGCGGCAAAGCCGCCAAGGCCGGGACGAGATTTTCTCACGCTGGGGCGATTATCGAAGGAGNCCGGGGCTCCTATGAGAGCAAGAGAAAATGCCTGGAGGAAGCCGGTGTTCNGGTGGTGGATTCGATTTTTGATATTCCCCGGTTTGTGANTGAATTATTGCGAAAAAATTAAGGGGGGAGATAATGAGTGATCTTCACTGGAAGACATCAATTACCCGGGTTGAGCCTAATAAGATTATGGTGCGGGGGTATCCGATTGACCGCTTGATGGGTCGGATCAGTTTCGGCCAGGCGGTCTACTTGCTGTTAAAAGGAGAACTGCCTTCCCCGAAGGTGGGCCGGCTCATTGAAGCGATTCTGGTTTCTTCGATTGACCATGGCCCCACTCCGCCGTCGGTCCTGGCAGCGCGGACAGTGGCTTCGACCGGAGCTGAATTGAATGCAGCTGTTGCTGCCGGTGTCCTGGCCATTTCACGCTACCATGGCGGGGCGATTGAAGAGGGCATGCGGCAATTAACTCTGATTGTTAACCTGAGTAATGAGCAGGGAATTACTCTGGAAGAGGCAACCAGAGAAGTACTTCAGGAGTTGAAATCAGCCGGCAAAAGAGTCTCTGGCTTCGGTCACCGGCTCCATACACAAGATCCCCGGACAACGAAACTCTTTAAACTGGCTGANGAACTGGGTCTGGCCGGCAGATACATTCAGACGGCTCGTCTTGTCGAGAAGGTGCTGGCTGAGATGATCGGCCGCCAACTTCCGATAAATGTCGATGGAGCGATTGCGGCTTTGCTTTGCGAACTGGGTATACCTCCGGAGATGGGTAACGCCTTTTTTATTATCGCCCGCCTTCCGGGGCTTGTGGCTCATATTCACGAAGAGAAGACCCGCATGCGTCCCATGAGAAAAATCCATCCCCAGGATTTCGAATATGATGGCCCGGAGGAAAGAGATTTCGAAGGAGGCAACCATGGATGAACAACTTTTCCTTTTATTCCCGGAGTTGAACGAGTTTAAAGACCTGGACTTGAAAGCCAAAACCATGGAAGTCTGGAAGAGGGCTATGGTTGAGGGAGGCTGGGAAGTAGCCGATTTACTGGCAATGCCTTTTACTCTTCTCATCGACCAGACACCAATTAATATTATTGACCATACCCGGGCCGTAACCCGGACCGCACTTGAAATTGCCCGGGCTATGAAGGGTGTTTATGGTGATCGGATTAATATCAATCAGGATATTCTGCTGGCCGGGGCCTTACTTCATGATGTCGGCAAACTTTTTGAGTTTGAAAAATCCGGAGGGAAATTCAAGAAGAGTCGCTCAGGAAATTTACTCCGCCATCCCTTCTCCGGGGCCGTCTTTGCTGCTAGATTTGGCCTCCCGGAAGAGGTGCTCCATATCATAGCCTGCCATTCCAAAGAAGGTGACGGCCGCCGGGCGACCGTGGAAGCCATTATTATTAATCACGCTGATTTCGTCAATTTTGAACCGTTTAAGTAAGAGAGCCGGAAAGAGGAGGTACAATGGGTCGGACATTTTCGGAGAAGATTCTGGGACAGCGGGCCGGTCAGGAGGTTAGGGCCGGCGATATAGTGGTGGTTTCTCCCGACTGCATTCTCTCTCATGATAACACTGCGGCCATCATCAATGAATTTCGCAAGCTAGAAATTTCCCGGGTGCGGCGAGCGGAGAAACTGGTCATTGTTCTCGACCACGTGGTGCCGGCTTCCTCAGAGAAGTATGCCTTAAATCATAAGGTGATCAGGGAATTTGTGGCTGAACAGGGCATCGAAAATTTTTTTGATGTTAATCAGGGGATATGTCACCAGGTGCTCTCCGAGCATGGTTTAGCCGCTCCAGGGAAAATAATTATCGGTGCTGATTCACACACCACTACCTATGGAGCCTTCGGTGCCTTTTCCGTCGGGGTGGGCCGGTCGGAGGTGGCCTCAGTCTGGGCGACCGACGAGCTGTGGCTGCGGGTTCCGGAAACCATTAAAGTTAATCTGGAGGGCAATCTTCCACCGGGAATTTACGCCAAAGATATTATTTTAAAACTCATNGGTGATCACGGAGCGGATAAGGCCAACTATCAGGCGGTGGAATTTTGGGGAGAAGGAGCCTCGTCTCTTTCTCTGGCTTCCCGGATGGTGCTCTGTAATATGGCGGCCGAGATGGGAGCTAAGAATGGCTATTTTGCCCCCGACCAGAAAGTCTTCGATTTTTTGCAGCGATTGGAAGTAGATGACTACGAGGTTGTTACTTCCGATAGTGATGCCTGTTATAGTGAAATCATCACTCTGAACTTAGATGAACTGGAACCTCAGGTGGCCTGTCCCCACACAGTGGATAATGTCCGACCGGTGGGAGAAGTGGCCGGTCTTGCTTTTCACCAAGCTTTGATTGGCACCTGTACCAATGGTCGGCTGGAAGACCTCGAAGTGGCGGCTAAGATTCTGCGGGGGAGGAAAGTTCATCCCCGGGTGAGAGTTCTGGTTATCCCGGCTTCCCGGAAAGAGTTACTTAAGGCTTTGAAAAAGGGTTTAATTGATATTTTTATTGAAGCCGGTTGCCTGATTCTTAATCCCGGTTGTGGACCATGTCTGGGAGCTCATCAGGGGATTCTAGCTCCCGGAGAAGTGGCCCTGAGCACCGCCAATCGTAATTTCCGGGGCCGGATGGGCAGCCGGGAATCATTTATTTATCTGGCTTCCCCGGCCACAGTTGCTGCCTCGGCCCTGGAGGGCCAGATTACAGACCCAAGGAAGTACTTATCATGAAAGGCAAAGTCTGGAAATACGGAGATAATGTCAATACCGACGTTATTTTTCCCGGGAAATATACCTATACCCCCTTGACTCCCGAGGAGATGGCCAGCCACGCCNTGGAGGACCTGGATCCCGAATTTGCCCGTCTGGTTCGACCAGGTGACGTGATTGTGGCTGGCCGGAATTTTGGTTGCGGAAGTTCACGGGAGCAGGCAGCTATTTGTCTTAAGGCTGCCGGTATTCAGGCGGTGATTGCCCGCTCATTTGCCCGGATTTTCTTTCGGAATGCCATTAACCAGGGGTTGCCGGTTTTTGTTCAGGAAGAAGTTGTGGCTGACCTTAATCAGGGTGATGAGGTGGAGCTTAATCTTGAAGCGGGTGAATTGGTTTCCGGAGGAAGACAGTGGCGGCTGCCGCCATTGCCGTCGATGGTCCTGGAGATTATCAGGGCCGGGGGGTTAATCCCTTATACTCGCCAGAAATTAGCTGTTTCTAAAAGCAATGAAGGGAAAAGGGAATAATTAAAATTAAATCATCATTTTAATAAAAAAAAGAGGAGGAATTATATGGCTAAATACCGTATAGCTGTTTTGCCAGGTGATGGGGTAGGTCAAGATGTGATTGAAGCGGCGATGATTGTTCTCGATAAGCTGCAGCTCGATGCCGAGTATGTGTATGGTGATATTGGCTGGGAATTTTGGTGTCAGGAAGGCAATCCCCTACCTGAGCGGACAATTCAATTACTGAAGCAGACCGATGTTTGCCTTTTTGGGGCCATTACATCCAAACCTAAGGAAGATGCCTGGCAGGAATTAGCTCCGGAGTTGCGAGAGAAGGGTTTGACCTATTTCAGCCCCATTGTCCGTCTCCGGCAGGAATTCGATCTCTATACCAACCTCCGTCCCTGTAAGGCCTATCCGGGGAATCCCCTTAACTATCGGGATGATATTNACCTGGTTATCTTCCGCGAAAATACCGAAGGCATGTACGCCGGGGTAGAATTCCATCCTTTACCCGACGAGGTTAGACAGGCTTTATTGATTCATCCTAAAATGAAAAAATTTGAGTCCGTACCAGCTGAAGAAATCGCTCTCTCGACTCGCATCATGACCAAAAAAGCCTGTGAGAGAATTTTACGGCGGGCCTTTGAATATGCCCGGGAGCAGCAGCGACGCTCAGTCACTATTGTCGAAAAGCCCAATGTTCTGCGGGAGACAGGCGGACTCATTCTGGATATAGCCCGGAAAATGGCCCGGGAATATCCGGAAATTGAGTTTCGGGAAGCCAATGTGGATGCCATGGCCATGTGGTTGATCAAGAATCCTCAGGATTATGATGTTCTGGTGGCAGAAAATTTATTTGGAGATATTATTTCCGATCTTTCCGCTCAGCTGGTAGGAGGGCTGGGTTTTGCCTGTGCCGGTAATATCGGTGATAATTATGCTGTTTTTGAACCCACCCATGGCTCGGCACCCAAGTACTCCGGGCTCTATAAAGTGAATCCAACAGCCATGATTCTGGCCACCAAAATGATGCTGGAATGGCTGGGAGAGAAGGAGTTGGCCGGGTGCCTGGAAAAGGCGGTAGCGGCGGTTATTAAGGAAGGAAAAGTCAGGACCTATGATATGGGTGGCAACTCCTCCACTTTGGATATGGCCAGGGCGGTGGCTGAGAAAATCTAAAAAGGAGAAGGGTGTGGGGCAGACGATTATTGAAAAAATAATTTCCGCACATTGCGGACAGCCCGTTCGACCGGGAGAGATTGTCTGGCTAGACCTTGATGTTGTTTCCGCCCGGGATTTTGGGGGGCCCAACGTGGTTAAAAATTATGANCAGGAGTATGGAGAGCAACCGGTTTTTGACCCCACCCGGGTGGTTTTTACCTTTGACCTCTGTGTGCCCGCCTGTACTTTAAAATACGCTGATAATCAGCAAGTCTGCCGTAGTTTTGCCCAACGGCACGGTCTGCGGGTCTTTGATGTGGATTGCGGCATTGGTTCCCATGTGATGATGGAGGAGGGCTTGGCCGGACCAGGAAAAACGCTGGTGGGGACTGACAGCCATTTGAATATCCTGGGAGCCGTTGGTTGTTTCGGTCAGGGAATGGGTGACGTGGATATAACTTTTTCTTTCAAAACGGGCCGAACCTGGTTTGAAGTTCCGGGAACAGTGAAAGTCCAGATAACCGGCCAACCATCTCCCTGGGCCAGCCCCAAAGATTTGACCCTTTATTTATGTAAAACTCTGGGAACAAAAAAGGTGGCTTTAAAGGCTGTCGAGTTTGTGGGAGAGGCGGTGCGCCAATTTACTCTGGCCGGCCGGATCACCCTGTGCAGCATGGTTACAGAGATGGCGGGGATTATCGGCTTTGTTCCCGAGCTTAATGAAAACATGAATAAAGAATTGGCGGCAATTCCTGGATTTAGCCTGGAAGATTGGGTTGGACCGGATCCGGAAGCTGACTATGAAGAGGTGCTGGAAATAGACGTTTCCGGGTTGCCGCCCCAGGTGGCGGTGCCATATCTTCCCCATAAAGTCAAATCGATTGATGAGGTCAAAGGCACAAGAATAGATTCCGGTTTTATCGGCTCCTGTACCAATGGACGGGTGGAAGATTTTCGCCAGGCCGCCGCCATACTTAAAGGGAAAAAAGTCAAAGACGGAGTCATCCTTAAATGTGTTCCGGCCACCAGACAGGTTTATCAGACCCTCCTAGATGAGGGTATTCTGGAAATTTTATTTAAAAGCGGCGCCGTAATCAGTAATCCCGGCTGTGGCGGCTGTGCTGAGGGGCATATTGGCCTGACCGGCGAAGGAGAAGTACAGATTTCCACCGGCAATCGAAACTTCTATGGCAAGCAGGGTAAAGGGCAGACTTATTTAGCCAGTCCGGCGGTGGTGGCGGCTTCTTGTCTGGCTGGAGAAATCATCTCTCCGGAGGATATTTGAAATGGAGGAAAAAATAATTCAAGGTCGAGTCTGGGTGCTGGTGGATGAAAAGGGACAGCTGATTGAAGATATTGATACGGACCAGATTTATCATAATGCTCATCTTCATATCACCGATCGCCAGCTGATGGGTCAGTATGCCCTGGGTAATCTGGCAGGCTGGCAGGATTTCTCCCAGAAAGCGAGGCCGGGTGATATTATAATAGCCGGCCGGAATTTCGGTGCAGGTTCCTCCCGGCAGCAGGCCGTTGACTGTTTCCTGGCGTTGGGGATAGCCGCCATTGTGGCTCCTTCTTTTGGCGCTATCTACTTTCGCAATGCGGTTAATTCCGCTTTGCCCGTCATCAGGTGTCCTGAGGTGGAAACTTTAGTCAANGACGGCCAACTGGCCACCGGGGATGAGGTGAGGCTGCCGCTCGTTTCAGGTCAGGGGGAAAATATCACCAGGCAGATTAAATTTAATTTTATACCCTTTTCCGGAGTGCAGCTGGCTATTATTCAGGCCGGTGGATTATTCCCTTACGCTCACCAGCTGGACAAGAGGTGAGGTGATGCTCATCCTGGCTGTGGATACGACCACCTTTTGGGGCTCGGTGGCTCTGCTAGAGGATTCCAGGCTGCTCGGCGAANTTAATCTGGAAAGCCCGANAACTTTCTCGGAAAGGTTGCTACCTTCGGTTGAACTTCTCCTTAAATTTTCCCATCGCTCTTTAAAGGAGATAGATGGCTATGCTGTAGCTGTGGGGCCGGGCTCTTTTACCGGCATCCGAATTGGACTGAGTACNATAAAAGCTCTGGCTTACTCTTCGGGTAAGCTCATTGCCCCTGTTTCCACTCTGGAGGGGTTGGCCTGGAAATTGCGAGATTCCGGTTATTCCCTGGTGGCGCCGGTGATTGATGCCAAAAAAGGAGAGGTTTATGCGGCCCTTTATGAGTTCCAGGCAGAGGAATTAAACGAGATTATTTCTCCCGGAGCCTATAGACCAGATTTTTTCTTCAGCCGTCTTCCGAAAAGGAAGACAGTGGCTTTTATCGGTAATGGGATAAATATTTATCAGCAGAAAATACAGGAGTTTCTGGGGACTAAAGCTTGCTTTCCTGCCCGGTCTTTCTTTATCGCTTATGAAGTTGGTCAGCTGGGATTCAATCTTTTGCAGGCAGGGAAAGGGCTGACTCCTCATGGTGTCCAGCCTCTCTACCTACGGAAGTCACAGGCGGAGGAGTGATCATATTTAAGGGAAAAAAGCTTTCACCCCGGTTATATTACCTCCGACCGATGGAGGAGAAAGATATTCCCTATGTGGGAGCCATTGAGCGCCAGTCCTTTTCCAACCCCTGGCCGGAGTCATCTTTTCTGGGAGAAATAGAGAACGAATCTGTTTCTTTTCCTTTTGTCATCGTTTATAAGCCCGAAGAAAAAGTTATCGGTTATCTGATTTACTGGAAAATTGGCGATGAAGCTCAAATCAGCAATGTAGCTGTTCACCCAGATTGGCGGGGGCAGGGGATAGGTGAGAGGGTAATCAGAGAAATTCTGGAATTGATGAAGAAACAGGGAGTGCGGTATGTGGTTCTGGAAGTCAGGCCTTCCAATCAGGTNGCCCGCTACCTATATAATAAATTGGGTTTTGAAGTCATCGGGGTAAGAAAGGGCTATTATAAAAATCCGCCTGAGAACGCCTTGATTATGGGGAAGATTCTTCAGGATAAATAACTCTCAGCAAACATAACCCGTGAGGAGGAGCGGTGGGGATGTCTTTAACTCTTTTTCTGGCCTGAAACAATTCATCAATTTTTTCCGGTGGGATTTTTCCTTTGCCTACTTCCAGCAGGGCGCCGACGATTGTCCTGACCATATAGCGGAGGAAACCTCTCGCCTCGATAGTGTAAATTAGTTCATCCTTTTCTTTTTTCAGCTCCGAACGGACAACTTCCCGGATAGGATTTTTATCATCATTGGCCGAAAAGGCCGAAAAATCGTCTTTTCTCCGGAAAAGCCGGGCAGCCTCCTGCATGGCTTCATAATCAAGAGGATACGGCCAGAAGAGAGTATAGCGGAGGCGGAAGGGATCCGGGGAGGAAGTGTGGAGGATGCGGTACTGATAAGTCTTAGCCAGAGCCAGACGCCGGGCGTGAAAGCTGGGGCTGACGGAGCGGAGGTCTGTGACTCGAATGCTCCAGGGGAGGTGGCCGTTAAGGGCGCGGAGAAAAGTTTCGTTCTCCAGATGACAGATAGTGTGGAAATTGGCCACCTGACCGCGAGCATGGACGCCGGCATCGGTTCGGCCCGCCCCAATAACCTTGACCGGCAACTCAGTGATCCTCTCGATGGCTTTTTCCAGTTCCCCCTGAATTGTTTTTAATCTGGGTTGACGTTGCCAACCGTAGAAATCCAGGCCGTCATAACAAACGGTTATCCGATAGTTCACCATAATCGGTTTACATTATAGCAAATCTTGATTTTTTGAGTTGATTATAGGGAGTGAAGCGCGGTTCTCACCTTAAACTNCACTCACTGAGNTTCACTTTAATTTGGACCAGGCAAGCTCGACGGCTTCTTCCGGAGTTCGGGCAATTTCTATTCCGGTAATTTTCCAGGTGTTTAGTCCGATAACCGGCTTGCCGTAAATTTTGCCCAGAGCAATTTCGCTTAATGTGCCGTAGCGGCCGTCAATGGCGATAATTACATCGGCGTTGAGAGCCACCAAGGAATTGCGGGTATGCCCCAGACCGGTGGCCAACGCCAGATCGATGTAAGGGTTGGCCTCCTTATAGGAAGAGCCGGGCAGAATGCCCACCGTCAGGCCTCCCTTGTGTTTGGCTCCCCGGGAGGCAGCTTCCATGACTCCACCCAGTCCTCCGCAGATCAGAATACCCCCTTTCTCGGCAATTAATTCTCCAATCCGGAAAGCTGCCTGGAGAGATTGTTCATCAGCCACCGAGCCGCCGATAACCGCTATGCGGAATTTGGTGCGTAAGGTTGATCGAGTCATCTTTTGTTCATCCTTGGAGTTTTCTAAAACTATTGCACTTAAATATAATCCAGGAAATTAAGTGAGAATCAAGTGAAAATTTATTATGACAGGTATTCTGATTTTGATGAAGTCAGTTGGTGTAGGGGAGAAAAAAA
>MTOP01000069.1 GCA_002010725.1 Candidatus Aminicenantes bacterium JdFR-80
GGGGGAATGGTTTAAATGTCTAAGCAATCATCATGCCAAAAATTAGAATCCGAACTAATTGAAGAAAATCATGAAATAAAAAAGCATCCTGAAATTTTGCTCAATTTTATCGATTCAGTCACTGATGGAATTATCATCATTCAAGATGGTCTTATTAAGTATTCTAATAAAAGTGCAGCTAGAATGGTTGGACATTCCCCAGATGAAATTATTGGCACTCCCTTTGAAAAATATATTCACGATGAAGATGTAGCTAGATTCCGAGAGGTATATAAAAGACGATTAAGCGGGGAAAATGTTCCTTCTCGTTATGAGCTAANAGTCAAGGGGGCAGATGGCTCAACTATTTATCTNGAGACTAATTCCGATATCGTCCAGTATCAGGGGAAAACAGCGACAATAACTATTATTAGAGATATATCAGAAAGGAAAAAATTATTAGACGAAATAAAAGAGAAAGCCAAATTACTAGAGACTATACTCGAGCATGCCCCAGAAGCTATAGCTCTTTATGACCCTTCAGGAAAAGTTNTCATGGTTAACAAGAAATTTATTGAACTTTTTGGATACTCCCAGGAAGAAATAAAAAAAAGAGAGGCAAAAATTGTTTCAGAAGATCAAGTAGAAGAATCAAATATGATCTTAGAAAAGATTAAAAAAGGAGAAAAAGTAAGAATAGAAACAATCCGCTTCAAGAAGACAGGTGATCCAATAGAAGTGGAAATAACTGCTGCCCCAATTAAAGAGAAAGGTCAAACAATATTAACAATTGTTATTTGGAGAGATTTATCAAAAATAAAAAAATCCGAAAGAGAAGCCAAGAAAAATGAAGAACGTTTCCGGGTCATCTTTGAGGGATCCCGAGATGCTATCTTCATTGCTGATGAAAACGCTAAGTTTGTCGAAGCTAACCAGGCGGCTAGTGAATTGACCGGATATTCTCGCGAGGAATTATTAAAAATGAGAATCCCTGATCTTCACGAGGAAACTGACCTTCATGCCTATAAACGGTATTTTCACCGTATCATGGGAGGGGAATCCCTCCTCAGCGAAGCGAAAATATTGAGAAAAGACGGAATAAAAGTTGATATAGAATTCAGCAATAAAAGAATCTTTCTTGATGGAAGGCCATACATGCATACTGTGGCCAGAGATATTACTGAGTGGAAAAGGNATAAAGAAAAGATTAAGGCCTCCCTACGAGAAAAAGAAATTATGCTTCAAGAAATTCATCANAGGGTTAAAAACAACATGCAAGTAATTATCAGTTTAATGAGGATCCAGGCCCGAAGAACTAAGAATTCAAAGTTAGCAAATTACTTACAAACACTTCAAGACAGAATCTTTTCTATGTCTCTTATTCATGACCATTTCTATAAGAAGCCAGAACTGGATAAAATTAATATTGCCTCATATATAATAGAGTTGATCGACCATCTTTTCTTCATATACAGCAAGAAAGAGGGCCAAATTCAAATTAATCTTGACTTGAAAAAAATTTATCTTGGGCTAAATAAGGCAATCCCTTTTGGAATGCTAGTGAATGAGATCATCACAAATGTTCTTAAACATGCCTTTCCAGGAAAAAAGAAAGGCAATCTTTCTGTCAAGCTATATAAAGATGAAAAAAGAAAAATCCACCTCATATTTAATGATAATGGAATTGGCATCCCTGAAGAAATTGACATAGAAAATCCCTCTACATTGGGAATGCAATTAATAAGAGATTTAACTCAGCAATTAGATGGAGAAATCCAAATTAAGAGTAATGGAGGGACACAGATTAAAGTGATTTTTCCGGAGAATTATTNAGATAATGGGTCCGGAAGTCCGGACCCGGTGAAACAAAAAAGGCACTCTGGGCNGGATATCGCTTCTACTTAATAAACGTAAGAAAGAATAAATAATTCTCATAGAGAAAGAAAATGAACATAATGATCAACGGGAAATAAAAGAAGCCTTAACTCAAACCATGAAGCAATTACTCGATATTATCTATCCTTTCCCTCAAAATGCATTCCCTATTCNCCCTAAAGATGACCTATAATAACTTGCTATTTGTTACAATATTTATTATCGTAATATCTGATTTAAGCCAAATTATTAAAACAAACCAAATGCTCATTGAAACAAAAAGAAAAGGCGCTATTGATAATTTTTCCCACAAAAATTCACCCCTAAAGGTGATTTACAAGCATTTTGATTCATGCTTTTATCTTATTCCTAGTTTCTAAAAATGAAATTAAACAAGGATGGNCAACAAGCTGCACCCCACAAAATTATACTGTAAAAATAATCATTTTTATCAAGTATTTCATTACTCCCCCCCTCTGCCCTCCTCTTCTCTAAATCCCAATAAAATAATAAGGAGCCTCCTTTATGAACACTCAGAAAACTAGTGCTCAAAAAACCAAAGAAGAACTTCTCCAGGAAATCCGCGAACTTCATGAAAAATTAAATCTTTTTCTTAATTTTTTTAACACTATTACTGATGGGATCATCATCGTTCAGGATGGTCGGGTGAAGNATGTCAATCAAAGTGCAGCTCAAATGGTCAACGTCCCGGCTGAAAAGCTTATTGGAACGACTTATGACCGATTTATTCATCCTGAAGATGTAGAGAAAGTCCGAAAAGCTTACGAAGGAAGACTAAAAGGCGAGGATGTCCCCACTCATTACGAATTGAAAATCCAGGGGGCTGATGGAAAAGTAACCTATATAGAAGTAGTAAACTCAAGTGTTATCATCTATCAGGGCAAACCAACCATTATCGTCGTAATAAGAGATATAACGCAGCGTAAGAAGGCAGAAGAAACAATACGAGAAAAAGCCTTATTTTTTGAGAGCCTTTTTGAGAACTCTCCGGAAGCAGTGGCTTTATTAGACAAATCAGGCCATGTGATCAAAGTAAACAAAGAATTTGAAAGCATGTTTGGCTATAAAATCAGCGAAATGGAAGGAAAACTGCTCGACTACTTTGTGGCCCGGGGAGAATTGCTGGAGGAAGCGACGCAAATAAGAAAAAGAACAGATAAAGGAGAAAAAGTGGAATTGGAAGCCACTCGCTTTAAAAAAGACGGCTCTTCCTTCGATGTTCATATTACTGAATCTCCCATAAAATCCGGGGATGAAGTTATTGGAAAGTATGTCATCTATCGCGATATTTCTGCCAGGAAAAAAGCGGAGAGGGAACTGAAAGAGTCTGAAAAAAGTTACCGCGAGCTTGTTGAGTGGGCGGAAGCCGGTATCCTCATCGACGATAAAGATGGCTATATTATCTATGCCAATGACCGGGTTGCCCGAATTTTTGGATTTAAGAGTGTTGATGAATTAAAAAAGGTAAAAATATACGACCTTGTTCATCCTGAGGAACGCCAGAGGGTGTTNAATTATCACCAAAGAAGAATATTAGGTAAAAGAGCTCCTCGGGTTTATGAATTTAAAGGTATCAGACAAGATGGAGAGCCCGTTTATATTGAAGTCGCTGCTTGTCCTTTAACAACTGAAGAAGGAATAATTGGCACCCGTTCCTGCATCTGGGATATATCTGACCGGAAAAGAATGGAGGAACTCCTCAAAAAATCCTTAAAAGAAAAAGACATTATGCTCCACGAAATCCATCACCGGGTCAAAAACAACATGCAAATAATCATCAGCCTGATGAGAATCCAGGCCAGAAGAATAAAAAATCGCCAATTCATAAAATACTTACAAACTCTTCAGGATAGAGTTTATTCCATGTCTCTTATCCATGACCATTTTTACAAGAAAACAGAACTGGACAAAATCAATATCGCCTCTTACATAGAAGATCTAGTGACCCACCTTTATTTTATTTATAATCAGAAAGAAGAACAGATTCAGATTAATCTTGATTTAGAAAAAATATATCTTGATTTAAACAAAGCGATCCCCTTTGGCATGCTGATTAATGAGATTATCACCAATGTTCTCAAACATGCTTTTCCGGGAAAAAAGAAAGGCATTCTTTCAATCAGACTATTCAGAGACGGCAATAAAAAAATCCGTCTTCTGGTCAATGACACAGGCATAGGTCTCCCGGACGATATTGACGTAGAAAATCCTTCCACTATGGGGTTTCAGCTAATGAGAGACTTAACCCAGCAATTGGGTGGGGAAATTCAAATTAAAAGCAACGGAGGAACCCAGATTAAAGTAATATTTCCAGGAAAAAATTGAGGCGAGCTGTCAGGAAGTTCGGACCTGTTAGGATATTAAAATTGAAAAGAAATCTTCCTTTCTAAAAAGCTAAATTTCGGGTTCAGCCACAATTTCACCCCACATTTCACCATTAAAGGTGATTTACTAAATCTAAATTTTTTGGTTGTATTATTTATCAGTTTTATAAATATAATAATTTAACGGAATGATAATAATTGCTAAGAATGGGAATTCAGAACCAGGTCATTAAACCTCAAGGCTGTAAAGACTGCCCTTTCTTTGAAATCAGACATTCTTCACTCGGTATATCTCTCTTCTGCCGGTTTTACAAAAAGGGAGCTTTTGATCTAAAGAATGAAAAGTTTGATTTCTGCAAAATCTACCAAATAATCGTAACTGAATCTACCAATAAGGAGATAAAATCCTATGGCGGTAAACTATAAGTCGAAAACTCAACTCTTAAAAGAACTGAATGAGATAAAACAGGAATACAGCATCTTAACTAAAGTTTTCGATTACATTAATGATGGCATAGCTATAGTTCAGGATGATATGGTCAAATACGCTAATATCAAACTAGGAGAATTCACCGGATACCCAAAAGAAGAAACAATTAATGTCCCCTATATAAAATTCGTGCATCCAGATGAATTACCAAAAGTAGTCGAAATCCACAAACGACGACTAGCCGGAGAAAAAGTTCCCACGAGATACGAATCGGCTTTGCTCCACCGAGATGGGTCCAAGGTTCATGTTGAGTTCACTGTCACAGAGATCCTATATAAAGGGAAACCGGCCGTCCTGGCTATTATCAGGGATATTACTGAGAGAAAAAAACTCCAGGATGAAATAATTAGCAAAGCTATCTTTTTGGACAATCTCTTTGAGAGTGGTCCAGAACCTGTCGCTCTATTATCTCCTGACGGAAAAGTCATCCGGGTAAACAAAGAATTTACTAAACTATTCGGTTATTCCAGTGACGAAATAAAGGGGCAAAATATAGATGATATTCTGGCTAAAGAAGCCTTCTACCAGGAAGCCACTCAACTTACTTCGAGAACAAAAAAAGGCGAAAGGATACGTGTGGTCACTAAAAGGTATAAAAAAGATGGCTCTTTAGTAGATGTGGAGATAATCGGCTCGCCAATTACCATAGACGGGAAAATGATAGCCAAATTTACTATTTATCGAGATATCTCAGAGAAGATAAAAGCTGAAAAGGAAATCAAGAAAAGAGAAGAACGATATAGGGCTATCTTTGAAGGCTCTCGGGATGCCATCTTTATCGCCGATGAAAACGCACGATTTGTTGAAGTCAACCAAGCTGCTTGTGAACTAACAGGTTATACAAAAGAAGAACTCTTGAAAATGAGAATCCCTGATCTTCACGAGGAAACCGATCTTCACGCCTATAAACGGTATTTTCACCGTATTATGAATGGTGAATCCATCCTGAGTGAGGCTAAAATTATCAGGAAAAACAGAACAAAAGTAGACACTGAATTCAGCAATAAAAGAATCTTTCTTGAAGGAATCCCCTACATGCATACTGTAGCCAGAGATATATCAGAGTGGAAAAGAGATAAAGAAAAGATTAAGGCCTCTTTAAGAGAAAAAGATATTATGCTTCAAGAAATTCATCATCGAGTCAAAAATAACATGCAAATAATAATCAGCCTGATGAGGATTCAGGCTAGAAGCATAAAAAGCCCCACCTTTACTAAATATCTTCAGGCTCTTCAAGAAAGGGTTTATTCCATGAGTCTCATCCATGATCACTTTTACAAGAAACAAGAGTTTGATAAAATCAACATTGCTTCTTACATAAAAGAATTAACCAATCACCTATTTTATATATCTTCCAAAAAAGAAGACCAAATTAAGATTAATTTGGATCTAGAAGAAATACTCCTTGATTTAAATAAAGCTGTTCCCTTTGGTATGTTGGTAAACGAGATCGTTACTAATGTTCTCAAACATGCTTTTCCGGGAAGAAAAAAAGGAGAGCTCTCTCTCCGGTTATATCGAGATGGCAACAAAAAAATTCACTTTCTTGTTAATGATAATGGAATTGGCCTCCCTAAAAAAGTGAATGTAGAAAATCCCTCTACAATGGGATTTCAATTAATAAGAGATTTAACCCAGCAATTGGATGGGGAAATCCAAATTGAGAGTAACAGAGGAACCAAGATTAAAGTGATCTTTCCAGAGAAATATTAAGGCATAAAGTCCGAAAGTCTGGACCCAGAGGAGGTAAAATTTCTTCTTTGCTGGCCATTTCCTCTATCAAAAGAAGGAAGAAATCTTATAGAGGTGGAAAAGAATAAAAGCAAGTGAACAATATAAAATAAAAGAAGCTTTAATTCAAATCATGAAACTATTACTTGACATCGAGGAGGATTTACAGAGTTTAAATAATAGAGTGACAAATACGGAATAAAGGGTGAGGGGATTCGAGAGTTATATTAGTCTAACCGNGGGAAATAATCTCTAAAAAAATTTTTCCAAACAATCCTCTTTCTATCGACTAAAAATATGGAGGGGGACAAGAGGTGGAGTTTATAGTCAGCTCCCACAAGGGGGGTTGAATAGGAAAAGGCCTCAGACCAGCTGGTAGTCTTGGTCCTGCCAACCAATGCTCAACACCTCAACAAGATAGAAGTAAAATTGTCAATTGGAGACCGGTTGACCAAGGCAGGATTAAAGAGACTTGATGAAAAAAGTCATATTCAGTTAATGCTCCCAAGAGATTCNTTTTTATTGGAAATTTGAAAAAAGTTCTTCAAAAAAAGAGAACGACAGCTCTCTCCTCAAATCAAAATTGTGGACAACTTCAAAGACTAGTTAACTTTCTTTTCTTTCACCACCTGTTTCAAAAATTCAAAAAACTCCAACTTAAACTCCTCCCGCTTTAGGGCAAGTTCGACGGTAGCCTGGAGGAAACCAAGTTTATCGCCNGCGTCATATCTCTTGCCTTCAAAAAGCAAACCATAGACCGGCTGTTTTTCCAGCAGAAGCTGGATGGCATCAGTGATTTGAATCTCGCCCCGCTCATCCGGAGGAGTGCATTTGATCGCCTCAAATATTTCCGGAGTGAAGACATAGCGGCCGATAACTGCCAGGTCGGAATAAGCCTTTTCCGGCCCAGGTTTCTCCACCAGGGCTTCCACTTGAAACAGGCGGTCACTGATTGGCCGCGGCTTAATTATGCCGTATTTGCTCATACCGTCTTCATCAACCCGCTTAAGAGTAATCACCGTTGCTTTCTTTTCCCGGAAAACTTCAATCAGCTGCTGGATACAGGGCACCGAACAATCAAAAATATCATCAGGCAGAAGAACGGCAAAAGGCTCGCGGCCGACAAAATCTTCGCTCATTAAAATAGCATGCCCCAGGCCCAGCGCCTGTCGCTGCCGGATATAGCAAAAATCCGCCAGATGGCCAATCCTTTTAACTTCCTCAAGGAGATCTATTTTCTTCTTCTCTTCCAGAAAATATTCCAGCTCCGGACTCTCGTCAAAATGATCCGGGATGGAGTCCTTGCGACGGCTGATAATCAGCCCGATTTTCTTCAAGCCAGCCTGAACCGCTTCCTCAACACTGTATTGAATCAAAGGCTTATCCACCACGACCAGCATTTCCTTCGGTTGAGCTTTGGTGGCGGGTAAAAACCGAGTGCCAAAGCCCGCCGCCGGAATCACTGCCTTGCGTACTACCATGCTTCTCTCCTTTCTAGATATATGGAGGACTTCTGCCCATCCTAAAAAGCAAAAAGAAAGCGGGAGGGGAGAGTCTCCTCCCCTCCCTTAATTAATATAAAATTAATTTATTNTCGAAGCGTTTCTTTTAAAACCGATAGCTGATAGAGAGATTAGGCACCAGAATGCTCATGTTATAGACACCGGGCATGGCCGCTTCATACTCGGGGTCCAGAAGCACTTTTTCAAAAGGCACTTCTCTTTCTTTGCCCTTTAAATACTCGATGCCGAAATCAATCTGCAGCCCATTCAGGTTGTAGCCAAAACCCAGAGTGAAGACATTAAAGGTGTAGCTGGGTAGAAGGACATTCATTGTTCTGTCGGGCGTGGGCGTGGGGTCATAATAATAACCGGCCCGCACCGCAAAAGTCTTGAAATTATACTCAGCTCCAAAGCGGATCTGGGTGGCATCATCCCANTATAGAGGTCTTTCATCATCGCCGCTGGCGGCCATCATCACCTGCCAGAAGGGGTCTTTAAAATCAGTGTGCATCGTATCCATTTTGGACCACTGGGTCCACTGAATATCAGCTGTGAGAGTTAACTCCGGCAGAGGCTTTACAGCCAATCCAGCCGCCACCCACATCGGCCAGGTCACTTCTCTTTCGGCATCGGACTTGGAGTTGGCTCCCAGTTGACTGAGATTGGAAATTGAAGCATCGCCCTTGAATTTCACCGTGGTCGCGGTCTTCACCGTAGCGCCGAAGCTAAACATGTCACTCGGCCTAACCATCAGGCCGAATGTAGCCCCATAGCCCCAGCCTTTCATGCTCTCTTCATACTGGCCGAGGTCGACTTCCATATAATAAGGGGGCACAGGAATGGGGATATCAGCGGTGCCAGCATGCATGGCAATATCAAAGAGACCGTAGTTGATATTGAAAGTGGCGCCAAAGGCAATCTGTTCATTCAACTTGANCGCAATAAGTGGAGAAAAAGAAACCAGACCAATTTTACTGTGCCATTTTATGGCGGGATTATTTTCAGCAATCGGCGCAAAATCAGAGCCATTCCATTCTGCCCCCAAACCCGAGGGAGTATAGATACCGAATCCCGCCACAATATTCGGAGTTAGAGGGTGATAATAAGCAGCCAGTCCACCCAGATAATGTTTGTTCTTGGTCTTGGCATCAATCAAAGTGAAAGGACCGATAACAGGAACATTCATAGTCAACTCATAGGTGGATGAAGGAATAAGGTCAGTGCCGTAAAATCCGAAATATTTCTGCTTGAAAAAGGCAGCTCCTGCTGGATTCCAGAAAATAGCGCTGAAGTCATCCGCCAAACCAACAAAGGCTCCACCCATGGTCAGGGCCCGGGTCCCCAGACTGTTAAGATTTAACCCGTTTCCCCAAGTAAGTGCGCTGGTCAACAACAGGGCCACAAAGACTAAACTCATCTTCTTCATCACTCTCATGAAATTACCTCCTTCTTTTTTTTCTTTGTTTACGATATTCTAGCTTTTTTGTCAATCAATAAAGCCTAAGTATCCAGGGCAGATAAAAATGGTCGGTTTTCTGCTGTGACAAAATGTCTGCTTCGGCTGGCCTTAAAAAATGGAAAAAAACAAGGAAGACGAAAGCTAACGAAAAGATGCGTCTCTATTTTTCTGGTTTCTCCGCTTGTTGGCTAAACAATAAGCACTTCGGACAAGGAGAGGTCGGACCTCATGCTCTCCNCTCCCCTTATTTGCCCGACATATTTACCTTCGGCAAAATCTAGACAGCTTCAATTTCTTTTACTTCAGGAACGGCCTTCTTAATAAACCGGGTTATCCCCTGGGTAAGAGTTATCTGCCGCATGGGACAGCCCATGCAGGCCCCCAGAAGCCTGACTTTGACCACACCTTCTTCAGTGATTTCAACCAGCTCGACATCGCCGCCGTCAGCCTGCAAATGAGGGCGAAGTTGGTCCAGTGCTTTTTTAACCCTTTGTTCCATTCCTTCTTTTTGGTTGGTCATATCACCTTACTCACTTTATTTTTTAGTAAAGGTAAATTCCCCCTTTTCGTTCACATCAACCAAAATAGTATCCCCTTCCAGGAATTGACCTTCGAGAATCTTGAGAGCAAGGGGATTCTGGATCTCCTGCTGGATAGTCCGTTTAAGTGGTCGCGCCCCATAGACAGGGTCATATCCTTTCTCCGCCAGTAACCTCTTGGCTTCAGCACTGATGTCAATATCAATCCGTCTTTCCTTTAATCGCTGGCGGAGGTGTTCCAATTGAATATCAACAATTTTCAGAATAACCTCCAGGGTGAGCGGCTTAAAGATGATGACCTCATCGATGCGATTAAGGAATTCAGGGCGGAAATGTTGTTCGAGGATATTTTTGACTTCCTGCTGCATTTTTTCGTAGTCCTGGCTCAATTCTTTAATCACGTGACTCCCCAGGTTGGAGGTCATGATTATAATCGTGTTCCGGAAATCAACTGTCCGGCCCTTGCCATCGGTCAACCGACCATCATCAAGTATTTGGAGCAGGATATTAAAGACGTCGGGATGGGCCTTTTCTATCTCATCAAGCAGGACAATGGAGTAAGGCCGGCGTCGTACTGCTTCGGTTAACTGGCCGCCTTCTTCATAGCCCACATAACCCGGCGGCGCCCCGATAAGGCGGGCGACCGAGTGCTTTTCCATGTACTCGGACATATCCAGGCGGACCATGGCTTTCTCATCGTCAAACAGGAATTCAGCCAGGGCCCGGGCCAGCTCGGTTTTCCCCACGCCGGTCGGCCCTAGGAAAAGAAAGGAGCCCAGCGGTCGGGTGCTGTCCTGAATCCCTGCCCGGGCTCGTCGGATGGTGTCAGCGACGGCCTTCAAGGCGTGGTCCTGACCGACTACCCGGGTGGCGAGGACTTTTTCCATTTTAATTAATTTCTCTACCTCACCCTCCATTAATTTCGACACCGGGATGCCGGTCCATTTGGAAACAATCTCGGCGATATCCTCTTCATCTACCTCTTCCTTCAGCATTTTGTGCGTTTTTTGAACTTCCTCCAGTTTCGTGGAGAGTTCTTTGATTTTCTTTTCCAGCTCAACTAGACGGCCATACCTAATCTCGGCCACTTTCTCCAGTTCGCCCCGCCGTTCGGCTTGCTGCTCTTCAATTTTCAGATTATCAATCTCTTCCTTGAGGCGGTTTATCTCGGAAATAATCTCCTTCTCCCGGGTCCAATGGGCCTTTAACTCGTCTCGTTTTTCCTTTAATTCCGCCAGTTCCTTTTCCAGTTTGGCCAACCTCTCCCGGGAAGCCTTATCCTTTTCTTTCTTGAGCGCCTGTTTCTCCACTTCAAGCTGAGTAATTCTCCGCTCGAGCTCATCTATCTCCTCGGGCAGGGAGTCAATCTCCATGCGGATGCGGGAGGCCGCCTCATCAATGAGGTCCACGGCTTTATCCGGCAGCCGTCGGTCGGTAATATAGCGATGGGAGAGAGCGGCGGCCGCCACCAACGCCGAATCCTTAATCTTCACTCCATGGTGAACCTCGTATTTTTCTTTCAAACCACGGAGAATGGAAATTGTCTCCTCGACCGAAGGTTCTCGCACAAAAACCGGCTGGAATCGTCTCTCCAGAGCGGCGTCTTTTTCAATATACTTTTGATATTCATTCAGGGTGGTCGCCCCGATGCAGCGCAGTTCTCCCCGGGCCAGAGCCGGTTTCAACATATTGGAGGCATCGACCGCCCCCTCGGCCGCGCCAGCGCCAATAATCGTGTGTAATTCATCGATAAATAAAACAACCTGACCTTCTGCTTCCTTTACTTCTCTCAAAACAGCCTTCAATCTTTCCTCAAATTCACCCCGGAACTTAGCGCCCGCAATCAGAGCTCCGATATCCAGGGCAATCAGCCGTTTATTTTTCAGCGATTGAGGGACATCGCCGTTGGCTATTCGCTGGGCCAGGCCCTCCACAATGGCTGTTTTACCGACACCGGCCTCGCCGATAAGCACCGGGTTATTCTTGGTCCGGCGGGAGAGAACTTGGATAACGCGTCTTATCTCCTCTTCTCGGCCAATAACGGGGTCCAGTTTGCCCTGGCGGGCCATAGCGGTCAGGTCCCGACCGTATCTCTCCAGGGCCTGATATTTCCCTTCCGGCTCGGGGTCGGTGACTCGCTGAGAGCCACGAATAACGGCCAGAGCCTGGAGAAAATTATCCACCGTTATTCCCTGGTGGCGCAGAATCTGGCTAGCNGGGAGATGGCTGTTCTTTAAGATAGCCAGGAAAAGATGTTCGGTGGAAATGTATTCATCTTTAAGCTGGTCAGCTTCGGTCTGGGCAGCGGCGAGAATCTGGCGTAAGGAAGGTGAAATATAAATTTCCGCCACCCCTTCTACCCGGGGTAACCGCTGCAGATGTTCAGCCAGTTCTTGCCGAAGGGCAGCCAGGTTAACTCCGATCTTTTCCAGAACAGCATTGACGATGTTTTCCTCCTGCTCCAGAAATACTGCCAGCAGATGTTCAGGATGAATTTCCTGGTGTTTCAACTCCTGGGCTTTGCGCTGGGCCAGTTGAAGTGCTTCCTGCGATTTAACTGTAAGTTTATTCCAGTCTAGCATTTACAACCTCCTCCCCTATTTAAGTATTCACCGGTGAAGATGTCAANAACAGGTTATAATTAATTTTATTATAGACTTGAAATTTTGAAAACATTTTTTTTAAATTTAACATCTTGACAAAGACGAAAAAACTGTTATTTTACCATTGGGAGTGAAGAATGGAAGAAATAGAAGTAACCAGCTGGCTTACTCTTGATGCTCTCAAAAACGAAGCCGAAATCGAAGAAATTGTCGGCGATTTACAGACCGGCCATTTCCAATCCGTCTTCTGTGTAATCGAAGATGATTATCTGGAACTCCTTTACAGCGACTCGGCTTCCAATTACATCCGCCGCTACGAAGATAAAGAAGAATTCCAATTAGCCATCGAGAAACGGAAAGAAGAATTTGGCGAAGCTCTTTATGACGAGGACCGGATCTTCCAGGAATTTAATGAATCGGATGAGGACTTCGATTACGACGAAGATTCAGAAAATTACTAACTGATACTCTCNTTCTCTAAATTTCTCATCCCCTTCTTCTTTTCATTTTTTTTATTATCTCTCGATTTATCTCCTGGTCACCCAATTTCTTTATTAGATAAATTTATCATAGTGAGCAGTGACGGGGTTTCTAAAATCCTTAGAGGGGAAAAACAGGGGCAAAAATCATGTTTAAGGGCTATTTTTTGAGGTTAAATCAATACTAAATCGTTTATTTAACTATAATTGCTGAGGCCCCGCTTTTTGAATAGGGGTCAACTGAGAGGAAGTAATCTTATAGAGGAAGCTACTCAGTTAATTTCTTTTTCAATTCAAAAAGGAAATTTAAAGCCTCTAGAGGCGAAAGGCGATTGGGATCACAGCTCTCGAGGCACTTTTTGAGTTCCTCCAACCGGGCTTTTTCTTTATCTTCTTCAAACAGAAACAACTGTCCCGGGTTGACGGCTGCGCGCTTGCGGTAAGCCAGCCACGGCCGTCCGGAAGCATCAAACTCTTTTTTCTCCAGGTTGAAAAGCACCTCCCGAGCGCGCTCGACCACGGTCGAGGGGATGCCGGCTAATTTGGCCACATGAATCCCGTAGCTTTTATCTGAAGGGCCGGGAATAATCTTTCGCAAGAAAACCACTTCATCGCCTTTATCCTTAACCGCCACATGGTAGTTCTTTACCCTTTCCAAGGTTATCCCCAGTTCAGTTAATTCATGATAATGGGTGGCGAACAGCGTCTTGGGTCGTCCTTCAGCTAACTCATGCAGGTATTCGGCCACGGCCCAGGCAATACTCAATCCGTCAAAAGTACTGGTTCCCCNGCCGATCTCATCAAGGAGGAGTAAACTCCGGGCCGAAGCGTTATTGAGGATGTTGGCTGTTTCCAGCATTTCGACCATAAATGTCGATTGTCCGACACTGAGGAAATCCATGGCGCCGATGCGAGTAAAAATTCGGTCAACCACCCCGATTTCCGCTTCCTCGGCCGGGATAAAAGAACCCATCTGGGCCAGGATACAGATTAGAGCCACCTGGCGAAGGTAAGTTGATTTTCCTCCCATATTGGGGCCGGTTAAAATAACGATTTGATGGTCATCCCGGTCGAGGAGACAATCATTGGGGATAAATGGCTCCTCATTCAAAATTTCAACGATGGGATGACGGCCATTCTTAATCCAGATTCGGTCAGAATTATTTACCCCGGGTCGAATATAGTTACGCTGTGAAGCNCCCTCAGCCAGAGAGGCCAGGACATCCAGTAAAGCAATGGCTTCGGCTATTTTCTTCAAGCGGGGCACCTGGCGGGCCAGCTTTTGCCGCAACTCCACAAAAAGTTGATACTCCAGCTCAGAAATTCTTTCTTCCGCGTGGAGAACCTTCGCCTCATACTCTTTAAGTTCCGGCGTAATAAACCGTTCTGAATTAACTAAAGTCTGTTTGCGGATATAGTCATCGGGAACAAGATGAAGGTTGGGTTTGGTGACTTCAATATAATAACCAAAAACCTTATTATATCTGACTTTGAGGGAGCTTATGCCGGTTCTTTCTCGCTCTTTTTTTTCGATTAAACTGATAAATTCCTTGCCCGAACGACTTATCTTTCTTAACTCATCAAGCTCAGCGTGGTAGCCGTCCTTGATGATCCCTCCTTCAGTCAGAAGAAAAGCCGGCTCCTCAAGAAGAGACTCATCAATGAGCTGGACAATATCTTCAGCATCATCCCAGTTGGTGGCCACTTGCTGTAAATAGTCTGAGGTAAAAAGAGCGACTGATTCCCGCAAAGCCGGTAGATTCAACAATGATTTTTTCAAGGCCACCAGATCCCGGGGATGAGCTATTTCCAGGGAAATCCGGGCGGTTAGTCGTTCAACATCCAGAATCTCTCTTAATTTTTCTCTCAGGTTATGACGTTCAATTGGTTTATCAACCAGCTCACTGACACTGTCGAGACGACGGTTAATGGCCTCGACATCGACCAGGGGCTGGAGCAGCCAGGTGCGCAGCAACCGGCCGCCCATGGGCGTTAGAGTAAAATCAATAATGTCCAGCAAACTGCCTTTCCGGCTGCTATCCCGGAGATTGTGGACAAGCTCCAGGTTCTTAATCGTGGTGGTGTCAAGAATCATGAATTCCCGGCTCTGAACCAGACTCAAACTCTTAACCAGGTTCAGGGCATCTTTTCTCAACTGGTTGAGATAATAAAGTAAAGCTCCGGCGGCGGCCACGGCCAGGGGTTTATCTTCCAGTTCATAACCGGCCAGAGTGGCCACTCCAAAATGCTCCAGCAAACAATTTCGGGCCTGAGACACTTCGAAAACCCAATCTTCCAGGGCAGTAACCAGCGGAGGTGTAGTCCCTTGTTCGTTGAGAATTACTTCTGCTATTTCTTTTTCTCCCTGAGGAAAGATGACTTCCCGAGGAGATAATTTATAAAATTCATCTTTTAGTCCCTTCTCCCCTCGACTCTTCTCCTCCATAACCTTCAACTGTCCGGAGGCCAGGTCCAAATAAGCCAGGCCCCATTCTTCCTGCTGGATAATAAAGCTGACAATAAAAGCGTTTTCTTTCTTTTCTTCCCAATCAATCTCCAGGGCTGTACCTGGAGTNAGAATTTTCACCACTTCTCGCCGCACCACTCCTTTGGCCTTTTTCGGGTCCTCCACCTGCTCGCAAACAGCCACCTTAAAACCCTTTTTCAGTAGCTTGGCGATATAGGAGTCGGCTGCATGGTAGGGCACCCCGCACATCGGCACCTTTTGCCGGGAAGTCAAGGCTATTTCCAGAACAGAGGAAGCCACCCGGGCATCATCATAAAAGAGTTCGTAAAAATCCCCCAATCGGAAAAACAACAAGCAGTCTTTATGCTGGCGTTTGATCCGCAGGTATTGCTCCATCATCGGGGTGAGCATTTTTTTCTCGGCCATGATTCCTTCTCAACTATACCCAGCCCACCTTGCTTTTTCAAGAGATAACCCTAACTCTTTTCATCACTTACCCGCTTTAATTATTTCTTTTTGTGGTTTGTCATTAGCTTCTTTATTATTAAAGTATACTTATGATTAAGAAGGGGTCAGACACCTAACCTCTTTTATGTATCTATATCGACCAAAAAAGGCCACTTAAAAATTGCGGTCAACCGAGGGCGAAAATTCGAGCTCCTCACAGCACCTTTTCCTTGAAAGAAAAGTTGATTTTAAGAGTCTAACTGCGTTAAATTAGAAGAAGATAATTTTAAAAGGAGAGGAATCATGAAAAAAATTATTCTCTGGCTTATTGTTCTTACTTTGGGACTCTTCTTTATGTCATGTGCCAAGGAAGAAAAAATGGAAGGAACAACAGAAAATCCCTTTTTCACCGAATGGACCACTCCTTTCGGCACACCGCCTTTCGACCAGATTAAAGAAGAACATTATAAGCCTGCCTTCCTGGAGGGAATGAAAAGGCAGCAGGAGGAAATCCAGGCGATTATCAACAATCCAGAACCACCAACCTTTGCCAACACCATCGAGGCTCTGGCCCGAAGCGGCGAATTTCTGACCCGGGTAGAAAATGTTTTTGACAATCTGCTCTCAGCTAATACCAATGACACCCTCCAGGCAATTGCCAAAGAGACAGCTCCTCTTCTTTCCAAGCATTATGATGATATTTATTTAAACACCAAACTCTTTGAACGAGTAAAAGCTGTTTATGAGCAAAAAGACAACCTTAAACTCGACCGCGAGCAGCAAACTTTGCTCGAAAAATATTATAAAGATTTTGTCAGAGCTGGAGCCAATCTTGACGACAGCAAAAAAGCTCGCCTCCGCGAGATAAACCAGGAATTGTCCGTTCTTACTTTGAAATTCGGAGAAAATATCCTTAAAGAAGATAATGCCTTTGAGCTGGTTATTGATAATGAAGAAGACCTGGTCGGCCTACCGGATAACGTTATCGCCGCCGCCGCTGAAGCCGCCAAAGAAAGAGGCAAAGAAGGAAAATGGGTCTTCACCCTGCATAAACCCAGCATGATTCCCTTCCTTCAGTATTCGCCCCGGCGGGAATTACGGGAAAAAATCTTTAAGGCTTATATTAACCGGGGAAACAACAATAATGAATATGATAATAAAGCCATTGTTGCCCGAATCATTGCTTTGAGAATCGAAAAAGCTCACCTGCTGGGCTATAAAACCCATGCCGACTATATCCTCGAAGAGAACATGGCCAAAACGCCGGATAATGTCTACAAACTCCTCCGCCAGATCTGGGAGCCAGCTCTGAAAAAAGCCAAGGAAGAAGCTCGAGAACTGCAAAAACTCATCGAAGAAGAAGGCCAAAACTTCAAACTCCAGCCCTGGGATTGGTGGTACTATGCGGAAAAATTAAAGAAACAAAAATATGAGCTGGATGAAGAAATGCTGCGCCCTTATTTTAAATTAGAAAATGTCATCCAGGGCGTATTCACTTTAGCCAATAAACTCTATGGACTCCAATTTGTCGAAAGAACCGACATTCCCAAATATCATCCTGATGTCCGGGTCTTTGAGGTCAAGGAAGCCGACGGTACTCATGTCGGGATTCTCTACACTGATTACTTTCCCCGGCCCTCAAAAAGAGGGGGGGCCTGGATGAACTCCTTCCGCAAAGAATATAAACTCAACGGCCGAAGAATAACGCCGATTATCTGTAATGTGGGCAATTTCTCCAAACCCACCCAGGATAAACCAGCTCTTCTCAGCTTTGAAGAAGTGACCACTCTCTTCCATGAATTCGGCCATGCCCTCCACGGACTCCTCTCCGACTGCACCTACCGCCGCCTTTCCGGAACGGCTGTTCCTCGAGACTTTGTCGAACTTCCCTCGCAAATTATGGAAAACTGGGTCGGTGAGCCGGAAATGTTGAAACTCTTTGCCCGTCATTATCAAACCGGCGAACCGATACCTGATGCTTTAATCAAAAAAATCCACAAGGCTCGCTTTTTCAATCAGGGTTTTGCGACAGTTGAGTATCTTGCCGCTTCTTTCCTGGATATGGACTGGCACACCTTGACCGAACCAGTGCCTGAAGATAAGGTTCTTGATTTTGAAAAACAATCCCTTGACCGGATCGGTCTTATACCGGAGATCATCGTCCGCTATCGCAGTCCTTATTTCAGTCATATTTTTGCTGGCGGTTATTCGGCCGGTTACTACAGCTATATCTGGTCCGAAGTCCTCGATGCTGATGCCTTTGAAGCCTTCAAAGAAAAGGGCCTCTTCGACCGCGCCACCGCTCAATCCTTCCGCGAAAACATTCTGGCTAAAGGCGGTTCTGAAGACCCAATGACCCTCTATCTCCGCTTCCGGGGTGCCCCGCCGAAAGTCGAGCCTCTCCTGAAACGTCGAGGACTTTTGAATTAAAAAATAACCGGCTGAAAATTAAAAATTAAAATTATCTGGCCAAGAGTCGACTGGCTTGCCAAGCCCATTTTCAGGGGAAG
Organism: Candidatus Aminicenantes bacterium JdFR-80; assembly: GCA_002010725.1. Taxonomy (GTDB): domain Bacteria; phylum Acidobacteriota; class Aminicenantia; order Aminicenantales; family Aminicenantaceae; genus JdFR-80. The sequence goes on from MTOP01000069.1 coordinate 18,427, forward strand.
GGAGCCCAGAAAAGGCAATTAAAAGGCCAGAATTAAAACCGCAGGGCCTTTACACGAGATAAAAAAATGAACAGTAAAATTTTGTTTACTGCCGGAATAATCATTATTCTGGGGTTAATCAGCTGTCGAACGGACCAGAAAGGACCCGAATTCAGGGTTGTCGAAACCACCATCAGGGAGATTCATCAGGCTTTCAGGGAAAATCGCCTCACCTGTGAACAACTCGTTAACATCTATCTCCAGCGGATACAAAAATATGATAAATCAACCCTGCTTAATGCCATCACCGCGATCAACCCCAAGGCTATCGACCGGGCTCGACAGTTGGATGAAGAATTTCGTCGAACCGGGAAATTACGGCCTTTACATGGTATTACGGTAGTAGTCAAGGATAACATCGAAACTAAAGATATGCCCACTACTGCCGGATCAGAAGCCCTGAAAGATTTTATCCCGCCTGATGACGCTTATATCGTTCGCAAATTGAGAGAAGCCGGGGCCATCATCCTGGCCAAATCTAATATGGCTGAGTGGGCTTTCAGTCCTTATATCACCCAGAGCGGCACCGCCGGCATNACCCGCAATCCGTATGACCTCAACAGGGTTCCCGCCGGTTCCAGCGGAGGTACAGCCGCGGCCGTCGCCGCCAATTTCGTGACCGTCGGCCTAGGAACCGACACCGGCAANTCCGTTCGAGGACCCTCCTCCCACTGCTGTCTGGTCGGCCTGCGACCCACCCTGGGCCTGGTCAGCCGGGACGGAATTATCCCTCTTTATCTGCGTAACGACACGGCGGGTCCCATGTGTCGCACCGTGGAGGACGTCGCCCGAATTCTGGATGTCATCGCCGGCTATGATCCGGCTGATCCTCTCACCGCAATGGCTAAAGGGAAAAAACCTCCTTCTTATACCCAATTCCTGGATAAAAATGGGCTTCAAGGGGCCCGTATCGGTGTGTTTCGTTTCTACACAGACCTCCCCACAGCTGATCTTCAGGTCGTGGCTCTCTTCGAAAAAGCCCTGGAAGACATGAAAAAACAGGGAGCGGTAGTCATCGATCCCTTCGTTATCCCTTATTTCGGTGAATTAACCAGAAACCTCTGGTGCGATACCTTCCGCTACGACCTCAATCAGTATCTTCAGTCGCTGGGGAAGAGTGCCCCAATTAAAAACCTACTCGANGTCTACAACAAAGGCCTTTTCTCTCTATACATCCGTCATCGCCTGGTGCGGGCTCTCGACCAACCCTCGGATAAAGTTCCCTGTCAGGATATCTACCATGAACCCCGGAACATTGCCTTCCGCCAGGCAGTGCTGAATGCCATGGCAGAGCAGGGTGTGGATTTCATCATCTATCCCACCTGGAACAATCCTCCCCGGAAACTGGGAGACCTGCGCAGTCCGGCTGGCGATAACAGCCAGTTGATCCCGCCCCACACCGGCTTTCCCGCCATTACTGTCCCTATGGGTTTCACCTATAAAAATCTGCCGGCGGGCATCCAGATTGTCGGCCGTCTCTTTTCTGAACCGGAACTCATTAAGGTGGCTTATGCCTATGAGCAGGCCACTCATCATCGACGGCCCCCGAAAAAATTTAGATAATCTTTTGAAACTTCCAGTTTTCCCGGAATTACCCTGAAAAAATGAGAAAATGGTGTCAGACACTCATTGGTCATTCGTCTTGATCTTGCCGAAAATTAAAGCCAGGCGAAAAAGACACTAAGTTCACTCACTAATAGCCCTTTCTTCGGAAAAAGGATTATTAAATCTGGGAGTTNTCTCGACTTAAATTGACTTCTTCAGCCACCTATTGTATATCATCATCATGATGACCGGACCGAACATCTTAACTTTAGGGCGCATTCTCGCCATCCCTATTCTGGTAATCGCTCTCCTGACTAATTTCCACGGTCATCGTCTGGTAGCTTTTATTATNTTTATCCTGGCGGTTTTAACCGACATGCTGGACGGCTACTGGGCTCGCCGGAAAGACAAAAAAAGCTCCCTCGGTGAGCTGCTCGATCCCACCGCTGATAAATTAATCGTCACTTCCGCCCTCATCTGTCTGGTTGAACTCGACCAGGTCTCTGCCTGGATGGCCATTGTCATCATCGGCCGGGAAATTGCCGTTACCGCCTTTCGGGCCATGGCTTCTTCCCGAGGAATTGCTATGCCGGCCTCGGTTCTCGGAAAAATAAAAATGAATGCCGAAGCCATTACCATTGCTTTGCTCATCCTTGGAGAAACCTTTCTCCAGCAATTTTACCTTCTGGCTGAAATCGGCTTATGGGTTGTACTGGCGACAGCTCTTTTTTCAGCGGCCGAATATTACTGGCGCCTCGGCCCCCAAGTGCTCCGGGAAAGCAAAGATTAAAAAGATAAAATTTCCCGCACCTTATCCAGCGAAGCAGGATCACCCACCTGCAGCACATCCGGCGCCTGCTCCCAGGAGCGGGTGATTCGTCTCATTAAACCCGATAGCACCTTGCTAGCNCCCACCTCGACCACTGTTTGAATCCCCATTTCCTTTAACTTCTCCATACTCTTATACCAGAGCACGGGGCGGGTGACCTGTTTTTTCAGCGCCTCCCGGGCCTTGTTGCCCCGCGTTACCAGCTCAGCGGCTACGTTGGTAATAACCGGAAACTCCAAATCCTTGAACTCTGNTTTATCCAGATCAACAGCCAGTTTTTCTTCAGCCGGGGCCATTAAAGAACAATGGAAAGGAGCGCTGACCGGAAGAGTCACGGCGCGGGGAGGGTTAAGTCGTTTAACTGCTTCTTCCACCGCCTGTCTCTCGCCGGAAATAACTATCTGCTCACGGCTGTTCCAATTGGCCACCTCCACTACCCCTATGGTTATCTGAGAAATAATTTCAGTCACCTTTTCATATTCCAGTCCAATCACCGCCACCATCATGCCTTTCCCCACCGGGACAGCCTCCTGCATATAGTGTCCTCTCTTATGAACCAGGACCACCGCCTCCTCAAAACTCAAACTACCGGCCGCCACCAGAGCGGAATATTCACCCAGACTATGCCCAGCCGCCACCAGCGGAACCACCCCCAGGAGTTTAANGGCAATCGTACTTACAGTCAGCAGAGCCGGTTGCGTGTTCTGGGTCAGTTTCAATTCTTCTTCCGGACCGGCAAAGCAAAGCCGGGAAAGGTTAAATTTCAAGGCCTCATCAGCCCGCTCAAAATATTCCCTGGCTAAAGAGTAGGAATCATAAAATTCCTTACCCATACCGACAAACTGGGAACCCTGCCCTGGAAAAAGAAAAGCCGTTTTCATCATCCTTTCTCTCCTCGGAAATGATTTATCATTTCTTTATCCTTAATCACGATATCCGCCTGAGAACGGAGTGTTCTCAGCCATTTCCTGACCTCAGCCTGACCTTTTTCCTTTCTGATAATAATCTCTAGATCCCTCATAACTTCCACCAGAGAACGAGGCTTTTGATGCTTCGCCGCCATGTTTTTTAAGTAGACATTCTGGTAATAATCTTGGATTTCGTCAAGAGATACCGAGGTAATAAGAGTTATCCTCTTTTGAATAATCTGATCAAAAGTTAATTTTTCTTGTAACAACTGCCTGACATCTTCATCCGAAAGGCCAAAAATCTTCTTCAGTCTTTGAAACCGCTCTTTTCCCAGTCTGGTTATCAATGCTTCCCAGGCCTTATTCAGGGATTCAGCCGAGAGATTGACCTTTTCGCTCTCCGCCAATTTCAGAACGACCTGGAGATCTATCAAATTTTCCAGAACTCTGGCCAGATCTAACTGCTGCTTCTTGCCTTTTTCTGAAGGGAAGAGACCGAAGGCTAATGCTACCTGCACATCCGTCAAGGTGATTATCTCCCCTTCCACTATGGCCAGGATTCTTTCAACCACTCTTTCCTGAGTAACCCCGGGATGGATTAAAGCCCCCAATAACAGCCAGATAATAATCCATTTCCTCATAAGAAAATCTTTTATCCACATCATTTTCTTTAGACTAAAACACATTACCAATAGTTAAAAACAGATGAAATGATTTTTCTCCCGGTGAGGGATTCAGATTCCAGCCGATTTCAAACCGGACCGGACCCAGAGGTGTTTTGTACCGCAGTCCAAATCCCAGGGCATGTTGAAAGTCAAGAGGATTAAACTGCCGCCTTTCCTGGAAGACTCTCCCGGAATCATAAAAAACAGCCCCCTGAAGATATCTTATTTCCGAAATTAAAGGAAAAGTCATCTCCAGATTGAGAATAAACAGTGCTTTCCCGCCCACTGGATTGCCTGACTCGAGGTCTTTCGGCCCCAGTTCATCAAATTCAGTCCCGCGAAAGGAATGACTCCCCCCGCCGAAAAATCGCTCATGAATGGGAATCCGTCCCCGTCCCAATCCCAGCCGAGCGGTGGCTGAAAAAGTCAGGTGGGGCAAAGGCAGGCTATAGTAATATTGAAATTTAGAAAAAATCTTCTGAAAATTCGACTCGGCGTTAAACAGTGGATAAGCCCACTCCAGAGAAGAACTCAGGAAAAATCCCTTGGAAGGATTAAAGGCATCATCCCGCCGGTCCCAGACAAAACTTCCTGAAATTGAAGTAGTGGAAAAGGGAAAATGCTGGCGATCGACTTCTGATTCAGCCACAAATAGTTTATACAAGGATGTTCGCGCCAGGCGAAGAGTGAATAAAATGACCAAATCTTGAGGTTTGGTTAAATTGCGGATGGTGGTTAAACTGATACCCCGTCGGTCATAAGCATAGCTTCTTCTCTCCTCTCTTTCCAGCCAGGCATTTAAATAAGTCTGCATGGGTAAGCCAAAGAAATAAGGTTGTTCCCAGGAAAGAACGCCTCTGGTCTCTTTCAAACTTAACTGGCCAACCAGGCTAAGTTGAGCTCCTGTGCCGAGGACATTACTCCGGATAAACTCAGCTGTCCCTCGAGGTCGGATGACCGCATTCCAGAGCTCAAGAGCTTTCGGCCCTTCTTTGGTCTCCAGGCCCAATCCCAGGCCCATATAGTTTCTTTCACCTTCTCTTAAATTAATAATGAGATTTATCTCTCCTTCACGCACCTTGAGTTCTTCAATTCTGACCTCACTGAAAATACCCAGCTTTTCCAATCTGGTTTTGGTCTCTCTAATACGGGCGGCATCAGCAATATCTCCTGCCTGAATTCTCAACTCTCGGAATATGACCCTCTTGCGGGTCACTTTATTCCCGGTGATAATTATTTTTCTTACCNGAACTATCTCGCCCTCTTCAATTTTGAATTGAATAATAAAATGATCTTTTTCCTTTTCTTTGACTTCAGCTGAAATCTTGGTGCCTCGATAACCATGATTGGCATAAAAGGCATCCAGTTTTTCTATATCTTTTTGAATATTGGGGCGGAAAAACGGACCGCCGGGTTGAGAGATAATCTCTGCCTGAAGTTCGGCGGGAGAAAAAGAGAGGTTTCCTTCAAACAGAATGTCAGCAACAACTTGCTGGGGNCCTTCATTAATATAATAAATAGGAGTAATTTTCCGACCACGACGTTCAAAGTTAAGATTAACCTGCGTCTCCGGGAAACCATAAATCATGTAAAATAATTTAATCTCCCGGGGCAGTTGGAATAGCCTGGCTCCATCTATTCCTGCCAAAAAGGGCAGATTACTTTGAATCTCCAGCTGTTTCTTCAATTCGTCCGCAGAAAAATAAGAAATTCCTTTAAANACAACATCACCTATTTTAAACTTCGAACCGGGAATAATATCGTAGATAACCTGGAGGGTGTCTGCCTCTCTCTTTATTCTTGAGGAAACAGAGGCAAACAGATAACCTTTTTTCCGTAAATACTGGATTATCTTGGCCTCTCCTTCAGCCAAGGCCCATTCTTCGAAAACATTGGCTCCCCAGAGAGGTTTAATCATCGACAGCGGAACATCATAGCCTCTAATAAGGATTTCCATTTTTTCTCGGGGAAAAACACCAATAACAATGTCCACTTCAGGCGGCTCCGGACTAAATTTAATCTTCTCCACTTTGGTGTCAACTTTCCGAAAGCCCTGCTCATAATAAACATGTTTCAGGTTTTCTAGATTTTTCTGCAATAGAGCCGGTACATAGATCTGTCCTTCTTTCACCTTGATTATTTTCTTGACCTCTTTTTCTTTAAGGGGAGTGGTGGTCGAAAAGCGAATTGACTTTATCCGATACCTTTTATAAGAATTCACCCTAAAAAGCAGATCAATCGCCTGATTAGCCGGGTCTTCATCCGCCAGGACATCAATTTGGGGATGGAAATAACCTTCTTCTTCTAAAGCTTTTCTTATCTCTTCGAGAGTCTTCGGCAGTAAATCCGGAAAGAAAGGAACTCCTTCCTGAAGTGAATAAACTCGGGAACGAATTATCCGAAAGGGAATCTCTTTTTTACCATAAATGATTAAATGGCGGACTATTTTAATACTGGTCAGACGAAAAACATAATTTCCCCTGCCTCTTTCAATAACTTCTATATCAGAAAAAAGCTTGGTTTGATAAAGGCTCTTGACCGCTTCTGATATTTTTCGAGGGGAAACCAGATCACCCACCTGGAGGGGAATGAGGTCTCGATATTCAGCCGTTGTCCTCTGCCCATCTATTTCCACCACCAGGGATTTAATCCGCCCTGATTGAGGTAAGATTAAACTCTGTTCTGGGCCAAAAGAAAAAACCAGCGGGCAGACTAGGAGAAGCAGCCCCAGCAGGCCTCCCCAGTAAAGTTTTTTCCGCCAGCTCATTTCTTAAAACCTCTTATGAATCTTAACCTCAATGCTTATCCGCCCATATTCGTCCCGCATCCCGACGATGGAAACATCGCTCAGGATTTCCCATTCAATTCGAGTCAACTCCTCCCGCTGGGCAGTTAGATTTGTGGAATAAAGCAATGAAAAATTGCGTGATATCTTCTTGCCCAGAGTCAAGCGGGCTGTCATCTCTGCGGATGACCCCATCACAAAGGGGTCGATCCGAAATCGATCTAAACTAAACAATCTTTCCGCTCTTTTTTTGGCTTCTTCGGACAATTGAAAGGAGAGGAAGGAAGCGGTGCTTAATTGAGTACTCCGGTCATAAGAATAGGTCCTGCGAAAGGCCTCCCCTAAAGCCAGGAGCGCCAGCACATCTTCGGGAGGCAAGGGAGGAGAGGAACTAAATTCAGGCGTTAACCGATTTAAAGCCCCCTCCAGAGAAAAAGTCACTCGATAATCCTTAACATAGGTCTCGCCTTTAAAACTGATATAAGGCTCGATAACAGCCGGATTATAAAAACCAATCCGGCCTTTTAATATCTTAAATGTGCGATCCTGGAAATAAACTTCACCTTCCAGGGTCTCAATTTCTCCCAGAAGAATGGGTGATTTGATATTACCCACCACCTGGAGATCAAAGCGGGCTCGGAGACGTCCCAGAGAATTTTCCACCCAGGCGTTATCTTCAGCCCTGATCCGAAGGTTTAAGTCCAGGTCATCAAAAAAACTTTTGGGCCGTTCGGCAAAATAAGGTTCAGAATAAAAGGATAATTTCTCGGTAACCTCCCTCTGCCAGAGGAGTTGCTTGACCAATATCTCCCCATTAAGAACAAATTCCTGCTCGTTTTTTACCAGTCTCAATTCAGTATCTCCCAGGGCCCTTGTCCTCTCCCAGGGTGAAAGAAGAAGATTCTTCCCCCTGGCCTGAATATCCATGGTTTTTATTCCCCGCGCTCCCAGGGCCATTTGACCCCAGCCAATCACCCTGCCGCCGCCTAACTTTCCCTGGAGAGACCTCAGCTCAAAATCCCCATTTTTGAAAAAGATCAATCCTGAGAAATCTCTTAAAGCATGGGCAAATTTGGCCAAAGGCAAAACCTGACCTTTGATCTCGATCGCCCCTTTAACTTCGGGCGCCAACTTTGAACCTTTTATCTCTCCCAGATATTTAACTATCCCCTGGCCCCCTTTCCAGGGAAGAAGTAGGTTGAAATTGCTAAATTGACCTTCGAACTTGCCGGTCAGATTGGTTTCTTTAAAAGGTACTTTCAGTGAAACTCGTAGAGGATTATCTCCTGGCTCAAACTGACCCTGAAGATTAAATAAGAGACCGGAAGTCGAAAAAATGGCCTCCAGATCGCCCCTGAATTTAGTTTTTTGAAAAGGATATATTAGCAAATCATCTATCTGCAATCGCCCGACAGCTTTATCTACAGAAAAACTGCCTTTGCCCTGGAGGGTCAGGGCGGCTTGACCCTCCGCTCCCGGAATTAACCGGGATAATTGTAACCCCCTTCCCTGAAGGTCAACATCGAAGATTTCCATCAATTGGCTGAAAGCCACTCTGCCCGTAACCTTCCCGCCGTAGAGGTCAAACTTGAGATTATCTAGTCGAAATATATTGTCCTCCCAGCTCAATTCCCCTTGAACCCGGGATAAAGGCTGGCCAGCAAATTTCAGCTGTGGGCTGGTAAATTCTCCTTTGAATTTTTCTTCTAAGCCCACCTGGCTGTAAACAAACTCTCCGGAACCTTCACCCTCAAGAGGGATAAATATCTCCAATGGCGGCAACAAATCCTCGAGGAAGCCTTTATCCAGTCGCAGATCAACTCTTGTTTCCCGGGGAGTAACGACCACTCCGATTCTTCCCTGGAGACGAGGGTCTTCAACTTTAAACCGGCCGAAGAAATCATTTTTAATTACTTCAGCTTCGCCAATAATTCTGGCTGCCTGGAACTGGTCAAAGCTACCCGGTTGAGCATCAATAGACATAAACACCTGGGGTAATAACGGCGAACCAAAAATTTTTATCTCTGCCTGGCCCTGGCCATCTATTTCCGGGAAAGGAAACTCCCGCTGTAAGGCTAAAGAAGTAACACGCCTGGCCTGGCTGATGTCTTTAATCTCGCCTTTTATCTCTGCCTGAACATCTATATCTCTTTTTAGATTAACCCGAACCTTTACCCGACCGAAAGTCGATTCCAACTCTGGTGATCGGAGGTTGAGACTTCCATCCGGGAGAAATTCTAGACTGACTTTTCCCCGAAAGGGAAATCTATTTGGCTCTTTCAAGATAAGCTCATCCCTGAATTCCAGCTGAGCTTTTAGTCTTTTCTGCCGAAAGCTGAATTCGCCCCAGGCCGGAGAACTCACCGGCCAGGGCAGGTCGGTCAATCTGATTATGGGGTCAAGGAAAAGCCCTTCAAATTTCCCCTCCCAATTACTCTGTTGGAAGCGGGCTCTAATCCTCTCCCACCGCCGGCCAGGTTTTTTGAGTCTTAAGGTGATTTCGCCTTTGGCCAGTTGTTCGGTTTTGAAGACCACTTCTGCCTGGCCCAGAGGATACTCCAGGAAACGCATGTCGGTCGAGCGCCCCTGCCCCTCCAGCGACCATTGCTTCGGGGAATACCGCAAGTTCACCCGGCCGCTCAGAACACCAGCCACAGGATAATCCGGGCCAAAAAAGGCCGTGAGAATCTCCGCCGGGAATTTAAAGTCAGTTTGCAATACTCCCTCCAGCGGAGAAAAATTGCTGATGACACCTCTGCCTTTCAGATATTCATTTTTCCCCTGGAAAACAAATCTTCTTATCTCCGCTGAATTGATATCACCCTTGATGGTCAACCCCAGAGTCCCCTGAAGGAGCCGGGTAATATGAGGCAAAGAGATTTCCGAGCGCCCGGTAACCATTTTTATCTCAAATCTACCTCTTCTTTGAGAAAACAAAGCATTAATTTTTCTGAGGGAAATTGAACTCCCTTCCCGGGAGATAAAAACCTTCCCTTCTTTAACTACCCCTCGCTCCACAGCCACCGGCAGGACAAAAGCCACCGGGCGGCCTTTCCCGACGGCAGTGGGAGCTTTCTTCCTCCGCAGGGAATATCTCAATTCCGGGCGAAAGAGAAAAACAGTGATCGGCCTTTCTCTTCTCAGTAAGGATTGATAAGAAACTTTAACTATCGCTTTCTCAGCCGAGAAAAAAGGATTTAAAGTATGGGTTTTGACATTTTCCAGGAGTAAAGAAGGGGGGAAATAAGAGAGTTTCATTCGCTGGAAAGAAAAGCGCGCTTCAATCCGACTCTGGATTTTTTTCAGAAAGATATACTTTAAGACGTTTAATCCCCCGAGAACAATGACCAAGACGATCAGAGTAATCAGTATTTTCCGCCAGCGTTTTTTCTTTCTCATCACCAAGCTTATCCAATTTTACCATTTTTCCAAGGGAAGATAAAAAAGGGGCCCCCGGAACAAAGAACTTCTCTGCCACAGAAAAGAA
>MTOP01000092.1 GCA_002010725.1 Candidatus Aminicenantes bacterium JdFR-80
TTCAACTACTTCTTGGTCGTATAAAACTCCTTGATTCGCTTTTATCTCATTCATAGCTGCTTCAACTCCCAGACTGGGACGATAAGGTCGATGGGAAGCGATAGCCTCAACGACATCAGCTACACCCAAAATACGTGACTCTATTAGAATCTCCTTGCCCCGCAACCCGCGAGGATAACCAGAACCATCTAGTCTTTCATGATGCTGAAGAATAATCTGACTGATCGGCCAGGGAAAATCAATGTCTTTTAATATTTCATATCCTTTCTGAGGATGCTCCTTGATCAAACTGAATTCTGAGTCAGTTAGACGAGCCGGTTTAGATAGAATCTCAGCCGGAATATAAATCTTTCCTACATCATGAATTAAACCCGACATATAAATACTCTCAATTTTTTCTTTCGGCAGCCCCATCTCTCGGGCAATTGCCCGGGACAAATCTGCTACTCTTTTCTGATGACCGGCTGTATAGGGATCACGCATTTCTAAAGCTGCCGCTAAGGCATAAATAGTCTTTTCTAGGGTCTCCTCTAGCTTATGAAGACTCTTCTTAAGATGCCTTTCAGCTCTTTTTTGCCGGCTTATATCAACTACTGAGGCTAAAACAGATCTCGCCTGTCCCTTCTCATCATGGACAATATTTCCCCAAATATGTGCATCAAAGAAGCTCCCATCTCTTCTCTGCCCTATCCCTTCACCCGTCCAGGCTCCTTTTGTTAAAATCCATTTAAATATATGCCGCCCTTTCTTCTCTGACTTCCAGAAATCAAAGAAAGATTTTCCTAACACCTCATTTTCTTGGGTATATCCCCAGATTTTTAGAAATGAAGGATTAATATACTCAATTCGGCCTTTAATATCAGTTAAAACCAGAGCATTTAGCGATGATGTCATGGCTTTCTCTCTTATCCTTAGTACTTCTTCAGTACTTCTTCGTCTTTTTTCCTTCGGGAGATATCTCTGAATATCCCCACTACATATACTCGTCCCTTCAACTTTACTGCCGTCAGAGATAATTCCACAGGAATAATCCGTCCATCTTTCCTTTTGGCGCTTAACTCTACCAATTCTTTAAATCGTCTGGCTGAAAAAAATGGTAATCTATTGCTTTTCTTTTTTCCTGTCTTTTTATTTAAATAGAGAGAACTCTCTAAAAAAAGAAGTCTATGAATATTCTTATTGACCACTTCTGAAGTTGAATAACCGAAAATTTTTTTCGCTGCTTTATTCCAAAAAGTTATCCGTCCTTGATCATCAGTCATGACAATGGCATCTTGCGCGGAGGCAGCAATTACCCGGAATTTTCTTTCACTTTCCCTTAAGTATTCCATTAAACGGGCACTTTTTAAAGCAATAGAAGCCTGCCCCGCCAGTGTCTGAAAAAATTCGATATCCTCGGTAGTAAAAATCTTATTTTGACATGTCAGGACATGAANGATCCCAATTGTTTCCTTGNCTTCTGCTAAAGGAACTCCCAAGTAAGAGCATAAATTATAACGGCGAATAATTTCTTGTTTTGTCTTTATCCTTGAATCAATACTCAAATCTTGAATAATAATGGGTTGGCGTTCATCAATATACCATTGTCTTAAGTCATCTACTATTTCAAAAGCTTCTTCCTCCATTAAAGTGCCATTCGGCATCTTCATAATAAAAACACTACTCTTACGTTTCTCCTCATCATATAAGCTAATGGCAATAGCATCTGCTCCAAGATCACGAGGAACCTTCTCGACTATGACCTTTAATATCTCCCGAATAAAATACCGCTCCATAATTGCTCGATCAATCTGTCGTAAAGTTTCGAGCCGCCGCAATCGTTCACGGGCATGTTCATATCGGACGGAATGATCAACAGCTAAAGCAACTTGTTGGGTTATTCCCTGAAGAATTTTTATTTCGTCTGGAGAAAAAGTTTTATGTCTCCGACTGGCCAATAAAATTGTCCCTAACCAATCTAAACTATCCCTTTTACCTGCGGGGATCTTTTTTATAGTCAAGGGGATAGAAACGAGAACCTTAATTCCTTCCTCCTGGATACAACCTAGAATTTTTTCTTTACCCTTGAATGGTGTATAATAGATATTCTGTTGGGACATGAATTGATGCCACTCTTTTTCCAATATAATGCTCAGTTTATCTTTTAGCTTCTTGGATAAACCTCGTCCGTAATAGAGAACCATTTGGCCATCTTCCCAAAGGTGAATAGTACCTATATTTATTTGAAAAAGATCCATAATCTCGCTCAGAATGACTTTTAACCGACTCTTTAAATCAAATGTTTCCAGCATTTTGGCGGTTATCCGATTCCGAATTAACAATTCATCTCTCTGATGGCGCAAAAGAATCTCCATTAATTTCAACTCAGTTATATCTTTGGAGACGGTAATTATATCCGAGGGACGACCTTGGTTATCTCTTAAAAGAGACCAACTCATGAGAAGAGGAAATTTCTTTCCATCTTTACGAACAATTTCCACCTCAACATTTCGAACAAACCCCTTTTTTAACAATTCAGGAACTATCTTAGCCCTTATTTTCTCAATATCCTCTAATGAAAATAGGCCTATCTTTTCAAAAGTTCGACCGAGGACTTCTTCTCGGGAATATCCAGTATGGCGCTCAAATTCCCGATTCACTCTTCTAATAACCCCATCCAGACTCACCAGGGCTACTCCATCACCTATAGCTTCAATAATATCACCGCTCATTTTAGTGGCTGAAACCAGCGCTTCCTCTGCCTGTTTTTGTTCGGACACATCCAAAGCAACTCCAAAAATCCCTTTTAGCATTCCACCAACATCTTTTATAGGATATAGATAGGTCTCAAAAACTCTCTGTTCTCTTTCAATGAGAGCAGAAACCGCTTCTCCTGCCAGGGCTTTTTTTATTTTTTTTCCCACTCGGCTATTTACATGAAAAGCCTCAAAGATCGAGTGTCCTAGCACTTCCTTGGGTTTAATTTTCAATTGATCAAGTCCTTTTCCTTCAAGGAGAGTCAAACGTCCTTTTCTATCTAGGTTAAAGATGATAATCGGGGCAGACATGATGATCGCCTGGAGATAGCTTTCCCTTTTCTGAAGATCTTCCTGGGTCCTTCTCTGTTCGGTTACGTCCATTCCCGAACTTAAAGTGCCAATAATCTGACCCTGTCGGTCACGAATCAAGGAGTTATGCCATTCAATCAGTCTTTCTTCTTTATTTCTTGTGAGAATTGGATTTACATATAAATGGTACTTCCTTATTTCTCCTTTTATAAGACTTTTAAAAACATTTGAAACTTTCTTTCTAAGCCTTTTCGGTAGAAAACATTCAAACCAATTTTTCCCAAGTATCTCATTTTTCGCATAGTCTAATAGTTCACACCCTTTCTGATTAATAAAAGAAACCTCTCCCTGGGAATTTAAAATCAATAGGATATCAGTTGTAGTATCTAGGAGCTTCTCTAGAGAAATTTGAGGCAGCTCCTGAGTCGGCTTATCTCCCCTCTCTTCCTCCATCCGGCACTCCAGAATTGGAATGCTCTTCTTCCCTCCTCACCCCTAATATATGCCTCACAACTCCTCTTGTCAATCTATCCTGGTCAAATAAAATATTAGATATTATATTAAATCTTTTCTCTTTAAATTTCAAGCTGTCTCATTCCACAAGAGAGAAGATTCTCCTCAATTCCAGGCCCCCCATCAGAGAAGAGAACTTGCAATCTTCCATAATCCAATCTCCTCTCCAAATCCTTACGTATAGCGCTCCATTGCTCACCCACCCAGAAGCCAACTGGCTCAAATCGCTTTCCTACCCCCTCGGAAGCAAAAGCCCAACGCATCTCTGTTTTCCCCAAAGACTTCCCCCTTCCACCTTGAAGTTTCACACTTGTCCCATCCACCATCAAAAATTGGAAAGGTCGATGCTTATAAGAGGATGGCCATTGACCATAACCTTCAGCCAATTCCTGGACTCTTCTGTAAAGCGTGCTCTTACTCGGAGCATATCCTCTGATTCTTTGGCTCTCCTTGCTTGCCAAACGGTAAGAAAGATGAATCACCTGCCCCACCGAAGCCTCCAGAGATTCCCCCTGATATTGTTTATAGGGCAGAATCGAAAGCTTTCTTATCAAGGGACAAAATATCGTGCCTCTCTTACCATCATACATCTGAGCCAATCGATAGCTGATTTCCCCAAAAGAAGTCAGAAATTTCCTCCCTATCGTTCTTCGACCATGCTTGAGATATCTCTTCGGGTCTTTCCCCTTATATTCCTCTATGACTTTCTCTTCCAGAACCTGGAGAATAACCTTGACCACACCTCTCATAAGAATGTCCTTATCCTTTTCCAAACCTCTCAAAACACCATTGAATCTAAAACCATTTTTTGGTACCTTATATCGCAGGACGAGCGAAATTTCCAGTTCGTCCATGGGGCTACAACTTCCTTTCTAAACTTGTATGTTTTTATTGGTTGTAGCCTCTCTCTTGTGCCTCTGTCAAGCTTCATCTAGCAACTTTGGGACAATGCCTAATTTTAATTACTTCAATAAATATACCAAAAAATTTCTTCTCTCTCCAGACTAAATTCCGAAATGTGGCTGTTTCAAGTTGACAATATTGTCAAAATAATGACGTTTTTGTTAGAGAAATAGCGGAGGGGGATACAATATGAAGGAGGTTCAACAGTCTTTTTATCTTTCACTTTCTCTACTCTGAGATTTTGAAGAAAATTACTTATTTATAACTTCAAATTTTTCCCACGCTTGAATTTCGCTCCGATTCGCGATCAATACATTACCGCGACCGCTATCAGCACAGACATATTTTCCATTATTGGCTTTTAGGGCAATCTTTCCTCCTCCAACTCTGATTAGGCGAAAAACAGCTTTTCCCCGGGGGAACCTGTATTTAGCTACCAGTCTAG
Organism: Candidatus Aminicenantes bacterium JdFR-80; assembly: GCA_002010725.1. Taxonomy (GTDB): domain Bacteria; phylum Acidobacteriota; class Aminicenantia; order Aminicenantales; family Aminicenantaceae; genus JdFR-80. The sequence goes on from MTOP01000092.1 coordinate 4,909, forward strand.
GATCCTGTTGTGACAAAGTTCCTACATATTTTCCATTCGAAGCTTTTAAGGCTATCTGACCGGCGGATAGTTCAATAACTTCAAAGGTTTCCCATTCCCGAGCCTGGCTTCTATCCGCGACTAAGAACGCCTTTTTGCCTAGATCTGCACAAACGAAAAATCCATTATGGGCTTTAAGTGCAATCTTTCCCTTTATTGCTCCCAGCTCTTCTCCGCTCGACAAGAAGACATTCAAACTTTCCCTGCCCTCTCCATTCCTGGGCATTAAGGAGGAGTAAGAAGGGGCCTGGCCATCATCTTCAAAAAACGGCGTCTCACTTCGGTCATATTTAAAAGCCAAATTATAGGCCTCAACGATTGAAATACGTCCATCATTATTCGTATCAGCATCGACTTTCCATCTTTCTCTGGCTGCTTCTGCACAGACAAACCGTCCATTATGGGCTTGAAGAGCCACCTTTCCCGCCCTATTTCTGATAAGCCTGAATGTTTCCCATTCTTTCCGTTCGGTTCTATCCGCAATAAGAAAATTATAATAGTTGGCATCAGCACAAACATATTTCCCGTTATCGGCTCTTAAGGCAACCTCACCTTTCCCCAGGTCTTCCAGCACAAATGTCTCCCAATCACCTATCCTCTCCCCATTAGCTGTAAGTAGACAATCGAAATTAGGATTATATCTAACATAAAGCCCATTGTGAGCTCGGAAAGCAACTTTATCATCTCCTAAATCCTCCAGGTCAAACCACTCCCACTCTCTTGCATTTGCCCGGTCAGCCACCAGAAAACTCCTGGGTAACTCACCTCCAAGAAAGGCAGAAAAATACCAATAAGTATATACACCGTAATCAGCATAACTGTAAGAAAAATTATATTCAGAGGTGGAAGCCATTATTGTCCGCCTTGGGGCCCTGAGATCTTCAATAAAACCACCACTGAAACATTGTTTCATCTGGATTATTATTCGCTGACACCGGGAAAGGAGATTTACCAGTTGGGCAAAGAAATCATCGGTAACAAATTCCCCTCCCCAAAGAAAGAGAGTTTCATCATAACTCAGGACATCTTTTTTATCTCCATCACGATTAAGATCTAAGTTAACAGCTTTCTCATCTATCTCATCATCCTCATCTCCATTGCGGTCAATAACTGCTCCATAAATTCCAGGTAAATTACTACCTGCTCTTTTTAAAAGAACACCTCCTCCATGATCAGCCAACATTATGTAGACAGTGTCCAGGGTAGTTACTTTCTGGGCCAGGTCGCGGAAGGCCTGCCGAAGATTAGCCCGAGTTGCAGAATAATTAATGGGTAAATCATTATCGCGGCGTGAACCATCAGCATAAATCACCGTTATATTCTCCGGCTTATATCCATTAGCCAGAAGAATTCTGTACATAACTTTCAGATCGTTCCAGTAGCGAATGTGATTATTGGCTTCATCTATCCCGCCAGCAATCAGGATGGCGTATTTTTCAGGCAGATTAACCCGATACTTGGGCCTAAAAATAAATCTGGTTGTGCCTTTCCGCAGAACGCCCTTAAAGGGAAGAATTTTTAACTTCAATAATGAATGGAAAGGCTCTTTTTCAGGAGATCTTCTTTTATAAACAAGATTTCCCACTCTAATCAAAGACGGTTCCTTTCTTACCCAGGAAGGATCGGAACTTAATGGCTTCGACAAAACACCCTTTACCACAATTTTTTGGCCTGAAACAAGCGAAGAAGGAATATTACCCACTAGAGGGATATAATCTTGCCGCGAAAGAGGGTAATCCACCAAAACTCGCCCATAATCACTCACCAGCATGGGAATAGACCCATCATAAAAATATCCGGTAATCTCAATGGACTTGTTAATGTACCGTTTTAAATCAGGGCCGCGAAGAAAAGGCAAAGTAACCTTTAAATATGTTTTCTTTATTAAGGGCCTTTTTTGGAGTGACAAAGACGAAGAATACTTTTTGTTGACCTGGGCCTGGCCACTACCGGTATTTAGAACAAGGAAAAGGAAAGTCAGGCCCAGCAGAGAAGTAAAAGATCGTTTCATTTATCCCCTCCTGGTATTTTAAAATTAGAGAGATCCAAGAAACGGTTTCTCCTCCAATGTTGGTTAATGAATTAATAATAAATTAGAAAAAAACCTGTCAATAAAAAACGAAGAAAATAATTCTTTTTTTTCTGAGGCGGAGAGACTATTCCTATTATCTCGGGGGAAAACAAAAATTGGGCTCCCTGCCCTTCCTCTTCAACATTGAACCATAATAAAAACGCACTTCTGGTGTGATTTTAATCAGGCCCCTGGGCCGAACATGATAATTATCCCTTCCATCGGTTCATCGTTTTCATTCCAGAACATATGAGACATCCCCGCCGGAATATAAACCATCATTCCTTTTCTCAGGATAATGGTCTTGCCTCCCAGCTTGGCCTTGCCTTCGCCTCTGATACAAATAAAGATGGTGGGAAAAGGATTGACCTGGTCGGTTTCATCCTGATTGATGACCATCCCCTTTTTTATCTGATACCAGGCAGTCCGCAGCCCGGTTGTATAGTAAAAGATGACCACATTGCCACCGTGAACAAAACGGCTGTGGTCTTCATCAAAATAAACAATTTCCGGACTTCCCTGGATAAAAAAATGAAAGCCGTAATGGAAAATTTTCTTCATTATCTCCGGTGAAGGTTTGACACCGGCCATAAATTTAATATCAACTGGAGCAGAATCACTGGCTTTCGCCCTCCCGGCCGCAGTTAAAGCAGTTAATCGGCCTTTATATATATTTCTCAAAGTAGAAAGATCAGTAGTCAAGATAAAAGTCGGCTCCTTGGGTTCACCTTCATGGACCGTGACCTTTTTCCCGGGCTTAATGCAAATCGTCCACTCTCCGCCTCCCTCTCCCGTAATCTCGATCCCGAATATTCCTTCTTCCTTCTCATCTGCTTTTTTCTGGTAAGAAGCGGCCAGGTCTTTTATTATTTCAGCCGCTGATTTCTCTTGACCTAATAACTTTCCTCCAGCCAAACTCAGAAAAAACGACAAAATTACCGAAAAAATAAGATATTTTTTCATTCATTTTCTCCTTAAATAGATCTTTTACTCCTTAAAAAATTTCATTTTTATAGGATACCATTTTATATAACGGATTTGACCTACAAATTGTTTTCGGAGCTCATTATTACCGGGCTTATTAGTCAAAAAAAAACACAACCCACCAACGCTTTCTTCAAATCCAGCGTCTTATTTCATCTAAAATAAAATGGCTTTATCTAAACTTTGAGTACCTGGAGGCCTCAATTATTAATAATTAATTCAATATAGCCTCTAGCTTCCAGCTTAGATGAAAAAAGGAGGTAGACAATTGTTTTTTTCTCTTCTTCCCCAGCTTTTCCAACCCCAGATAAAAAAAAGGCGATAAATCAAAAAATGGAGGTAATCAAAATGTTAAAAACAAATAAACAGGCAATATTCCTGACTCTGTTGACCACCTTTTCTTTATTTTTTTCTGTCGGCCTGGCCGGACCTCTCACCAGTAAAATCACTATCCGCAACGATGAAACTCTATTTACCACCTTCGCCTTCATTACTATCGGCACATTCGATGAAGTGGACCGAGAGAAGATGCCCCCTTTGAAAGAATTTGTCTGGAGAAGACTCAACAAAACACTCAAACCCGAATATATCCAACAGATCCGTAAGCTCTGCCGCCGGCTCCAAAAAGATAGATTGTTTAAATATAAGGCCACTATGCTCGCCTTAAACTCATCACCCCCTCCCCGGATTCGCTTTCTCAAAGAAGAACTATTGACCTATCTAAAGAAAAACAAGAGGGACATTGAAAGAGCTATGGAAACTTTCCGGGGGCTGGAAGAGCTGCCAGCCTGGCTCACTGAATTTTACCAAAAAGCCCATATTCGAGAATTATACAAAGATTGCCGACCCTGGTACGATGAGGCGATTTCAAAATACAGGCAAAAAGTAACCTCCCTTCTTAACAAGGCGCTTACTTATCTCAAAATGCGAGAAGAAGAAATTTCTCTTTCTTTTAACCAAGTCGTTATTATTCCCAACTTAATCGGCCCCCGGGGAACCGCCATGGGTCCCATCTGGAAAGGCGTCAAATACGATATTTATACACCCTGGGACAATGTTTCCTGGTCGCCTCACGAATTTATTCACGAAATGGTCTCGCCTCTGACTTATTCTCCATCTTACAAAGAGGCAATCAACGAAATTGTCGGCCCTGTCTGGGATGATGTTAAGAAAACATCCGCCGGCAGATATTATCCCGACCCTCTGAGTTTTTTCGACGAATGCCTGGTCAGGACCCTGGACCATGTGGTTAAAAGAGAGTGGCAAAAACCCTGGGGGAAAGAAGAAATCCGGGCTCTTCTCCAGCGCCAGGCTGAGCGCGGGTTCGTCCTCTGTCCCCAAATGTACCAGGCACTCCAAGACTACGAAACCTCAGGTCTGACCTTTAAGGATTATTTCCCTCAATTCCTGTCTTCTTTAAAAGCGAAAAATGAATTGCCAAATCCAGTGAATTAATCAGGCTGGATCAACAGTTTTTGGGCTTCGATCCGAGCGTATTCTTTAGCTCCCCAGATTTTCAGATGATAGCCGTCCCGGTCCTCTCCACAGGTTAAAATCTTTGGCCCCATGGCTATCACATCGTAACTTTCCCGCTCATGCCCGAAGATTCCCTGGATTGAAAGTCTCTTTCCCTGAAAATCCAATAAAAAAATACCAGGTCTATTATCTGATTTACTTTCTTCCGGTAATTGGCCGCTGACTAACACCCGACCATCTCTTATCGCCGAAAATCTCCGGGGTTCCATCCTTTCGGGAAGAAAATAAAGTAAGCTCTTTTCTCGAGACAATTTCACCAGGCTGAAGGCATAACAAGGAGTGCTGTTCTGGGTATACTTGTTACTCCGGCTTAGAAGAAGCATCCTTCCTGGCCCGTAAGCCCCAGCCACAAGGAAAGTGTGTTCTGTGCCCTGCTTAAAGCAGCGGAAATCGTCTGAACCATCGATCATAAATAAAGTCCCCTTGGCATCACCTACAAGAAGCCGCCGAAAGTAATCAATAAAAGAGACCGTTATAGATGATTCTGACAGATTGAAGATTTTCACTTTCTTCTGGTTCGTCTCCCAGAGACGAACAGAACCATCGTGGTGGCCAGTAATCAAAATATCAGGAGGAAGAGCAGAAAGACAGGAAACCGGAGGCAAATCTGGGTCAAATTGGGTGAACTCATTTCGTTCAAATGAATAGGAAAAAAGCCTGCCTTTTGAATCAATAAAATAAAAAATCCTCCTCAGCAGAGTGTAGTCAACCACTTCTATTTCAGGCAGAAGAAAGAGATGGTTCCCTATAAAAGAACAAACGAACAAACCTCTTTCTTTCCCCTGGCCGGCCACCTGTCCAGAGGCGTAATAAGAAAGGCGCACCGGCTGAATAGGATCCAGGGTTAAAGAAGCGATAAGGCAGGGTTGCTGCTCAAAGTCAGTGTTTACTTTGAGGGAAAACTTCCGTTCATGGGCTGGAACATGTTTTTCCTCAAAATCCGGCCAGGCATTCTCACCAATTTCCTCCACGGAGGCATGAGACCAGGACCAGCCCGAATTAGTCCCGCTCACCAAACGAGGAGGAGCTTCAAAATGACCCGGTCTTATAAATATGTCCCAGGAATCAATCTTCCTGGAGGCGAATAGCTCTCGAATTTCTGCCTGACTTAAGCGGGAAGGAATGGAATTATCCAGGTCATATAGAAGGATCTTTCCTTCCTGGTAGTAGAGAGTGTCCTCCAGCGCTGGATCCTCAAGAAAAGCCAGATGATTCTTTACGCTTTCCAGAGCCATCTCTCGAATCTCAAGGTTTCGTCGTCGGGTGGAAAGAGTAGCTCTAAAATTGACGACAATATCCAGACAACCATTAAAATAAAGCAGGTCTATCACCCGCTGGAAATAATACTTATCTCGACAGCCATCCAGGATTATCAGCTTTTTATCAGCCTGGTCCGCAAGAAAATTACGGAAAAACTCTTGAGGATCATCTTCCTCTTCTCGGAGAGGATAATCTTCATAATAGACAGGATCAATGTATTTTTTCAGCCACCGCAGACCAAGAAGGCGGTTGAAAATTTTCTGATCCCTCCTTCTATCACGCATTAGATACAGAATTTCACCCGGTTTGATATCTCCGAATCCCTCCAAAAGTGCCTGGCAGAAATAAGTTTTACCCGTACCTGAGTCTCCATTGACAGCAATAATGACTCTTTTTTGCTGGCGGAGAAGCGCGTGTATACTTTCGGAAAGCTCGTATAAACCCCGTTGGGCTGGCGGAACTCCCAGAAGATTGACTGCCCCCACATTAAACAAATAAAGAGCATGAAGGAATTCCGGCAGCTCTATTTTTTTTAGGGCTGTCACCGTTTCTTCAAAAACAAGTTTATCTTTTTGCCGGAGAAGCTGAAGGAGGTTGATAATAATTTCTGCACTCACACCCCCTACCTTGGTCTTTTGCTGACGGCCTATCTCTCCCAATGTCCAGGCTAAAGCTGCTTTCAAAGAAGAAGCCGGGTGAGAGACATACGAGGCCAAAACTGGCAATGCAGATAAAGAAGGTAACCCGATTTTTCCCAAAGCCCAAATGGCCTCTTCTTTCTGCTCCCGAAGCCAGGAAACTCCAGTTTTTTCTTTTCCGGAAACAATCACGTCTTTTTTTCTCCGGAGCAAGCGGACAAAATAAGGAACAGCTCGTGGCTCTTTTAAGATGCCCAAAGTATAAATGATATTTTCTCTTATTTTTGACTTTTCTACCGGAATTTTTTCCAAGCTTTGAAGAAGAGTTTCTGTGGAACGGGGGTCTTGAAGAATACTCAGGATAACAGAAGCAATGTAGGGAATCCCGCTGTCGATGGGTACCCTCGAGTTGCCCAACAGGACTAAACAAGGTCGGAGAAGAGCCGGCGAAGTACGGTCAACAATACCCATCTCAGGCTGGATTCTTTCGGTGATCAGACTGAAATAGGTCTCTGGTGAATCATCCTGCTGGGCTTTGGCCAAATAATTCTCGATCAAACGGAACAACTTCTCCTCCTCAGCCAGGAGGCGAATAATCGAGCTGAGACTCGGGGACCAGGCCTCTTCAACATTTCGGAGAAGCCTGGCCAGGCTAAAATCCTTATCTCCGCTCTGAGCAATAAAATACTGTTCCTTTCTCGTTAAAACCTCACGAAAATATCCCTGGATCTCTCTCTCTTCTTTTTTCCAGAGCGGCAGAGAGCCCGTAGTATTGACTCGTAGCGCCTCTACCTCAATCACCCAGAGAAGGGCCTCAAAGGCAATCAAAAAGCCAACTTGCCAGCCCGGAATTTTATTTTTATTCAAAAACCAAGCCGCCAGGCCACGATCAATGTCCTGCCCATCTTGAAAGGAGAAATTACTATTTTCAGCTAGACTGAGAACAGCCAGCTTCTTGGTTAAACTCCAATGGTTTTCTTCAATAAAATAAAGAAGAACGGAGAAGCAGGAGTCAAAAAGAAGATTTTGACAGTTTTCCTTCCAGAGAGTAAAAAAAAGTTCATTGGCAGCTCTTTCTCGAAAACTTCGAGGTGTTTTTCGCCATTTACCCTTACAGTCCAAGAAAACCATATCTTTAGGATTAAAATCCCCGAGGAAAAATTCGATTGTTTTCTGAATCTCTCCAGGGGAAGGAGAAGGAAAATATTTACATGAATTGCCCATGAACTAGCTCAGAGAAGATCTATTTTGAACGGACTAATCCTTCGATATCTTCTTCCAGAGAAGATAATTCCAGGGTGAACAACCAACCTGCTTCATACGGATCCTCAAAAAGAACATCCAGGTTTTCTTTTAAAGACATGTTCACTCCAATTACTCTTCCTGAAGCAGGGCTCCAGATGCGATAGGAAAAATTCAAATCATCAACCAGGGTAGCGCAAGGCTCTCCTTGGTTGATGACCTGGCCCACTTCAGGTAAATCAAGACCCACCGGACGACCGATGGACTGAAAAAAATCAGCCATTATGCCTACTCTGCCTTTTGTTTCTGATTCAACTTTTAACCAAGTATGGCCGATCATGTAAAACAGGCCCGGGGGAATTTCCCTGGGCTTTCGTCTCAAAGGCTGTTCCTGTTCCTGTTGTTTCTTTTTGAGGGCGCGATGGACAAGGTTTCGAAGTTGAGCTGGGGTGAAAGGCTTGGGTAAATAATCAAAAGCACCAAGTTTAATTGACTCTACAGCCGTCCGAATTGTAGGGTAACCTGTAACCATGATAATGTTAACTTCGGGACGACGAGCCTTTAGCTCTCGGAGAAGATCAAGCCCACTGATACCAGGCATCATCAGGTCGGTAATGACGAGATCATACGCTTTTTGGTCATCCTTTTTCAGGGCTTCCTCTCCGCTCAAGGCCATATCAACTTCACAATCTTCCCTTAAGATGGACTGACGAATGCTCTTGCAGACGTTAATCTCATCATCAACCACCAAGATTCTATTTTTGTTCATGATCACCTCCTTGTTGCCTGTCCCCTTTTTCAAGAGGCAGAGAAATAATAAAAGTCGACCCTTTCCCGACCTGGCTCTCGACCCGAATATTTCCTTTATGTTGCTTTATTATTCCGTAACTTACAGCGAGCCCCAGGCCGGTCCCAGAAACTTTAGTGGTAAAGAATGGGTCGAATAATTTAGGGATATTTTTCCCAGGTATACCGATTCCGGTATCGGCAAAGATTATCTCAACATGCCTTTTATCAGAAGAGAGGCGGGTGGTAATGGTCAAAGTTCCTCCCCGGGGCATAGCTTCAGCGGCGTTAATCATCATATTCCAGAAAACCTGCTTGAGCTTATTGCTGTCCACTTTCAGTGGGGGGATATCCGAGGCCAAATTCTTTTTGATCTCTATATTCTGGAAGGCTGCCTGATTCTCCAGAAGTTGGACCGTGTTCAAAATAAGGGAATTGATGTCGGTCTCCATCTTCTTGGGAGGACTCTGGCGAGCAAATTCCAAAAGACCTTTAACTATAGAGGCACATCGGGTGGTTTCTTCGGCTATCATCTCCAGACTTTCATGACGGGGGTCATCAGGTTCAAGACTCTCCAGCAAAAGATGGGTGTTAAGTAAGATCGAGGTTAAAGGATTATTGATCTCATGAGCAACCCCGGCCGCCATCTTCCCTAGAGAAGCTAACTTGGCTGATTGAATCAGCGAATCCTGGGCCTCTTTAAGTTCGCGAGTTCTTTCCGCTACTCTTTTCTCCAGGGTCTTGCCCCACTGCAGCAGTTTCTGGTTGGCTTTTTTCAGATTCTCAGTCATCTGGTTGAAACTTTGAGCCAATTCACCAATTTCATCCCGGTAAGGAATGACCACTTTGTGATTCAAATCTCCATTAGCAATTTTTTTGGTGGCCTCAGCCAAAGATTTAATGGGATGAATGATAGAGGAAGTAATAAGAAAGAGAATAATTAAAAGGATAACGGCAGAAAGACCAGCCATTCCGGTAAAAGTCAGCATGACTTTATTCCGCAGATCAATGTATGGTCTTTCCAGCATCCCAACATAAAGAATACCAATAATCTGGCCTTCAATATCACGAATTGGTTCATAGGCGGTAATATACCAATCCCGAACAACAAAAGCCCGGTCAACCCAGGACTGACCCTCGACAAGAACAGCCTGGCGGACCTCTCGGGAAACCCTAGTGCCGATGGCTCTCTTTCCGTCAGCTTCTAGCACGTTAGTGGAAATCCGTAGATCATACAAAAAAATAGTAGCAGTTCCGATATCTATTCCCCGGTATTTTTCCCCCTTGTAAACGATCTCTTTAACCCGATCGACAATCTCGAAGTTGTTATTCAAAAGAATTGCCCCATAAAGAACCCCGATGATTTTTCCCTGATTGTCAATTAAGGGAGCTGAAGCTTTGAGCAACATGCCCCTTTCTTCAACTTCTTCAGTTTGAGGAGCAGCTTTGGGGGTGGGCACAACCCGAATGAAAGCCTGCTTAGCCAATTCAGGGCTCTCTAAGAGAAGATCTTCTCGACTGACAACATCAGTGCCGACGACAATCTGGCCTTGAAGAGAACGCCGGATGAAAGGGTCGTGAGATTTATCATCTCCCCACTTTTCTGGTTGACTCGGCCGACAAATAACTCTCCCCTGGGAATCAGTGAGAGTTAAAATATCCAGCCTAAACTGTTCCCGGACACGGTTTAGATAAGACAAAAGAACGTCCTTCTGATTATTTAGCAAAGCCTTCTGAAGAGATTCACGGTTAGAATTAAGCAGAACAATATCTCTGATGTCATTGAGTCTCTCGTTGTAGACCATCCAGGCAGCCGCCAGATCATGTCGGACTTTAGCCTGAGCCAGAGAAAAGATGGTTTTGTGTTCGATGCGAGTACCGATAGTCAGAATCAAAATGCCGCCGAAAAAGATGACCAGGAAGAAACTCAGGAGAAATTTAGCCCGCAGAGGAAGATCCATAAATTTTCGATATAAAATATTTTTTAACATTACTTTTATTTATATTTTAGACTCAATCAATATTAGAATCCACAAGATTCTTCTGACCAATTAATAAGAATTTCCCCCGACCAAAAATTACCTCATTTATCTTCTTCACGGCTAAAATCAAGTCTTGGAAGAAGTCGATATAAGCTTTTGCGGAAATCTCTTTATGGTTTATTCTTTCTCCCCTTGCTGAGAACCCATGAGAAGTAATATCAATAGAAACCCTCGAGGTAACACCTCAATTGGCCAATATTTTACCTGAATGCTCTAGGCACCCTATTTCATCATTTTCATCCGGCCTAAGCTCCCGGATGGTGAAGACTTCCCGAGTTTTATTTAAAGAAGAACAGACGATATCTTTATCTTGGTTACGATCGACCGGCAACTCTTCAGACTTTCTCCCTTCTAATAAGTTAATCGCCGCGGCGAAATGGAAAATAAATAAAATCCCTCCTCGATAAAATATTTTCCTCCTCCCTCTATAAAGTTGATTGTAATATAAATAATTGAGATTCGTTGAAAACTTCTAACGTTTGTTAATGCTAAAAAGAGCTGTCAGGAAATGGTTAATATCCAGAATATTATTTGTTTCAAAAGCAATTGTTTTGCCGCCGACACGCTCTACCCAGGGGAGATAAGCAAAAGCCTCAGCGTCATAGATATGTTTGAAGGTCAACTCCATCCGCAGGGGTGCTTTAATCCGGTAGGGCTTTATTTCTCTTATTCGCTCGACGGCTCGCTTGGCGGCTTCTTTTATTTTCTGACAGATTAACTTGGGGTGAGGCGACATAGCCGACAGCCAACCCAGAGAGGTTTTGGTCTGGACGGTCTCGACATTGCCGAAGACCTTTCTGGATTCAGCCACCACATTCTGGTCTCCGGCCACCATGATCACCGGCACGCCAAAATGACCGGCTACCGCCGCATTAAACATGGCCTCAGAAAGGGCAATTCCATTAATCTTTAATTCAAAAATTTTGCTTCCCCACAGCGTGTGGGAAAGATTAGCCTGAGGGGTGCCCTCTTTGGGATGGTAGCCAATAAAAATGACGCCATCAAAAGTCTCGTTGATGCCTTCCATCTGGAGAAGCGGGCGGGGGAAAGACCGGATGAGCAGGGCAGCTTCATGAAGTTCTTCAGGAATAATGTTTTGCGCATTTCCGTGAGAATCAGCCACAACAATCTTTCCGGCCCCGGCTTCCAGGCAGCCCTGGATAGCCGCGTTCACCTCAGCGGTCATTAATTTCCGCCCCCGGGAGTATTCCCACTGGGAAGAAGATGTCTGGGCACTGGAGACAATGGTTCCGATGCCCTCCATATCAACCGAAATGTAAATACTCGGCCCCTTTTTACTATTGCCGGCCAGAAGTATTCCCCCTACGGCCAGGCATAAAACAACCAGGAGGAAGAAGCGGCGGCTTGAACTTCTCAGGGGCACCATACTTTTCACGACCCTTATGAGAACTTTTCTCCTATTTTTCTTCATCGTGCCTCCTTGGGTGAAAGTAAAGTTTATTTATTACAATTAAATTTATTTCTTCCGCAGATTAATTATTTTAATCTCGCCTTCTTTCAAAGAAAAGGAAACATCCTTTCCACCGATTTCGATGGTGTACTCACCAGGCGGTAAAGGGAAAGAACTGGAAACATTGCTGACAAAACCAACCTCCTGCCCATCACGAGTCTTGATGAGATGCCCCCGTGAAGAGGCTCCCTTAACTCTTATCACTCCGGGATTAAGGACAACCCTTTCTCCCTCATCAACTTTTACCCTCCAATTTACTCCACCAAAAGCGACTAGATACTCACCGGGGATCAGGGTAATAGAAGAAGCCGAACTGCTGACAAGGCCTACTTCTTCACCCGTTTCGGCATCCAGAACGGGGTGCCCCCTGTAAGAAGCATGGCGTACCTGAAGAATTCCAGGCGCAATCACTGTGGTTTCTCCAGCCTTGACTTCAATACTTTTCCAGGTGGCGTTGGCCACGGTGACATTATAAACACCGGCGTCAAGCTCGATTGTATTCCTGGTGTTGCTGAGAAAGGCAACTTTTTCGCCTGTTTCTGCGTCAATGACATCATGACCCCTGAGATCCGCTCCTTTGATTTTCAACCAACCCCTTCCCTGTTCCTCAACCACCATCTCGGTGGATGAAGTCTGGACGGCTTCGCTTAAAACGCTGATCAATTCCTCCATGCTCTCCGCACTAAAATATTTTCCCCCGGTAGCCCGGGCGATGCAATCAAGCTGAGCCCGGGTGGCTGCATCCACCCCAAAACCTATGGTGTGAATGGTTATCTTGAGATCAGCTTTCTTTAACTTCTTGGCCGCCAGGCAGGGATCAGCGGCACATGTTTCCTTACCATCGCTTACCAAAACAATAATTTTCTCCAATTCTTTATCACCAGGAAAATCATCGGCTGCTACCCCTAAAACATAGGTAATGGGTGTGTATCCCTGGGCGGTTAATGATTTGGCAGCCGTGATAATTTTTTCACGAATATTTTTTAAGGCAGAGAAATCAACAAGCAAGGCCGTATCCTGACAATCCTTTTTTTCTCGTGGCGATTGATGACCATAAGCCCTTAAAGCAATGGTTAGGTCATCTGGTAATTGCTCGGCCATCTGAACAACCGCTTCCTTGGCTGCGGCTATCTTCAATTGACCGTTGGCCAGACGGCCGTTCATACTGCCAGAAGCATCAAGAATAATTTCCACCATTCGGGGATTATCTGGGCTGGAAAAGGATAAAAGTAAGCTGAGATGGATGAGGAAAAATAAAACTAATCCCCTGCAGATTTTCCTGAACATTATTACCTCCCCGGATAAATTAAAGAAAAATCAACACCCAGAAGAAAGTTGTTACTATTCGGGATTTTGACAAGAACCGACTCCTTCTTCTGGGGCATCCTGAACATAGATATCGAGTCCCGATTTCTCGACCTGAGATTATCATTCCTCGACTAAATAAGTCAAATTCTTCCCGCCTGGCTGGAAAAAATGCATCTATCCTTGCTGCTATCTCCATTTTTTTTTATCACTACTTTTTTTTGGCCCCTTTCTTTTCTCCTGTTGTTCTGAGGAACATCACCCAAAAAGGGCATTAAGAGTTAGCCTTCCTCCAATAAATATAATATTGCCTCTTTTTATCCTTACCGCCTTGATGACTGCCCGAAAGAAAGGCTTAGGTCTAATCCTGACGCCGGCTTTATTTATTCTGGGCTTCACCCTTGCTTTTCCCTCTAGCTCTGGGAGAAGTGATGAAATTGGCAATTTATCACCAGCCCGCTGACACTGGAGGAATGTGGTTTTTCCTTCTGTTGTCGCTCCTTTTTCTCTCGCTGGCCGTGAGCAATCTCCGCCGAGGCGCTGGACCAGATAGGCGATCCAAAAGCATTTGACCCTCTACCGCAAGTTGTTTCTGCCGAGGAGCAACACTCTACTGTCATAGAAGTAGGTGTTTGGATTCTGGCTAAATTTAAAGATAAGCGGGCAGTAAAAGTACCTGCTGATATCTCTAAACCAGAATTTGAATTTTTGTGTCTGACACCCTTACAAAAGGGTTCTCACCAGCTTAGCCTTTTTTCCAGCGGGCTAAGTCCTGGAAGTAGACGGTAAAATCGATCGGCTTTCTAATGGTAATTGATTTGTAAAGCTCCAGATAACCGAACTCTGACTTCCTTTTTTCCCGATAATCAACAATAGTTTTAAAAATTTTTTTCTGGGAAGCAAAAGCCTGGATAGCTTCTCTCACCATTTCTTCCTGCTCTCGACTCACCAGGATGCCTTTGTCGGCCCGCAGTTCCTCTTGTCCAAAGGCTACTTCTGGTTCGAAATCTCCCCAAACCGAATAAGCATAGTAACTTTTGGGTGCCCAGGGCTTACCCAGGTCAGCTAAAATTGGATCACCTGCCTGAGGAGAGGTATAAACTCCCATATAATAAACAGCAGTGTGATCCCAGTGCTCATAATACCCACTGGAAAAGACAACCCGGCTGACTTTCTCCCGTCGGAAAAGCCTTAGTTGGTCTTCAAATAATCCTTCTCCTCCATTGCGTCGCCGATTAACAAAAGGGGCCAAGGAAAAATCAGGAATGTCAAAGTAAAAAATCTCCTCTTCTCTCACTCCCAATAGGTCATAAGCTTTTACTGTTTCTTTCCGCCGGGTAGCCACAATGGTTGATTTATCTTCCACGGCTGAATAGCCAGCATCTCCCTGACAAAAAATAAAAATCAGAGGAACTCCCCCGGCTTCTTTGGTCGCCAGGAGAAGATAAGCCGCCCCCAAAAGCACATCATCATCGTGAGGTGAAAGAAAAGCCACCTTCTCCCCTTTTTGCCAGCCAGGGAAAAAAAGGTCCAGGCTCTTGCTCCAGCGTCGCTTCCTAAAATCAACGAATTCCATCAGTAGACTCTCACCGGGTTTTTTAATCTCTTTAAAAGATGATCCAACTTCTCTCCCAATGTCTCATCAACAGGGAGAATAAGGTAAGCGTTTTTTTCATAAAACTGGCTGCCGGCAGGCACATAAGTCAGGAGATTCCGGGTGGGATATTCTGACCAGGTGTAAAGAAGCGGTCTAACCCAGTAGACATACTTACCGTTGGCTGGTGCATAAAAATATGTGCCTGGCTTGTTCAACCAACTGCCGGCCAGGTCAAGTGAAGGATGAGCGTAGGCCAGCCTTAAACTGAAAAAGCCGAATCTCTGCTGGCTATTTACCAGACCCACCCAATCCACATCATCTGGGGCAACATAGACCAAACCGTCAGGAAAGGATGGATTAGGTTGAAGGGTCTTTTTCACCACCCGGCCTTGTTTATCCTTGTAGATGAGAGTGTCAAAAAGTTCGTGGTAAAAAACCATCTCGTCATTGCGGATAGCACTGACTCCCAGGTCTTTTTTCACTGTTAACAGTGTTTCAGAAATAAAATAGGGAGTTCCTGTCTCTAAAATATAACGCACTTCCAGTCGGACATCTTTGATTCTCTGCAAGCGACCTCTTCTGGTGCTGATGTAAAGATACCGGCCGACCAGCTCTTTAAAACTTGGCGGCGGGTTCCAGTTGAAGGAATGATCCCAGGCTATGCCTGGAATATGTACCCCGGGGTTCCAGTGGAGGACCCCCACTTTATTGAAAAGTCTAATCTTCTGCTTTAAGTCCTCAAAAGTATTTAATTGACCACTTTGGGGATGGAACTCCAGCGATAGGTACTTATTTCGAACCCTCTTGCCGAGACCTTCCCCGGTTACTTCAAAGCCACTTGAACTCTCCTCCTCTCCTTTCCCCCGAAGAAGGAGCAACATTTTTTTCTGATAAGGCTTGATATCCAGTGGAAACGCCAATCTATAAGTCAGGGTTACCGGATGGGTGGCGGCTGATTTCGGAGGAGGAGTAGCTTCCTGAAAGGTCAGTACTTGAAGGGAGATGGGCTTTTTCCCGTCAAAAAGGATAAATCCACTATTCATCATCTCCTGCTTGGCTACAGTCACCGTCAACAGACAAATCTCCCCCTCTCTCTCGATGCCTACCGGTTCTTCAGCCCGGAAAATCCGGTAAAAACCTTCGGCTTCAACCGGAATCCCTCCCTTCTTCGGCGATTGGAGGCGGATAACCTTTTTGGCCACCCTGTTCGAGTCATTTCTCTGGTAAAAGATCTCCAGAGTATAATTCCGGCCACTCCGCCAGGCATAGTCAACCTCAACGGTGTAACGACCTTCCTCCAATGGTTTCGCCAAATTTTTGACTTCTCCTTCCTGAAAAACAAAAAAAGTTGGCCAGTCCTGACCATTAACTTTCAACCCTTGAAGAATCCAGCTTCCTCCGCTGACTTCCAAGGGAAAAACAATTCGGTAGTAAGGACGGTCAAAACTCGGGGATTGAAAGGCAGTTATCTGGCCTAGAAGGCAAACCCGAAAAATCAAAAAAATTATCACGATAGCTATCTTTCTCATTAATCACCCCCTAGTGGGATATAATAAGGATTAATTCTATCTTGCGGAATCAAGGTTAATTCCCGGCCAACCAATTCCTGGACATTAAAGGGCATTTGATTAAAATCTCCTACTTGAGGGCCTCTTTTCCAGAGACAATCCTCAGCTACCGCATACTCAATGGGAAAAACCAACTCACCCTGCTCATCAAAACCGGTAAGAGCCACATCAATCATCAAAGCCACATTCTCACCGAGGGGCTCCTCTGAATAAGGCGTCACAGCGCCGTAACCTTCCTGACATTCCGAACACCCCGTATTATGGATAAAAGTATATGGTTCCCGGGGAGACAAACGCCGCCCATCATCAGTATGCAATTTTGTCCACTTCAGATATTCCTTGCCTTTCTGGTCGATATAATTGGCGGGCAGGTTCTCTTTGGCCGCTTGGCAAGTAGCTTCCATGACTGTTAGGTAAAGTCCTTCCAGGGCCATCAGAAAGGCCTTTTCCTCGGCAATTACCTCAGCACCGACCTTTACAGTCCGGCGCATGATACCATGATAACCATTAAAAGTGGGACTAACCCCGAGGGAAACCCACTCCCCTTTTTTGATGACTCGATTGGTCGCCGGACCGATAACTGTCCTGCCTCTGGTTCCTGAAGAAACAATCGTGGGGAAACCAGTTCGGCGGGCTCCCAGCCTCTTCATAATATAATCGCCCACCGCGGCCACATCCAGCTCAGTTATTCCTGGTTTAAGCACGGAAAGCATCCCTAGAAAGGCGGCATCAGCAATAATATTGGCTGTTTCGATAATCCGCAGTTCTTTTTCCGACTTTTCATACTTCAGGCGGCGCAAGAGATCAACATCAAAGACCACATTTTCGCCACCAAAACGTCCCTCGAAAAGTTGAACATGATCATAAGGAATAAACTGGCTGCTGGAAAGAATAGCTATCTTCAAGGGCCGGCCGGGCTTAAAAGGAACTAGCCGGAAAATAATATCCTCCAACCGCTCGTAAGCGGCAAAGCGATAATCTTCATCTGATATCTGGAATTCCCGCAACAAAGCCAGCTGGGCTCCGGAGGCTTTCAGACAATCAGCAATGACATGACCTCCCTCAGAACCAGCCACCACCACGGGTGTGCCCTCGACCGGAATAAGGATGCCGTAGCGTTCGATGATCGGGTCGAAGACACCGGCCAACCAGGCAATATCTGAACGATCGAGCTCACTGCCGCAAGCATAGGCCAGGTCATAACCTTTGGCTTTCATGGCCTTCTGAACCTTTTTCCAGCGTTGGCGGTATTCTCGCTTGGTGATAGTCAGGGCTCTATTTACCCTGGGTTGGTAATTCTCAATTATTTTTTCGAGATGCTTAATATTCACTTTTTCTTCCTCCCTTTCAAAGCTTTTTTAACCCCCTCATCAAAGGGTTCGGTTAACAGCGGCACCAGCCAGCCTTCAGGGCTTTCAGGATAAGTCTCCATGATCTCTTTAACAGCGAGAGGGTACTTGAGCATTTGGTAATATTTATTCAGGTAAGAACCTAGGTGCTTTTTCTTCTTGAAAGAAAAAGGAATCCAGGCCGTTTTTTCCAGATAAAGACTGCCTTTTTTAACCGGTAACATCCGCGACTGATTATTGGAGCCGAAAGAATAGACAAAAGCCCGGGAAATATAATACCAGGGGCCGTGCTGGATATAGATATAAGGCTGCTGGCAGGAAGCCTCTCCTCCGTAAATATTCGTCGTCCCAAACTCCAGA
The DNA here is from genome assembly GCA_002010725.1 of Candidatus Aminicenantes bacterium JdFR-80. Classification (GTDB taxonomy): domain Bacteria; phylum Acidobacteriota; class Aminicenantia; order Aminicenantales; family Aminicenantaceae; genus JdFR-80. The sequence goes on from MTOP01000092.1 coordinate 23,157, forward strand.
AACAGGCTGGCAAAGGCCACCTTTTTCTTCTGACTAAAAAAGGCGATCCAAGGCGTATCCGGCCGGAGAGTAACGACATGTTCAGGATGTCGCCGGGTTCGGGAAAAATCAATGGTCCTGGTCTTGCCCTTGACAGTGGCATAGGCTGCCTGATCGAAAACTTCCTTGTTAAAAACAACTTCACCATTCCGCAAGGCTTTAACAAAAAGATCCTTCTTTACCAGTAGCGTTGATTCCATAAGAATGAAAGGAGTATGGGCAAAAAAGAAATAATCAATGCTGACCAAGACATCCTGGAGATGTGGCAGAGGGGCACACCGAGTGAGAGCATAAAAGACCGGGCCGGTAATTTCAGTAAAAGTCGGGTTTTCCCAGTCAGAGGCATGAGACCAGGGATGAGGCGGCGAATAAGTGCCCGGGTTCCAATGGACAGCCCCATTTGTTTCTAATTTGTGTTCCAGCTTCAAGTGGGTTGTCTTCTCAATTATCTCAGTAATCATCCCACTTTTTTCATCGAGAACCACTCGATAAAAGGAATTTTCAATGGTTTTACCAAGTCCCTCACCTTTTACCTGCAAATCGGTGGAAACTTGGGGTGCTGGGGCAGAAGGATTGTTGTAAAAAACAAGATAGGTGGCTTTTTCATAAGGCTTGAGAGAGGCCAGGAAACAAAGACTAAAGGTCGTAGTGGGATGGTAACGGGTGATGGGCCGGCCGGTTTTTTCATCAATTTCTTCGCTCTGGAGAAGCGCCTGATCTTCCCATTTAACAATATTATAAACCTGACAGGGGATCTCGGTGTAAAGAACATCCTTGCCCTTTTTCTCCACCTTCACCACTCGGATCTCCTCCGGTCGATGAAAATAACGACTCAGGACGCCTATGGTAGCCTGTAACGGATAATTCTCCCGGCGGTAACCATGTTCCTCGGCTATACTCAAGGCGAGATAATTCCGCCAAGCTGGATCCCAATAACCTTTGAGGGCTGCGGGTGCCTGGGCAGCGGCCTTGACCTCCACTTTTTTTCCACTCTTGGGATTTACAAGATCGATCAAAAAATTATACTCTTCTCCCCCCACCCAACTGTATCTTACCTTCAATTCAAAGGGACGGCGGCCATCGATGAGGCGGTCATAGCTTTCCTGGCCGTTCTGGAAAACCAGCCAATCTCTCACCCTGGCTCCATTTACCCGGACTGCATTAACCTGCCAAGTCTGGTCGCGGAGATCGGTTGTTTCGTCTACGCTGATTTTGATGAAGTACCATCCTTCCCCGTTGATCGGATAACCGAACTCTTGCGCCCGAGTGGGGATAACCAGTAAACCCAGAAGGAGTGAGATAATAAATAGACTTTTAACCCTCATTTTTCCTCCCTTCTTTCTCCGGATCCATCCACCAATTTGGCAGGATTATATCACAGCAACTCAAGGAAGGACAACTCACTTAGGACAGAATAAGCATACTTATTCACGCGATAAGTCTATCTGTCTATCGATCTCCGAAATTCGGGGTCCAATTCCAAAATTCGGTTTCTCCCGAAATTCGGGGTCGGACCTCAGCATCTCTTTTAATAACAATAACTTAACCTTATTTTACCCTCCGAAAAAAGACCTTAGAGCCGATTTTGCCCCCCCTTTTTTGGCGTTTAAGAATCAAAGTCATCGCCAAAGTGGAGACCTAAGTTGGAAAAAAGAGATCATCCTTTTCCAAGATTTACTTCAGCAAGGGGTTCATGGATTTTGTTTCTCCAACTCCCCAGTTATTTCAAGCTTGATTCTATCCTCCTTTCTATCTCAACCGGTCAAGGAGAAAGACTTCCCCCAGAAATGGGGCACCACGAGGGAAAGTCAGAACTAGCAGGCCAGGCAGCTTAAAGACCATCGTGGCTCTGATAAGGCTTTTCCGGCGAAAAAACAATTGTCATCGAGGATTAAATTATGATAAAGTTTTCCCCCAAAAAGGAGGAAATTTTACCTGATGGATGTCTTTGCCACCAATTTCAGAACAATTGATTGGATTATTGTTTGTGTTTACATCTGTTTCCCCGTAATCATCGGTATCATTGTCCGGAAGTACATCCGCCAGATCAGTGATTTTATTGTCGCCGGCCGCTCTTTGAGGCTCTTTATCGCCATCGCCACCCTCACCGGAACTGAACTTGGTCTGGTCACAGTAATGTACAATGCCGAACTCGGCTTTAAACATGGTTTCTCGGCTTTTCATGTGGGANTGATTGAAACAGTCTGTATTCTGGCTATCGGCCTTACTGGATTTATCGTCTACCGACTCCGTCAGCTGCGAGTGATGACTATTCCCGAATTCTATGAAAAGCGTTTCGGCCGTAATGTCCGGATCGTGGGAGGAATCATCCTGGCACTAGGCGGGATTCTGAACATGGGGCTTTTCCTTCAGGCTGGAGCCCGTTTTATGATGGGGATTACCGGCTACAGCCATCCGGCCGGATTGAAAATCTTCATGTCGGTGATGTTAATCATGGTGCTAATCTACACCGTGCTGGGAGGCATGGTCTCAGTTGTTCTCAATGACTTCATGCAGTTTGTCGTCCTCTCGATAGGCATGCTTATTGGCTCNATCTTCGCCATTTCTAAAATCGGCTGGGATAAGCTCTTTGAAGCTCCCGCTACCGTGGACCATGCCGCCTGGTTCAACCCCATGAGCGAAGGCTCGGGTTTCGGCTCCATCTATGTAATTTTCATGGTGGTGCTTACGTTTTCAGCCGGGGCTCTTTGGCAGTCCGGCACTCTCCGGGCTCTGGCGGCCAAGACTCCGCAAGTAGCCAAACAACTCTATGCCTGGAGCTCGGTCTCCTATCTGGCACGCCGCGTTATCCCCATGCTCTGGGGCATCTGCGCTTATATCTTCGTTTCCCAAACCCCCAACCTGCTGAAAGCTTTTCAGGGACCTAATGCCCTCAACACGCAATTCGGCATGCCCATCTTCATCGCCAAGATTCTGCCCAGTGGCTTTCTGGGCATAATCGCCGCCGGCATGTTTGCGGCTTTTATGTCGACCCACGACAGCTATCTTCTCAGCTGGAGCTCGGTCATCACCCAGGATGTCATCGCCCCTCTGAAAAAAGATAAACTTTCCGATAAACAAAGATTGCTTATCAACCGCATCACCATCGTGGCCATCGGGTTTTTCCTGCTCATCTGGGGACTGTGGTTCGAAGCGCCGGTTTCCTTATGGAATTACATGGCGGTGACCGGCACCATTTATCTGGCCGGTGCCTTCACCGTGGTGGTGGCCGGTCTTTACTGGAAAAGAGCCAGCACCGTTGGCGCCAAAATAGCTCTTTATGCAGGACTTTTGGCCGTGCTGGGGATCGGTCCCTGGACAAGAGGAGAAAATGTGCCTTTTTATCTGACCGATAAATTCATTGGCGTGATGACCTTTGTCATCGCCTTTCTCGGGATGATCATCGGCTCCCTCCTCTTTCCCGACAAGAAATCCTCATCTGAAGCCCCTCAGGGAGAGAAAGCATGAGCTGGGCAATTTTGTGGAAAATCATCTTGATTTTCACTCTCAGTGCTTACTCACTTCTGGTTTTGATTGTTATCATCGGCGGCATCGGCAATATTGTCGATATGCTGAAAGACCTCCGCCCGCCGCAAACCTCAGAAACCCCGGCCGACACAACCAAGCTGGATTAAAAATTTTAAANCAAGATTNACACTCTCGGTGTAACGAGAAAGCCTTCATAAAGGCTCTAATTTTTTTAAGTGGGGTTTCTAACATTTTTTCTTTTATGCCCCATACTCATACACACAGGTTCAGAAACTTTTTCTTCATGAGAATCTAAGACTTTTCTAA
>MTOP01000090.1 GCA_002010725.1 Candidatus Aminicenantes bacterium JdFR-80
AAAGATTCTTGGCTTTCAGAGTTGCCATTGCGGTTGACCTTAATCTGTCGGTAAAATACTAAAGGGATGTTAGAAACCTGTCAAGGTAAGAGAGAGAATGCNGCAGAGAAGAGTGATTAGTGCCTCTCGACGGACGGACTTAGTGGCTTTTTTCTCTGACTGGCTGGAAGAGGTAATTAAAGNCAGAAAGGNGCGGGTTATTGGACCGTCTTCCCATGTTTACGAAGTTAGACTTCATCCGGAAGAAATTCATACCTTTGTTCTCTGGTCTAAAGATTTTGCCAACATTTTAAATAAACAAAACCGACTCTTTTATCTTTTTCAGGACTACGATCAAATCTATTGCCATTTTACAATTACTGGCTTAGGAGGAACCGAGATTGAACCTCATGTTTTGCCTCCGGAAAAAGCTCTCGAGCAACTTGAACCTCTTGTGGAATGGGTGGGAGATCCCCGGCGAGTAAGTCTTCGTTTTGACCCAATTGTTTATTGGCGAGAAGGAGGTGAAGTTAAAACTAATTTATATTATTTTGAGAAACTAGCCCCTCGTCTCCAGAGATTCGGACTTAAAACAGTGAGATTTAGTTTTGTCCAGTGGTACAGGAAAGCCCAGCGTCGGGCGATGAAGCACCATTTTTCTTTTGTTGACCCTTCTGATGAAGAGAAACTAGAAGCCACTAAGTATTTGCTGGAAGTAGCCACGCAGTGGAACCTCCATTTATATCCATGTTGTCAACCTTTGTTAACTCAGAAATTAGGCCTCCCACCATCAGCTTGTATAGATGGCATCCTCCTGGAAACTCTTCATCCGAGAAAATTGCCTACTTCCACTAGAAAAGATAAAACNCAACGTCGCGACTGTTATTGTACTGAATCTGTAGACATTGGAAGTTATACCCAGCATTGTCCCCACGCCTGTGTTTATTGCTACGCCAATCCTTTGCTGTGAAAAGAAAAAGAGGGAAATATTCTTTTCGATGATTCTCCTGAAGTCAGNTTAATAGGCAGTCCCGTCTGATAGGGCTTCGTTCTAAATTGATAGACTCGGGCCGATGAAGCGGTTATGGAAGGGGAGTATGTGTGCCACTTTGGAGGGCTTAGGTCAGATTGAAAAATTAAATNGAACAGCCTGAAAGGATATTCAATTTTATGAATATTACCGGGCTCTTTCCAAGGAAAGAAGGTATTTTTTGAGAGCAAGGCCGGCGGTGAATCCTCCTAGACTCCCATCGCTGCGGATGACTCGATGACAAGGAACAGCGATTAGAAAAGGGTTGCGTCCGAGGGCTTGGCCAATACTTCGGTAACCGGAATGATTTATTTTAGAAGCCAACTCTTTATATGATAATGTCCGGCCATAAGGGATATTTTGGGCTGCTTTCCAGACTCGAGCCTGGAAAAATGTTCCCGTGTTTAAGTCAAGAGGAAGAGAACGAAAACTGACAGGCTCACCGCGAAAATAGCGGGAGAAGAGATTTTTTTCATGTTGAAAGCTGATTTCGTCCTGAGAGAGTTTANCTCTGAATTTTTTACTCAAATAATCAAGATATAGAGGGATGTTTCTTTCTGAAGAGATATACTTTATTTCTTTAATAAGATAATCAGCTTTCAACATGAGTAAGATTCCTTGAGGAAAGGGAAGAAGGGTGAAGATGAGTCGAGACCCCATCATTCTAAATGCCCAGAGTTAATCTATCAGCCAGAGCGGAGGGTAGTCCTGCCTGAAGAATACGGGATTGAGTTTGACTTAAATTATAAGAGAGGCGATGAAAAGTTATTTTGTTTGTCTTGGTATTAAAGATGATAAAAGATGATTTAGGGTTTCTATCGCGAGGTTGACCGAGGGAGCCGGGATTTATTAAATACCTGGCTTCTTTTTCGATCTTAAGCTGAAAGTTGTCTTTTTCAATTAATAGCTCCTCCACCATATTATCTCGTTTAATATAAACGCGGGGAAGATGAGTATGGCCAAAAAAACATAGCTTTGTCCCAAAATGATAAAAAGCTTCTACCGCGTCAAAAGGTCCAAAAATATAATAATCTTCATCGTAGGGTGCTCCGTGACAGATAGTAATCTCTTTGTTTATTTCCTGTGGACCTTTTTTCAGCCCCATGAGAAAGAGCTTATTCTGAGTGTTGATGGTGTCTCTTGTCCAGATGATAGCCGCGGCAGCAATAGGATTAAAAGACTGNAGAGGCTCTTGACCCGCGACAGCTTTGTCATGATTCCCTCTGACCATAAATATGGGAGAAAATCTCTGAATATGTTGAATGCATTCATTGGGGGAAGCATTATACCCCACTAAATCACCCAGAAAAATATAAGCATCAATTTTTCGCCTGCGGGCATAAGCCTCTACCGCCTGAAGGGCTTCAAGGTTGCTGTGAACATCAGAGAAAATCAGATATTTCATAATCTATATCCCTTTCAAATCGTCAATTTATTGACCATGGCAGCTGCCTGATAAGAGCTCCGCACCAAGGGGCCGGCTTCCACTGCTTTAAATCCATAGAGGAGAGCCTGTTTTTTTAAGAAAATAAATTCTCTGGGCGAGTAATATTTTACTACAGGACAGTTATCTTTAGTTGGTTGCAGATATTGGCCGATGGTTAGAAGATCACAGGAAATTTTACTCAGATCTTCCAAGGTAGTGAAGATATCTTCTTCTTTCTCGCCCAAGCCAACCATGAGGCCGGTTTTAGTAACAAAGCCGGCTTTTTTGGCTTCCTCGAGGAGGTGNAGAGAGCGTTTATAAAATTCGGGGGGACGATTTATGCAGGGGTAAATGTTTTCCGGAGTTTCCAGGTTATGATTTAAGACATCAGGTTGAGCTTCCAGGACAACAGCCAGTGAATCAATATTGCCCTGAAAATCAGGAATAAGCACTTCAATTTTAGTCTCGGGATTTAACTGTCTTACTGCTCTGATGGTTTCAGCAAAGTGATGGGCTCCACCATCAGCTAGGTCGTCCCTGGTTACTGAAGTGATAACCGCATATTTTAGTCCCATTGATTTGACAGCTTGAGCTACTTGTTCGGGTTCCTGTGAGTTAAGGGGTTGAGGATTTCCTTTATTTACCGCGCAGAAAAGGCAGTTTCTGGTACAAATATCACCCATGATAAGAAAGGTAGCTGTCTTCTCGGCCCAACATTGACCGATGTTAGGACACCGTGCACTCTGACAGATGGTGTGTAAATTGTTTTCTTTAACTGTTCTTAATACAGAAAAGTAATTGGGATGGGAAGGGATTTTAGCTTTTAGCCAACGGGGTTTTGGTGTTTGGTTGGATTCATACTTGGTCACAGTAAGCCTGGGCGATAAACCTTAGTTGCCTTATTTTTAGCTGGATAAAGTGGAGGTGAGAAGAAATTTACTAGTATTCTAATTCCCTTTCTCTCTTCAGGCGGCGGCGCATTCTTTTCCTGGCTTGAGCTTCTTTTAATCGACGGCGCTCTCCCGGTTTAAGATAGACAGAATGTTTTTTTATCTCTTTGATAATTGCTTCCTGTTGAACTTTTCTTTTAAAACGTTTAAGAGCGCTTTCCAGAGATTCGCCTTCTTCAACAACGACAAAAGCCAATTTTATTCACCTCCTTACCTTATGAGTATTTGATTTATAGATGAATATTTTAATTTTGTCAAGAAAGCAGACTGTCGGAGAGTTAAGTATTATTGTTTATTTCCAGAAAAAAATAGGGTTAATTATCATTTTGTCTCACAGCCGGCTTCGATAATGGCTTTTCTGGCTCCTATTTTCATTGGCTCTACCAGGGGAACTGAGATATCAGAGGGGAAAAGTACTAGCGGGACTTCTGTGCAACCGGCAATTATTGCTTCNGCTCCTCTGGCGATTAATGAGTTAGCTATACTGACAATTATTTCTTTTGGTTTCCCGGTGGTAGTGCCAGCTTTTATACCTCCTNGACCGAAGATGGCGGTCATTACTTTTTCCTGTTCTTCTGAGGTTGGGTGGAGGACTGTTTTGCCTATTTTTTCCATAGTTTGATGAAAGAGTCTGGAAATCACTGTTCCTGTACTGGCGACTAAACCCAGCGTTATTACGTGGGGAAGATGGGCCTGGACCCACCTTGAGCATTCCACTAAGAGGTTAATAAAGGGAAGGGGAGAATTAGGTATGACTTCATCAAGGAAGTAATGTGCGGTAATACAAGGCATGATAATGAAATCTGCTCCGGCGGCTTGCAGCCGCTTTGTTCCTTCAATCATCAAGGGAACTGGACTCGGTCCTTTTCCCAGAATGGCTTCGGTCCGCGGGGGAATTTGAGGAAGACTGAGGAGGACACAGGGAGGATGGTCCTGGTCTTTGGAGACTTTAGTCTGGTTGATAATGAGTTGGAACATATAGGCGCTGGCTTCGGGGCCCATTCCTCCCAGAATGCCNATGGTTTTTTTCATTTTTTTTCTTCCTGAAAAAAGAATTTTTTTATTTTATCAAGAGGAAGNGCTTCAACCTTATGCCCATCCCGGCCAGTCATAGAGCAGGCTTTGAAGAGAGAATTTAAGATGGCTTCTTCACAGGCTTCGACAGCGGCCAGGAAGAGAGGTGACATTTGGGAATTTCGAAGTACTTTTTTGTGGAGAAAGGGAGATTTTGTTCGATGGGGAATCCTGAGCTCTGGCGNGGTAGAAAAGGCAATTGCATAATCGCCGCTGCCGTTGGAATAAAATCCCCCTGTTCGGGCGATACCCAGGAGGGCTCTTTTGGCCAGCCTTTTTAAGTTTCTTGAGGAGAGAGGAGCATCTGTAGCTACCACAACCATGCAGGAACCANGTGATTCGCGGGTGAGGGTGCTTTTCAAGAAGAATTTTCCCAGATAGACTCCTACGGGGACACCCTTTATCTGTAGAATACCGCCGTGATTGGTTTGGACCAGCACGCCTACGGTATAACCTCCGAGGGATTCAGGAAGTTTTCGGGAAGCTGTTCCAATACCTCCTTTAAAACCGAAACAAATTGTTCCTGTTCCTGCTCCTACCGCTCCTTCTTCGACAGGTCCCGGGTGAGCTTTTTTTATGGCCTCAATGACATGTTCTTTGGTCACATGGCGGCCGCGGATGTCATTTAACCAGCCATCGTTTGTTTCCCCAACGATAGGATTTACCGAACTAACATTTTCATTGCCTGGCAGAGAAAGAGTGTACTCAATTAAAGCTTCAGCGGCCACGGGTACACTCAGAGTATTGGTTAATATGATGGGTGTTTCTATATTTCCCAGTTCATCAACTTGAGAAATTCCGGTTAATTTTCCATATCCGTTAGCTACATAAATAGCGGCGGGGACTTTTTCTTGATAAATGTTACCATCATGAGGGCAAATAGCTGTCACACCTGTTCGGATGTTGTCTCCCTTTATTATAGTGACATGGCCTACCTTAACACCAGGGACATCAGTAATAGTATTTAAAGGTCCAGGCGGAAGGATGCCGGTTTTTATCCCAAATTCCCTGAGCCGAGGACGAGGTGACTCGCCAGAGAGAGAACTGAAAAGAAAAATAATTAGAATAATAGCTAAGAAATAATGGGAAGCTCGCATCTTTCTCATCGTCTCCTAATATGATTAGAGGATAANTTCATCTTAGGAGAAGCCCTGGAAAAAATCAATGGAGAGAGGTCCGTATTTACCGAGTGTCTCTAACAATTGACAAAATATTCTGGACAAAATATATTGAGAAAACAAATTAAAGGGCGTGCCCAGAAATTGAGAAAGATTCAACATCCTTTCATCCATCTTGCGTTATTAATTGGCCTAGTCTTTTCAATTGTATCAATTAACCTGGTTTATGGAGTAGAAAATGTTCAAAAAGTAGGGGGAGAAGAGCCTTTAAAGAAATTTTTACTAACAGGGAAGAGATTCCGTGTTCAAGGCGAGTTTGATAAAGCTATAGAAGCTCTCCAGGCAGGACTAGAGCGTGCTCAGCAGGTGGGTGCTTTAAAATATCAGGTTGAATTTTTATTTCAGCTAGGGGATATTTTCTGGAATCAGGGAAAATTATCGGAGTCAGAAAATCTATATTGCCAAGCTCTGGTAATAGCTCGTAAGCGGAACTTTCAGAAATGGCAGAAAAGGGGAGAGATAATTCTAAAAATTTTTGGCTATTATAAGCAAGGAAAAACTTTGAGAAGACAGAGGGATTATAAAGGCTCAATTAGTGCATTTAATAAAGCAATAATTTTAGCTGGTCGGATAAAGAGTCCAGATCATAGATTAAAATGTTTGAGACAATTAAGTGTTACTTACTGGGAGATTTTCAATTTTGAAAAATTTTATGAGTTGAATAAAGAAGCCCTGACTATTGCCAGAAAAATAAATCACAAGAGAGAAATTGGGCAGTGCTTGAATAATATTGGTTTATATTTCTGGCAATTGAATGATTATTCTCAGGCATTATCATATTATTTTGAAGCCCTGGAAATTGCTAAAGAATTAGGCAACCTTTCTCAACAATCTACTTGTTTAAATAATATTGGGAATGTTTACTTAAGACATAAAAATTTTAAGAAGGGGTTAATTTATCTTAAATTGGCTTATGAATTAGACAAAAAATTAAATGATTCATATTCAATTGCCAGTGATTTAAATAATATAGGAGAAGCCTATAGGTCATTAGCAAAAGAAGATAAAGTAAATTTTATTTATTCCGAAAATAGTTTTATTGATGCTTTGAAAATTGTTAATGAAAAAAATTTTTTAAGTTTGAAAATTAAAATCTTAAATAATTTAGGATTGTTGTACATAGATAAGAATAATTTAAAAGAAGCATATATTACTTTTTTAGAAGGGTTAAAGTTAGCNTTGAAATATAATTTTTCTGAATCTATNGCAGTCATTTCAAATAATATTGGGCGAATTATGTTAAAGAAAAATAATCTTCCTAAAGCAAAAGAATACTTTGAAAAAAGCATTTCTTTGGAAGATAAGCTATTAGGGAAAGAAATTCTATGGGAATCCTTTTATGGACTAGGAAAGTGCTTTGAAAAGGAAGGGCGTTCTGATAAAGCGATTTTATTTTATGAGAAGTCGATAGAGCAAATAGAAAAAGTTAGGAATAAAATAGCCTTAGATGTATTTAAAGTTTCTTTTTCTAGGGATAAGCTGCCTGTTTATGAAGATTGGATAAATTTGCTCTATCAGGAATATAAGAAAATGCCAAATTCAGAAAATTTTGAAAAAGTCTTTTTAGCGGTGGAAAGAGCCAAAGCCCAGGCATTTTTAGAGAGTTTAAGGGTATCTCAAAAAGTATTTCAAGAACGCCTTTCTAAAGATTTGCGGCAAGAAGAAAGAGATTTTAGCTGGAAATTTTCCCAGATTATAGATCGCTTAAGAAGAGAGAAGTTATCCCCAGAAGAAAAAAGAAAATTATTGAATGAGTATAATGCATTAGAAGAAAAGTATATGATCCATCTGGTGAATTTACGAAAAATTTTGCCCGAAGCGAATTTATATCTTCCTTCGCCTTATCCTCATATTAATGAAGTAAGAGAATATTTATCAGAGAAGAAAATAGTTGTTCTTGAGTATTTTTTAGGAAAAAAATACTCACTTCTTTTGGTTATGGGCTCAAGGTTTTTTAAAATAGTTCCCCTCCCTGGGGAGGAAGATATTGTGAATTCAGTCAGAGGATATATAAAATTGCTTTCCGATCCTCCTTCGAAAAAGTTTCATGGAATTTTAGCGGCTAAAAGATTATATGCTGAATTCGTTTTTCCAGGAATGAAGGATTTACGCCAAGATGTAAAGCATTTAATTATTATTCCTGACGGTCTCTTGCATTATCTTCCTTTTGAAGCCCTCGTTTCTCCCGGCGGAAATGGGCAGGAAGAGTTTTTGGTAGAGAGATTCACGATTTCTTATTGCCCTTCCCTTTCATCTTTTTTCTATCTAANCCAGCGCAAAATTCAGGTAAATAATAAATTTTTTATGGCTTTTGGGAAGCCAAGGTATGTAGGAANAACTTCACTCCTTNGCTCTTCAGTCTCCTCCAAGGAATCGCTCTTGCTGGATATTTACCAGAGTAAAGGNTTTGAGTTAANCCCACTTCCTTATAGCCGCACAGAGATAAAAAAAATNAGCAAATTTTTTGCCAAGAAAAATAGGCGAATATTTCTAGAAGAAGAGGCCCGGGAATCTGTATTGAAGAAAGAAAAACTTGATGATGTTTTAGTGTTACATTTTGCCTGCCATGGTTTTCTGGATGAAGAGGTGCCTTTACGTTCTGCTTTGGTTCTCTCCTCCGAAGAGGACTCGGACGAAGATGGGTTTTTTCAAGTAAGAGAAATTTATACGCTTCCTTTAAATGCAGAATTAGTTGTGCTTTCTGCTTGTCAAACGGCTCGAGGGATGTTGGAAAAGGGAGAAGGAGTCTTGGGGTTGCCGCGGAGTTTCTTTTATTCTGGAGCCAGAACGGTTGTTTCATCTTTATGGAATGTTCCTGATAAGTCAACAGCTTATTTTATGGAATATTTTTATGAATTTCTTTATCAGGGGAAGTCAAAAGGAGAAGCTTTAAGATTAGCTAAAATAAAAATGTTGAAAAAATTTTCACATCCTCATTATTGGGCAGCCTTTGTTCTGAATGGAGAACCTTTTTCTCTGATAAAATTTAATTGAGAAGTTAACGTTGGTTCAGTTCAAATGGTGTAAGAGGAGATTCAACTCTANTTCCATNAGGGAATAAAGCTATAACAATCCAGAAGTAGCGTTTTTTAGGTTGCATCTTATTCAGGATTTCGCGGGGAAGGGTAAGTCTATTGGTAGTTAATGGTCCGGTGCGCCAAACGGGGTAAAGAGTTTCGTCATAGAGTTCAAAATAATAAGATTGAACATTTTCCACTTCAGGCCATTTGAAAATTAAGGTTGGTAAGGGAGAGGTTAAATATTCAGGATGAGGAAGGTTTGTAATGAATTCTTCATATCCTCGATAAATTTTTGTTTTAAAAGGGTTGATAAGTAACACAAGAATAGCTAGGAGTGTAAGGCTGATTCCCACTATTGCGGGAAATGGTTTAGGAGGCCAGATCTTGGCCCAGGAGGTAGATTTTTTTTCTTTTTTCTTATNTACTAGTCGGGATATTTCTTGAATGATGAAATTTTCNTGAGATTTAAAGCTTCTTATAAGTTCAAACTCTTCGAGACAGGCAGGACAACTCATTAAATGATCGACTATTTTTTTTGTTTTTTTCTTTGGAAGTTCACCCTGATAAAATGAGAGTAATATTTCAGGATCAGGGCAATCTTTCCGGGAAGATGGTCTATTCAAATTTATAATATTTCGAACAATATTGGGCAGAGATTTTCGCTCAATCTTAATCTTCATATTCAATTCCTTTTTCGTGAAGAATTTTCTTTAGATCATTCAATCCGCGATAAAGAAGATTCCTCGTTTTATCTCTTGTTTGCCTTAATATTGTCGAAATTTCTTCTAATGATATATTTAAAAGAAACAATTTGACTACTCTTTTTCTGGACTCGATTAAACCATTTAAAGCATCATAGAGAATATTTTTTGCTTCTTCAATTTCCAATATATCTCTTTTATAAATTTCATCCGCTTCTGAAATCCTTATTTCTTTTTCTTTATTAAAAATTTCTTCTTCTCTCCTTTTCCGACGAATGTAGTCGATAATCGAGGAATTAATNATTTTCCTTATATAAGACGGAAGATTGGCAATATTTTTCTCATTTTTAACAATTTTCCAGAGTTTAATTTTTACTTCTTGGAGGATATCTTCCGGGTCAATCCCTTTTTTGGGAAGATCGAATTTATGAATATTAGCCAGAATAAATTGCTGGAATTGGCCAAAAATTTTTTCAAATTCTTGTTCTTTATCCTGCATTTTCAGGTGATTATATCAATGATGATTTCTATTCGCAAAATAAAATTGATAAAAGCCATTTGTATTTATATAGAGTCATTGAAATAAAAAAAATTCTCACTTTGANNGAGNTGGGGTGTTANTGGTTGTTTTTTTGATGGCCGTTTTTCTTGATGATGGTAAGAGCGATAACTCCGCCTATAAGGAGACAGGTTAAAGAGACTATAACCCAGCGCAATTTATTTCTGGGGAAGATTANTTGATTTGACCGCCCGGAGAGAATAAATCCGGCCCAGTAATAAGGATGGTTAAGGACATCTGAGTTTATCATTTCTAGCTTGGCTTTTCTTAGGGCATCAGTGAGAGGAACTCCATTTTTGAGATGATAGTAAAATCTTTCCATTAATTGATAGGTGGCTTGGTCGTTTACTGCCCATAAACTCATTAGAACAGCCGATGCTCCAGCATAGAAAAAGGCTCTATTGATTCCTTCTATTCCTTCACCTCTAATAAATTGCCCTAGGCCTGTTTCGCAAGCTGAAAGAGTAACTAAGTCCGCATTTAGGTGGAGATTGTATATTTCGCGCATTTGGAGAAATCCATCTTCATTTGGGTCTTCATCTAANGAAAGAATAATTGCTGAACGGGCTGGTATTTTGTCGTCGATTAAACTATGAGTGGCAAAATGGATAATTTTATAATCTGACAAATTTTTGTTTTTGATGATTTCCTCAGATGCTTCTTTTTTTGTGTATATTTTAGCTTTTTTCTTAAATAATGTTTGTATTTTTTGAATTTCGACACCGCTATATTTTAAAGGCGATATATTAAATATAGAAGAGTAGAAATTTTGTTGAATATCATCTCCATTATTGTTGTGATTATTTAATGTATGAAAATAAGGGTCTCCTAAGGCAAGGATATCTTTGTTTCTTTTTCTTATATTTTCTTTTGAACGTTGTATAATTTCTCTTAAAGACGAAATTGATGGTGCATAAGAAATGCTATACCTTTCAATTAACCAATTTTGAGAATTATTTTGGATTAACGTTTCAAAAGGAAGTTTATGAAGTATATCATCGGGAACTATTATTAACCTTTTTATTTTTTTGTTTAAGTCTTGAGGAATGAGTACTGAATATAATTTTCTTGAGAACTCATAATCTTCATTATTTTTATCTGTTATTTCAAATAAGTGTTTTCTAACGAGATCTTGTATTGCTTCTCTATCCGGAAGTGAGAATATTTTCATGCCTTTTTTTGTTATTAGAAACCCCAATCCATTATTCTTAGTAATACAGTATGCAATAAAAGCTGAGTTTTTATCTAACAATTTTTGGGTTTCTGATAAAGAAATTATTTTAGGGTATTGGAGCCCAGCATAAGCTGGATCTTTGTCTCTAATTTCTCTTTTGATAGATTCTAGTTCTTCTTCTTTGTTCTGAAGTTCCTTCTGAAGTCTTTCTTTTTCTTTTGGAGAAAGCGAAGCCGCAAGAAGCTTTGTATACAAGTAAGATATGTCTTTTTGTAATTCTTTTTCTTTATTCTGTAGTTTAATGTCGAGTCTTTTTGAGAGATGAAGTCTCGATAATTCAATACTATCAAGAAATGCTCTAGCTTTTGCTCTCTCTANATAATTAAATGCTTCTTTATCATAACCATTGTTGGGATATTTTTTATTAAGATAAGTAAATAAATTGATAATGTTGTGATAAGCTTCAATTCTTTTATCAGTTCCTAGATAACGTGCTTTATATTCTTCAAGTTCAATTTGTGATCTAATATTTTCAATAATATCTATAGATTTCTTGTAATTTTCAAGAGCATCTTTAGTATTTCCTTGTTTCCAATTAGCTTTCGCTAGTTCTAAATAAGCTTCCCATAAAATCTGACCTCTTTGAACTCCCAATGCTAGTTGGATTGCTTTTTGATAATATTTAGTGGATTNCTCGAAATTTCCAAGATTATAATGGACTATACCAATATTGTTCAATATATATCCTCTATCTTCAATATCCTGGATCTCCTCTGTTTTGCTTAGGGCAAGATGAAAGTAATTTAGAGCTTTTTCGTATTTCTCTTGTAAAGTATAAATTGCTCCCAGATTGTTTAATACATGTATTTCTAATCTTTTTTCATTCAGTTTTTTTGCTAGATTTAGACATTCTTTATAATATTTTTCTGCGTTTAAAAAATCTTCCCTTGCACTACTAATTATTGCTTTTGAGTGAAATGTAACACCAATATTATTTAAATCGATCGCTTTGCCTTTTAAATTATTTAATTTTGTATCTTGTTCTAAAGACTTAAATATATAATTTAATGATTTATCGAATTCACCTAGGTCTTTATATATAATACTTATATTATTTAGACATTTTGTTGTTTCATTTTCATATCCTTCGTTTATAGATATTTTCAAGGCTTCTTCAAAACATTGCAAAGCTTTTGAGTAATTATCTATTTTCCAATAGTAGAGGCCTATATTATTCAAGCATCTACATTCTTCTTTTTTATGATTTATTTCTTTAGCAAGAGACAGAGCTTTTTTGTTGAGGGAAAAGTAGTCTTTAAAATTTCCTCTGTCGTACTCAGATATACTTAGTTGTCTATAACATTTTATTAAATATTCTTTAATTTTTATTAATTTAGATAATTTTATTGCATTTTCGAATGATTGCTTTGATTTCAAATAATCATTCTTTTTTCTGTAATTCTTCCCTTCATTGTAAAATTCGTGAATCTTTTTGATATTATTTGTTAAATTAATTAGTTCATTTTTTGAAATATCTTTACTTAATTTATTTGCTTCACATATAAAATCATACGAATTTTTTATTTTTCCTAAATTCCAGTATGTTAGAGAGATGTGTATCAATAATTTTATTTTATTTTCATTATCTAAATTGCCTTTTTCTAGAATATAATTAAAATATTGTAAAGCTTCTTTGTATTTACCTTCAATATAGAGCTTTTTTGCTTTATTAATCTGAGAAGTTATTTCTTGCGTGTAAGAAAAAGAGGAAAAGATTAAAAGTAATATCAATAGGACAAAAATATTTAATTTTTTATTCACAATTATATAATGGATAATTTAGAAAGAAAATTCAATCACCCTTTGGGGGGAGTTTAAGGGTGATTTATTGTTTAGATTTTATGATTGAATATCTTTTTGTATATTTGTATAAGANTATTCTTCTTCAGAATTTGAAGTCTGTTTTTTTTAAAGTACCTGTTTATTCTTTTTTAGCCTTCTTTAATCTTCGTCGCTAGGTCTTCCAGTGCTAATTGTCCCCGTAATCTTGATCTTTTTGCCGTATTTGTTGTTGTCAGGGGTGACGACGGTTTTGCTGTTGTCGAACACAGGTAAGAAGGAAAGAATTGAGTAAATCAGGGCGACGGGCTTTTTCACGATGGTTCTGAAATCGAATTTGTTAGCTTTCTTTTCCATAGCAAACGCACTGGGAACTGTAGCCAGTAAAATAGCCACACAGGCGAAAATAGCGATTGTTTTAATGGTGTTTTTACTCATTGAGTAACCTCCTTAAAGTTTTTATTTAAGGGACGCCCTGGGGTGAAGATAATAGAAAGAGTAGACTAGTGGGAAGGTGGGAAAATTTTTTCTCGAGACTTTTCTCTTATCTTCATCCAAGGCGTCCCTTGTAATCTAAAATAAATTTTATAAATTGTCAAGTAATTTTTACGCTAACTTTAATAATTAAAACAACTTAGCGCAAGGTATATACATTATCTTGTATCTANCTATCACCTCCCTTCAATATATTGAGTCGTTGAAGGCGGAAAAAATTGAAAAATTTTTTATAAAAATTTAAAAAAAATTCTTTATAAAGGCTTTTTTGGAGCCTATTTTTATAAAAAATAAGTGATTTAAGTGGTGGAAATTCGACCTGATATTCTTTTTGAATTATTAAAAAAAGAAGGTTTATTGCAGCTATAAATACATCAAAAAAACTTTTCCCTGTTTCTATTTTTTCTTCAGCTTTAAGGTAAAGGGCTATATTAGATTGCCTATTAAATAATGAAGCAATGAATACTCTGGCTATTCAAAAGTGCTATGAACCTAATGAAGCATATTTTAAAAAATTACCGTCGAAAGATTATCTGATTTACATTGCCAGGTTACATTTTTGGCTTTTTCACTATGAACTGGCTTTTATATAGAGAGTCAATAAGCTGGCTGCCTTTTTTGATGACCAGAAAGGATGTCTTGTCTGAATTTTGATGGGGTTTAAGTAATAAGAAATTATTGTGTTTTTGGGAAAAAATAATTTATTTCCCATTCAGCGGTTTGGGGGCTATCAGAGCCATGGACAGCGTTTCTTTCAATTGAAAATCCATAGCTATGACGAAGAGTGCCCGGTTCTGCCAGAGCTGGATCTGTTGCTCCCATTACTTTTCGCCAATGAGCTATGGCATTTTCTCTTTCCAGAATCATGACCACAATTCTTCCCGAGGACATGAAATCGGTCAAACTGTCATAAAAAGGTTTATCTTTGTGCACAACATAAAATCCTTTGGCTTCTTCTTTGGTCAACCAGAGCATTTTCATTTCTCTAATCTCAAAATCTTCTTCCTCTATGCGACTAATGATTTTACCGATAATTCTTTTTTTGACTGCATCTGGTTTAATAATGGCTAAAGTTTTTTCTTTCATGGCTATTCTCCTTTTCCTGCCCGGGTGCTATTAAGGTAAAATGAAGTTCAATCTTAAAGAAATTATTTAGATGAGTCAATGGAGTAAAGTTTTATAAGAGCTGTCCTCATCTCCAGACTTACCTTTTCCCAGTTTGACACTCTTTAGCCCAAAGAATTAAAATACCATCTCAGATATGTCCCCTGAAGAGAATTACAAGAAAATCGAGAATTTTTCCCGGGAAATAGGGTTGGATTTTTTTGGGGTGGCTGATATCCAAGCCGTCAAAGCTGATTTTATTCTCTCTTCTGAAATAAAAGAGAAATTTAATAGAGCTATCAGTTTGGGAAAAAAATTAATTCCCTCAGTTCTGGATGATATTATTGACCATCCAACCCCACTTTATTTTCATCATTATCGTCAAATTAATTTCTTTTTAGACAGAGCAGCTTTAATTTTGGCTGATTATATTAGGGACTTGGGAGCCCAGGCTTTGCCCATTCCCGCCTCTCAGGTGATTGATTGGGAGAGACAGAAAGCCCATCTCTCTCATAAAAAAATAGGAGAATTAGCTGGCTTGGGATGGTTGGGGCGGAATAATTTATTAATCAATCCTGAAGTAGGAGCTCAATTTAGATTAGTGACTATTTTGACTGACCTCCCCTTAAAATCAGATGTTCCTTTATCCAGAGATTGTGCTAGCTGTTATCTCTGCTTATCTGTCTGCCCTGTTCGAGCCATTAAAGAGAGCCAGGCTGAATTCGATCATTGGGCTTGCTTCGAACAGCTTAAGGAATTCCGCCGGAAAGGATATGTGGGACAATATATCTGTGGTATCTGTGTTAAAGCTTGTTCCGGTCCCAAATAGGAGACAATTTTTAATTAGATAATTTATTTATTCCCGAAAGGGAGGATGTGCCCTTCTCAACTCCACGCTTTCCTGGGCAATAATAGTTCTATTTTTACCGGTGTTTTTGGCCTGATAAAGAGCTTTGTCAGCTAGACNGACTAATTCTGAGGCTTTCTTTTCAAAATAAGCTCGGGGAATTGGTTTGGGTTGGCCTTCCCTGGATTTTTCACCCTGGAAAAAACATTGGGCAATACCCAGACTGATGGTTTTTGATATTCTTTGTCCTTCGGGGTTAAATGTTAAATTCTCGAATTTCTTTCTGATCCTTTCAGCCACAATAAAAGCTTCTTTTGTGGTTTGGCCGGGAAGAATAATGGCAAATTCATCGCCTCCAAAGCGGGAAACCCAGTCGCCGGGCGTCTTTTCTTCTCTTTCTCCCTGATAGGAATATTCTTTGCGGATGTTTTCTAAGATTGTGCAAGCCAACTCTTTAATAACCTCATCTCCTTCCAGATGATGGTAGGTGTCGTTGTAAGATTTGAAATCATCAATATCGAGCATAATCAATGATAATGAACTTCGCCACCTCTCCGCAGTTTTTATTTCTTCGGGAAGCTGTCGGTTGAAATAGCGTCGGTTGTAAACCCCGGTGAGTTCGTCAATTATCGATAATCTTTTTATTTCTTCTTCCAGTTTCTTCCGTTCAGAAATATCGTCAATTACTGTGTCGAAGTAAATGATTTGGCCTGATTTATTTTTAATAGCGGTCGCCGTTAATGAAGCCCAGAAAACTTCATGGTTTTTTCGACATAAACGAAGTTCCTTATTTTTAACCTGATTATTTATTTCCAGTTCTTTCATAAATTGGGCGAAATCTTGAAGACTGAAAAAAAGATCACTGAAACGGAATGAATCAGAAATTTCTTTAGACTCAAGTTTCAGCATTTCCAGAGCGGCTGGATTAGCTTCAATGATCACGCCCATACCTGATATTCGCAAAATACCTGTTTTCAGGTTACAGACAAGGCTACGGAATTTTTCTTCTGAGGATTTAATTTTTTGCAATAATATTCTTTTCTGTAGGGCTTCGGAGAGAAAATTGGCAAATATTTCCAGGGGACGAACTGTTTCATCAGTTGGTCTACGGCCGCTTTTGGAGTCATCAACTGAGATTATCCCGATGATTTCTCCTTTGGTGTCCTTCATCGCCACTAGAAGTCCATCTTCTTTGTGCCATCCTCCTGGTTGTTCAGGATAGTTCTCCCTCCCGGGGATAATGGCTTTGGGGTCCAGAATAGCTTTTTTATCATGAGGAATGTAGCATGACTGATGACCTAATTTAATACCTTCTCGAAAATAGGCCAGGTATTTTTCTTTCGGCATATGAATTGATTGGACTTTTTCTATATCTTCTTTTTTGATGCCATAGGTGGCGATTATTCGCCGGTAAGGGGGGTTAGGAATGAAATAAGATATAAGCACCCGTTTGAAATCAGAAATAGAAACAATGGCTTCGGCAATACTTTTAAAAAACTTTTCTTCGTTTTCAATAGTCAGGAGCTCGGCTGAGATAAGGGAAAACTTCTCCAGTTGCTGATTCATGGTAATCAGATTCTTTTGAGCTTTGTATTGAGGAGTTATATCTATTTCCATGGCTACTGCCAGTGGGTCATTGTCTTCAGGGAAAATGGGAAATATCGACATTAAAACATAAGCGGTTTCCCCTGATTTTTTCTTGATCTTTTGTTCGAGCTGGACAAAGGATTTTTGTTGTTCGAATACTTCCTGGAGGAGGTTGGTGAATTCTTCTTTTTGTTTGCCCGAAAAGAATATATCAGCAAAATGTTTTCCTAGAACTTCTTTTTCCGGCAGGCCGAACAGGGCTTCTGATTGAGGATTCCAGAAAGTGATCTCTCCTTTCGCATTAATCCACTGAATAGCCAGATTAGGGGCATTATCAATAATGGCTTTGAGTTGAGATTTTATTCTTTCGACTTCTTGATAAGCCTGGCTAAGTTCTTCAGCGGCTTTTTTTCGCTCGGTAATATCGCTGGCAATGCCCATTAATCCGCGGGGTTGTCCATTATCCTCAATGGAGCGGCAAAAGGCTCGAAAATGGCGAAATTCTTTTTGATCCACCATCAGTCGGAATTCAAAACTAAGAGCCGTACCCTCAGATATTTTTTTGAAGACTTCTTCAACATGGTGTCTATCATCTGGATGAACAAGGTCCAGAAAAGGTTTTCCCAGCAAGGAATCTGCTTTAAAGGAACCGTATTTCTCCAGCACTGGATTGATGTAGGAAAATTTGCCTTCTTGGTCCAGGGTAAAGATTACATGATTAACATTTTCTACCAGATGTTGGAATTTTTGTTTAGCTTCTCGGAGTTCTTTTTCAATTCTTTTTCTCTCAGTAATGTCACGAAGGATACCCATATCGGCAGGACGGCCTTCAAACTCTATTAGAGAAGCAGAGATTTCGATGTCCTTTATTTCGCCGTTTTTGCACTTGATTTTTGTTTCGTAAACAGAGGGGACGGACTTCTGGAGCATTCTTGAGCGATATCTTTCTTTAATAAGATCTTTTTCTTCCGAGGGGAGCCAGTCAAAGAATTTTTTCTGCTGGATTTCATTAATGGAGTATCCGAAAATTTCTTCAACGGCTTTGTTGGCAAATTTACAGAGGCCATCCTGAATGATGACAATTCCATCTTTGGCCTTTTCAATAAGAGTGGCGTATTTTTCAATTTCTTTCCGCAGGGATTCAGCCCATTTTTTCTGCTCGGTGACATCCCGGGCTATTCCCAGGAAAGTTTCAGTCTGAATTTTTTCTATTTTTAAAGGTTTGAGGGTTATTTCCAGGGGAATTAATGTGTTATTGGCTGAGGAGAATGTTACTGGTACAAAGAAGACTTCAGGGAATTCTATAGCCTGGGCCATTTTTTGCTGGAGGTTCTTTTTCTCTTCCGGGTGAATAAAATTGAACAGACTTCTCGTTAGCAACTGATTCTTGGAATACCCGGTGATTTTTTGGGCTGCGGAATTAATGAAGAGAAAGTTCCCTTTGGGGTCAATCAAGAAGATTATATCCGGTGAATTCTCTATCAATTGACGATATTGATCAAGGGGAAGGATTGTCCCCTCCGATGGAGATATATACTTATCAATATATTCTCGGGCCATTTTCTAACAAGATAAGGGAGGAATACNAGGATGTAAATCCTCTCTTCAGATGAATCAGATAGTGAGTTTTACCCCTTTAAAGTTATCTTAGAGGTTAGGTTTTTTCACCCCTTGTGATTAACCTTTACTTTTTATGGGGAGCCAGATTTCAATGTTACCGGNGGAAATGGAAGTTTCATCGGGAAGGCTAAGATATCTTTCAATGAGGGGGCCTGCCTGTTGAANATTATTTTCTTCGAGCCAGTTAAAAAGGGCTGTATAAGCTTCTTTTTTTCTGGAGGGAGTTCCCGGACAAGTGATAGCAGCTACCTTTGTGACCGGCCACTGTTTAAGTTGAAGAGGCGCCTGGGGATTAATCGGAGGATTGACTGGAAACCCCACTTCCCATTGAGGAGTTTCTTTTTGTTCTTCAAGTGGCGAGAAAGGAAAGATGCCGAAAGTCGGCCCGGTGGGGAGTATGTTTTGGCGTCGGGCATTGTACATCAGCATATTGATTGCCTGGGATACTTCGGTGTAAGCCCCTTTGTAAGTAATAGTCACATAGACAAATGGCTCGGTATTTTTTACTTTAATTTCCTGGCCGAAGGCAAGAAACCCTAAANAAGGAAAAAACAGAAGAAAAACCGTCCCATAAAGGAGGGTTTTTTTTGCCAAAAGTTTATTTAAAGACATAATTTTTTCCTCCCAGAATCGTTAGTTGCTTTAATGATAAAACAATTTTCCGAGAAGGTTAAGGATTAATTCTTTTTTTTAATATACTGATTTTTAATATACTGAGTAAGACAATCATTTTTTTTAGGTCGGTGCAGCGTTTTTTTCTGCACATTATCTTGTGCTTTTTATGAGATAATTAACTAATTCAAGTGGATAGAAGATAGGGGGAGCCATTTTTCCACAGTCTTTTTCACAAAGACCGTGGAAATTTCATGGAGAAGGATAGAGATGGTTCCACCATTCCGGCTGTTTTTTTAGCCATTTATCAAACCAGGCGAGGATTGTTTGGGTCCACAATATTCGTTGATTATAAGCCAGAATGTGATGATTTTGACCTTTAACCTGGATGTATTCAACCTTGCGGCCCAGAATCCGCAGGGCTGTAAACAGCTGAGTGCTTTCGCCCGGGGGAACATTCGTATCAACCGACCCATGCAGCAGGAGGAGAGGTGTAGTTATTTTATCCGCTTTAAATAAAGGACTACGTTCAACATAAATGTCTTTTCTGTTCCAGGGATAGCTGTTAGCCGTGGCGATAGCACTGTAGGCATATCCCCAGTAACCTTCCCCCCAGTAGCTGGGAATCAGGCTGATGCCGGCGTGGGCCATGGCAGCGGCGAAAATATTGGTTTTAGTGAGAAGAGACATGGTCATGAAGCCTCCGAAGGAAGCTCCGAGACATCCCACTCGGGAGGGGTCAACAAAGGGATGACTGGCGAGAAATTTTTTAACTCCGGTGATTATTTCTTGAGCCACAATCTGGCCCCAATCGTTTACGTGAAGAGCGGAAAAAGNCTGACCGAACCCTACAGCTCCGCTTGGCTGGAGAACATAGACCACATAGCCGTGAGCGGCGTAAAGATTCTTGGGATACCGACCACCAAATTCTCTGGTGGTCGGCATGGTGCCGCCATAATAATAAACCAGACAGGGATATCGTTGGGAGGGGTCAAAATCAGGTGGATAATAAACCCTTCCCTGGATGACTCGGCCCTTTTTATTTCTGAAATTCCAATCTTCTACTTTCCCCAATTTTACCTGCTTGAAAAATTCTTCGCCGGGAAAGCAGAGGAGAGTTGTTTGGCCTTTTTCTAGATAAGTGACATAAACTTTTTGAGGGATATTGGTGCTTGAGCCGAGCCAGAGAGCCACTGGTTTAGTTGCGGCCAGCGAGAATTTTTCAATCACCTCAACTGGCAGATGAAGGGGATGTATCTTTTTACTCTGGGGGTTGAGCCGAAAAAGACGGCGATATGATTTCTCGGTGGCGACGAAGTAAATATTATTGTCAGCTGGACTCCAGAAAGCATTGTTGATTGAGGGGTCGAAGTCTCTGGTAAGAGGTGTAAACTTTTTGGTGGAAAGGTCGAAGAGATAAGCCTGGGTGTCATATTCATTCGGAATTAGTTCCCGGGGAACATTTTGTCCTAGCGAGCCAGCTAGAGAAGGACCACCCAGAATGATGAGCTGGCGGGCGTCGGGTGCCCAGAGAGCCCGGGTAAACCATTTCCCCTGCCAGATTTTTTCAACTCTCAGAGAATTTAAATCTAATAAATATAATTTTGTTTCGGCAAATGGTCTTTCCGTTTCTTTGACCACAGTTTGAGCCAGCAAAAGTTTTTGACCATTGGGGCTGAGACCTTCAACAGAAGTAGCTGGTGAATCTAGCAGGAGTGGTTGTCGATCATTAGTGGATAAATTCAGCCGGAAAAAGGATAATTTCTGGCGGGATTCAGGAAGCCGGTCGGCCAGGTGGCGAAATCTGAGCAGACCTTTCTGAGCCGGTTTTTCTTTTTTGGAGGTGACATAGAGAATTGATTCTCCGTCGGGAAACCAGAAATAGGTCCGTAGATTTTTAATCTCTTTCAGCGGAGTGATTATTTTTCCTGTGGGTAACTCATGAATCCTGAGAGAGGTCGCAGCTTTTTCCTGGAGTAGATAGGCCAAACGGTGTCCTCGAGGTGACCATTTTATCTGAGAGATGGTTCCTACTGGAGAAATTGCCTGGAGGAGTTTCGGCTGCTTTAAATCATATATCTCAATCCAACGCCGATAATCGTCCGTAGGTGCTTTTATTTGTCTGAAGAGAAGAGCCGCTCTTTCTCCATCAGACGAGATGGCCAGCTCACTCACCTGAGGTCGGTCCAGAAGATGGTGAATGGTCAGGCGTTGCCAGGGAGAAGTTGTCAGTTCGGGGAGTGGATTGGTGTAAGGAGCCTGAACAGAAAGAAAACCGCTGATACTCCATTTCTTTTTTTCTTCCGGCAGTGAAAAGCTTTTAATTAGCAAGAGATGTTTGCCGGGTGTGAGCGACACCGGAATGGACATCTGAGCTTTATTGGCTACCTGTTTTAATCCTTTGGAAAAAAGATGCTGACCGTCTAGATAGACCTGGAAGGGATGATGGGAGGCGAGATGGAGCTCGGCATAAACCCAGCGTTTAACGTCAATATAACTAGCCAGATAACACAGCTGGTGTTTTTTCGGCCTGTTTTCGATGACTATTTCTTCGTTGACCGTCGGGACAATTCGCCAGGAGCTGACGGTGCCGTCGGACCAGGAAAATGTGGCTCCTTTTTCTGGATTAAGATGAGGGAGAGAGTTTTTTTCTAAAGAAAGAATGTCTTCAAAATTAACTTTTTTGACTTTATCCAGGCTGGCAGGGAGGGAATAAGAATGAGGCCCCAGAATAAGCCATTGGGAGAAAAATAAATTTTTTGTTTCGGTCTGGTTTTGATTGTTTTGGGGATGAGAAAATAAGGGCTGAATTATCCAGAGTACGACCAGTAGAAATAATCCAGCCTTAAAAAGTAAGGAAAAGAAAGAATTGCTTATTTTTGATTTTCTTAATCTCATTTATCACTCCTGAGGCTTTTAATTTTGGACTTAGTAGAAAGATTATTTCAAATTGACCATTTTCTCTATATATAATTTTAGCCAATTTTAATGGTTATAGCCAATCCAAGGGAGGTATTATGTGGAGAAATTATTTTTTGTTAACTATTCTGGGCTTTTTTATTTTTTGTCTTTGACTTTTGGCTGCTCTTTCCAGAAAAAAGAGCCAGCCGACCTCATCCTGCCTAATGGTGATATTTATACCGTCAATCTTGAACATCCTCGGGCGAAAGCCCTGGTTGTTGTCGGAAATAAGATTAAGGCAGTACTCGATTCTGATGAAGAAGCTTTACGGTGGAAAGGTCAGGAGACTAAAGTAATTGATTTACAGGGTGCCTTTGTCATTCCGGGGATCATCGATGCCCATGTCCATTTTAATCGGGCCGGAGTTTTGATGAATAATGCTAACTTGATGATGCTCGCGGACGAGGTCAGCCTGCGCCAAGAAATAAAGCGAGGGGTTAATCTCTTGGATGAAGGAGAAGGGATTCGCTATGNGGCTTCATCCCCGGACCAAAAAGAAAGACTTCTGGCTGCGTTATGGAGCCCTGAAGGCGGGGGAAACTTGTTTTTTCCTGAACAAAAGGTGTCAGACACCTAATTTTTGGTGTCTGACAATTTTCTTAAATAATGACTTCCTCTATCATCAGCTTTAGGTATCCCCGAGGANGATGAAATGTTTTTTTTATCCTCAGCAGAAATCAATTCTCTTCTGAGATACCTTTTAGCATAAAACACTCAGATATTTCTGACTGATCTTCGGCCAGGAGGATAATAATTCACTTGATTTTTACCGTTTTAATCCTTCCTGAAATGGCGATGGTTATTTTAAAGGCGCCAGCGGCGTTCTCAATCACAATGGAAGCCAGCGGAGAGACTGTCCCCCGTGGATGAAAGACGGGGGAGTTATTGGCTTTTATTTTCACTCCAGAGAAATGAGAAAAGCTGAGCATTTCCCATTCTAGGGAGGCAGAGTTGCGTTTTTCNAGGTAAACTCCATCGTGACGGATTACACAGCGGTGGGAAGTGTTTTTCAAAACCGCCAGATAGCGGGCCTGGTTTAATTTCATCAGGAGGGCCCAGACTGCTTGACGAAGTTGATAACGAGGGGAACTTTTCAGCAGAGAGTAGGAGGTCAGGCTGGTGATAATTCCCAGGATAAAAAGGCCGATGAGAACTTCAAGTAAGGAATAACCTCCGGGTCGCCGCCGACTGTTTCTATTATTCATAGTTTCCCTCACTCCATTCAATAGGTTGCAGGACAAGAAGCGCCAAGATTGGTTTTTTGGTTAAAGGGAAGGGCTCCCCGGGAAAGCCTTTCTCCAGCGGTGGTTGATGGAAAATATCAAGGAAAATGTTGGTCAAATTCAACTGAGTAGTTTGCAGACTGCCGACTAAGCGAAGATTGTTTGCTTCACTGGAATCATTTTGCACGTTCAGCGAGGATGTAGTCAAATGCGCCTGGATTAGCAGCTCGTTGTTTCCCTTAGTTTGAACTTGAATTCGCCCTTCTGCCTTATCTCCGGTAAGGAGGTCTTTTCCGCTGGCCCAGATAACTAGTTGAGCTTCCTGNCCTTTGAGGTAGGGAATCTCTTTTTCCAGGCGTAGTCCTTCCTGGTAGAGATGAGAAGTTATCGTAATTTCTTCTGAACAAAGAAAGGTCAGAGTTATTCCCTGAAGAAGGCAGGGAACTTTTTCCCGAGTGGGACGAAGACTTTCCCTTGAATCAATTACGCCCGCAGCCAGAGATTTAACCGAGCCATTGATGATCACCATTCCCCGGGGAAGGTAGTCGAAGATTTCTTCACCAGCGGGCGTCTGAAATTTGGTGATTTGATTAGCTGGAGAAAAACGAAGTTGCCAGAAAGCCGCCTCTTTTTTAATCTGGATAACCTGAAAAGACGATTCAATCCCCAACAGGATTTCCTCGACATCACCCTGAATGAACAGCCCACCCAGGCCCAGATCGTCTCTAATGAGATAAACACCTGGTGGGATTGACTCAGCTGAAGGTTCAAGTCCGAGTATTTCTCGAAAGCGGCGCTGGGAAAAATCTTCCGGTTCCAAGGCACCGACCTTGAGATTTTCAGCCAGCCACCTCTGGGGGTCAGTGGAGTTAAGCTTGTCAGAGGGCAGCGTTATCTTCCTGGGTTTAAAAATAGAAGTTTCTCTGGAAAAGATATTAATTTTCTCTTCAATTTCTTTTTTTTCTCGGCTCGAGGGTTCGCCCTCGTAAAGAAAAGGAAACCAGGCCAGCGGCAGGCGGCCGCACCCCAGCTGGGCGTTAATAATCAGGCTGGCTGAAGAGAAGGACTGGCTATCTGGTCGATAGCCTTTTCCCTCAACCAACAAATCATAATCAGCCAACCAATAATGCTGGTTTTTATAGAAAGAGTTCAGACTGGAGGAGATATTAGTTTCCCAGGAAAAAAGATGAAAATTCTGATCATCAGGTGGGAGAGAAAAAGGCCCGAGAAGGTCTTCCAGGCGGTCGGGAGGAAAAGTTTTGGCTTGTCCGAAATCGGTTAAAGCATTATCTTCTCCTAGGAAAAGAAAAGGATAAATTTTGTCGAAATATCTTCTAAGAGAAGATNTTCCCCATTTAACCCCATTTTCAGCTGCCTGATTCTGGAGCCACTTGCTTCGCCGATAGTGATTGGTTTGGAGAAAAACCTGGGTGTTGATTAAGGATCCCACCCCAAGGGTGGCCAGTAAGATAAAAATAAANATGCAAAGCAGAGTGGCCGAGCCCCTGCCGTTAATGATTGAATTTTTAATTTTTGGCCAGTTCAAGGACATTTGACTGCCTCCTGGATGGATATTTTTTGCCGGAGAGCTTTATTTTTTAAAAAGATAATCCTTTCCAGAGGCTGGTCTGGTTTGAAAGAGGAAATTAATTTTATTTTCAAAAGATTAGTTTTCTCATCCAGAGAGAAAGTAATTTCGGCGATATCTTCTGCCAGAGGTTGGGGAGGACTGGTATTGATTTTAAGACGAAGCTGGTTTTTGCCGGAGTCGAAAAATATTTTAATTTCCCGAAGAAGAATTATAAAAGTGAATTCTTTTTGGTAATTATGGAAAAGGGGAGAAGCCAGGAGAATTGAATTGCGATTTACCTGGCTAAGTTTTTTGATTTCTCCTTTATGGTGATCATGGAAAAGAATTATTCTTTTTGAGCTAATATTCACTGGCCAGCTAAGCTCAATCAGACTCTGGCCGGCCACCAGATCTGTTTTTGGCTTAATCTTTAATTCCCCTGATNTTATCAAAATTGAATTGGTTTCAATTTCCAGAGGAGCGATCAATTGAAGAGAAGTAGCTTTCGCCAGATTTGTTCCTTCCTGGAGGATTTCTCCTGTCATTTTATCCACCGCTGTCCTCAGGGAGGAGTGGATTTCTTCTTCCTGTTTCAACTGGAGAAAATGCTGTCGGCTGAGATGAAAGAAATGGAAACAGGCCGCCAGAATAAAGCTAATTAATCCCAGGCTCAGCAAGACCTCAAAAAGAGTAAAACCTTTTTCTACCATCCAGATATTTTTCATGGTTGAAATCCCAGATCTTGGGAGATATAAAAAATCACTTCGGTCCGCAGAGTTGGTCGGTCGTGAGGAAAAGCAGTAATTTTGATGCTTTTCAGCCCGGGCGCTTTATCTTGAATGGTTTTAATCAGGCGGTATTCCCGGGAAGATATTTTATCTTGGACTGAAAAAATGCTCGTTCCCTCTTTCAGGTTGGAGGAGGTGAAATCATAGGACCGAAGAGTTTCAATCTCTGTCGAGATTAGTTGTCTTACCTTTTCCCGGATTTCCACCCGGCGCTTCACGCTCAGACAGTGAAGGAGAGCCTCAGCTGTTCCCAGGAGGATGAAGATACTGATCGCTAAGGTNATCAGGACTTCGATTAGGGAAAAACCTTTTTTCTTCCCGGTCACCATGATACNCTGGGATGGCTTAATCATTGTTAACTTCCTCTTCTTTTCTCTAAGCAACAATTGTTCCAGTTACTGGTGAGATTTTCAGATAAGCAGTAAAATGGGTGTCAACCAGAGATGCTTTAATACCTTTACAGGACGGCCATCTCCATAACAAAAGTAGACATAGTTCAACGCTAATATGCACACAGGAAAGGGCTTAGGTTAAGACCAGAAAAATTCGGGAAAAATCCCAGGATTTTTTTTAAAATTTCTTACCGAAATCTCTTGACAATTGGATGCTTTACACCTATTATATATCACGCTTCTACGTCATTATTTGAAACTTTAATGATTTTTAAAAGTTGAAGTTTCTCTCTCGGGTTAGAGAGAAACAGTTCTTTGAAAAGAAGCGGAGCGACCTGAGTCGCACCGAATTGCCACCAACTCAAAGTTTGAAAAGAACTCTTCGGAGTTCTTTATCAACTGGAGAGTTTGATCCTGGCTCAGAGTGAACGTTGGCGGCGTGCCTAACACATGCAAGTCGTACGCCCCATAAGCAGCTTGCTGCTTATGGGGAGTGGCGGACGGGTGAGTAACACGTGGGTAACCTACCCTCGAGTGGGGGATAACCTCGCGAAAGCGGGGCTAATACCGCATAATACCCTGTGGCCTAAGCCATCAGGGTCAAAGCCTTCGGGCGCTTGAGGATGGGCCCGCGGCCTATTAGCTTGTTGGTAGGGTAACGGCCTACCAAGGCGACGATGGGTAGCCGGCCTGAGAGGGTGTCCGGCCACACTGGGACTGAGACACGGCCCAGACTCCTACGGGAGGCAGCAGTGGGGAATCTTGCGCAATGGGCGAAAGCCTGACGCAGCGACGCCGCGTGG
>MTOP01000080.1 GCA_002010725.1 Candidatus Aminicenantes bacterium JdFR-80
TTTAACTTGCTCGTCACTTTTATTTAGCCAGGAAATTGTCGAAAAAATTGAGATCATTGGGAACGAACGAGTTACCGAAGAGACTATCCTGTATTACCTTTCTTCAAGAGAAGGCGATTATTATAATGAAGAGCTTATCCGCCGCGATTTTAAAGTTCTCTGGTCAACTGGTTTTTTTGCCAACCTGAGGATTGAAGAGGAGGATGGTTCCCGGGGGAAGATTATTAAGGTTATTGTTGAAGAAAACCCTATCATCAAAGACATTATTTTCAAAACCGGCAAAAAACTTAAAGAGAATGACATCATTGATAAATTAAAAGAAAACGACGAATACATCCTGCCTTACTCTTACTATAGTCCCTTTAAAGTAGAAAGGATTAAGGCCCGGATCGAAGAACTTTTGCGGGAAAAGGGCCTAACCCAGGGTAAAGTTGATATTGCCATTAATAAGAAAGGCAAAAATGAATTAGAAGTGGTGTTTAACATTGATGAAGGCCCCAAGATTCGGGTAGGGGAGGTTGTTTTCGTTGGTCGGCCTAAACTGCCCCAGAGTGTTCTCCTCTCCGCCTTAAAGGAGAACAAAAAGCATGGTCTTATTTCCTGGATCAGAGGCAAGGATTCTTTTAAGCCGGATAAGTTGAGTGAAGATTTGCAGAGTATCAAGAAAAAACTGCAGGAGTATGGGTATATGGAAGCCACCATCGGAGAGCCTAGAATCGAGGATATCTCCAAGAGGTCGATTTTCTTCAAGAAGCAGACAATGAAAAAGATTATTATCCCCATTGATGCCGGCTATCGTTATCGAGTTGGTGAGGTCAAGGTTGAAGGCACCAAAGTTTTTTCCGCTGCTGGGCTGCGGAAGATGATCAAGCTTAAACCCGGCCAGCTTTATAATTCGAAAATCCGGGAAAAGGCGGTTGAGGATATCGGGGAGCTTTACCGGGATTATGGATATTTATATGCTCAGATAATGCCGGTGGAGAATCTTGATCCGAAAAGAAAACTGGTCAATATCACCTTCAATATTTATGAAGGCGATGTCGTTTATCTCCATAGATTGGAGATAAGAGGGAATACTTATACTAAAGATAAGGTTATCCGGCGGGAATTACTCCTGCGGGAGGGAGACCGTTTCAGTTTGGCCCTGTTTAAAGATAGTCTCCTGCGAATGAAGCAACTGGGGCTGGTTGAATTAGAAAAAGATCCAGATATCAGACCCAAGCCTGACGACCCCACCCAAATGGATGTTACNCTTTATGTCAAAGAACTCCAGAGAAACAATATCCAATTCACCGCGGGTTACAGTGGTTACTATGGAACCTTTGTCGCCTTGAGCTATGAAACCGTTAATTTCATGGGAGCAGGGGAAAATCTTTCCCTGATGTTCCAGTATGGGAAGAATCTCAAGAATTATTCTTTTGGCTTTACCGAGCCTTATATTTTCGACCGACCGATCTCTCTGGGATTCAGTATCTATGACCGCTTTATGATCTATCCTGGTTTATTTAACCAGAAAACAAAGGGAATTAATCTTCAATTTGCGGCTCGGGTCAAAGGTTATTGGCGCTTGAATCTGGTTTACGGCTTTGATTACATTAATGTCACTCTTCCTTCGGAAGAAGACCAGTTCTATTTTTATGACCCTTATTTTTACGGTGGTTATTATTCCGGTTATCCTTATTATTATCCGGGAAGCTACATGTATGGACTGGGCCGCTATCATATGAGTAGCCTTTCCGGCACAATTTACCGCTCGACGGTGGACAGTCCCTTGACTCCCAGTCGGGGGACAATGTATCTGGCGGGAGTGAAATTTGCCGGCTCTTTTCTGGGTGGTGATATCAGTTTAGTCAAACCCCGGTTTGAATTCACCCATTATCAGCCCCTTTTCCGGAATCAGACTCTGGGAGTGCACCTGGAATATTCATTTATCAAACGCATCGATGATTCTCAAATTCCCTTCTGGGAAAGATTCTTCCTGGGGGGTGAGATGTCCATCCGGGGGTACGACATTTATTCCATCGGTCCTCGAGGAGAATCCGGCTCCAATATCGGCGGTGAAAAATCCATTGTTTTCAATGCCGAGTATATTTTCAAGGTAGGAGGACCGTTATATGCCATTCTTTTCTACGATGTGGGTAATGCCTATGCCCCCAACCAGAAGATAAATATTCATAATCTTTATTCTTCAACCGGGCTGGAATTCCGGATCTTTGTCCCCGCTTTGCGGGTACCTTTTCGGTTGATTTTTGCCTATAATAATCCTAAACTACCATATAGAGATTCTAATTTCCAATTCCGCTTTGCTATTGGAACAACTTTTTAGAGAATCAATCAAACAACAGAAAATTCCATAAAGGAGGAGTGAGATGTTAGGAAGAAGTAGAAGCCAAATTTTTCTACTCATGATGGCTCTTT
This sequence comes from Candidatus Aminicenantes bacterium JdFR-80, assembly GCA_002010725.1. Taxonomy (GTDB): domain Bacteria; phylum Acidobacteriota; class Aminicenantia; order Aminicenantales; family Aminicenantaceae; genus JdFR-80. Next base: position 2,419 of record MTOP01000080.1, read on the forward strand.
TTCTTCTTGTTTCCCTCGGTTTTACCCAACAACAACGGACGCTTAAAATTGGTATCGTCAATTCTCAGGCAGTCCTGGAGAAATCGATTGAAGGAAAAAGAGTAATGAATCAGTTAAGTCAGAAAGACCAGGAAAACCAGAAGAAACTGGCTCAGATGGATGAGGAGATTCGCCAGCTGGAGTCAAAATTGAATACCCAGAGGATGACCCTCTCCAATGAGGCATTAATGCAGCTGACTTCAGATCTGGAGAAGAAAAAGACAGCCCGGCAGCGTTTTGCTGAAGATTCTTACCGTGAGATACAGGATTTGACCAACCGCTTATTTAACAAGATTCAGCGTGAATTATTACCCATCATTGAACAAATCGGCAAGGATTTAGACCTGGATGTTATTTTTGATCTAAGAAACAGCGGGGCGATTTATTTTAACCCCAGGATTGATATAACCGAGGAAGTAATTAAAAGGTACGATGCCTCCAAAAAATCTGGCAAATAATTCACACATTGATGTTGAAAAAATAAAGACAATTCTTCCCCACCGGTATCCCTTTCTTTTAGTTGACCGGGTGGTAGAAATAAACAAGGGAGAATCTTTAATCGCTCTCAAGAACGTCACCGTCAATGAACCTTTTTTTCAGGGACATTTTCCCCAGTTGAAGATAATGCCCGGCGTCCTTATTGTGGAAGCTTTAGCTCAGGCAGGGGGTATTCTGGTCTATTATTCCCTGGGTGAACCGGAAAATAAATTGTTGGTTTTAAGTAAGATCGAGAAGGCGAGGTTCAGAAAACCAGTTACGCCGGGAGATCAATTACGCCTGGAGGTAAAACTACTGAGATTGCGTCATGGAGTCTGTCAGGTAGAGGGTAAAGCTTACGTGGGGGAAGAATTAGTAGGCGAGGGACTGGTAACCGCCTCTTTAGTAGAGATAGGGGAGATGAATGACCGCGGATGAAGTTTCTATCCACCCCACCGCTGTCGTTCATCCTCAGGCTCAACTGGATGCAGGGGTTTTTGTTGGCCCCTATTGTGTAATCGGGCCCGAAGTCACCATAGGGAAAGGGACCTGTTTAGAAGCCAACGTTCATATTGTTGGCTGGACGACAATCGGTGAGGAATGTCGTTTTTCTCCTTATTCTTCAATAGGCACCGAGCCTCAAGACCTGGCTTATAAAGGCGAAAAGACCTTTGTCAAGATTGGACATCGAAATATCTTTCGAGAATTTATAACTGTTAACCGGGGGACCCCCAAAGGCGGAGGCCTCACCACTATCGGCGATGACAATTATTTTATGGCCTATTCTCATATAGCTCATGATTGCCAGGTGGGCAGCCATACAGTTTTTATTAATGGGGCCACTTTAGCTGGACATGTCCGGATTGATGATTATGCTACAGTTGGGGCCTTCAGTGCGGTGCACCAATTCTGCCGGGTCGGGAAGTACGCTTTCATTGGCGGATATTCTGTGATAACTCAGGATGTCTGTCCCTATCTGCGAGTAGCTGGCAGTCGACCAACTTTACTTTACGGTGTAAATGCTATTGGGTTGCGGCGGCATGGTTTCTCCAGGGAAAAAATCAGAAATGTAAAAATGATGATTAAATTCCTCTTTTATTCAGAGCTGAACACCAGCCAAGCTCTGGAGAGAATCAAGCAGGAAGTTGAACCTGGCCCGGAACGGGAGGAAATCCTGACCTTTGTCCAAAATTCCAAAAGGGGTTTGGTGAAGAAGGTGGCCGAACGATGGGCAGAAAACTGGGAGTAATCGCCGGTTCAGGTGAGATGGTTTCTTTTCTTCTGGGTAAATTCCACCAGGAGGGAAANCGGGTTTATCTGGCCGCAATTAAAGATAATGCTCCGGAGGAAATAATTTCTCTGGCTGATGAGGCCCGCTGGTTTAGTCTGACAGATTTTTATAACATTCTGGCTTTCTTTAAGGACCAAGGGGTAGCTGAAGTTTTTATGGTGGGCAAAATTGACCCAGCTCAGCTTTTTCGGACAGACAAAAGCAATTTTTTGCTAAAAAAAATGTTAGCCCTGTTGCCTGATAGACATCCTAAGACATTAATCAACTTGGTCTTTTCCTTTTTCGAGAACCAGGGGATTAAAATTGGGGAAGTAGATCCTTATCTTGAGGAGTTATTCCTGCCGCCGGGGGTTTTGACCCGGAGAAAACCAACTACTCAAGAGGAGGAAGATGCCCGCTTTGCTTTGCCTCTGGCCAGGAAGATGGCAGATTTAGAAATTGGGCAGACCATCGTGGTTAAAAATAAAGCCGTTGTGGCAGTGGAGGCGATGGAGGGAACAGATGAAGCGGTCCTTAGAGCCGGCGATTTGGTTGGCTCGGGGACGGTCGTCGTTAAGGTGGGTCGGACTCATCAGGATAATCGGATTGACTTGCCGGTGGTTGGATTATCCACTATTAAGAGTATGATAGATTCGGCCGCAACCGCTCTTTTCCTCGAAAGCGGTAAAGTAGCCTTTATTCAGGCAAACAAGGCTATTGAATTGGCTGATAGTCAGGGAATCGCCATTAAAGTGGTNTCCTTCCTGACTTGAGGAGGCTAGGTGATGGATAGGGTTCGAGTGGGGATTATCGGCGTCGGTTATCTGGGTATGCAACATGCCCGAATCTTATCTTATCTGGAAGAAGCAGATTTAAAAGGGGTGGCGGATATTGATTTTAAAAGAGCCATGCAAATCGGCAATCGCCATGGAGTGAGTTACTATAAGAATTTTGAACAAATGCTGGATGAAATAGATGCAGCCATTGTGGCTACCCCAACTTCTGAGCATTATGCCATAACCATGAAGTTGCTCCAAGCCGGCAAATCTGTCCTGGTGGAAAAACCAATTGCTGAAACTGTGGCCCAGGCCGAGGAAATGGTAGCGGAAGCTGAGAAGAGAGGTATTATCCTCCAGGTGGGGCATCTGGAAAGGTTTAATCCAGCCGTGGAAGCTATTGAGAATTTGATAACCGAGCCCAAATTTATCGAAGTCCAGCGCCTGGGATCCTTTTCGGCTCGTTCACTAGACATAGATGTGGTCCTGGATTTAATGATTCATGACCTGGACATTATCCTTTCCCTGATTAAGGATAAAGTCAAAACGATTCGTTCTTCGGGTATTCATGTCTTATCCGATAAGATTGATATCGCCAATGCTCGTCTTGAATTTGAGTCCGGATGTGTGGCTAATTTGACCGCCAGTCGAGTCCACCAAGGAAAGGTCCGTAAACTACGTATTTTTGAACCCACTTCTTATTATTCGATTGATTATATTGACCAGGAAGTCAAGATTTTTCCCCTTAATGGCTCCCAGGCTGATGTTAAAACTCTTAAAATCAGAAAAGAAGAGCCTTTGAAAAAAGAATTACAGAATTTTTTCAAGTGCATTAAAGACGGTCGGCGACGCAAGGTCAGTGGACAGGAAGGCTTACGAGCCCTCCAACTAGCTTATCGGGTCCTTGAAGAAACTGAGATTTAAAAAAAAAGAGGTCAGGTCTTCATATTTGACATTTCTCCTCCCCATTTNTAATTTTCATTGACTGCCTTATTACGATTAACGTCAACCGGAGGAAAGAAGGGGAGGAATCTCCCTTCTAATATTTATATTTTCGTTGTTTATTCTAAGCCAGAGGTCAAATGTAAAGACTTGCCCTCCAAAACTGACCCCCGGAAACCCGGAAGGATGGCTATTTTCTGACTATTTTGACTAAGGTGTGGGCAGGTGGTTTCTCCTCCAGCCGAAAACCGTTCATGATGGCTAATTTCTTCCAGAATTTTTGGTGAGTTTTCTCCTTCTTAAAGATTTCTTGGAGGGTTTTTCTTCCATTGGCCTTGACCATATATAAGCGGTAAGGTCGTGGATGGAGGTAGCGTGGGTTAGTTAAAGGTCGAAATGAGGTCTTGATGAAATTGAATTCATTTTCATAGCGAAAGTAATCATCCTCTTCAGCTGCAGTCGAAATGGTGAATATATATTTTTTCTGACGGAGAAAACTTTGTTTTAAAATAATGGCAGCACTTTCTTCCTGAGGGATTCTGATGGTTTGCTGAAATGCCCGAAAATTATTGATAGCCTCCTGACCGCGGGAGAGAATTTCCCCCTTTTCCAGCTGGGCGGCTTTTTTTCCGGCGTAATCATCTAGAGTCTCACTTGAGGCTTCCCCTTGAATGATGGCCACTGCCTTTTTATCTGGTGAAGTCAGGGTTAATTGGGCTGGCTGATTGGTTAATTTCCACTGCGATGGAAAGGAAACTTGAAAGCCCATTTGAGGATGGTAAAAAGTCTGACCTTCAACAAATCCTAGCCGCGGATCCTGGCCAAAGACAAGCTGGTTGAGATGACGCAGATAAACTGAACGAGCCACTTTAAGGTTAGTGTCATCAGGTTGAAGAAGATGCTGAGTGTTCTGGATTCTTTCGTCTGTCAAGGGATGAGTGGAGAGAAATCCTGGCAGCTGGTGACCTCCAGAGAGGTCCCCCAGTTTTTGCAGGGTAGCAAAGAAATTTATCAGGGTAGCCGGATTGTACCCGGCCCGGCGGCTATAAAGAACAGCCAGTCGGTCAGCTTCCCGCTCATCATTCCGACTGAATTTTAAAAAGAGAAGCTGAATGCCGATGCTGGCTAAACCCGAAATTTTGGCTGCCGTTTCACTAAGAGCACTGCCCAGAGCCAGGCCGATTTGAACTAGCATTAATCGGCTTAATTTTTTAACACTATGGCGGGCATTGACATGGCCTAGTTCATGTCCCAAAACTAAAGCCAACTCTCCTTCGGAATTAAGGGCCGCCAGCAGTCCACGAGTCACATAGATATAGCCGCCGGGAACAGCGAAGGCATTGATGATGGGGCTGTTGAGGATGGCGAAATGATACTGGAGATGAGGCCGGTGGGTATGGGGGACTAATCTTTGACCGATTTGATTCACATAATCATTTAAGACAGGATCTTCATAGACACCGAATTGAGTCCGGATTTCACGGTCAGTCTGTTCCCCCAGCTGGATTTCGGCTGATTCCGAAAAGAGCATTATCTCTCTTTTGCCAGTGACCGGATTAACCGCACAGCTAGAAATAGTCAGAATAACAGAGAAAAGCAGTAGAATAGAGAAAATTTTCCGGACGTGAGTTCGAGCATCCATTTTAAAGAATGGCTGCCGATTGAAAATTTTTCTAAAGATTAATCANACATTTTGAAGAAAGAATCTTCCAGGCCCATATTGAATTTCACTTCGGTGATGGTCATGGTCATAAATTCTTCGCCATCCTGAAAGATGGTGATTTTCTGGGGAACCATCACTCCTTCAATTTTTTTGTATTCAGAAAAGATAGTTTCAGCCTCGACTTCAACACCCATCTGGTTAGTTGTCCGAGCTTTGGTTTTATAAACGAGATATGTGTCGGGATCGATATAAAGAGTGGCTTTAAAACCGTCTGAAAAGGTCTGTTCCAGGACAAAATAATCTTTCCCATCTATTTTTTCTTTGCCCTTATATGCATAAGTTATGCCATATTTTTCCGGATGAAGAAGAGCATCATTGCCGAGAGCCTGACGTCGAATATCATCGCTGGTCTCTGGAGGCAGTTCTTCAGCCGCGCCGGTCTGCGGATTGATCATCCAGGCTTTTTCTCCATCGTAAGCCTGGGTAATGGTCATCCCCATCACTTCAGCATCCATCCGCATCATATTGGGTTCTTTTTGATACATGGTGATTGAACCGGTGAGTCCCATCTGAATCATTTCCATAGTGCCGGCCATCATGGAGTCTTTAATTGAGGAAAGTAGCTTTTCTCCGCCCTGAGCTTTGATCATTTTTTTGAGAATCTTAGAAGCATCCTGGGCCAGGAGAGGGGAGAGTAATATGGCGAAGAAGAGGGTAATAACGGTTAGGCGACGATAACCTTTTTTCACGAAATCCTCCTTCTTGATTTGAATTGTCAGGATATTNTCCTAGGGAAATTATAAGTTAAACCAGATTAAGAGTAAAGCAAATTAAAAATTAAGATGAAGAAAGCCTAAGCTGGGTGAGTTTTTTAAGAAAACCTGGCTTTACTTTCAACAGGCGGGCTGTCTCTGAATAATTGTCTTCCGTTAGAGTGAGACAGAAGCGGATATAATCTCTTCTTAATTCGTCCAGTGTAGGGAGTCGGTGGCGATAGGGATTTTGCTGACTATGACGGAGATACCTGGTTAAATAACTATTGATCAGATCTTTTTTAGATAACTCAGGCATTTGACCGCCTCCTTGGTGCTTAGCGTGAACGGACCATTTCTATCATTTTTAGATTATGCCAGACGACATAACTCATGACGGCATTGCTTAAGGTGGAGAGGATCCAGCCTAAAGTTTTGTTGCGACGATGAACTTTCTTTAAGAGTTGATAATTAACATAGGTTAATCCGGCTTTAACCACGCCAAAAGCAATCTTATTTTTCACTATCGGTTTGAGCAAGGGGTTACCTTCACTCAATCCTTCGTACTGAAGAGCTTTATTAGTGGTGATGAAATCGGCTAAGTTAAGAAGGGAAAGAGTAATCAAGGAGGAAGTGAAAAAGACATTTTCAATTTTTTCCGCTCGCAGATGTTGTTGAAACAATACCTCTGGCGAGGTTACTTTAATTGGCGAAGAAGAAATTTGAGCTTCAGCTGCTGGAGTTGAGTTAGTGGTGGCTATCTCTTCAGGAATTTCTTTGAGAGGACGGAGATTGAAGAAATAGGGAGAGGAAGATGATTGAACTAGAGAAAACTCCGGAATGACGAAAGAATAGTCTTTAGAGAAATTCTCATTTCTTTTCGCTTCGGCAGCTAATATGATCTGAACAGTGAAAATGGTGAAGAATAATCCCAGAATTCCCGGGAAAATTATTTTTATCCATCTATGTTTGTTCACCATTATTGGCCTCCTTTGGTGGAACTCACTTTTTTAAAAGCAAGAAGGAGGCCAGAATACCCNCTCCTCTAACTTATTGAAAATAAAAGAGATAAGGAAATTTAAAATAAAATAAAAGACCGGCTTAATGTTCAGTTATTGAACATATACCCGGCGCTTAGAGATAACCACTTGAAAATAAAGAAATTAGATAAGATGAGTCATATTGTTCAGTTATTGAACATATCAAGAGCGCCTGTTCGAGCGCTGGAGTGGGATGTTGTATTTTTTGATTTTATGATAAAGGGTGGTTCGGGAAATATTCAGGATTCTGGCGGTTTGCCTTAAATTATTATTGGTTTTCTTTAACAAATAAATAATATATTCTTTTTCCAATTCATCGAGACTGGCCAGTTTATTCCGCGTTAAAGGTATGATTCCGGACTCAAGAGGGAGATAATTCTGAAGATATTCTGGGAGATCGGGGAGATCGATAAAATCCCGGGAGGTCACCAGAACAGCTCTTTCTAAAACATTCTCTAGCTCCCGGATATTTCCCGGCCAATCATATTTGAGAAAAAGTTTCTGGACATTCCGGGAAACACCCTTGATGTTTTTATTGAATTTCTCATTGAATATCTCCAGGAAGTGGCGGACCAGAAGAGGAATGTCGTCCGGTCTCTCCCGCAGAGGGGGGAGATGAATTTCTATTTTATTTAGACGATGAAAGAGGTCTTCCCGAAATCTTCCCTTTTCGACATCTTCCCGCAAGTTCCGACTGGTAGCGGCGATAACTTTGACTTCGATTTTTTTGACTTTGCTTGCTCCCAGAGGGCGGAATTCATGGTATTCAATGACCCGGAGAAGCTTTGTCTGAATAGAAAAGGGGATTTCGCCTATTTCGTCAAGAAAAATTATCCCCTGGTCAGCCAGGGCAAATAGCCCTATTTTGTCTTGAGTGGCGCCAGTAAAGGCCCCTTTTTTGTAGCCGAACAGTTCCGATTCAAAAAGATTTTCGGGAATGGCGGTACAATCGCAGATGACCAGTTCTTTGTTGGGAGTCCGGCATAATTGTCGGATGGCCCGGGCGATCATTTCTTTCCCCGTGCCTGTCTCGCCGGTAATGAGAATGGTCGTGAAATGATTGGCGATTTTTTCAATCAGGGAAAAAATTTCCAGCATATAAGGATTTTTACTGATGATGCCGTAGAAAGAGTATTTTTTCTCCAGTTTTTTCTCCAGCTGGAAGGTTGCCCGGCGAATGGAGAATTTTTTCAATATCTGTTTGAATACCCGCTGAAGTATTTCTCGGGAAAGAGGAGTTTCCACATAAACGGAGGCGCCCTGGTTAAGAAGCTGGACCTTGATTTCAGTGTCCAGTTTCTGGCCGACGATGATTATTTCCAGCAGGGGATCAAAATTTTTGACTTTTTTCAATATATCCACAAGAAGAGATAAAGGTTCCTGAAAAGGGAGGATAAGGATTCTGATGTTTTTCCTCTCTAGGGTGGGGATGAGATTATCTGGCTCTGGTTCGAGTAAAAAATAGTCGAAATTTTCTTCCGGCGGCAGGTATTTCAATATTTCTGAATGAAAATGTTTATCTCCATAGATGAGAGTGGTTATAATTTGCTCCCCCATATTCATTGTTGAACCCATTCTAATCAAAATACTTGTTTAGAGCAAGGCATTAGCTGTAATTTATTATGGTTTCTCCCCTGGTCGTCCCCGAAGAAGGCGGAACCGGATTCTTTGGTTGCTTTCTTCATCAATCCTGACGATAGTCCATTTGGTTTCGGCGAGAAAGCGTAAGTGAGCGCGGAGATAGGCCAATCCNTGGCGGCAGAGGAAATCCAGCCACTCCCCGCGGGCGGTTTCATCCATTAGCTCCGGTGTTTCTTCCAGAAAGGTTATTTTCTGCCGCTCTGTGAGCAGTCTTTCTCTGGAAGACCGTCTTTTAACATAAAGATTCACCCCTTCATAAAGCTCCAGATAGTCTAAATGGGGTTGCCAGCGGGAAGCCCAGCGGTAGTAACGATCATAGAATTTTTGATTGGCTTTTTTTATCTGGGGATCACGGTTTAATTCTTCAACTATTAGTTTAATAATGCGTTCGGTGGCCTGTTTCCAGGGACGGTAAAGGGGCAGCTGAAGGCCCCGCACATAGGCGAACCATCCCCGGGGAATCCAGTAGTCCCGGAAAAGATAAGGGGAATAATCGGAAAATTGTTGCACCCATTCATGGGAAGGATAGCCATGAAGGTTTAAGTGGATATCAGGCCGCCATCTGGCGAAGAGATTCCCCCGGACTTTAGCTTCGGGAAGCAGGGGATTTTTAGCCTGCACTTGATAACCGATATCCATCCCTAGTGAAGAGTATCGGCCGGCGTGAAGACTGTGGTGAGGCGTTAATTTTTGGAGGGCATAAGCCAGGGCTGCTCCATCAGGATTTTCCATGGGGTGAAGAACCAGGTTTATTTTTTTCAGCAGTTCTTGATAGTCCTTATTGGTGGCGATTAATTCCGCCAGTTTGAGAATGTAGTTGGTTGAGGAAACTTCATTGGCGTGTTGCCGTCCGCTGCAATAAAGCACGGGTTTGGCCATGATCAGTCGTGGCCGGGATGGGTAAGGTCCCAGGGGGAGAAAGGCTTCCAAGACGGGAATTTGCCTTTTCTCCCGCGACTGGCCGGCAATATACATCCGCAGCCAGGGAGATTGACCAAGCTGGGCCGCCAATTTCAAGCACATCTCGGGTGAAATAATTTCTTGCGTCGGGATGCTGAGGCTTTCATCTGCTTCAGCTGACCAGGGCTTTTCTCTGGAGGGAGGTGGGGATTTAACCGCCAATATTTCTTCTTTTTCCAGGGAATTGCATTTTAACCTGAGGACCAATCGCTTGAGATTGGGCCAGATAAAGGAATTATTTAAATGTCCTTTTTCCACCAGGTGGCGGAAGGACTGAATTATTTTGAGTAGAGTAAAATATTCTTTTTTGCCGGTGGCCTCCAGCTCGACAATCAATTTTTCCAGGCATTTTTCCCGTCCGTTAAAATAAAGAGCGGGAACCCGTATTTTAATTGGTTTGAAGCAGGGAAAAGTGAATTTCTTTTGCTTCGGAGGGTGTCCTTTTATATACCACTTTATTTGGAGAAAAGGAGATTTTCCCCGCCAATCTTCAAAATTTACTTTTACCCGCGGCGCTTCTCCTTCACTCGAAGGATGAATAAGCGGCATGACATTCCCCGGGGCATTGTAGCGGGAGGTGTCTTCTTTGGCCTCTTCTTCCACCACCACCTCTGTTATCCCTCGGCAAAAATCCAGAGTATCAAAGTAAATTTCATCATGGATTGACTCCAGTGAGCTGATTAATTCTTCATCCAGCCCCAGCCGAAAATCCGGTTCGCTGGCCCAGATTTCCACCAGCAAGCGTTTGAAATAGGGTTGTTTGGCCAGAGTGGGTTCCCCCTGAGTTTTCTTGAGAATATATTTATAAACCTCGGGGAGGATGCTTTTTTGGTAGAAATCCCAGATTTTTTCCAGATCAGTGGGGATTTTTTCCTGGAGAATTATTTTTTGGCCGAGCTTTATCTTCAGCCAGCCGGTGCTGACGGTTACCCGTCCCCATTCAGGCAGAACATCGAGAAACGCCCTCGTTGTTGTCTGAGGGGTAAATTGCTCTTCCAGAATAATCTGTCCATTTTGACCAAAGGCCTGAATTTCATAGGTCGGCTGAGAAGGTTCTTTTAGTTCAAAGACAATCTGGGAGAGGGGCAAATCTAGGGTCTCAGCTATAATTTCATCGACCGGATAGAGTTCCTGTAACCAGCGGAGTGGTTCGGGGTAAAATCTTTGAGGTCTTGTCCGCTTGACTTTTACCTGGGCCACCCTGATTAATATTTTCTTCACAGGAGTTTTTTTCAGCCGCGGCAATATTTTTTCCGTCAGCCAGAAAAAGCCCTGTTTGTAGGCAGAGAGGATTTCCACCTTAAAGTTGGTCAACCCTGCTTGAACCAGTTGTTTCTCCAAAGCGGCTTTAATCTTTTCTCTCATCGCTGGCGATTCACTTAAACCCACGCTTAAAAAGAGTGACTGGGTTTTAGCTGACTTGGGTAAAGAGGTGAGAAATTTGGCGACACGCTGGTGAACTTCTTCGCCTTCCCAGGGAAAGACTTTCTCGCGGGAGAAGACAACTTGGCTCTCCTGGAGATTAATCGGCTCAACGATCAGCTTCTGAGGTTTTAATTTTTCCTGGAGATGGGTTTGCAGATGTTCAATGAATTCAGCTCTGGGCTGGTCGGTGGCCAATTTCACTTCGAGACTCTCTAAGGGCGTCCCCTGGAGTTGGTTAATCAGCTGGTTGATTTTTTCCAGAAAATAGGCTTCGGCTCCGCCTAATTTTCCTTTAAGGAAAGCCTGGAGATGATNGATCAGATCNCTTATTTGGGGGGCTCCTGCGCGGTACTCCTTAAGGTAGGGGAAAGTTTGACTGAAATATTGGAGCGCTGGGCCAAGATATTTTTGATCTTTCTCCAAAATAACCAGCGCGGCAGAATCGTTGAAAGCCCGGGGAACCACCTGGAAAAGCACCAGGGGGGAGTCAAATGAAGGCTTTTTCAACTGGCCCTGTTTAATTAACTTCTGAATCAATTGATTGCTCTGGCCGATGAGCAAAGGGGCGACCAGCCGCTCGGGTTCGGTAATTTCTTTATCCAGAAAGACCAGCGGGAAGGAGGCCCCGGCCGTGTCCAAGACAAAACGGGAAGCTACAGAGGTAACTTGCCTCAGGGAAAAATCTTGGGGAATGATGATTTGACTTTCAATTCCATCGTGGAGGCCGTCCTTATCGCTGTCTTGATAAATGCCCTTTGTAGTGAAAAAGCTGGTCAGGTCAAAGTCTTTACCTTTAATTCTGGNCGGCCGGACCGATTTATAGCGGGGTGTCAACAGCCGGCCGGGAAAACCCAGGCGGGGGATTGATATTCTGTTTTTTTCCTCCGGGCCGATTAGCAGAAAAGTCAAGCAGGCACAACCGGGATAGGAGAGGAGGTGGCTTTTTTCTCCCCGGCGATGTTGACGAATTAATTCTCGGAAAGCCGTCAGTGCCTGCTGATAATCGGAGGTTTGCTTTATTTTAATCTCAACCACCATTTCTTTGATTTCATTCTCGTCGAAGCGGAGTTTTTTCAGTGAGGAGAAAGGGGAGACAGGTGGCTGGAATTCGTAAAATACCGCTTTGATGGATATTTCAGGTTGGTTGAGGCCGTTTTCACGAAGAAATGTTAGAACGTCTTTTTCCACTCGATTGTAGGTCAGACCGTTCTCCCGCCCCCAGATCTCCCAGAGATAAGGCCAGCGGAGAAAAAAGGCCCGACAGGCTAGCAGAAGATTGTCCGCTGAAGTGGCCTGGACGAGAATCCGGGGAGAAGCAGGAGGACCGGATATAGAGATTTTTGCCTGGTGGGGGGAAAGGGAGGTGCTCTCAGAGGAAACTATTTCCAGATAGATGGGCAGAAATGAAGAAGGCCGAGGCGAGTCAACTGGAGAAGAAAAGACTAAGTTCATATTTACAGCTAGAGATTCGAAATTGAGCCGGGCGGCCAAATCTGCCGCGGCAGCAATTTCGCCGGCGGAAGGATTCTCAGGCAAAATAATCCGCCAGGCAATTTTATCCGGCCAGTGATCACCGTCGGAGTCCAATAGACCCAGTCCAGGACTCATTACCTGGGATAAACTAAGGGGATTATTATTTCCAGAAAGGAGAGGACTAAAGGTAAAGCCGAGGAAAAAGAGTAAAGTTCCCCATAGAAGAGCCAGTTTTTTCATGATGAATCTCCTGGGATGAGGCATTGGCTTCATTTTGAAAAACTTGACCGAGGAAGTCAATAAAGAAAGGCCTCTCACTTTGTCTGATTCAGGAGGGAAGGTTAGTTGAAAATAATGTAGTAAGAACTCCTCCCCCTTCGGAAATAAGTCTATGCTCTTCATTCACTCTTAAAACTCTGGCCTAGGCCAGAAGAAACTCATTTCAACTTCTGGAGGGCCCTGTAATCAATTTTTTCTTTTGGCTCTTCAAGCCTGAACTGCTGAATTTATCTTTTCGCCAAAGGTAAGAAGGCCTGATTAATTAAAATACATCTCGGCCATAAGGAAAGTTCTCGGGCGGGGTTGACTTGACAAATTTCAACTTCTCCGCTAATCTTTGGTTCCTTAGATAAGGAGACAGACACAAGATGTTGTATCTAGATAGAAAAAAAGTAGCATATCTAGTTTTTTTTGCTTGACAATGAGGCCCTAAAAAGTTATCTTTCACTTAGGTTAAGTCAGCCATGAAATCCCCAAAAGTTGTTCGTCACCCGATTATTATATTTATCGCCCTTTTCATTTTCTTTATTGGTCAGCCTAAGGAATTCGGCAAAGATACTGCTTTTTTTCATGGTTTTCCGATTAAGAAGCCGATTATTCGGGTCAGTCTGGGGATTAATCTGACTGATATTCAGGTGAGTTCTTCAGGGGGGATGAAGGTCTATGAAGTCAAGCCGGATTATCGCTTGTTGGCTGATGATGTTCAGGAAGTCTTTATTAAAGGACGACAGGAGAAGCTTTCTGAGAAATTTTTAATTCAGGTTTTCCGCACCGAGGACGAACGTGAAGCCCAACGATTTGCTCAAACCCTCCGCTCCCAGCTGGAAGTAAAGGTTTATGTCCGACCCGTTCGAGGAAAAGAACGTCTCTTCCAGGTCCTGGTTGGTGATTTTATGACTCGGGGAGATGCCCTCAAATTTATTCGAGTTCTCCTTGACCATGGTTATAAAGAGGCCTGGATAATTACCGAAGACATCTCCGACCATCATTCTCGTCCTCTCTGGATTCTGGTCGGCGAAGAGTTAAAAAGTTTAAATGATGAGACAACCTTATATTTTATTCCTTCTCATCCCCGAAGTTTCCTGTCCTTCCGCGGCCGGTCTTATCGGGGAATCTTTGTTCTTCAGAGCTCGAGAAAAGGTTTGGTGCTGATCAATATTCTTAATCTTGAAGATTACTTAAAGAGTGTGGTTCCCAGCGAACTTTCCCCCTATAATTTTCCCGCTCTGGAAGCTCATAAGGCCCAAGCAGTGGCCGCCCGGACTTATGCTTTAAAGAATAAAGGAGAAATGGCCAGTTTGGGTTATGATCTGGGAGATACGCCTCTGGATCAGTTTTATAAAGGCATGAATGCTGAACATCCTTTGAGTACGCGGGCGGTGGAAGAAACGAAGGGTGAAGTTTTGACCTACCGGGGCCGTCTGATTGATGCCTTATATACTAGCACTTGCGGTGGTCGGACGGAAGATGTGGAAAATATTTTTTTGGGGCCGGCTCTGCCTTATCTTCGCAGTACAGAGTGTTTTTATGAGAAGCAGAAAGAATGGTTAGTCTCCTCCTCGTTTAACCTGCCGCCCATCTTCGTTCAAGGCAGAGATAGCCGCCCGGCCATTGCCGAGCTGATGGCTCTGGGTGTTCTTTCTCCCGAGAAAAAAGAAATAAGCTGGTATAGTCAAAACGTAGATGAAAGAGAGGCCCAATCCTGGCTGGAGAAGGCGGTTAAAGCTCTGGGCCGGGAATTTCCAGAAAGTTTTGCCTCACTTTCACCTCAACCTCTCACCTGGGGTCGGTTGGGTCAATTGGTGGGCCTGGCTTTTCGCCTGGAAGAAAGAGTCAAAGAACTCTATCCTCAGACGGAGCAGTCTTATTTAATCGATAAATTCCCGGGCTGGCCGGAAGAAGCCNGGGCNTNCCTNATTTATCTAGCGCCCAGCGGTTTTCTCGATTTTAATCAGCCAGAAGGTCTCTCACCTGATAATCCTGTCACCCGAGGAGAGCTGGCCCTCGTTGTGGACCAAATATTGTCGCGGGAAGGTGACTATTGGCAAAAGGGTGTATTTTTACGCCAGGAAGGGGAGGCCCTGGTGGTTCGGGCTGAAGAAAGCAATCAGGAAATTTCTCTTCCCTTGAAGGAGGAAGTGATCCTGGTGGAGAAGCGTTCGGAGTCGCGCCGGGTGGTCTCCCATCTTCATCTCCTGGGTGGTGAAAAAATGAAATGGATAGCCAGAGATGATCAGCCTTCTTTATATGAGTTTTATCTGCCTTTCCCCTCCAATGTGCTTGACCGAACCTCTCCGTATCGCATGTGGCAGGTGCGGTTAGACCGGGAAGAATTGTCGCGCCGGATTAATCGATTCTATCCTGTGGGTGAGCTGATTGACCTTCTACCTTTACGCCGCGGGGCTTCCAACCGGGTGATTGAATTATTAATCAAAGGGTCGGCCACTGAAGTGCGGGTCAAAGGTTTACGGATACGCCGGGTTCTGGGCTTAAGAGATACCTTGTTTGTCATTGACCGGGAGTATGACACCAGCGGCCAAATTCAGGCTTTTGTTTTTACCGGCCGGGGGTGGGGCCATGGAGTGGGTCTCTGCCAGGTCGGCGCCTATGGGTTGGCTTTAAGTGGAGCTAATTATCGAGAGATATTGAAAAAGTATTACCATGGGGTTAAAATTACTCGCCTTTATAAATAAACATCAAATCTTGTCTTGGCAAGAAAGGAGTTACAAGCTGTGGTTAATCATGATTTTAAACGCAAATTAATCCAGATTTTGAAAGAAAAATCTCTGACCACCGGGGTGGAAAGAGTGCTGACTTCCGGCCGGACCAGCAATTATTATATCGACGCCAAAATGACCACCCTTGACCCTTTTGGAGCTCAATTGGTGGGTCGTTTGATTATTCAGGTTCTCTCCGACTATGAACTGGAGGCCATTGGCGGCTACACGCTGGGTGCTGACCCGATTGTCAGCGTGGTGGCTGCTTTGAGTGCCGAAACCGATCGGCCTCTCTCCGCCTTTATTGTCCGCAAGGAACCCAAGAAACATGGCGAAAGAAAGATGATTGAGGGGCCTTTTCAGAAGGGATGGCGGGTGGCGGTGATTGATGATGTCGTCACCACCGGCGGTTCCACCCTCAAAGCCATCAAAGCCGTGGAGGAGGCGGGAGGCCAGGTGGTCTTAGCCCTGGCCCTGGTCGACCGCATGGAGGGCGGCCGGGAAAACATTGAAAAAGCCGGCTATCCCTTTATTGCTTTGGTCACCCGGGAAGACCTTCTGGGAAGTTAAGTAAAGCCGGGAATTAATTTAGTAGGTTTATCTCCATTATCTAAATTTGCAATTGAAAAAAGAAGCCGGCCTTTATTTTTAGTTAGTTGATTTGGAGAGCTCTCAGGCATTTTCTACCCTGGGAAGAGGAGATTCGCCCCCCATCATTAGGGGTGAGATAGAGGAGAAGCTCAAAGTAACAGTTGGNGCGCTTTATTTTCCCCTCCGAAAGGAGTTAAATAACTTTTTAAGTCGCCAAGGTTATAGAGAAGGATTTATTTTAGCCCCAGAGGATAAATTTGGAAAAGGATAAAGGCCGTCGAGATTATAGGGAGTTTTAAGATGGTCTAAAGAGAGTTGCTTTTTTCTCGGGCATCCCTTAAAATGACTTACCTTTATTTGTCCCAGAAATTGTTTCAATGGATAAACAAGAAAAAAAAGCCATACCTCTGGGAATAGCTCTTATTCCTGTTTTGTTTTTAATTTTATCACTTTCCACGGCCATTATAATTTTGAAACAATCTCCCCATATCCCCCTGATTTTATCCACCGGGGTGGCAGCTATAATTGCTGGTTTTTATGGTTATCGTTGGGCAGAAATCAGAGAGGGTATGGTTCAAGGAATTACCCTGGCCATGGGGGCCATTTTAATTCTGATGATAGTCGGCACCATGATTGGCACCTGGATTCTGGGTGGTATTGTGCCCTCAATGATTTATTATGGTCTTCAGGTGCTTTCCCCCAGTATTTTTCTGGTGGCCACCATGATTATTTGTTCTATTGTTTCCCTGGGTACAGGCTCTTCCTGGTCAACCGCCGGCACAGTGGGGGTGGCTCTTATCGGAGTAGGACAGGGACTGGGGATTCCCGTAGCCATGGTGGCCGGGGCTATCATTTCCGGGGCTTACTTTGGAGATAAAATGTCGCCTCTTTCTGATACAACCAATTTAGCTCCGGCCGTAGCCGGTACAGATATTTTTTCCCATATTCGACACATGGTTTATACCGTCACTCCGGGCTATATCCTGGCTTTAGGGCTCTATGCTCTACTAGGGACCAAATTCGGTGGTGGGCAATTGGAGTCAGGTAATATCGAGCTCATCTTGAAGACCTTAACCCAGCAATTTCATCTTCACTGGTTAATGTTGTTGCCTCCGCTGTTGGTTATCCTCATGGTGGTCAAGAAGGTCCCCCCTTTACCCGCTTTGTTAGGGGGAACAATCCTCGGGGGGATTTTCGCCTGGTTGGGGCAGGGGAGTTCTTTGCGGCAGGTGGTGGAAGCTGCTTATGCCGGCTTTAATTCTCAATCCGGTGTGCCCCTGGTGGATGACCTTTTAAGCAGAGGCGGTCTCTTAAGCATGATGGAGACAGTGGCCCTGATTATCTGTGCTCTTTCCTTCGGAGGAGTTATGGAGCGAACGAGAATGCTGGAAGTCTTGGCCGGGGCTCTTTTGAAGCGGGTGAGGCGAGTGGGTTCTCTAGTAGCTGTAACCATTTTCAGTTGCATCGGTATGAACGCCATTGCTTCCGACCAGTATATGGCCATTGTTATTCCCGGGCGGATGTATAAGCCGGCCTTTGATAAAATGGGGCTGCATCCCAAAAACCTCTCCCGCTGCCTGGAGGACGCAGGTACTCTTACTTCTCCCCTTATTCCCTGGAATAGCTGCGGGGCCTTCATGCATGCCACTCTGGGTGTTAATCCTTTGGTTTATTTGCCGTATGCTTTTCTCAACTTGATGAATCCNACTGTCTCTATTTTCTACGGCTATACCGGGATTACTATGGAAAAAGTAAAGCCAGAGTAGCCACGAAGCCAGGTCTTCACATTTCACATTAAGGAGAGATTGGCGACNAGCTGTAGAAATGGATCTGAAAATTCAAACCCAGAAATAAATTGGTTCCTTCCTCCTTTATAAAAATAGGATTATTTTTAATCGGCCGGTTTTTTATAAAAACCAATATTATTTCTTCCAAATTTGTGACATTAAGGGGAAGAATTGTGAATATTGTCTGCCGGCGGGGGTGCGATATGGGCTTCCTCCGGGAAGAGATTACCGGAAGAAAAATGCTGATTTTGTAATAATCTGGGGGCGCGCGTGAAGTTTTCTAGATGTTTTTGATGGTCATATTTATTCAGCTTGGAAGGGTTAATTAAGATTAACCTGAAGACGAAAAAATGGATAGTTTTTGGTCATAAAACCAAGAATTACCGGCCACCCAAGATTTGGAAGATATCGCTCTCGAATTTAAAGAGAGCTTCCCGGTTGAGAAAAGAAAATGAGCATAAATTTTCCTGGGTGGCTGGAGTTTTTGCTGATCGAGGATTGGTGGGGCTTCTTTATCTGAGCTACAACCGGAAGAAATCAGCTTGGGAAGCTTTTCTGCAGTTTTACGATGAAACAGGTAAGTTTTTGAGGGAGGAACTTCTGGAAGGGGCCAAGGATTTTTATATAACCTTGAAATATTATTATAGTCGGGTGACGGGTTGTCTTTATGTGCTTAATATGAATGAGCTTGAAACAGGCGATGTGGAATTTGAAATTCTTAAATACCCGATTCGCTAATCTTTTTTCATCACTTCTTCTTTTTGCCAGGGGGANAGTTATGATCAAAAACTGGGTTAATTAATTGGACCAATTATACTTGTTGTCAATTGTCAATAGAATCCAAGATTCATAAGATTAATAAGTGTCAAAAGTGAAGATCTGACCATGAAATCGTTTGCTGAAGCCTGGTTGCGTTGTCCCTGGCCGTTGATATCTGTCGAATTTTACCAATTTGCAGGCAAAGCCGGGCTCCGGAGATAATCTTCTTGGTATTGAAATTAATAAATCCGTAAATCCCCATTCCCATGAAGAAAAACGGTCGCCAGAAAAGTTCCATTTCTAAAGGTAGATCAACCAGGTGAAATGGAATCCATTCATACTTTTTACCTCCTAGCCCAAATAAGGAGGGCTGAGTCTTGATTTTATCTCCTTGTGGAGAATCCATCTCACTAAACTGCGTCCACCTGAAAAAGAAAGTAGAAAAGGCCATGATTTTGGATTAGGACCTAAAGTAGACCAATATCATAAATATCTCGAATTCCCTTAGTCTCTTTATCTCCAAAACCCCCCCAGGATATCCCCAAAATAAGTGCCTTTTTTCCGCCTAAAATTATTGTTCATAAAAAGCCCCTTTAAATATTGTTTATCATATTAAGTTCTCATTATAAGAAATCCCTTTTCGTCGTCGTATGATGGTATTTGTGCCGGTGTGGATGATTGCCTTGATTATTCATACAGCGGACATTTCCAGAACCGCATTGTTCCCTCATAGCTCAGAGATCTTAGGTTGCTCAAAAATGGCTGGGGTGACTTTCAAAAATCGCCTTATCCACCTTTTTATATCCGGGAGAAAAAATTTCCGAGATAACTACCAGATTAATTAAGTTTCTTTGGCTAACTTAAGTTTCTATTTTGACTATAAACTAATTCATGAGCCGGGCCTTGCCCTATAAATTGACTTCGCTTTAACTTATCACCCCGTACTTGCGGCCCACTTTGGTGAAGGCCTCAATCGCTTGGTCAAGGTGATGTTGTTCATGGGCAGCAGAGATTTGCACTCGAATGCGCGACTGCCCTTTGGGCACTACGGGATAAGAGAAGCCGATGACATAAATTCCTTCATCCAGAAGGTCGCGGGCCATATCCTGGGCCAGTTGGGCATCATTGGGGAATTTACCCAGCATAATCGGCACAATCGGGTGGATACCCGGTTTAATTTCAAAGCCGGCTTCGGTCATTTTCTGGCGGAAGTATTGGGTGTTTTTTTCCAGCTTGTCCCGCAAAGCAGTGGTTTCGGAAAGGAGATCCAGAACGGCAATGGAAGCTCCGACTACCGCGGGCGCCAATGTATTACTAAAAAGATAAGGCCGGGACCGCTGCCGATACATATCAATTAATTCCTGATGGCCGGCAATAAAGCCGCCGGAAGCTCCCCCCAGAGCCTTACCCAGTGTACTGGTGATCAAATCCACCCGGCCCATAACGCCACAGTATTCATGGGTACCGCGACCGGTCTGGCCGATAAAACCGGTGGCATGGCTGTCGTCGACCATAACCAGAGCATCATATTTCTCCGCCAGATCACATATTTCCGCCAGCTTAGCAATATCGCCGTCCATGGAGAAGACGCCGTCAGTGGCAATCAGCCGGAAACGGGCTCCCTGGGCCTGCTTGAGCTTTTCTTCCAAATCGTTCATATCGCCATGTTTGTAAATAAACCGCTGAGCCTTGCAGAGGCGGATGCCGTCGATAATCGAAGCATGGTTGAGCTCATCGGTCAGGATAGCGTCCTCTTTCCCTAGGAGAGGTTCAAAGGTACCGCCGTTGGCATCAAAACAGGCGGCAAAGAGAAGCGCATCGTCCATCTGGAGGAACTCAGCGATTTTTCGTTCTAGAATCTTGTGGATTTCCTGGGTGCCGCAGATAAAGCGGACGGAGCTCAGGCCATAGCCCCATTCGTCCAAGGTTTTATGGGCTGCTTCGATGACTTTGGGGTGGCTGGAAAGCCCGAGATAATTATTGGCGCAGAAATTAAGGACTTTCCGGCCGCCTTTGACTTCGATCTCGACTCCCTGGGGAGTCATAATGATTCTTTCTTCTTTAAACAGCCCGGCTTCCTTAATTGACTGAAGTTCGTTTAAGAGATGTTCTTTTATTCGACCGTACATTTTAACCTCCCGTTTTTCTTTAAATATATAATCACAAAAGCCAGCTGAAATCCACTAGTTTAGAGCACAAGAGGGCCATTTTTCTCGTTGCTCTCTAATGGGCCAAGTGATATAATCTCGAATCATGGAAGAAGGAATTTATTATGTGGAAACTTTANCCCCTTATGTTTCCCGCCGATATAAAGTCGAGAAGGTCTTTTTCGAAGGCAAAACCAAGTATCAGACGGTCCATTGTTTTTACAATAATTTCCTGGGAAAAGTTCTTTTTCTGGATCATAAAATTCAAAGCGCCGAAGTGGACGAGTTTATTTATCATGAGAGTCTGGTCCAACCTGCTCTTCTTACCCATCCCCGTCCCGAAAAAGCGATTATCATTGGCGGTGGTGAAGGAGCTACCCTACGGGAGGTTCTTCGCCATCAGTGTGTGCAGCAGGCGGTGATGGTGGATATTGATGAGGAGTTAGTTAAAATCTGTCAGGAATATTTGCCTGAATGGTCGGCCGGAGCCTTTACTGATCCCCGGTCTCATCTCGAATTTACCGATGCCCGCCGTTATATTGAAGAGCATGAAGACAAGTTTGATGTCATCATCTCCGATCTAACCGAACCAGTTACCGGCGGTCCTTCGGTCTATCTTTTTACCCGGGAGTTTTTTGAAATTTTGAAAGAGCATCTGACTCCGGAAGGAGTGTTGGTTCTCCAAGCAGGCAGCGCCGATGAAGAATACTCACAATTTATGAGTTCGCTGGTGAAAACCCTGGAAGAAGTATTTCCTGTAGTCCGTCCTTATTGGAGTTTTATCCTGTCTTTCAGTCTTCCGTGGGGATTTATTCTCGCTTCCCTCCAGCATGACCCCCTTTCGCTGGCAGAGGCCGACCTGGCTCGCAGCTTAGATGACCGTGGGGTAAAGGGATTAAGATTTTATCATCCAGGCCTTCACCAAGGTCTTTTTGCTTTGCCTCGGTATCTGCTGGAGAAATTTCGTCAAGGGAAAGTGCTGACGGATAAAGAACCTTTTATCTGGAAATTATAAGATGAAAGATGAAGGCTATAAATCTTTTTGGAAGGAAAAAAGAGAATATCATACGGATAACTGTGGGCTGTTCTTCGAGATAAAGTCAATTCTCTATGCTCAGAATTCCAAGTTCCAGCGGATTGAGGTAGTGGAAAATGAGTATTTCGGCCGGATTCTCTTCCTGGATGGCCTGGTTCAAACGACCGAACGGGATGAATATTTTTACCATGAAATGCTGGTCCATCCGGCTTTTGTCACCCACCCCCAACCCCAACGAGTGCTGGTCATTGGTGGCGGCGACGGCGGTGTAGTGAAAGAAGTTCTCCGCTATCCCGTGGAGAAAGTTGATTTTGTCGAGATTGATGAGAAAGTGATCCGGGTCTGTCAAAAATATTTCCCCTGGTTGAAGAAAGTCCTCCAGGATAAGCGGGTGGAGCTGATTCTCCAGGATGGCTTTGAATATATTCAACAGGCTCAAGAGAGTTATGACATTATTCTGGTGGATTCCTCTGAACCTGTCGGCCCTTCAGTCTCTCTCCATGAGAAGAAGTTTTATCAGCTCTTACGAGACAATCTCTCTCAACCAGGAATAGTCGTGGCTCAAATGGGGTCACCCTTTTTTCATCAGGATGAGTTATTCAGAAAGTTTGAGTTTTTGAGAACCATCTTTAAAAAAGTTTTCTTCTATACTAGTCCGGTGCCGACCTATCCAGCAGGTGAGTGGAGTTATGCTTTTTTAAGCGAGACAATTGACCCGACTCAGATTATCCGACGACCTGCGGGAGGATTGAAATATTACAGTCCCCAGGCTCATCAGCGAGCTTTTCTGCTGCCTAAACCACTGGAGAAGCTTCGTCAGAATAAATCCTGAAGGGTGGGGAATATATAATTATATTAATATTATTTTTTTAGGTATTTTCTGAAGCCGCCCGCGAAAAGATGAAAAATATAGCTATTCTTTTCAATCCAGGGGCTGCTCGGGGAAGAGCTGAAGCCAAAAAGGATTCCTTTCAGGCCGCCCTTCAGGCGAGAGGTCTGGTATGGGATTTTTTTGAATCTGAAAGCGAGGTCCATCTTGGTCAATTGACCCGAGAATTGGCCGAAGAATACAAAGTGATAGTCTGTGTCGGGGGGGACACCACAGTTCATCTGGTGGTTAATGAGCTCATGAAACTGCCCCGTCGACCCATTCTGGGAATTGTCGGGCTAGGCTCATCCAATGATATTGCCCGACATTTGGGGGTAAGGAGTGCTGAGAGGTTGGCCAGAATTTTCCGCTCAGGGTATCCCCGGGAGGTTGACGTAGGTTGTGTTGTTGTGGGGGGAGAGGTGAAGAGATATTTTCTCGGCCAGCTCAGCCTAGGATTAGGAGCATTGGTTAATCAGTTTGTCGATGACTGGAGTCGAAAATATCCTTTTCTGGCCAGAGCTATCCCTCTGGTGGGCTTCTGGGGGATTGTAGCTGCTTACCGACAAAAAAAAGTGCCGTTTCCTCTTCAGATAAAGGGCCCCACCTTGTTTTTTTCCGGTGAGAGTGTTTTAGCTGTTGTCAGTAATACTAAATATTGGGCCAGTGGCTGTTTAGTCAATCCCATAGGAAGGATTGATGACGGCTGGTTGGAAGTCTCAATTTTCCATGGAGTCGACTTAGCCCGGTTGGCGCGGCTTTACTGGTTGACCCGCGGCGGAAAACATTACCGGTCCAAAAGAGTCTCCTATGCTTCCGGGGATTTCTGGCGGATTATTTCGCCTGCTCCGCTGAGGGTCCAGGTTGATGGAGAATTGCTTTTTGGTGCGTCATCAGAAGAGAAAGTTAAAGAATTGGAGATAAGAGTCCTCCGGCGGGCTTTGTCGGTGTGGGTGTTTGGTGATTAGGGTAGGCGGGCGGCTGATAAAGGTTTAGAGAAGTCCTTGCTTATAGCGGGCGGTAAGAACTTCCAGCATGTCCTTTGTCATTCGAGCCAGGTCATAATCGGGTTGCCAGTCCCATTCTTCCCGGGCCGCAGAATCATCAATGGAAGAGGGCCAAGTGTCAGCAATTTTTTGGCGGTAATCCGGTTCAAAGGTACATTCAAACTCAGGAATGTGCTTTTTAATTTCATCCGCCAATTCTCCGGCCGAGAAACTCATGGCCGCCACGTTAAAACCAGCGTGATGGATTAAGCGGGAGAAGTCGGCTTCCATCAGTTGGATGGTTGCTTTTAGACAATCAGGCATATACATCATCGGCAATCGGGTCTCAGCCCGGACAAAACAGGTGTATTTTTTCTGCTTAATGGCTTCATAGAAGATTTCCACGGCATAGTCAGTTGTTCCTCCCCCAGGAAGAGCCTCGTGGCTGATGATGCCCGGATAGCGGCAGCCACGAACATCCAGACCGAAGCGATGCACGTAATATTCGCTTAAAAGTTCCCCGGTTACTTTGGTTAAGCCGTACATGGTGCGGGGGCGGAGAATAGTATCCTGGGGGGTATTTTCCCGGGGAGTTTCCGGCCCGAAGACAGCGATTGAACTCGGCACAAAAACTCGGACAAGTTCGAGTTCCCGGGCGACTTCCAGGATATTGTAGGTCCCTGAGAGATTGACCTCCCAGGCTAGATGAGGATTTTTCTCTCC
>MTOP01000062.1 GCA_002010725.1 Candidatus Aminicenantes bacterium JdFR-80
AAAAAAGAACAAAAGAAGCGATTTTTTTTCTGCTGAGAAGAAAATTTTTATTGCTTTTTGGTCCGAAAAAGGGCTTATTTTATAGCTAACTGTTATTAATGGCTGAGAAAAGAGATGAAAAAAGGCGTGCAGAAAATTTTTTCCCAGATAGTTGGCACCTATGAGCTAATCAATCATCTTTTGACCTGGGGGCTGGATATTCACTGGCGTCAGAAGGCTGCTCGCCTGGCCGTTTCCTTGGGAGGTCGCTGCTGGCTGGATATTTGTACCGGTACCGGTGAGATGGCCGCCTTGGTGGCCAGGCGGTGGAAGAAAAATCTTTCCCGTAGAGGTCAAGAGGCTGTGTTTTCCCGTTATTATACCTTTTTAAAAAGCGGCAGGAAAACCCCGGCCAGCCGGAGCAAAGCTGAAGCCCATCTCCTTTGCCCGAAGAACAATCNGAAGACTCGTTCGCCTATGGTGGTGGGGCTTGATTTTTGTTGGGAAATGCTTATCAATGCCCGCCAAACAAAGGCCCCGTCCCTGCCGATCCCGCTGGTGTTTATCCAGGGGGATGTCGGCCATCTGCCTTTTCCTGACGGAACTTTTGCCGGGGTGAGNATTTCCTTTGCCACCCGTAATCTTGGTTTAACCCCGAAGACNTTGCTGCCTTTTTTCCAGGAAGTCCAACGAGTTTTACAGTCGGGAGGAGTATTTGTTAATCTTGAGACCTCTCAGCCGCGGCCGAAATGGCTGAGAAAGATGTTTCATATTTATGTCCAGCTGACTGTAAAGCCTCTGGGCCGCCGGCTCTCCGGCTCGGCCGCGGGCTATGCTTATTTGGCTCATACCATTCCCCGCTTTCTTTCGCCAGAAGAATTGCGCGAGACTCTTTTACAGGCCGGCTTCAGCCGGGTGGAGGNAAGAAAACTCTGGTTAGGGGTGGCTGCCATCCATTTAGCTTATAAAGAGTGACCGGAATAGAATTTTTTTGTGGGAATAATCTCCAGGCTTGCTTAAGAGGAAGGGTTGACCTATTATGAAGATTCTTTTAATTTAGATTTTTTGCCAGAAGGTTACTTCTGGTTAGAAATTTTGGTTCTCCCTTATCAGGTAATATGATGAGAGTATTTAACTTCTTCTTATGTTTAATCATTATTGTCGGAATTATGGCTTGTAGTCTCCAAGTAAAAAAAACCATCANTCTTGGGGAAGTCTCCCTGGAGAACTCCCTTCAGCAGATAACGGCCACCCGGTTAATGGATTATGTCCGCACCTTGGCGGCCGAGAAATATGCCGGCCGCTTGACGGGTACCGTTGAGTACCGGGCGGCTGCCCGCTGGTTAGCCGGTAAATTTAAAGATTTAGGCCTTCAGCCGATGGGGCAGTCAGGGAGTTATCTGGTGTCTTTTTCCAACCCGTATACGGTTATTTTTGTTGGCGGTGAATTGGCTTATCTTTATGGTTCAGCCTCCAGGCCGAGAAAAAGAAAATTCGTTTATGAAAAAGAATATTATCCCGGTTCTCAGTCAGCTGACGGAGCGATTACGGCGGAGGNGGTTTATGTGGGCTATGGCATCACTGCCCCTGAACTGGGTTATGATGACTACCAGGGGGTTAACGTTAGAGGAAAAATTGTTTTTGTTGAGCCCGGTGCCCCCGTTTCTTATGAAGAGAATCCTGCGGAATGGCCTGATTGGCAGCCCTATGTTTCTCCCCGGTATAAGATTAAAATGGCCGTAGCTCATGGTGCCCGGGGTATGCTCTTTAACTCCCTTNGGGTTAATCCTGATATCGATTATGTTTTGGGTTTTCGTGTAGCCCAAGTAGGGGAGGCGGTGACCAAGGTACTTTTCGCCCGCACCGGCAGAACTCATGCTGAAACCATCCAGAGGATTAACCAATCACGGACTCCGCAATCTTTCCGGACACGGAAGAAATTTCGGATCGAGAATTTCAGTGAGCATTATCCCAAGGGGAAAGGATACAATGTTTTCGGCTTACTCCCGGGAGACGATCCTCTACTTTCCCAGGAGTATATCATCGTCGGGGCGCATCTTGATGGAGTAGGTTTCTGCTATGAGGTCATGCCGGGAGCTAATGATAATGCTTCGGGGGTGGCTGTTCTCCTGGGAGTGGCTGAGGCCCTCAGCCGCAGCCAGCTAAGATTAAAGCGATCAATTGTTTTTGTCGGCTGGGGAGGCACCGAACAGGGGAATCGGGGAGTTGAGTCTTACCTGGAACAGCCGCTTATTCCCCGGAAAAAGACCGCCTTTTATCTTAATTTAGATGAAGTAGGGGTGGGAGACCAGCTGAAAGTGGCCGGNGCAGTGGATTATCCCCGGCTCTGGAAGTATTTTGAGCGGCAAAGAGCCGGCCGGACAAAGCTTAAGGTAGCACTTGAGAATTTAATTGACCGCGGCTGGCCCCGGCGGGATGCCCTGTTTTTTAAAAAGAAGAAAATTCCGGCTTTTGATTTTCAGGCCGTTGGAGCTGAGAGCTTTATTCACACAACTAAAGATAAGCCCGAGACTTTAACGCCTGAGACAATGGTCCAACTTGTGGGCTGGCTTTCTTTTGCCTTGCAAGAGGCAGCTAATGCCGAAACTCTTCTTCCCGAAAAGAGAGAAAAGGGGTCCAGGGGGAGCTAGTTCCGCCCCTTATGACTGGAAAGCCNGGACGATTCTTTCCAGGGCCTGTTCCAGGAGAGAACGAGGACAGGCCAGATTGAGTCGTTGAAAACCTTCGCCACCCTGGCCGAATTTCGGCCCTTCATCCAGCCAGACCTTAGCTTCCCGAAGTAGTTTTTCTTTAAGCTGTTTGTCGGAAAGCTTAAANGCCCGAAAGTCAAGCCAGACAAGGTAGGTNCCCTCCAGAGGGGTGATTTTAATCTCAGGCAAGTGATTGGTGAGGTAATTTTTCAGAAAGAGATAGTTGTGGTGGATATACTCGAGAACAGCTGTCAGCCAGTCTTCGCCCTGGTTGTAAGCCACCTCGGTGGCCACAATCCCGAAGGTATTAGCCAGAAAAAGGCCGGCTTTAAGGAGGGTCTGCTGGAAACGGGAGCGGAGTTGATGATTGGGGATGATGGTGTTGCCCATCTCCAGTCCGGCAATATTAAAGGTTTTATTCGGGGCGGTACAGGTAACCGTGATTTCACTGGCGTCTTCGGAGACCAAGGCGGTGGGGGTATGTTTAAAGCCAGGCATGACGAGATCCGCGTGGATTTCATCCGAGATGATAATAATTCCCCGGCGAAGGCAAAGATTGACTAATTCCTTCAATTCTTCAGCTCGCCATACCCTGGCCACGGGATTGTGAGGACTGCAGAGAATAAGCAGGCGGGCTTGGTCATCGAGCTGGCGTTTTAAATTATCCAGGTCCATGCGGTATCGGCCATGCTCGTTAATCAGGGTATTCTGGATTAAACGACGGCCATTGTTTTCCACTGCCAGGCGGAAGGGACGATAAACCGGCGGCTGGATAATCACCTTGTCTCCAGGTTGGGTAAAAGCTTGAACAGCCAGATGGAGAGCCGGAATAACTCCAGGAGTGAAGATGATCCATTCTTTCTCTATTTGCCAGGAGAAACGTCTTTTCATCCAGGAGATGACAGCCTGATAATAGGATTCCGTTAGTCCTGTATAACCATAGATGCCGTGGGCGGCTCTTTTTTTAATTACTTCGACTACAGGAGGCGGAGCGGCAAAGTCCATATCGGCTACCCAGAGGGGAATGATATCTTCATCTCCCACTTTCTCCTTGAGGAAATCCCATTTCATGGAATAAGTGCCTTGCCGGTCGATGAGTTGATCAAAATTATATTTCATAGCTGACCTTCCTCATAATGGATAAAAAACAATAATAAGATGGTCAATCGTTGGCTCTAAGAAGGTTGAGATTACCCCAGACAAGTGACTTTGTAAAGAGGGACATTTGAAAGAGTAATTCGTCAGGGACGGAACACCTCCAGGAAGACAGGAAAAGGTTAAAGCGTGGTCTAAAGACCGATTCTATTCCTGCATAGATAATTATGATTGTGTCATCGTTTTGTTAGTTTTGATATTTTTGGAATAAAATAGATAGAGGGAGGTTGACAAATAAGTTTGAATTTAATAAATTCTTGACGATAAAATTCTCGGCAAGGGAAGGGTTCCTGAGGAGAAGGTAATATCGTGCGGAGAAATAACCAATGAAGCAGTCTAAGTTGCCCTTGAAAGCCTTGATTGCTGAGGATGAGGCGATTGTAGCTCTGGAATTAGAAGATAGGTTCATTTCTATGGGCTGGGAGATTGCCGGCGTTACTTCACGAGGTGAAGAGGCGATTGATTTAGCAGCAGTGAAGAAACCGGATTTGATTGTTATGGACATTAATCTTAAAGGAAAAGTGGATGGAATAAGAGCTGCCGAGAAAATATATCAACTTTATTCAATTCCCAGCGTTTATGTCACCGCCTGTCCTTTTCCTGAAGTTAAAAAGAAAATGAGCTCTCCTTATTATTTTCCCGTGATTATTAAACCCTTTGATGATGAGGTGTTTCTCCAGGCTGTGAACCACGCGTTGCATTTTTCTCCGACATCTTCTTTTTCATCATCTCCCCTAATGGGAGATGATTGAGTTGATTTGTCATAAATTAAATTCCTGCACAAAAGTTAGTAATGGTAGTAATGTTATCAAATTGACATATAATTAATTATAATTAAATCCCGGGGTGGCTCACTTGATTTTCCCGGGATAAACACTTTAACNNGTAATGGCAGGCAGGCAATTGAGGACGGAGTCAACTTCTTATCCTCATATCTATATTTTTCCTTTTCGCCCTCGACCAGTATATTTCCCGGTATTTTTTATAAGCCTTGTCCTTTTTCTGAGTGCTTCTCTTCTTTTCCCCCAAAGTTATCTGGTTCATACTTACCGAAGTGAATCAGGGTTGCTCAGTCCCGAGGTCCATGATTTCGTCCAGGATGATTATGGTCGGCTCTGGATAGCCACCCGCGGTGGTATTTCGGTTTATGATGGTTTCCGCTGGGAATCGTTTACAGTCAGCAACGGATTACCCGGTAATGCTGTAATTGCTCTGGACAAGGACGAGAAAGGTACCATCTGGGNATTGATTGANTTCCCTAACCCCGAACTCTGTTACTACGAAAATAATGTCTGGAAGATTCTGCCACTGGAGGGAATTTTCCCAACCAGAGTTAGATTTACTCAACTGAGAGTTTCTCTTCAGAAAGATGACTTCCGTCTGGCCATCGGAACGAAGCTCAATGGCCTGTATTATTTGAGCCAGGGAAAATGGCATCATTATGATGCCACCCGGGGATTAGTCGGCAATTGTATTCATGGATTTGAGTTTTTCGAGGGGAAACTTTATGTGGCCACCGAAACAGGCTTATCTGTTATCACTCCGGAGGGAGTTGACCGTCGATGGAATGAAAAAATCCCTCTTTTCTCCCAGGGAATAGCCGGGCTGGCCATTGAGAAAACAGAGAAGTCTTTTCGTTTGTGGTTGGCGGGAAGTGACTGGTTGGGGATTTTCCAGGAAGGTGAATTGAAAAAGCTTATCCGGCCGGCGGCCATTCCGGTCAATAAGGNTTATCCCTATNTTATCTTGTGTCCAGATAAGAAAGATGGGGTCTATTTCGGCAATCCAAATGCTTTATATCACTATGTCCACTCCCTAGGAGAAGTTCGTTATTTGAATCGAACAAGTGGCTTGGTAGCCGAGGGAGCAACGGCTTTATTCCTGGACAAAGAAAAGAACCTCTGGGTAGGCAGTGCCCGGGGCATAAGTAAACTGGTCAGTGAAAGATTTGCCAATTACACCCGGGTTCATGGTCTCCTTGAAGATGAAGTCACGGCTATCCAGGAAGTTAGACCCGGCTGGTTGGTTTTTAGTCATAACCATGGCCTTACTTATTTCAAACAGGGGCAGATGATCACCCTCTCCTTTAAAAAGAAGGAAGAGAGTTTACTTTCTGAAACCAGGGTCCATGATTTATTCAAAGATAGTCGGGGAAATATTTGGGTGGCTGCCTCTGATCTGGGACTGGGGATTATTGATCAGGAAGGAAAATTATACTGGGTGAGCTCTGACCAGGGAGTGCAAGGGCGAGTGTACTCGGTAATTGAAGATGGACAACACCGGTTTTGGGTGACTACCGGGGAAGGACTTTTTCTTCAGCGAGATCAAAAATTTTATCAGGTTGAGAAATCTCTCTTCGGGAAGAATATTTATTTAAGGAAACTGTTCTGCCGACCTTCAGGCGAACCGGTGGTTGTCACNGGGTATAAGGGTTTTTATAGACTGGAAGGTGAGNGGTGGGTACAATACGCCTCTCGCGATAATCCGCTGGAGAATAATGTGTATGCCTATCTTGAAGATGAGCAGGGCCAGGTGTGGGTGGGAACTCTGGCCGGACTGGTGGTTGTAAAAGATGGCCGATTTTTTCCGGCGGATTTTAGGGGAGAAACAATTGATCATCCTGTCTATCTTCTTTTGAGGGATAATCAAGGCCGCTTGTGGATTGGAACCAATCGAGGAGTTTATTGCTGGGATGGAAAGCGACTCCTTCATTTTGATAAAAGTCTNGGGCTTTCCGGCGATGAAATCAATAGGTCGGCTGGTTTTATTGACAGNCAGGGNCATCTCTGGTTTGGAACCGACAGCGGTGTTTCCCGCTATCAGCCGGAATCTGATTTAAGTCCGGAGGAAATTCCCCCGCCCCTNGTTACCNTGGANGGGCTGGAGGTCGGACATCAAGTTTTTCCTCTTCAAAAGCNAGTTTCTCTCAAATATTATGAAAATAATCTTATTATTAATTTTCGGGTGACTTCTTTTCTGGATGAAAACAAAATTTTCTACCGGGAGCGGTTGTTGGGATTTGAAGAGAACTGGAGTAATGACCGACGGCTGAGAGTGCTTTTTGAAAAGTATACCAATCTTCCCCCGGGAAGGTATGTTTTTCAGATTCAAGCCCGGAACATTCTTGGGCGGTGGAGCCCGACTGTTTCTTCAGCCCCTATTATCATTCATCGAGCTTTCTGGACCACCTGGTGGTTTATCCTCACTCTAGCTCTTTTGGGCATGGGGGCTTATTATGCTGTTTTTCGGGCAATTACCGGCCGGCGATACACCCAACGTTTGAGAGCTCTGATTCGTCATCGGACTTCTCAGCTGGTCAGTTCCCTCCAGGAAAAAGAAGCTCTCTTGCAGGAAATCCATCATCGCGTCAAAAATAATCTTCAGATTGTCTCGAGTCTACTATATCTCCAATCACAAAGAATTGGGGACAGAAAAGTCAGGGAAATTTTCGAAGAAAGTCGTCATCGGATTCAAGCGATGGCTTTAATCCATGAGATTCTTTATGGTTCAGAGAGGATTGATCGAGTCACTGCCAGAACTTACTTCCGCCGAATTGTCAATCCCTTGATAAAAGCATATCTGGGAAATTCGGAGAGAGTGCGGCTTGATCTCGAGGTAGATCGGGTTGATTTAACTCTGNAAGAAGCTGTTCCCTGTGGTCTTATCTTGAATGAATTAGTCACCAATGCTTTGAAATACGCTTTTCCCGGTGAAAGCGAAGGAGAAATTAGAATAAGGTGTTATCTTGAACCTCAAGCCGAAGCCCCAGGGAAGAAACAATTGATCTTNGTGGTGGAAGATAATGGCGTCGGTTTACCTCCGGGTTTCAATCTGGAGAAAACCACCACCCTGGGATTGAGATTGGTGCGGAACCTTGTCCGCCAGCTTGAGGGGACAATCGAGGTTAGACGGGATAAAGGAACAATTTTTATTATTCGGATTCCCCNGTAAAGACCAAGAATTCTCACCTTTTCTTTGGAGAAGTTTGGACGGAATTAGCTACGGCTTAAGTTTTAAGCAGAACTTTTCTTGAGGGGTTTACCTCTTTTCTCCCCACTGGATTTAAGGATGGAAAAGAGGTTGCCAAAGCAGGTCGATTTTGGCTATTCTGTAAGACCAAAAAGAAAAGGAGTGGATCAGATGGAGATGTCGTCGTTTGCGACCGTGTTGACCATCAAGCTGGATATGATTCAGACAACGGCTCTGGGTGCCTTGGTTCTTTTTCTTGGGTATTTCATCAAAAGGAGATGGTCTCTGCTGGATCGGTTGAATATCCCGGCGCCAGTAGTTGGCGGCTTGATTTTTGCCACCCTGGCACTTGTCTTTCGGTTGACTCGTCTGGTGAGTTTTGATTTTGATGTTGCTTTACAGACACCCTTTATGATTGCTTTTTTCACCACGGTGGGCTTGACCGCCAGTTTTTCGCTACTTAAAGTAGGCGGCCCGCAGGTTGTGCTTTTTTGGGGGATTGCTTCAGTCCTGGCTTTTCTCCAGAATGGAATCGGGGTTCTTGGGAGTAAAGTGCTGGGGGTTCATCCTTATCTGGGGTTGATTACGGGTTCCNTGACGATGACCGGTGGTCATGGTACAGGTCTGGCCTTTGGGCCGCTCTTTGAAAGAATGGGAATGCCAGGCGCAACCACTTTAGCCGTGGCGGCAGCTACTTTTGGCCTTGTTTCCGGCGGGTTAATAGGAGGGCCTNTCGGAACCTATCTTATTAAGAAGAGAAAATTACGTTCCCGCTTTCAACCTCTGCCCTCATTGGCNGGCATAGCCCCTGAGGGTAAACAACAACTGGCAGAAAAAGATGAAGGGCGGCTTGAAATAAGTGCCTATGAAATTCTTAAGTATTTAACCATAATTCTGGCCTGTATGTGGGTTGGGTCCCTTCTGTCTGCCTGGATTGAAAGCCAGGGGATCACCCTCCCCGCTTATATAGGAGCCATGTTGGTTGCTGCTTTGGTCAGGAACTTTTTTGATTTGACCAAACTGGTCCCCATTTCTCAAGGCTACATCGATGTTTTGGGTTCCGTCGCTCTTAATTTGTTTTTAGCCATGGCTCTGATGAGTCTTCGTCTCTGGGAACTTCTGGAACTGGCTTTGCCTATGCTGGTTATTCTCTGCCTGCAGGTTATGATGATGGCTGGTTTCGCCCTGTGGGTGACTTTTAATCTTATGGGACGGGATTATGATGCCGCGGTCATGGCCGGTGGCAATTGTGGGTTTAGTCTGGGAGCGACCCCCAATGCTATTGCCAATATGGAGTCACTGGTCGAAAAATTTGGTCCAGCCCCCCGGGCTTTCCTGGTTATCCCGATTGTAGGAGCCTTTTTTATTGACTTTACCAATGCTTTAATCATTACTTTTTTTATTAATATCGTGAAGTAATCTAGTGAATACCTGGAAATGGGGCTCAAAACAGATGATTCTCTGGATTTGTTATTCATCATTTCAGATTACACCCAAAATAGCATGCCCCTCGACTCTTTCTCGGGTCAAAGTAGGGACCAGTTTTTAAGGAGACAAGCCGATATATTGGCAGGAAGAGCCAATGTCTTTTTCCGATTAATTGAGGAAAGAGACATCAACTCTTGACTTAAACATCCAGAGATGCTTCGGGCAGCAGAGAACAGGTCACCAATTTGGTTCAGTCTTTTTTTTCCATNTCTTACTGATGGCCAGGCGTCAATGAGAAATTATTTTGATATTTGAAATAAGATGTTTTTGACTTTTTTCCGGTGGAGTGATAATTNTTGTCCTTAAATAAGTCCAAGTCTAAAGGAGTAAAGAAATGATTTCCCGCCGCCAGTTTTTAGCCATTGGAGGATTGAGTTTGACTACATTTGGCTTTGTCGAGCAGATTCTGGCTCAATCCGGCGAAAAATTAATACCTAAAATAAAAGAGATGGTCCGGGGAGTGGAGCTAATAACGAAAGCTGATTATGAAGCCCGTCAGGAAAAGGCCCGCCGCCTTATGGCGGAGCGGGGAATAGATGGTTTATTCCTGACCGCCAGTACCAATCTGGTTTATTTTACCGGTGTGCAGTGGCGCCGGAGTGAACGGACCTTTGGGGCGCTGCTCAGTCGGAAGAAAGAACCGGTTTGGATTTGTCCGGCTTTTGAATTGGAAAGAGCCAGAGAACTTATTCCGGCTGACCAGGAAATTAGAACCTGGGAAGAGCATGAAAGCCCATATGCTTTACTAGCTGGCATCATGAAGGACCTCGGCGCTTCAACCGGCAAATTGGCTCTGGGACCCACAGTACGGTTGTTTGTTTATTTTGGCCTGCGNCGGGATGCTCCTCATTTAGAGNTAATCAATGGAGCTGTGGTTACCGAAGGTTGTCGGGGGATTAAAACTCCTAAAGAGATAAAATATATGGACCTGGCCAATCGCATCACCAAGCTGGCGTATCGGGAAGGATTTAAGCATCTNCATGAAGGAATGACCCAGCGGGAACTGGCGGATTATGTCCGTCAGGCCCATCAACAGATGGGGGTGGCCGGCGGCGGTTGGCCCCAATATGGACCTAATACAGCCTTTCCCCATGGTTCCCGGAAGTTGCGTTCCTTGAAGAAGGGAGATGTGATTTTAATTGACGGAGGCTGCAGTGTCGAGGGCTATCGCTCGGATGTCACCCGAACAATTATTTTTGGTCGAGCAACAGCGAGACAGCGACAAGTCTGGGAGATAGTCCGGAGGGCTCAACAAGCTGCCTTTAAGGCTATTCGTCCGGGNGTTCCCTGTGAAGAAATAGACAGAGCAGCCCGCCGGGTGATTGAGGAGGCCGGTTTTGGGCCGGATTATAAATATTTCGGCCATCGTCTGGGGCATGGGATCGGGCTGGAAGGACATGAGTATCCCTATTTAGTGCAGGGAAACAAGTTAAAGCTTCAGCCAGGGATGACCTTCAGTAATGAACCAGGTATTTATATTTACGGCGAATTCGGGGTACGCCTTGAGGACTGTTTTGTTGTCACCGAAGATGGTTACCGGGTTCTGGGAGGAATGGAAGCNGTTTCTATTGATCAGCCNTTTGAGTTACATTGAAAGGTAATCTGATCATCCCCTTCCGGGCTAATTTTTCAATTAAATCGTAATTTTCCAGGGATTCCTGCTTCCATTCCAGTTTTAAGATGCTGCCATCATGGCGGCTGATCCATATTTTCCCGTAAAGATGTTTTGTGGAGGCTGTTGGCCGGGGGAAGGCTTCGATGATGACGCTCTCGATCCCCTTTAATCGTTCATGACCGATAATTCGATAATTGTGGCTCTGCTGCCAGTAAGAGCTGAGCAATCCAATTGGTCCAAAAACAATATTTTTATGTTTGAATCTGGTTGTCTTCAGGAGTGAGTCGGGAATGTTTTTTTTCTGGCCATTCTCTTTGAGGAGAATTCTTTTTTCGGTAATCCGGCCATCCTTCCAGATGAGTTGATAGTCATAAAGTAATTTATTACGTTTGAAAAAGGCTGTTGGCTGATAATAGGTAAATCTCCGGGCTGAATAATAAAGGCGCTCCTCAATCTCCTCAAGGCAGACAAAATGGAAGGCCGAGTGGCTGAGAAGTTCACAATAAGAAGCACATTTCTCGAGAAGGTCTTTCAAGTTAATTTCTGCAGATGGAGACACGGGGAGCAGGCAGAGAATAAACACTAAAGTTGAAATGAACAACCGTTTAATCAACGGATCGGTTCCCGTCATCTTTTCATCTTCTTTAATTATCCCCCCTTTTCTTTTTAAGGCAAGAGCGGAAGGAGGCTTAACTAGGCTGCCAGGAGAGGTAAACCGTAATTTCATGGCCAGCCCTTCTTCTGAAAATTAAACGGGGTTATGTTTGGCTTTTTCTCGGGAAAGAACAACCGGTGAACTCAGGGCAGCCAGTCAGAGAGATAAAACCTCAGGAAAGGGGAAATGTCTCCATAAATCAGCTTTCTAATTGCCTAGTGGAGACAGCAGGGAAGATTGCGTTAGGAGAATAAGTAAGTCAGCGTCTCTTTCGTCTTTTCCAGAGTATAGTTTAGATCTTTGGTTGAATGAGCCGCTGAAATAAACATTGCTTCAAATTGTGAAGGGGCTAGATAGATACCTTTTTGAAGCATTAGACCGAAGTAGGTAGCGAATAGATCAGTGTTCGACTGGATTGCCTGTTTGAAATTGGCTACCCTGCCTTTTTTGAAAAAGAGACAACCCATTGAATTGACATGATTGAGACTAAGAGGCAGGTCTTCTTGTTCGATGAATAAGTTAAGCTCTTCAAAGAACCAATTGGATTTGTTATTCAGTTCTTCGAAAAAACCTGGTCGGGAGATAATTTCGAGTGTTTTTAATCCGGCTGCCATGGCCAACGGATTGCCTGAAAGAGTTCCAGCCTGGTAAATCGGTCCAACTGGGGAGATTTTCTCCATGATCTCTTTTTTTCCCCCATAGGCCGCTGCCGGCAACCCCCCGCCCATCACTTTGCCTATCGTGGTGAGGTCTGGTGTTACTTGGTACAAGCTTTGGGCCCCTCCGGGATGGACGCGGAAGCCGGTCATCACTTCATCGAAAATCAGGAGGGCTCCATAACGGTCGCATAAATTCCTTAGGTCGGACAAGAAGCCCTTTAAGGGAGGAATAACACCCATATTACCCGCTACTGGTTCCACGATTACGGCGGCAATCTGGTCAGGAAAGTTTTCAAATAAATACTGGACGGAAGTTATGTTATTGAATTCAGCGATTAAAGTCTCCTTCGCCAAGGCGGCCGGCACTCCGGGACTGTTCGGTTCGCCAAAAGTCAGAGCGCCTGATCCGGCCTTAATCAGGAAGCTGTCTCCGTGACCATGATAACAGCCTTCAAATTTAATGATCTTGTTGCGTCCGGTAAAACCACGGGCTAAGCGAATGGCACTCATGGTGGCCTCAGTGCCAGAAGAGACCATACGGACCATCTCCACCGATGGAATCAGTTCCACTATTTTCTCGGCCAGCTGGACTTCCAGTTCTGTCGGAGCTCCGAAGCTCGTTCCTTTTCTTATTACCTCCTGGAGAGTTTCGATCACTTCAGGGTGAGCGTGCCCCAAAATTAAAGGCCCCCAGGAGCCGACATAATCGATGAATTCTCTTCCTTCGATATCATAAATTTTACTTCCCTGGCCGGAAACAATGAAAAGAGGTTCAAGATTAACACTCCGGAAAGCTCGTACCGGAGAATTAACGCCGCCCGGCATTAAGAACTTTGCCTTTTGAAACAATTCTGTGTTTTTACTCATTGGCTATTTATCTCCTCTATCTTGGGTGAAATGACAAGTGTCTGTTCTAGCCCAACTATTTTCTACAATAAGACTATGAATTTACTTCGGCCAACCAGCGGGCTACATCTTTGGCTGAATAGGTAAGGATTAAATCCGCGCCCGCTCGTTTAATAGAAGTTAAAATTTCCAGGGTAATCTTCTTTTCATCAAGCCAGCCCATTTGAGCAGCTGCTTTAACCATGGAGAATTCGCCGCTGACATTATAAGCAGCCACTGGCAGATTGATCCTCTCGCGGACGCGGCGAATAATATCTAGGTAAGCCAGAGCAGGTTTGACCATAATGATGTCCGCCCCTTCTTTTACGTCCAGGTCAACTTCATAAAGGGCCTCACGGGCATTAGCCGGATCCATTTGGTAAGAGCGCCGATCACCGAATTGCGGAGCGGATTCGGCTGCTTCTCGAAAAGGGCCGTAAAAGGCTGAGGCGTATTTGGCTGCATAGCTCATGATTGATATTTTTTCAAAACCATTTTCATCCAGGGCCTTGCGGATGGCAGCGACCATTCCATCCATCATTCCCGAGGGAGCAACCATATCAACTCCTGCCCGAGCATGGGTGAGAACTTGCTTAGCTAGCATTTCCAATGTAGCGTCATTGTCGACATCGCCCTCCACCACCGCCCCGCAATGCCCGTGATCAGTGTATTCACAAAAACAAACGTCTGAAATCACGTATATCTCCGGAACGGCCTCTTTTATGGCTCTCACTGCTCGCTGGATGATACCCTCATCACTCATGGCGTCTTTTCCCTGGGCATCTTTAATGGCGGGGATACCGAAGAGGATTATGGCCGGTATGCCCAGATGGTGGACCTCCTTCACTTCCTGGACTAGATAATCGATGGATAGTTGATACTGGCCAGGCATTGACTTAATGGGTTTTTTTACCCGTTTCCCCTCGACGACAAACAAGGGAAAAATAAGATCGTTAACCGACAATTGAGTTTCCTGCACCATGCGTCTGATATTTTCATTCCGCCGTAAGCGACGGGGGCGGTAATAGGGTGTAAACATGGTTTCTCTCCTCAAATATATTTTATTCACCTGGATTATCCAGGAATAATCCCGGTTATTATTTTTTTGGCTGTTTCCTCAGCACAAAGGACACTGTCACCGATGCTTATTCCCCGACGGAAATTGCCCGTAAAGTATAAACCAGGGAATTCCTGTTCCAAGTGGTCAAATAAAGCCTGAACTTTTTTGTAGCCCAGTGTATACTGGGGAATAGCCTTTGGCCAGCGGCGAATTTTGGTGTAGACAGGCTTTGCTTGAACTCCGAGAAGGGCCTTCAAGTCTTCAAAGACAATTTTTTCTAATTCTCCATCGTCTTGGAGAGCATTTTGGGGATTACGGGTTCCCCCGACAAATGTAGTCAGGGCCACCTTTCCCCGGGGAGCTCGTTGGGGAAAAAGGGTGGAACTGAAGATTGTTCCCAAAGTTCCCCTTTTTTCTACAGCTGGAACAAGGAAGCCGAAACCATTTAAGTCGTGCCGAACATCGGCTTGATTAAAACCCATAAAAACAACTGCCACGGGAGGATACTCCACTTGAGCCAGCATCTCGGCTTTCTCCTTAATCAGCGGCTTCAGGAGTTCTGCCTGGACATACGTGGGAACAGCCAAGATTACTTGGTGGAATTGCCGCTTCTGGACCGCACCTTGGTTATTGATAACCAGGAGGAACCCCTTGTTTGCTGGGGAAAGAGCTTCAATTTTAGCTGAATAACAAATAGAGCGACCCAAGTACCGAGCCAGAGTTTGNGGGAGGATTTGCATCCCGTTAACAAAGGAAAAAATCTTAGCTCGGTCTTTGGCTATTTCTTGGCGTTTTTTTCGCTCCCGGGAGCCTTTGATCGCTCCTTTAATAAAGCTTCCATATTTTTGCTCTAGAGCAAATAGCTTAGGAAAGGCAGCCGGAGCACTTAATTTCTCTGGATCCCCGGCATACACGCCAGCTACAAAAGGATTGATGGCATAGTCTAGGAATTCTTCCCCTAGTCTATAACGAACATAATCCCCCAGTGAAATATCCTCTACTTTGACGGGGGGAAGGAAGGGTTCTCTTAGCAGACGAAATTTTGCTTTCCAAGAAAACAATTGACTTTTCAGGAAAGCAGGTGGAGAGAGAGGTAACGCCTGTAATTTTCCCTTTTTGACAATGAAGCGATTGTTACTGACAGAATTAGCATATATTTTTTCCTTTTCCAGACCCAGCTCATCAATCAATTGCCGCAATTTCAAGGAGGTTTCAAGAATACTATTGGGACCCAGATCGGCCAAAAAACCGTTTTCTTTTTCCGTTACCAGAGAGCCGCCAACGTAATTATTTTGTTCGAAGACCTCCGCTTCTAATCCGGCTTTCTTCAAATAATAGGCCACACAAAGGCCAGAAATTCCACCACCGACAACAGCAATTTTCTTTATCGTGTGCTTCATCATGTTTCACCTTAACGGAGAGATGTCTGCGGCCCATTTTTTGGTGTATTGTTCTTTGACAATTTCTTTGAGGGCCAGAAGAAAAAGGGGAGAAGTATTAAGGGCTTCCAGGCAGATGTATTCGTCAATGCCCTTTTGTCTGGCCAGGTCATGATAGATTACTCCCAGTTCATAAATAGTCTCGGCATTATCGGCCACAAATCCCAGAGGATAAACGTATAATTTCTTTACCCCGTGGGAAGCTAATTCTTCAATTTTGGATGATGTAGAGGGGGAAAGCCATTTAATGGGACCAATTTTACTTTGGAAAGATAGATGGATCTTTATATTTCTTTCCAGCAGTTCTTTTTGAATTAATTCAACTGCTTGGCTGATTTCTTGTAAATAGGGATCTCCCTTTTTGTGTCGACTCAGAGGAATGCTGTGAGCACTAAAAAGAACATGAGTTGGCTCGGAAGATTGGGATACGGGAATATGGAATAATAAATGTTCAGCAATGGCTTTGATAAATAGTGGATGGCAACCGAAGCGGTAGATCAGGAGGACTTTTTCCTTGGAAACTCCGCTCTTCAGCAAAAGTTTCTCGATTTTATTTTTAATCGAGCCTGTTGTTGTCGTTGAGTAAAAAGGAAAGAGGCTTAAAGCAATGATCCGGTCAAATCCGTCGTGGATGACTTGAAACCAGACCTCTTCCAGGAGGGGACGCCAAAAACACATGGCAGGTGATACTTTAAAGACGACGTCATCCTGGTCCTTATTCAACAATTCCTCAAAGAGTTTGGCCTGTTGGGCGGTGATTTCCAGAAGAGGAGATTTGCCTCCCAGTTGTCGATAAATTTCGCGGATTCGCGGGAGGCGTTTTTTTATTATGAATTTAACCAGGTGCTGTCGAATCATCCGGGGAATTGGTATATCCATTATTGCTGGATCCTGGAAAATCTTATAGAGATAAGGTTCAACTGTGGCTAGAGAATCAGGGCCGCCCATGTTGATTATTAATACAGCTACTTTCATCACAACTTTTCCAAGCCCTTAAATAGTGCGGGAGAATTTTGGTTTATTCTCTTTTGTTTGAGGTAAGTAGGCATCGAATTGCATGGCGATATTACGAATAAAAAGCCGTCCTCTGGTGGTAACTTTTAATCGCTCGGGGTGCAACTCGATCAATCCATCTGCTTCCATCTCTTCTAGATTTTTCAACGCTTTGGCAAAATATTGATCAAAATTAAGATTGTATTTATTCTCGATGTCGCTTTTTTCGAGGTGGAAGTGACACATTAATTTTGTAATCACCTCCCGGCGTAGACGATCGTCTTTATTTAAGACTACTCCCCGGAAAATCGGCAGATGACCGGAGTCGATCTGTTGATAATAGGGAGTTAATTTCTTGAAGTTTTGGACATAGATATTGGATAACATACTGATTGAGGTGATACCGAAGGAGATTAAATTCAATCCAGCATGAGTGGAATACCCCTGAAAATTACGATAGAGAGTCCCTGCNTTCATCGCTCTGGCCAGTTCATCATCAGGTTTGGCGAAATGATCCATTCCAATGTAGACATATCCAGAGCNGGTGAGTTTCTCGATGCTGAGTTTCAGAAGCTCCAATTTTACTTTTGGTTCAGGCAACCATTCGTCTTTTATCAAGCGTTGGTGTTTAATCAATTGGGGCAGGTGAGCATAGCTGAAAACAGCCAGCCGATCAGGTTTTAAATCCAGAACAATATCCAGGGTTTTGGCAAAAGAGTCCACTGTTTGGAAGGGCAATCCATAGATCAAATCAATATTTACGCTGTGGAAGCTAAGTTCTCTGGCCCAGGCAACTGTCCGTCTGGTTATTTCTGCCGATTGAATCCGATTGACAGTTTGTTGAACCTGCGGATTGAAATCTTGAACACCAATACTACATCGATTGAAACCCACTTCGGCCAGGGCCTCCATATGCGCCCGGGTCAGCCCGCGAGGATCTATTTCAACCCCGATTTCTGCCGCCTGGTCGAATTCAAAGTAGAAGCGGATAGCTTCTCCTAGGCGGATAATTTGTTCAGGCGAAAGAGAGGTGGGTGAGCCCCCTCCCCAGTGCAATTGTCTAACCTTGCGGGCGGGATTGATCAAGGGGCGTAACAAGGCCATTTCTTTTAGAAGATAATCAAGATAAGTGTCGATTTTCTCCCGGTCGTGAACAACCATCATGTTACAGCCGCAAAAATAACAGAGCGTATCACAAAAAGGGAGGTGAAAATACAGCGAAATGCTTTCCTGATTCTTAAATCGGTCATCAAATTTAAGATGATGAAGATACTCTTTTTCTCTTACCCCTTCGTGAAAAAAGGGAATGGTCGGATAACTTGTGTAGCGGGGGCCTGGTTGATCGTACTTTCGTAAAAGATCCAGCTCAACATCAATCTGATCTCTATTGCTCATGGTCACCCTTTTTTTTGTGGTATTTGGCGCTTAACCGGCGTACTTCCTCCACCAGGAATTCAACCTTGTCCAGAGGAACATCGGGAGGAATCCCGTGTCCTAAATTAAAAATATGCCCGCTTTCATTCTTGAAAAGAGACAGAATGCGTTCAACCTCCCGAGAGATGGCTTCTTTGGAGCCGTAAAGAACGGCAGGGTCTAAATTCCCCTGTAAGGCATAATCCTGGTAGAATAGATACTTCGCATGAGCCAGATCCGTCTGCCAGTCTACTCCCAGCACTTGGGCCTGACTATTTTTTAATTCAAGGAGATGGTTGATCCCTCCCCTGGTATAAAGAATAACAGGGACACCCAGGGGCTTTAAATCAGAGGCTATTTTTTTTAAATAGAGAGCTGAAAATTCTCCAAATAAGTGAGGGGGTAATATATTTCCCCAGGTGTCAAATATCTGTACTGCCTCCACCCCGGTTTCGATCTGCATTTTTAAATAATCAATTACTACTGTGGTTAATTTTTGTAGCAATTGGTGGAAAAGGGCCGTGTTGCCATACAAGAAGGACTTGGTGTGTTTGAAATGGCGGGGGGGTTGACCTTCAATCATATAAACCGCCAGGGTAAAGGGAGAACCGCTGAAGCCGATCAGAGGAGTCTTGCCTGCCAGTTCCCGGCGGCTCATCTGAATAGTTCTGCTGACAAAAAGTAATTTTTCGCGAATTGCCTCGATTTTTAAGTTGGTCATATCGGATAGGCTTCTTATCGGGGGAGAAAGAAGAGGACCGTGATCGGCGGTAAATTCTAGTTTTTGCCCCAATGCTTCCGGAATGAGGAGAATATCGGCAAATAAGATAGCTGCATCAAAGCCGAACCGACGAATGGGCTGAAGGGTTATTTCGGTGGCTAATTCCGGTGTTTTACAGACAGTTAAAAAGTCATATTTTTGCCGGAGAGCCTTATATTCCGGCAGATATCGCCCCGCCTGTCGCATGATCCAGATAGGAGTGCGTTCTAAGGAAGCTTTCTTGATGGCTCTTAAAAACAAATATTCATTATTCCTCATGGCTCTCTCTTTTCCTGAAATATTGGATAATGGCTTGGACCATGTCATCGACCGTGCTTTTAACTGGTTGAATATGAATGGGCAGGCCGGCAGAGCGGATAACTTTGGCGGTAGTGGGACCAATAGCAGCCAGAGCGATGTTATGGTTCTTTAACAAATCGTAAGTTGAATCGCCCATTAATCTCACCAGAAATGTAAAAGAAGAGGGGCTGAAAAAAGTGATGGCCTGGATGTACTGGTGTTTAATTAAGTGCTCCAATCGTTCTTTCTTGAAGCCGGGATTGGGGACGATTTGGTAAAAAACGGCAGTATGAACTCTCGCCCCTAGTTTCTTTAGACCCACGGCTAACTCCGGCCTAG
The DNA here is from genome assembly GCA_002010725.1 of Candidatus Aminicenantes bacterium JdFR-80. Classification (GTDB taxonomy): domain Bacteria; phylum Acidobacteriota; class Aminicenantia; order Aminicenantales; family Aminicenantaceae; genus JdFR-80. The sequence continues at coordinate 19,421 of MTOP01000062.1, forward strand.
TTAAATTGGAGACAGGCAACAAGATATCCTTGCCCTTCATATTTTCTTTTTTCAGGGAGTCCAGTAATCCGGCAGCTGAATATTTTGTTGGGATTAAATCTATCTGTATGCCTAGCCTTTGAAGAGTAGTTGCGGTTTTCGGCCCGACGACGGCTATTTTGTTTTGAGCCAAGGAGAGAGAATTCTTCTTTGTTTCTGCCCAAAAATAACGGACAGCGTTCTCGCTGCTAAAGACTATCCAATGGAATTGATCAAGTCTTTTTAGAATGTTTTTTTTCTCTTCCTTATTATCAGACGCCTGGGCAAGTAATGTCGGAAACAAAAGTGCTTTCCCGCCGCGTCTTTCAATTTCTCTGAGAAAAGGCGGGGCTTGATCAGGGCTTCTGGTAACGACGATACTTTTGCCTTCTAGTTCCATTGCCTTTCTTCAATTCCCCAGAATCACTTTGGCCCCCATGGCGATCAATTCTCGAGCTAATTTTTCTCCCAATTGTGAGGCTTCTTCTGGTTTGCCTTTGGTTGTCTGGCAAATGAAAGTGGTGCCGTCCTGGCTGCCGACAAAGGCGGTTAAGATCATTAAATCTCCCTCAATTCTGGCATAAGCTCCGAGGGGAAACTGGCAACCTGAGTCAAGAGAACGGAGGAGACTTCGTTCAGCCGTTACACAAGAGAAAGAAGGCCGGTGGTTTATTTTATCTAATATCCTTTTTAAGCTTGCCTCATTTTTGCGGATTTGAATCCCCAGTGCCCCCTGCCCAACAGCCGGTATCATGGTTTGCGGATCAAAAACCTGATAGGGATATTTTTTGATGTCCAANCGGACCAGAGCTGCTCTTGCCATAATTATGCCTTCCAGCGAATGGTTATGAAGTTTTCTTAATCGAGTGGGAATATTTCCTCGNAAGTCTTCTATTTGGAGGTCCGGACGTAATCGCAGCAATTGACATCTCCGGCGGAGACTGCCTGTGGCTAGGCGGGCTCCTGGAGGTAGTTGATCCAGCTTTTTCCCCTCCAAGGTAACTAAGACATCTTCCACTGGACCTCGGGGAGGCACAGCCACTAATTCTAACTCCGGAGGAATTTTCGAGGGCAAATCTTTTAGACTATGGACAGCTACATCGATTTCGCCATTCAACAAGGCCTCTTCAATGGTTTTGGTAAATACCCCCTGTCCTCCGATTCGAGACAAAGAGGATTTCTGATCACGATCACCCTGGGTTTTAATAATAATCCGCTTTAGACAGAAATCCGGGGCAATATAGTTTATTAATTTTTCTATATATTCTGCTTGTTTTATAGCTAGAGTACTTCCTCTGGTACCGATACGAATTGTTCCTTTTTTATATGACTCCATCTTACTTTTTCTCAAATTCATAAAGATCGGATAAAAAATTCAAATATTGTTGATATAATTGAGGCTTTTTAACTGTGGCTCTCAATAGTCGTATATGTTGGTGTAGTATCTTTTTCATCAGGCTTTCCGTCAGGTATTCGATTTGGGGCATTTCTTCGTGAGGCAGCCGAGACCGAAGGCGCTTTAATTCATGTTTTCTTAAATTTTCAAAATAAAGAGAGAGGTGATTAATGATGTGGGAAGAGGCATGGGTCGAAACCCATTGAGCAAAGCTCTCCACAGATTGAAGAATTATCTTTCTGGCGCGGGGTAGTTCTTGGTGTCTTTTCGCTAAATTAGTATGAACAATCTCTTCCAAGTCATCCAGATTGTAAAGATAGATCGAATCTAGGTGGTCCACGGCTGGATCGATATCTCTTGGAATGGCCAAATCAATTAGAAAGAGAGGATTATAAGGGCGATTTTTCTGAAATTTTTCTATCATCTCTCGTGTCAAAATGTAGCCTTGACTTGAGGTGGCGGAAAGAACGATATCGACCTTGGCCAGAAGTGCAGGGAGGTTATCAAGAGTATAAGCTTCACCGGAAAATTTAGCCGCTAAGGATTGGGCTTTATCCAGAGTTCGATTAACGACCAGAATCCTGCCGACACCCTTTTCCCGAAAATGCTGCGCCGCTAATTCGGCTGTCTCACCTGCTCCTATTAGCATGACGCTGCGCTTATTTAACTCCGTGAATATCTTGCGGGCCAATTCAACCGCAGCGTAACTCACCGAAACAGCCCCCTCCGAGAGGAATGTTTCTCTCCTAACCTTTTTTTGCGCTTGCAGCCCGTAATTAATAAGTTTATTCAGGAAAGTATCAGTACCGCCGCAATTATAAGCCAGTCTATACGCTTCTTTTACTTGGCCGGTGATTTGAGGTTCTCCCACTATCTGAGAATCCAGGCCAGAAATNACCTGAAAGAAGTGAGTAACANCTTCTTTTCCCCGGAAAACGTAAAAATAACAATCATCGGTAAAATATTCACAATTCTTATATTCATTTAGCCATTTCCTAATGGCTGTTATTTCCGTTGCGGTGAGTTCTCCACTTAAATAAATCTCGGTGCGATTACAGGTTGAGATGATCATTATCCCCTTTAAATTAAAAAGATTAATCAGCTGGCGGATTAAAAAATCCTGTTCTTCTTTGGAAAAAGCCACGGCTTCTCTGATTTCTATAGAGGCTGTCTTATAAGAAATTCCGATTAAGGTTAAGGGTAGTTCTCTTTTCATTATCGAATTTTGACCTCAATAGAATTCATGAAATGATCTTTCCATTGCCAAGTGGGATTGAAGGAAGCGATTAAAACTGGAAAAAAGGTGAAGATTAAAATGAAAAAACCGGAAGCTTGATTGTCGGATATTCTCTCAATGAGGTAGTAAACCAGCAAAACAGAAAAGGCCAGAAAGGATAAGGTATCAAACACTGAGGACAGGGNCATCGTCTTTAAATATATTTGGCGAATAAGAAGTTCGAGACCATGACCCAGCAGTAACATTGACAATAAAATTCTGGTTTTAATTTCATGCTTGCGTTCTTGACCGAAAAAAATTTTGGAAAAAGCATATAAGNTCATCAAATNTAAGAAAGGAAGAATAAAGCTCAGGAGCTGATCTATCAAATGCATAGAACTATTGAACTCCATTCATATTAACTTTTTTATTCGTATCATTCTGATGATTTAACTATATCGATAGATTAAATAAAATTTATTTTCAATTTTTCATGACCATTTCATGACAAAACAACCAGGTAATCTTTTTCCCCTGAAAGGATGATGGCAGAAGATAGCTTTAGGAANAGAAAAAGAGTTCAATCTGGGAGATTATCTTTTGATAAAGGGGAAATAAATAGCTTANTCTTCGAAACGGTAGCCCTGTCCGCGGACCGAGAGGAAGACTTTAGGTTTTTTAGGATCATCTTCGAATAGTTTCCTGAATTTCATGATAAAATTGTCTACTGTTCGGGGAGTGGGGGCGACATCCATGCCCCAGATTTCTTCCAGAATATCGGCCCGAGTAAGAGTTTCTCGAGAACGGCGTTTCAAGAACAACAGCAATCTCATTTCTTTCTCGGAGAGGACAACCTGCCCTTGTCGACTTTCGCAGGTTCGACTGGCGATATCCACGCGGAAGCCGTTGATGGTTATCACCCCTGTAGAAGGAATTCGACGTTGGCCAGTACTCCGGCGAATCAAGGCTTTTACTCGAGCGAGAAGTTCTTCCATGTTAAAAGGTTTAACCAGATAATCGTCGGCTCCTGCTTCCAGTGCTTTAATTCGGGTGGTAAGATCTTTGCGCACGGATAAGATTAAAATAGGGGTGTCATCGTTATGGCGACGTAATTCTTCAAGCAGTTTTGTGCCGGGCACACCAGGCAGAAGAATGTCCAGAATGATAACATCGAAAACCTCTGTTTCCTTCGATTGGAGGAATTGTTCAGCTGAGGTGTAGGTCCTGGTTTCGTACCCCGCTTGAGATAACGCTAAGCTAACCACTCCTTTAATCAACTCGTCGTCTTCGATAAGGGCTATTTTATATCGCATCGGATGCCTCAAGCGCGTGGCAGTATAAGATGAAATTCTGCCCCTTTTCCTTTCCCCTCACTGTGGGCTTTAAGGTCGCCTTTCATCTGCCAGGCAAGTTGACGAGCCAGAAAGAGACCCAGGCCACTTCCTGATTTTTCAGTGGCGTAACTTTGCCCGGATAATTTGAAGGCTTGAAAAAGATTCTCCGCTTGNTCCGGAGGGAAGCCGGGGCCATTATCTTTGACAATCAAGACCACCTGGTTCTTTTTTTCTGTGATTTTAATGGTCAGCACAAGTTCCGGAGAACAATACTTAAGAGCATTGTCAATAAGATTGTCCAAGATAATCCGGAGAGCATGAGGATCAGCCCGGACAGAGTAAGACTTCTCGCGATCATAAAAATGTTCAACTTTTGCTCTGGAGAGACCAAGGGAACTATTCTGAAAATAGCGTGGTAAATATTCAGTGAGGGACAGGCGGCGTGGACGGAGGCGAATTTTCTCTGTTTTGAGTTGATAGCCGGAGAGAATGTTGTCAGCCAGGATTTCTTGTTCTTTTACTTTCTGGAGAGCTAATTCAATGTAGGTCTGAAAAGACTTGAGTTCCTTTTGTTGCTGGAGAGTTTGGAGTAAAGCCTTGATNCCGGAAATGGGAGTTTTGATTTTGTGGGCTGTTCTTTCCCAAAATGCCCTGATTTCAGCCGCTGTTTTCTGCTCCAACTGGATATATTGGTAAAGGAGAAAGCTGGTGATAATAAAAATTAAACCGAGAAGGCTGGCTTCTCCAATAAGCATGATCTTGAGTCGATTGTTTTTCCTTTTTATCCGGGATATTGTTTTAGGTAGAGGTCTGACAGCTAAGTTAGGCCAGAGAGGGGATAGTTGTTTCACCAAGTGAGTGTTTCTGTTTCTATTTTCAACCCGGATAACTTCGAAGTTTTGGTAATTTGGGAGAGATCCAAGTGAGGGTTTGGCTTTTTGGTGCCCCAGCCTTGACGCCAGATGAACTAACTCTGCTTCCAAAAGCCGTAGTTGATAGTACTCCTGTTTCTCAATTGAGCGCTGAATAAATATCGTCCACCAGGTCAAAAGGGCGGCCAAACTTAAAAGAGAAGCTCCGAATAGAAGGTGGTGGGCGTGTCTCTTAAGCCACATGGTTTGGTTGATATTATTATATTTTCTAAATTATATTAACTTAAACTTATTTTTTTGATAAGAGAAATAAAATTTTTTTATTTATCTTGGTTGTTTCTCTTTCTGGGGTTGTTTGTTTTTGAAAAAGCCGGTTATTAATGGCTGTTTTTAATATTNACTTATTTTCTTCCTTTTTTTCTTAAGCGCTGGGCTGAAGGAGTAACAGCCAGCCCTCCGAGGGAGGTGCAACGCAGTTCCGGGGGGAGCATTTTACCTGAAGAGAGAACAGCNTCAATAGTTTCATCCAGAGGAATGGGATTCTGGTAACCTCCGAGGATAAGATCAGCACAGACAAAGGCACTGGCGGCGGCGAGGGCATTGCGGGTATGACAGGGAATTTCGCATATTCCTTGAACTAGGTCACAGACAGAACCCATGGTGTTCTGGAGGGAAATGGCGGCGGCGTGGAGAGCCTGGCTGGCGCTGCCGCCACAGGCATCCACCACCGCCGCGGCGGCCATAGCGCCGGCAGCGCCAATTTCCACCTGACAGCCAGCGACTTCAGCGGCAAAGGTAGCCCGGTGGCCGATGAGCAAGCCAACGGCTCCGGCGGCAAAAAGAGCCAGCAGGGTCTGGTTNTCTTCCAACTTTTTTTCTTCGCGGAGAGTGGTTATTACTCCGGGTAAAACACCGGCTGAACCGCCAGTGGGAGCCGCACAGATGACTCCCAGACTGTTGGCCTGGTGCATAACCGCCATGGCTCGAGCTGCTGCCCGAGCGTGGGGGCCACCGAGAGCCACGGTTTGCTTTTCAATAGCCTGGGCAATCTTATGGGCACTTGGCTCGAGCAGCTGCATATTGACCTGTTCTGCCTGCAACCCGGCCTGAATGGCTGCCTCCATCACGGTGAGTCTTTTCTTCATTTCCGCCAGACATTGGCGGGGAGAAAGACCTAGGAGAGTGCTTTCATATTGGAGAGCGATCTTTCCCAGAGTCAGNTCTTTTTCCTTGGACATATTTTCTATATCGGCACCAGAGGAAAAAAGAGGTGGTCCTTTTTGGAAAAACATAAGGGGAGAGCTACGCCAGAGTTTAGCCTCCGGCGAGAGGGCTTTAATTTTAGTGAATAAGGCCGAAGAAGGTTGATATTTAAGCTTGACTGTAAAGAAAGCTTTCGGGTCTTTTGTCTGGTATGTTAATTCCCGGGCGAGAGGGGATAATAGAGAGCGGAGTTCCTTAACCTTGGCTTTTTGGCAAAGGAGCAGAAGAACATAATCTTTGCCCTCCAGATTAACCGGCCAGTCGTTTAGCCTCACAATTTTAATAGCCCCCCCGCCAATTGATTTGGCCACAGCCGTGAGCATTGTTCCTTCTCGGGAACGCAGGCGGATTTTGACGCTGTTGGGGTGGTCGGCCTCGGGAAAAGCTGAGATTTGAAACCTGAACCGGAGATTATGTTGGGCGGCGGTGGCGAGNGCCTGGGTGAATCTCTTGTCCGTGAGAGACCAGCCCAGCAATCCAGCGGCAAAGGCTAAGTCCGCTCCCTGNGCCTGGAAAACACGGCCGTAAGAGCCTTCAGGGTGAAAGATGAATTCCGCCTCCGCAGGTGTTTCACCAAAAAGTTCACGGACGATTCGGCTGATAAAATA
>MTOP01000050.1 GCA_002010725.1 Candidatus Aminicenantes bacterium JdFR-80
TCCGACCCGAAGTTTGGACCAGGAATCAAGTTATTTTCGAGCTTTGTAGATAAAATTAGAGGTGCTATCGAATCTTCCGGAAGCCGGTAAGAATTTTTCTATAGTGAAGCCTTTCTTTTCCAAAAAAGATTTAATTTCCTGAGGATAATAATGGTGTCGGATGGGCACAAAGTACCAGTCCAGGATAAGTTCTTCCAATTTTTCTCCCTGCCGAGATTTTTCCCTTTTTTTGAAGATAGCCACTACCGGCCAGAGGAAAAAGGCCATTATTTTGGAGAGAGGTTGCCAGGTTATCCGGGGGGTTCTAATGAGTAATTTGCGGATGATTTCATGAATAAAGGTTATTTTGGTTTTAGTATAGACTGCAAGGAGGATTGATCCTCCTGGTTTCAGGACCCGGATAAGCTCTTCCATAGCTCGCCAGGGATCAATTGTATGGTGAACCGTACCCCAGGCCCAGACAACATCAAAACTCTCTTCGGGAAAGGGGAGATGGAGCATGTCTGCTTGATGAAAGTCAACATTGTTCAGGTTAAAATTCTCTTTCAATTTTCGAGCAGTGGTCAAGCTGCCAGCGCTGATATCAAGACCGATGACTTCATCAGCTCCATGACGGGCGAAAATAATACTGAAAATACCTGTGCCGCAGCCGGCATCGAGAATTCTTTTTCCTTTTACCTCATCCGGAGAGTAAAAAAGCCGCCAGTGTTCTTCCGATTTTTGATATTCCGGAATATATTCTGTCCAAACGACATCATAAAATCGACTTACTTTCTTCTCATTCATTGAATTTCCTTCCTGATGTTCATTCGGGCAACAATATAATATGGCAATTCAGTTTATTGTTTTCATCGAGGCAAGTCAATTTTTTTGGGTAACCACTGGTGCTGTTGGTACCAGTTCAGGGTTAATTTTACCCCGTNGACAAAATCCGTGGCTGGGGAGTAACCCAGGTGCAATTTAGCCTTGGAAATATCCAGAGGTTTAGGATGGGCAAAAAAGGCTAATTTGCCAGGAGTAAGGGGAGCTTCCCGGTGAAAAAAGCGATAGATTTTATCCATTATCCAGGCTAAAGGGATAAGTGGGGTGAGGGGGAAGGTAAATGGCGGGATTTNTTGCCCCAATTGAGCCGCGATAGTTTCGGCCATCTCCCGCACCGAGAGAATTTCCGGGCCAGCCAGGTGGTAGACTTCTCCCGCTCGGCCTTTTTCCAGGGCGAGAAGGGTGCCCTGGATAAGATCATTGATATAGATGGGAGTTTGTCGGGCTCGCCCTCCCCCTATAAGGATAAATTTTCCATCAGCAATAGTTTTGAAGAGCTTAAAAGTTCGCCGGTCTTCCGGTCCATAGACCCACCCGGGTCTAATAATAATTAAATCTAAACCAGAGCGNATATATTGCTGGGCAATCTTTTCTGCCTGGAATTTAGTTTGATCATAGAGAGTTTGGGGGTTGGGCGGGTAATCTTCGCTCGCCACCTCTCCGGGCTTGACGCGGCCGAAGATGCCAGCAGAGCTAAAAAAAATAATCCGGTTTAGTCCGGTTTTTTGGGCCGCTTGGAGAAAGTTAATTGCTCCTCCCACGTTGATCTTCCAGAATTGTTTAGGGGAGATGAGCCTTCCTCCCAGGGCTGAAGCAAGATGAAAGCCTACTTGGCAACCATTTGCTCCCTGTTCCAGGCTTTGTTGATTAGCTAAATCGCCTTCTATTACCTCCAGGTTGCCTTTTCTTAAATCGTCTGGGAGGGGAGTGGCATGAAGAAGGACCTTAACTTGCCAGCCTTTTTTGAGTAAAGCCCGGACCAGGTGGCGGCCGATAAAACCTGATGAGCCCGTAATGAAAGCTTTCATTTATTTGAATCAGGTGAGGAAGTGGCTTTGTTTAAGGTTTCTTTGATCTTGGCNAGATAATGAGAGTAAGTGAATTCTTTATTAGCCCATTGCCGGGCTTGGTGAGCTATCTTTTTCGCTGCCGGGTTGAAGAGGGCGAAAGATAGACCTTCAGCCAGAGATTCTGGAGTTGGTGAGACTAATATGGCTCGAGATTCGTCGAGAAGTTGGGTATGAGTCCAGAGATTGGTGGCGACGATTGGCTTTCCTGATTTTAAAAAAGAATAAATTTTTAAAGGAGTATTAGTTCCGGCAATACGGGGGGAGACCAGAGCGTCGGCTATGGCTATAAATTGGGGGATTTTTTCGGGTGAGACTTGACCGACAAAAGTCACTTTATTCTCTATACTTAAAGCATATGCTTTTTGCTTCATCAATTNTACTTCTTCAACTGAGCCACCGACTAGGAGAAGCCGGAGAGGCTCTTTTTTGATATAAGAAATAGCTTGAAGGAGAAGTGGAATTCCCTGGTAGGGGAAGAAATTGCCTGTATAAAGAATTATTTTTTCCCCTTCCGGAGCAAATTTTTTCTTAAGTTGATGGAGGGATTCTTCAGGAGGGAGAGGATAGTCAAAATCAAGAAAATTCTCGAGAAGGATTGCTTTTGAGGCCTGGCCTGCCTCTTCAACAATTTTCAATAAATCAGGACAAATGACGATGATTGCTCGTGAATGACGGAGAACCCAGTTTTCCAATTGGGTAAAGATAAGTTTTAATAAGCGAGAACGGGAGAAGTTAAAATTAGAGAGCTGTTGGGGTAAACTGGAATGCATATCATAGAGATGAGGGATTTTTTTTAGTTTTCCCAGAAAAGTTCCTATCCAGGAAGCTTCTTCGTGGGTAAAAANAAGGTCATAATGATGACTGGTTAATCTAAGAAATGCCTGGAAGAAAAGCATTATGTCCAGCGGAATTTTAGCCAGAGAAGGGCCAATGCGGATTTTTTTTAGCCGGAGAAGATTGGGGATTCGGTAAATTTTGACTCGAGGAAGCGGCTTGTCTTCTCCCAGGGGATAGGTTAAGAGATCTATATCGTGCCCGAGATCAGAGAGCGCTTTAAGGCGAAAATAAACACTAATCGGTGTGCCGCGGGGCTGGAAAAAGGGTTCAGGAGCAATCATCAGGATTTTCATGGGAAGACTATTCTGGAGAAGATGAAGATTTATAGCCGATTACCTCGCGCACATAGTATATTTTTTTTTCTGAGGATTCATGATAAGTTCGTACCAATAATTCAGCCAGGAGTCCGATGGAGATGAACTGGATACCAATAACAATGAGGAGAATAGATAAAAGGAGCAGGGGNCGGTTACTGATGCCTTGTTTAACGATAAGGCGGACGTAGGTTAAATAGAGGCCGATCCCTCCTCCAATTATACCGCTTATCAAACCAAATGTTCCGAAGATCTGGAGAGGTCGAGTAGAATAACTTAAAAGAAATTTCACGGTTAAGAGGTCAAGGATGACTTTAAAAAATCGCCAAAGGCTATATTTGGAATGGCCGTATTTTCGAGGGCGATGGTTAACCGGAATCTCAGTTATTCTGACCCCAATATGACTGGCGATAGCCGGAATAAAGCGGTGAAGCTCACCGTAGAGTTTTATGTTCTGGACGACATCTCGATGGAAAGCCTTCAAGGTACAACCATAATCATGCAGTTTGACACCCGTAATTAGAGAAATAAGCCAATTAGCCACCATGGAGGGCAATCGCCGGGTTAAGAAAGGATCCTGGCGTTTTTTTCGCCATCCATTGACCATATCATAGCCCTCTTCTAACTTTTTCAGAAGCCGGGGGAAGTCCTGGGGGTCATTCTGGAGGTCAGCATCCAGGGAGATTATAATCTCTCCTTGGGCATAATCAAAACCGGCTGAAAGAGCTGCTGTTTGACCAAAGTTTTTTCTCAAACGAACGATCTTGACCTGGTGATCCTGGCGTTGGATTTCCTGGAGGCGATNAAAGGAACTGTCAGTAGAGCCATCATCTACGTAAATAACTTCATAAGGCCGACCCATTTCTTGGCAGACCCTGGAGATTTCNTGATGTAATTCCTGTAGACTTTTTTCTTCGTTATAGACAGGAACAACAATCGAAAGTAAGCTTTTTGTTTTTTTGACCATCCAGGTCAATATAACATAACAGCCAAGGTGGGTAAATATTTTGCTGAAGGAAGCATCTTTATTTCTGGAAGAGCCTTCCGGGTGCAGCCCGGGTGTAATTTATCGGATTGCCATCAGGGAAACAAGGATGCTTTCTCTCCTGAGAGCAAGTTTGACTTTACGCCAAGGGTGGACTAAAATTCAGTGAACATGCCTGAGAAAAAATTGCTAATTGTGGATTATGACCGGAATAGCCTGGAATCTTTAGTCAGCCTTTTTAAACCCTATGAATTTAAAATTCTGACCGCCACCGATGGCCAGACAGCCTATGAACTCTTCCAGCGAGAGCAACCCAGTTGTGTCATCCTGGAAGCCATGTTNCCCAAACTTCATGGATTTGACCTTTGCCAGCGCATTCATGAAGAATCCAAGGGAGAAGTGCCCGTGGTTATCGTTACCGGCTTGTATAAAGGTCCTCAATATCGAAAGGAAGCCNTGCGCTCTTTTGGCGCCTCGGCTTATTTTGAAAAACCTTATGATCGTAATAAGTTAGTCTCCACTGTCCTGGATTTAATCCAGGAAGAACTTGAAATCCGGGAAGAATTACCTTCNCCGGAGAAGGTAACGGTTTTATTAGATGAATTATTTGAAAAGGTAAAAGCAGAAGAAACTGAAGGAGGGACTTGAGAAGGGCGGAGCTTTGGCCCATTGAGGGCTGAAGGTTNCCGGAAAGGTGTTAAGGCATTATAAAATTTAAATGGCGAAATAAAAATGGCTCAACTATGGACAAGGTGCAATAATTGCCGGAAAATTATTTATAAACAGGATATCCTGGATAACCTCTATGTTTGTCCCAATTGTGATTTTCATTTTCGTCTCTCGGCTCCTCAGCGGCTANAGTTGTTATTCGATCAGGGAGANTATGAGGTTTTCGATCATAACCTTTATCCCTGTGATCCTCTTGATTTTGAGGATTCCAAAAAATATGCTGATAGATTAAANGAGAATCAGGAGAAAACCCAGCTGCCCGATGCGGTAATTAATGCTCGCGGGCGCTTAGAAGGCATTGAAGTAATCATTTCGGCCCTTGATTTTCGATTCATGGGGGGCAGTATGGGCTCTGTGGTCGGGGAAAAGGTGACTCGGGCTTTGGAAAGAGCTTATGAGACCAGCAGGCCCATAATTATCGTTTCCTGCTCTGGAGGAGCTCGCATGCAAGAGGGGGCTTTATCTTTAATGCAATTAATGAAAACCAGTGCGGCTATAGCCCGGTTGGATGAAAAAAGGATTCCCTATATATCAGTCCTTACCGATCCTACTACTGGTGGAGTNACGGCTAGTTTTGCCATGCTGGGTGATATAAATATTGCTGAACCCCAAGCACTAATTGGTTTTGCTGGGCCCCGGGTAATCGAGCAGACTATTCGAGAGAAATTACCCAAGGGATTTCAGCGCTCGGAATTTCTCCTGGAACACGGTTTTTTGGACGATGTGGTGCATCGACGCGAGTTGAAGTCTTATTTAGGTCGAGCTCTCCGCCTATTTCTTAATCGCTCGACATGAATTTTCGGGAAGCAAATCTTTATCTTAATTCTCTCCAACTTTTCGGGATTAAATTCGGCTTAGATAATATCCGCATAATTCTAACTGCTCTGAATAATCCCCAGGATTCATTCCCTTCCGTTTTAGTTGGGGGGACCAATGGCAAGGGCTCAGTTTGTGCTTTTTTAGCCAAAATCATTTCTCTTCATGGCTATAAAGTTGGTCTCTATACTTCGCCTCATTTAATTTCCGTTAGAGAAAGNATTAAAATAAATGGTGAGTTAATCAGCGAAGAAGATTTTGCCGAAGGGACGCGGGTTCTTAAAGAAAAGATAGATGTATTAGTCTCCACAGGCAAGCTTCTCACCCCACCTACTTATTTTGAGTTCTTAACGGCGCTGGCCTTTTATTACTTCGCCCAGCAGAGGATTGATCTGGGAGTGATTGAGGTGGGACTGGGGGGCCGCTTTGATGCGACCAATGTCCTGGAGCCCCTTTGTTCTGTTATTACCTCTATTTCTTTAGACCATGAGAAGTTTTTAGGCTCAACCCTGGCCCAGATTGCTTTAGAAAAAGGAGGAATTATCAAGCCCGGGCGACCGGTAATTTCAGCTGTTACTTCTCCAGAAGCCACCCTTCCTCTCAAAGAGAAGGCAGCGGCGAAGAAGGCGCCTTTGGTCAAAGTCCTGGAACGACAGGAAGATTTGAGAGTAATTGGCCGGGAAGGGTTTAAAATAAAGTATGAATTTAATTGGCAGGGAGAAGGTTACAGCTTCACTCCCTCTCTCCTGGGATATCACCAGGGAATAAATGCGGCTTGTGCTCTGGTGGTGGCCAGGGTGCTTTCCCAGATATGGCAACCCCTAGATAAGAGAAAGATTATTTCTGGCTTGGAGAACACAGTCTGGGAAGGAAGATTGGAAATAATTTCAGAAAGGCCGCTATTTATTGTCGACGGGGCGCATAATCCATCCGGAGCGAAATCTCTGAGAGATTTTATCGATGAATTTTTGCCTCAACTTGATGTATTAATTTTCGCCTGCATGCGAGATAAGAAGATATCCGAAATGGCCAGATTTTTGTTTCCACCGGCCAAGAAAATTATTCTAACCCGTTTTCCTTATCACAGGTCTGCTTTTCCTCAAGAAATTTATCGNGCAGTTGGGTCTTATCAAGATAAGATAATGATGATCCCTGATGTTGTCCAGGCTCTTCAAGAAGCCAAAAAAGTTGTGGCTCCTCAGGTAACTTTGATGGCTGCCGGCTCCTTGTATTTGGTNGGAGAAATCAAAAAGTATTGGCCAACTCTGAGAGAAGAGGGGAGCTGATTTCTTGCAATTTCCAGGGATTCATGTTAAATTTTCATCCAATTTGAATTTTGATTTTTAAAGATGCTAGCAATAGATGCCAACGTAATTATTATTTTTCTTATAGTCTGGGTCCTCATTTTTTTGCTGAATAAAGTTTATTATCAGCCCATTTTGAGGGTCCGGAAAACCCGAGAGCAGATAATAAAAGATGACAAGAGAGCTGCGGAAGAAGCGAAAGAGGAATATGAGAGGACACTGCTGGAAATAGAGGAAAGAATAAAGGAATCGCAGATACAGGCCCGTCAGACTATTGATGCTCTGGAAAAAAAGGCNATTGAAGAAAAAGAGAGGATGATCAACGAGGTAAATCAGGAGTATCAGGCNCGAGTGGAAGAAGCTCGTCAGAGGTTGGCCAATCAGTTGGAAGAAATAAAGAAGAGATTAGCGGAAGAAACAGAAGACTTAGCCGAGAAAATAAAACAGAAGGTGCTCCATTGAGGAATTCCAGAAGTTTTTGGATGCTTTTTGGTATTCTCCCTTTATTCTTATTCATGATGGCCCCGGAGAGTAGCCAACATTCTAGTTCTGGGGCAGTGATGATAGGGAAGGTTTTAAATTTTATCATTCTGTTTGGCGGCTTGGGTTTTTTACTCCGGAAAGCCATTCGGGATTTTCTAGAGGCAAAAGCCCGGCAAATCAGTCAGGAGTTGAAAGAGGCGGCCCAGTGGCGGCAGGAATGGCAGGAAAAGCGGGAAGAAATCACTAGTCGCCTGGCTAAACTGGATGAAGAGCTGATCAAAATTAGACAAGAGTCAGCCCGACAAGCTGAGATAAGAAAAAAGGAAATCATTAAGTTGGCTCAACAGGAAGCCGAGCGGGTAAAAGCTTTAACTCGAAAAGAAATTGAATGGCTGTATCAAAAAAATTTGCTGCACTTAAAAGAATACGCAGCTGAGATGGCCATCCAGTTAGCCCGGAAGAAAATAAAGGAGGCGTTGTCTCCTGAACGTCATCGTCAAATAGTAGCTAAATCAATCTCTAGTTTGGGTAAGTTATATGAGAAATTTGTTGATCGTTAAAAGATATACTGAAGGACTGGTCAAAGCTCTCGACTCACCNGAGGAATTCTCCCANGTGTATAAAGAACTTCAGTCGTTCCAGAAGATTCTTCTGGAACATCCCCAGCTTAATAGGGTGCTGGTCACTCCGATTTTATCCCCNACCAAGCGACAGGAAATCGCCCGCTCAATTTTCCAGCTCTGGCCCGAGATTTCAGCCAAAACGAGACGGTTTTTATTGCTTTTAGTAGAAAATGGTCGGGTTGGTTTATTACCCGAAATTATCGCTCAACTTCCTGAAATATGGAACGAGGAAAAGGGGATTATAACCTTCGATGTCTATTCGGTTGTGCCTCTGTCCCCCCAAGAAAAAAAATTTCTTAAGGAACAATTAGAAGAACTGGAGGGGGCGCTGGTTGATCTTCGCTTTCATCTGGATCCNGGTTTAATAGGGGGGATTTCAATAAAGAAAGGCAATATAATATATGACTTATCTATTCAGGGGTGTTTAGACCGTTTAAAAGAAAGTTTAATTAAAGGATAGGGAAATGGAAATTAAGGCCGATGAAATCAGCAAGATAATCCAGCAACAGATTGAAGGTTTTGAANCCGAATTCGATGTTAANGAAACGGGAACAGTGACCTCGGTGGGGGATGGAATCGCTAAAATTTATGGATTGGAATTAGTCATGTACAACGAGTTGCTGGAGTTTCCCCGGGGAGTATATGGGTTGGCTCTTAACCTTGAAGAGGATAGTGTGGGCGCCGTCCTTCTGGGAGAGAGTCATTTGGTCAAAGAAGGCGATCTGGTAAAGAGAACGCGTCGAATTATCCAGGTCCCTTCGGGACCAGCTCTCATTGGCAGGGTGGTTAATCCATTGGGCATGCCTCTTGATGAGAAGGGACCTATCCAGACTGACATTTATATGAGTGTGGAAAGACTGGCTCCCGGAGTGGTTGATCGGTTGCCCGTCAAGGAGCCATTACAAACAGGGATAAAAGCCATTGATGCCATTATTCCCATAGGTCGGGGACAGAGAGAGNTGATAATTGGTGATCGCCAGACAGGAAAAACAGCCATCGCCCTTGATACGATTCTTAACCAGAAAGGAAAAGACGTAATTTGTATTTATGTGGCTATTGGGCAGAAGAGATCAACCATCGCCTATATTATCAAGACGCTGGAAGATTTTGGAGCGATGGATTATTCGATCGTGGTAGCAGCCTCAGCCAGCGACCCTTCTCCTCTTCAGTACCTAGCTCCCTATAGTGGCTGTGCTATTGGTGAATATTTCCGGGATAATGGGCAGCATGCTCTAGTGATTTATGATGATTTATCCAAACATGCAGCCGCTTATCGTGAGATTTCTCTTCTTTTGAGAAGACCGCCTGGCAGAGAGGCTTATCCGGGAGATGTTTTTTATCTTCATTCGCGCCTTCTTGAACGGGCCGCTAAATACAATGATGAACATGGTGGCGGTTCCTTAACTGCTTTACCTATTATTGAAACACAGGCAGGCGATGTCTCAGGCTATATTCCNACCAATGTTATTTCTATCACTGATGGGCAGATTTATCTGGAACCAGAATTATTCAATGCCGGTATCCGGCCCGCGATNAATGTAGGCATTTCTGTTTCCCGGGTNGGAGGAAACGCCCANATCAAGGCCATGAAGCAGGTGGCAGGTCAACTCCGATTGGAGCTGGCTCAATATCGGGAATTGGCTACTTTTGCCCAATTTGGGACTGAATTAGATAAAGCCAGTCAGGCTCAATTGGAGAGAGGGAAAAGATTGACAGAGATCCTGAAACAAAATCAGTATGAACCACTGCCTGTGGAAAAGCAGATTGTCATTATTTATGCAGGCAACCGGGGATTTTTGGATGAATTTGATATCTCGGTAATTAAGGATTATGAAAAGAAACTATATGATTATCTGGATAAGGAGAAATCCCATTTATTGAAAGAATTGGCGGCCAAGAAAGAGATAACACCGGAATTAGATGAGGCTATTGCCGAAGCCTTAAAGGAATTCAACCGGAGATTTCAGGAGGAGACGGTTTAATATGCCAGCTTTAATTGATCTCAGGCGACGCATCAAAAGCATCAGAAATACCCAGCAAATTACTCAGGCCATGAAAACGGTAGCCTCNGCTCGCTTAAAAAAGTTACAGCGAGTAGTTTTGGAAACGCGTCCTTACTGGCATGAAAGCCCGTCTTTCTTCCTGAAAGTGGCTCAGCTCGATGAGGGGCCTCTCCATCCTCTTCTTCAGGTCAGGGAAGAAAAAAAGGTCCTGGTAGTGATCATTACTTCAGATAAAGGACTCTGTGGCGCTTTTAATTCCAACCTTTTAGAGAAAACCTGGGAATTTTTAGCCCAGAAAGCGACTGCCAGTCAGCTGAAATTGGCCTTAGTTGGCAAAAAGGCCATCTTGTTTTTTAAACATCGACCGGATTATCCNGTGGTCTGGAGTTGTAGTGATCACCGCCAGGAAGAGACTCTCCAGAATCTTAAAGAACTGACGCAGCAGTTTATCGAAGAATTTTTACTGCAGCAGCTCGATGCCGTTTATGTGGCTTTTAATGAATTTAAATCTATTCTGGCTCCGCTTATTACCATCAATCGACTTTTACCCATTGGGGAAGACATNGCAGGCAGCAGTGATGAGATTCCTTCACTGCCCCCCTTATGGGAGCCGGACGCCAGAGAAATTTTAGATAAAATTCTGCCTTTGTATTTAGAAACTCAAATGATTCATTTCTATTACGAATCCCAGGCGGCTGAACAGGCAGCCCGGATGATGGCCATGGAAAACGCTTCCAGCAATGCCGAGGACTTGATTTCAGAATTGACTTTGGTCATGAATAAAATTCGACAGGCATCGATTACCAAAGAATTATTGGAGATAATGACAGCGGTGGAAGCTTTAAAATAAATCCAGGGAGAAAAGAAAATGAAGNTAAATTCGACTACCGACAATATAGGTCAGGAAAAGGTTGAAACTTCTGGAAAAATCGGCCGGGTGGCCCAGGTTATTGGTCCGGTCGTCGATATTGAGTTTAAAGATATTTCCTTACCTGAGATCTATAATGCTATTCGTATAACCTCGGATGGTTTTGAGACCCCGACTCCAGTAAATATCATTGTNGAGGTGGAGCAGCATATTGGGGAAGACCGGGTTCGGTGTGTCTCGATGCATCCCACAGACGGATTGGCCCGGGGGATGAAAGCCATTGATCTGGGTGGTCCTATCACTGTCCCGGTAGGCGAAGCCACATTGGGGCGGGTGCTTAATGTTATCGGTGAACCGGTGGATCATCTTGGCCCGATAGAGGCTAAAATTCGTTATCCCATTCACCGCCAGCCGCCATCTCTGGAAGAGCAGAGTACTAAACTGGAAATGTTTGAAACGGGGATTAAAGTTATCGATTTGATCCAGCCCTTCTTAAAGGGTGGTAAAATCGGCCTTTTTGGTGGTGCCGGGGTTGGCAAGACAGTGATTATCATGGAATTGATTCATAACGTTGCCATGAAACATGGCGGCTATTCTGTTTTTGCCGGTGTTGGAGAACGGACCCGCGAAGGAAATGACCTCTGGTTGGAGATGAAACAGTCCGGCGTCTTGAATAAAACAGCCCTGATTTACGGCCAGATGACCGAACCCCCGGGAGCCAGATTAAGAGTAGGACTGACAGCTCTGTCGGTAGCTGAATATTTCAGGGATGAAATGCATCAGGATATCCTGCTGTTTATTGATAATATATTCCGTTTTGTTCAGGCTGGGTCAGAAGTGTCGGCTCTTTTAGGCAGGATGCCTTCTGCGGTGGGTTATCAACCCAACCTGGCTACAGAATTGGGAGAGTTGGAGGAGAGAATCACTTCAACCAAAAAAGGCTCTATAACTTCTGTTCAGGCTATTTATGTTCCCGCCGACGACTTTACTGACCCGGCTCCGGCCACCACTTTTTCTCATCTGGACGCCACGACCAACCTTTCCCGGGCTTTGACGGAGATGGGGATTTATCCGGCAGTGGATCCCTTAAGTTCATACTCCCGAATTCTTGATCCCCGCGTTATTGGAGAAGAGCATTATAACGTGGCCCGGAAAGTCAAAGAAATTCTCCAGAGATATAAGGATTTACAAGATATAATTGCCATCCTGGGGATGGAGGAACTTTCAGAAGAGGATAAATTAATCGTGGCCCGAGCCAGAAAAATCCAACGTTTCCTTTCGCAGCCTTTTCATGTAGCTGAAGAGTTTACCGGTCGCCCGGGAAAATATGTTCCGGTTGAGGAGACAATCCGGGGCTTCAAAGAAATTATTGAGGGTCTTCACGACGATAAGCCAGAACAGGCCTTTTATATGGTGGGCGGCATTGAGGAAGTAGTTCAAAAAGCTGAGGAATTACGATCAGCATGAGTGACCAGCATTTGAATCTGAAAATAATCACCCCGCAGAAGTTAATTACGGAATCGGGGGCTGAAGTGGTCTATCTGCCGACGGTAGAAGGAGTTTTAGGGGTTTTACCCGGGCACATGAATCTAGTGGTAGCTATCGGCGATGGAGAGCTCACTTTTCTCTCTCAGGGCAGGGAGGAGAAAATTAATATTCAAGGAGGATGGGCCGATATTAAGGATGATACAGTAATTGTTTTCACTGAACTGACTGAAACCAGTCAGGGCAGTCAACCTCAGAGCAATGAATCAGGATGAAGAAACTCTTGACCGTTTCTACCACGGGAAGATCCTCGTTTATCAGCCCCGGAAAGGCTATCGATTTTCGGTTGATGCCCCTTTGCTGGCCTCTTTTATCAAAATAGAGCCAGAAGGATGGGGATGTGAGCTTGGAACTGGATGTGGGATTATTGCCTTGCTGTTGAGTGTCCGTCCTTTTCAGGCCATCGTAGCCCTGGAGATTCAGGAAAGATTAGCCCGGTTGGCGCAGAAAAATGTCAGAGTTAATCATTTGGAGGAAAAAATTTTTATTATTCAGGCTGATATCATGAGTTTTTATTCACGACGAAAATTCAACGTCGTTTTTGCCAATCCACCTTATTTCCGGGCCACCCAGGGGCATCTGAGTCCCTGTGAAGAAAAGTCAATCGCCAAGCANGAAATAAAATGTGATATTATGGGAATAATGGTTAANGCTGCNGAGCTTCTGGACAAAAGAGGTCGGGCTTATTTTATATATCCTTTTTCTCGAAAAGAAGAATTTGAAGCTGCCAGGGAAAGAGCTTGCCTAAAATTGAACAGGATTAAGCTGGTTTATCCCCGCCCTGGCCAAGCGCCACGCTTCTTTCTGGCTGAATGTTCTTTTCAAGCCNGCACCATAGAAGAAATGGCCCCTCTTTTTCTCTTAGATGAAAAAGGTCAAGTCACCCCAGAAGCCGAAAGAATTTATGCTGGGAGAGTAGATGATTAAAATTATTGAGAACCTGCGAACCCTTTATCGCTACCGGGGATTGGTTCAGAGCCTGGTGAGTCGGGAACTGAAAGCCCGCTACCGAGGAACAGTGCTTGGTTTTCTCTGGTCTTTTATCAATCCCCTGCTATTAATGGTTATTTATACCATTGTCTTCGGCTTTATTATCGGTCCCCGCGATCCGGCCTTTAACAACAATCCTATCCTTTATGCTCTTTTCTTGTTCTGTGGGGTTTTGCCCTGGACCTGGTTTTCTTCTTCCTCCTTAGAATCAGCTAATGTCTTGATGATCCAGGGAAACTTGATCAAAAAAGTGCTTTTTCCAGCTGAGGTGTTACCCATTGTAGTGGTTACATCTAATTTTATTCATTTTCTTTTCGGATTACCCATTCTTTTCGGGGCGAAGGCCCTGATCGCCCTTTTTGTTCCCAATTCTCCGGGGTTTTCTATTTACCTCCTCTTTCTGCCTTACGTCATTTTGGTCCAATATGTTTTTACTCTGGGCTTAGCCCTTTTCCTTTCAGCGCTGACAGTTCATTTCCGGGATATTAAGGATATCTTAGCCAACCTCTTAACTTTCTGGTTTTTTGCCTCGCCCATTATTTATCCCATGACCTTTCCGCCNATTCAAAAATCAGTTGTCTTACGAACTTTTTTAAATCTTAATCCGATGACTCATATCATGGTCGGCTATCAGAATACGATTTATTTTGGAGAAATGATCAGGTGGAAAAGACTAAGTGTGACCTTGCTGGTGGCCATTGTTATCTTTATCCTTGGCTATCACATTTTTGATAAATTAAGAGATTCCTTTCCGGAGGAGGTCTAAGTGGTAGCTATCGAGGTGGATCATGTTACCCGGATTTATCAGAAGTATTCTGCCCGTCATCGTTTTAAAACATTTAAGAGTGCTTTGCTCAAAGGTGACCTCTTCCATGCCTTAAAGCCCGATGAACTAGTGACAGCTTTAGACAATGTCAGCTTTAAGGTAGACCAGGGAATGACTTTTGGAGTTATTGGTGAAAACGGTTCTGGGAAGAGCACTCTTCTGAAAATAATTGCCGGAATTACCAAGCCGACTTCGGGAAAAGTAGTGGTTAATGGTAAGGTCTCGGCCCTGATTGAACTGGGGGCTGGTTTTCATCCGGAAATAAGTGGTCGAGAAAATATTTATATCAACGGGATCATGTTGGGTCTTTCCAAAAAAGAAATTCAGGAAAAATTCGATGAGATTGTTCGATTTGCTGAACTGGAAGAATTTATTGATGCCCCGGTTAAGACTTATTCTTCCGGCATGTATATGCGATTGGGTTTTTCGATCGCCATAAATGTCAATCCCGACATTCTTCTGGTTGATGAAGTGTTGGCGGTGGGGGATGCTTCCTTTGTGCCGAANTGTCTGGATCGGATTGATGATTTCCGCCGGCGACAGAAGACAATTCTTTTCGTCAGTCACGATCTGGCTACGGTCGAGCGTATTTGTGACCGAGTTGCCTGGTTGAAAAACGGCCGGGTTATGACGATTGGTGATCCCAAGAGAGTGATTGATGCCTATTTACAGGATGTGGCGGAGAAGCAGGAGCGGAAATTTGAAGAACGACAGCAAGAAGTGCAGCTTCAAGAAACTTATGAAGAGGAAAAGAGGGAGAACAGATGGGGCAAACGAGAGGTAGAGATAAAGCAGGTCAAGTTAAAAAACCTCAAAGGTGAGGAAAAACATGTTTTTTCGCCTGATGAAGGGATGATTATCGAGATGGATGTGGAAGCTTATTCGCCGATTAAGGATTTTGTCTTTGGGATTGGCGTATTTAACGCCCGGGGAATTCAGGTTTATGGGACTAACACTAACCTGGAGGAATTTAAACCGGAGATAATCGACGGCCCGGGAAAGGTTACCTGTCGGATTGAACAACTTAACCTGATTAACGGGACTTATTACCTGGATGTCGCTGTCCATAAACGGGATGGTTATCCCTATGATTATCACCGTCATTTGTATTCTTTTTTGGTTTCCTCACGCTATAAAGATGAAGGGGTGACTCGCCTGCCGCACCGTTGGCAGTTTAGCGATAACATAAAAATTAAACCACCGAGAATTTTAACGTCGAGGGAAGAATAAAAAAAGTTCACCCAGGGAGAGAGTATTCATGTCTAAAGTCAGGACGCTGGGGGAGTTGGAAGAATTGCGTCGCCACTGGAAGCGCGAAGGGAAAAGGNTTGTCCTGACCAATGGCTGCTTTGACCTGCTCCACGGAGGTCATATCTGGCTTTTGCGACAAGCTAAGGCTTTAGGAGATATTTTAGTGGTTGCAGTTAATTCTGATGAGTCAGTTCGGCGGCTGAAAGGGCCCCATCGTCCCATTTTTCCTTTGGCTGAGCGATTGGAGATTCTAGCCGCGATTGAAGTCGTTGACTATCTTCTTTCGTTTTCCGAAGAGACGCCCCGGAGAGTTATTGCTACCCTCCTGCCGGATGTACTGGTTAAAGGAGGAGATTGGTCAATTGACCAGGTGGTGGGACGGCAGGAGGTGGAAGCAGCCGGGGGAAAAGTGGTGGTTATTCCCTACCGGGAGGGGAAATCAACTACCGAGATTATTACCCGGATAGTAACTCAGGGTAATGATTCCGGTTTACCCTGAGAATTAATTTTTTCTGAGGGCACTCCTCGACCATAAATTTCAGGCTAATGTTAATTTAAACAACTTTTCTATATCTTGATTAAGGAAGACACGGCTTGATACTACCTGAGTAATTCGATCAAGANAAAAAATAAAAAACCCGGTCACCGGCACCGGGTTCTAGTTAAGATTAAAGAGCAGTTTTACATCTTACTCAGGATGGGTTTTTGCAACCCTCGGCACAATGCGCGATACGAGGAATAATATAGCGTTTCATGTAGAGCTCCTTTATATAAACTAGAGTAATTATATATTAAAAATAATATATGTCAAGTTTNGGTGGTTTTTTCAGTAGGTCCAGATTTAATGGGTTAACTAATTATTTCTCTTGTTGGTTGATGTTGATTTTCTGCNGGCGTTGATGGCTTTTAGTCAGGGTGTCGGCCCACCATGACCATATTTTCTGGTGGAACTGCTGGCTGGGAAAATGTCGTCGGAGAAAATCAGGTAAATTAACGGGGGATTCATCTTCAGGAGTAAATTGGAAATTCTGGGATTCATCATAAAGGATTGGAAATTCCGGGTGAAATTGGAGGCCGATTACATTGGGATACTCTTGATGAGTTATGGCTTCGACTACTTTTCCATCCAGAGAAGTTGCCGCTACGCGAAATCCCTGTCCTAGTTTGTTCACTGCCTGATGATGGGCACTCATGATATAGGGAGCTGGTTGGCGGGGAAATCCCAGTCTTTTTTCAAAAAAGCTGTCTTTTTCCCAGGTAATGGGGTGAAGAAAATANGGGAATAGTTTTAACTCCGGATGTAATCTCGCCCAGGGATTGGTATGCCAATTTTCCCGGCCCAGGTTGATGACATCTTCAAAAAATTTCTGGCTATATATTTCCAACCAAATGTCTTGGAAGAGAGTCCCGCCCGTGCCGACATTCAAACTCTGGGCGCCGAGACAAATTCCCAAGATAGGGAATTCAGGGTCTTCTTTGAGGAAAGCCGGCCAATCAGGATTTTGACTGCCCCCGAGGAGATGAAAGATTAAAGACAATTCAAAATAGTGGCGATAAGGATCTACTATTCTGGTGAGAAGAAGAGTNGGCTTTTGATAAAGAAGCGGCGGGATATCAGGNCCACCGAAAAATATGAGGCCATCGCTTTCCTGAAAAATCCGGCGGTAAATCGGGGTTAATTCATTTTTTTGATATAAAACATCTGGCGAGAGGTCGCCTTGAATTTCTTCAAGGGTGATCCATTCAATTTGATTTTCCTGAAGAAAACGCCGGGAGGCTTCGTAGTTAGTTTTTTCCCGATAATGATAGACCCCGTGAACAGATAGGTTGGGGAGAGGAAGAAGCCCTTTTTCTTTCAAGTTAATTAGAGCTTTGAGACTTCCCGGAGAGGGATAACAGATGGTCAACCTAATAGTTTCTTTTTCTGAGTAATTAACGATAGAGTCTTTCTCCTGAGAACAAGATGGAAGGCTCAAACTTCCTAGAAAAATGAGGATGATCCCTATCCAGGCAAGTGAGATGGATCTTTTCATTGCTGACCTCCTCTAAATTGTTTTCCATTATAATCGTCCGGCAAGAGCTAGACAAGTCCTCTCCTCCTTCAATTTAGAGCCAATTTGGGGGGTTGAGACATCCCCGCGTTCGAAGATTGTCAATAAAGGCAACCTACATTTAAGACCCAGAATAAGAAGAATATTAATATTTAGAGTTATAAAGTCTCATTCTGGATGCGTCTGGGTGTTTTCATCATTCCTCAGCAGACAGAGAACCAACAACTGATTAATTCAAAATAAGGAGGTTAGTCAGGACTCTTTTTTCTCTATCTTTTCTTATTCTGGTTTGAGACCACAAGAAGAGATGTGGGACAAGTTATTGCTTACAGAAAATTTTTAAAAAGAGAAAACCTTTTCCCCTTCAATTGCGTTTATAGGAGTGATTAATTTGGCTGAAGAGACATAGTTAGTTTGAAATGGAGGTAATGCAAATGGCCAGCCGAAACCGGGTCATAGCTGCTCTGGTTATTTTAGTTTTATTAATTCCTTTTCTAAGTTTGTCGTCTCAAGAGAAGAATGAGGGCCAGGAACCTTCTAAAGTTATTAATGAAATTCCTTTTTTGTCCAAGGCCCCTAAGATTGATGGTGTTCTGGATAATGATCTTTGGGCAAGAGAAGCTTTAAAAATAGAGGAATTTTTGCAGTTTATGCCCAAAGAAAAGGAGAACCCTACCCAGAAAACAGTGGCCTATCTCGGCCGAGACAAGAAGAATCTCTATATTGCCTTCCAATGTTTTGATACCGAGCCGAAAAAGATCAGAGCTTCGGTAACCAACCGGGATAATATCATTGATGACGACTGGGTTTTTATTTCTCTAGATACTTTTAATGAAAAAAGACGGGCCTTCTGGTTTATCCTCAATCCCTTGGGAATTCAGATGGATTCCATAAGAGTGGAAGAAGGGGGCGATGACAATTTGAACCCCACCTGGGATACCGTTTTTTATTCGGATGGCCGAATTGATGAACAGGGATACACCGTTGAAGTGGCCATTCCGTTTAAGAGTCTTCGTTTTCCGAACACTCCCGAGAAGAGATGGGGACTTATTTTAGGCAGGACTATTGCTCGTACCGGAGAGATAATCCTCTGGCCGCCAATGACCAAATCTATTCCCGGGCTGTTGACCCAGGAAGGGGAATTTATCATTCGAGGAGAAGTGGAAAAGGGGCGGAATTTCGAATTTATGCCCATTTTAACCACTCTCAAGACAAATGAAAAGAAGATTGATATTCAGCCGGGAGTTAATTTTAAATGGGGAATTAGTTCTGATNTTACTTTGGATTTAACACTTAATCCGGACTTTAGTCAGATTGAAGCCGACGCTCCCCAGATTGATGTCAACCGCCGCTTTGCTTTATATTATCCAGAAAAAAGGCCTTTTTTTCTGGAAGGAATGGAAATCTTCCGTTTTCCCCAAATTGAAATGGTCTATACCCGGCGCATTATTGATCCTATCGCTGGAGCCAAGCTCACCGGAAAAGTAGGTCGATTTGCCTATGGGCTCTTAACTGCCTTGGATACCAGCCCGACCGAAAGTCTCTGGGAGGTCCATAATGGTCGAAGTCATACCAACGATAAGGCTCTTTTCAATATTTTCCGGATTAAGACCGACGTCTTTTCCGAATCTTATCTGGGATTCTGTCTGGCAGATAAAGAGATAGACGGCTCCTATAACCGTGTCTTTGGGTTTGATGGTCAATTCAGATTCAAAAATCATTATTTCTTTTCTTTTCAAGCTGTAGCTTCTCAATCTAAATTTGATGATGAAACCACTTCTTTAGCTCCCGCGGTTTTTATTGATGCCTATTATTATTCTAAACATTGGGGCGGTGGTTTCTATTGGATGTCCATTCATCCTGAATTTGAAGCTGCCTCCGGATTTGTCAATCGGGTGGATTACCGGACGATTAATGCTTACACTTTTTTCAACTTCTATCCTGAGAAGAAGAATTTAAGTTTCATCAATTTCCATTTTTCTTTAGGCCGTCGCTATGATTACTTCAGTTCTAATGTTCAGGATGAATGGTTTCGGGGGAGAATGAATATCCGCCTGACAGAGTTNAACCAAGTGACTATGGTTTATACTCGGAGTATGGAGCAATATAGCGGACATAATTTTTATAAGAACACCTTGGTTCTCAACGCCCAATTTATCATGTTTAAATGGTTGACCCCCCTGGGATTTGAGGTTGTTACCGGTGACAGTATCTTTTATGATCCAGAGGATCCATTTCTGGGTTATTCTAACATTTACGGAGTTTTTATGAATTTTCGACCCAGTAAACGTTGGCAGATGGGCGTGACTTTCAGTAAACAGACTTTCTGGGAAAAGTGGGGGGGTCGACAACTCTTTGACTACAATGTCATCCGGCAGAGGACAACTTATCAGATTTCCAAGGAATTGTCTTTACGGGTGATTATGGATTACAATCATTTCTATAAGAAAGTCTACGGTAGTTTTCTCCTGAGTTATATTCTTAAACCAGGGACAGTGTTTTTCNTGGGCCTGGAGAATAATTTGCTGCGGGGGGAAACTGGTAAATATGCTCGAGCTGATTACAGTATTTTTATAAAATTTTCTTACTGGTGGCGGATATAGGATTGGAGAAAGGAGATTAACTAATCAATAAATTCGATTATAAATCGTTCCCCGGGAAGAATGGTCAGTTTTAAGCGAGAATTAGCGGTTTCACAGAGGAAGATTTCTCGTTGGGCGCCGGTTTTATAGTCTCTCAGCCTTTTCTGCCAGATGATTTTTTTAATTTTGATTTCCTTGTCTCCCATAATAATAGCCGAAGGGCGTTCTCTTGGTTTATAGCCTTCATAGAATTTGAGGGCTAAGGCTTGAGGTGAAACGATATCCTTTTTATTCGAAATCAACTTATTCTAATAATGGACGAGGAAGAGGTTCTTGTCAAATAGATTCATCGTAATTTTGAGTCATATCTTGAACCAGGTTTTTATACCTCAAGTAGCCAAAATTTGGATGAACTGTCAAATAAAACTAACTCATATCTTAATTTTTCTCAGCTTCCTCTTGAGCCTTAAGCTATAATAATGTTGAGGTTAGAAGATGAGCTTTGGCTTTATCTTTCAAAAAAAAGAATTTGAGAAACTGCTAACCGCTATCAGCGAACACCGCTCGGGAATAACTATTTCGGGATTACCCGAAGCAGGCCGCCCTTTTCTCCTGGCGGCTTTGCTGGCTAAGACTACTCGTCCCCTCGTATACCTCCTCCCTCTTTCCCGGGATTTAAATGATTTTGCTCAGAAATTGTCGTTTTATTTACACACGTTTGCCCCTAATTTAAAAGCGCATCTTTTACCTCCTCTGGGAGATAATCCCTATGTTGAGCTGCCACCACCTTTAGAAGCGATGGCCACCCGAATGAAATATTTCTTTTCTCTGTGTCATCGAGTGCCCCAGTTAACTCTGACCAATCCTCTGGGGTTGCTGAAATTATTTCCGGCTCCGGAGCTTTTACCAGGTTTTTTTATAAATATTGAGAAGGGACAGGTGTTGTCTCGAGATGCTCTTCTGCAGCGATTACATTCCAGTGGTTATCAACGTCAAGATGTCGTTAACTCACCTGGAGAGTTTGCCTGGCGGGGAGGGGTAGTTGATGTTTTTTCACCTTGGCAATCATTTCCCTTCCGGCTTGAATTCAGCGGGGATGAAATTGTTTCTTTACGAGAATTTCATCCCTCAACCCAGCGCTCTCTCCGCCGGCTAGAGCGGCTAGTCCTCCCTAGTTTGAATGAGTATCCGATTAACCAGGAAAACAGGGAAGGCTGGTTGAAAGTCATTAACCGCTTTCGCCAGTCCCGGAGTTTTGAAGACGAGGAGAGGAAAATCCAAGCGGTGGAGAAGGGGGACTATTTCCCTTCCTTCAACTTCCTGGCGGTGCTCGATCGAGCCAGGTTTGTCTCTTTTCGTCATTATTTTCAGAACGCCTTGTTTATCCTGGAAGATAGCGAAGAGACTATTAATCAATGGCAGCAACACTGGAAATTTCTCCATGAAGAATGGGCTGTCAGTCAACGTGAAGGAAAATTTTCTCCACCTCCAGAGGAATTCTTTGATACCGAAGGCTGGGATTGGTTGATAGATGAGGCGATGCGTTGGGAGGAAATTGCCTCAAATTCCAGAAGGGTCATTAACTTTTCTTTCCAGACAACCCCTCGATTTAATAATAAAATCCCCTTTTTTATTGAATATTTGAAGAAAAGAGTATCTGAAGGAGAAAGGGTTAGTCTTTTTCTCTCTAATGTAGCGCTTCAGGAAAGGATGGCCACGATTCTGCAAGATCATCGTCTCCCCTGTTTTATTCGCTCCGACCCCTCAGAATTGTTGAAGAGAGAAGGGGTGTATATTTACCAGGGCCAGATTTGTCGGGGGTTTATCTCAACCNAAGACAAGGTCTTTATTCTGGCCGAGCTGGATGTTTTCACTGAAGAACGAGTAGTCCGTCATCGACGTCGGGCCCAACCTTTTATCTCTCATTTTCAGGACTTAAAGAGGGGAGATTATGTTGTTCATACTGATTACGGCATTGGCTTATTTAAGGGGTTAATCAAAATGCAGGTCGATGGTTTTTCCCAGGATTTTATTGAGCTGGAATATAAAGATGGCGATAAGCTTTATCTTCCGGTGGAAGACCTTCATCTTCTCCAGAAATATTCTCCTGTTGGGCCCGTGCCGCCGGCNCTCCACAAATTAGGGACGGCTACCTGGGAAAAGGTTAAGGCCCGGACTAAGAAAGCCATTGAAAAAATGGCTCGGGAATTATTGCAATTGTATGCTCAGCGAAAAGCCCTGAAGGGATTTCGGTTTAGTCCTTCAGGAGAGTGGGAACAGGAGTTTGCCCGCTCCTTTGAATATAGAGAGACAGAAGATCAATTAAGAGCTATCCAGGAAGTTCTCCAGGATATGGAATCAGATGCGCCCATGGACCGCTTGCTTTGCGGTGATGTGGGCTATGGTAAAACGGAAGTGGCTCTGCGGGCTTGTTTTAAGGCAGTGATGGATGGTAAGCAGGTGGCTGTTCTCTGTCCTACGACAGTTCTAGCCAGTCAACACCTGGAAACGTTTCGACGGAGAATGGCTTTATTTCCGATTAGGATCGAGGCCTTAACCCGATTTCAATCTCCGACCAGACAGAAAGCCATTATTGAGGATTTAAAAAAAGGCCTTGTTGATGTGATTATTGGCACCCATCGCCTTCTTTCTGATGATGTAATATTTAAGGACTTGGGTCTTCTGATTATTGATGAGGAGCAAAGATTTGGAGTTCGCCATAAAGAGAAAATCAAGCAGCTAAAAACAACTGTTGATGTTTTGACGATGACCGCCACACCCATTCCNCGGACTTTAAATCTTTCCCTTTCAGGCTTAAGGGATATCAGCCTAATTGAGACTCCTCCCCGGGACAGGCTGGCAGTCCACACGGTAGTGGCCCCTTTTAACCGACAGCTTATTGAATCAGCTATCAGNAAGGAATTAGCCAGAGAAGGACAGGTTTATTTTGTCCATAATCGAGTTGAGGATATTGAGAAAATGGCCGGAATGATTAACCAATGGATTCCTGAAGCAAAAGTAGTGGTTATCCATGGTCAGATGAAAAGCTCTCTTCTGGAGAAGAGAATGATAGAGTTTATCCACCATGAACATGATGTTTTAGTCTCCACTACCATTATTGAAAATGGAATTGATATTCCGCTGGTTAATACTCTCATTGTTAATCGAGCCGATAGATTTGGGCTGGCTCAACTTTATCAGTTGCGAGGTCGGGTAGGGCGTTCTTCCCGTCAAGCTTATGCCTATTTTCTCATTCCGCCCTTTTCATCCTTGACCCCCACAGCCCAGGAGCGACTTCGAGCTATTCAAGAATTTACTGCCCTGGGGTCTGGTTTTCGCCTGGCCGCTAAGGATTTAGAAATTCGAGGGGCAGGGGATTTCCTGGGAGAGAAGCAACATGGCTATGTGGAAGCAGTGGGCTTTGATTTTTATTTAAAACTGCTTGATCAGACTGTCCGAGAATTAAGAGGAGAAAGACTGCCGGAGAGGCCGAGATGCGAAGTTAATCTGAGAGTTAATATCAGAATTCCTGAAAATTACCTCCCTCAAATTAATCTTCGTCTTAACCTTTATAAGAGAGTTTCTTCAATTGCTTCTTTAACAGAACTGGATAAAATAAGAGAAGAGATTGTTGATCGATATGGTTCTCCTCCTCCGGAAGTAAATAATCTGTTGAGTTCGGGAGCGATCAAGTTTTTAGCTCAGCAGGTTTTTATCAAGAGCTTAGATAGAATTGGAAATAGGTTAATTATTAAATTCTATGACCAGGCTATAACTCGCTTATCTCAATTGATTTCTGTGATGACCAAACGGGGAGGGCATCTTACCCCGCAAGGGATTATGTCTCTTCCTTTAAGGGGGCAGACTGAGAAAAGCATTCTCGAGGAAACTAAATTAATCTTGATGGAGTTTAAAAGAATATACTATAATGACGAGAACTGAAGAGAAATGAACGAGTTACATAAATGGGCAGTTTCAGGGATGATAATCTTGAGTCTTGGTTTGTTTTTTTCTCCCTGTTGTTCGCCAACCCAAAATAGTCAAGAAGAAGGTTATCAAATAGGGGCCAACCCCGAAGATCTTTCATCTGTTATTCTTCGAGTTGGGCCTCGTGAATATACCAATACTGATTTTGGTCAATATCTAGCGATGAATGTGGGCCATTCAGATGGAGAATTACCTCTGGAGGCATTACAAGAGCTGGTGGATAATTTTATTGAGGATAAGTTGCTTTTGGCGGCCGCAGAGCAAGCTGGCTTGGTGGTGACCTGGCCAGAAATTAAGAGTTATTTGGCCCGGATGAAAGTCAATCCTTCTGGACCAGACCCTCTTCAAACCAGTGAGGAGTTGGAATTGCTAAAGGAAGCTTTGCTTATTGAAAAATATATGGAAAAGGTGATAACCGATGTTAAGGTGGACGAAGAAGAATTACAGAATTATTACCAAGAACATAAAAGAGATTTCCTGCAGGCGGAAAGGGTTCAAGTTAGTCAAATTTTAGTCAGTTCAGAGGAGAAGGCTGTCGAGCTTCGTCAGCAGTTAAAAGATGCGGATGAGGAACAATTTAGAGAGATTGCCCGGAAGAATTCTCTAGGAGTGGAGGCCTCCCGGGGCGGCTTGATGGGTGTTTTTGAGATGGGACAACTTCCCTATGCCTTTGACAAAGTTGTCTTTGCTTTAGAAGAGGGGCAATTAAGTCCGGTAATTGAGTCAAGTTATGGGTATCATATATTTCGAGTTGATCGGAAATTTCCTCCCGAACTGGTGCCTTTTGATAAGGCTAAAGATAAAATTAGAGTTAAGGTCCTGGAGAGTAAAATAAAAAACAAGCTTGAGGAACATCTCCGCTGGCTGAAAGATAATCTTGATTGGTCTTTTATGCCTGAGAATTTAACATTTCCCTACCAAAGGAAGAACAATGATTAGGAAAATTTTCACGTTCATTTTTGGCTGCTGGCTGCTTGGCGGTTATCTTTTTTCTGTCCAAAGCCAGAAAAAAGTTGTTGAGNCCATTGTCGCCATTGTCAATGATGATATTATTACTTTAAGTGACTTCAAGAAGGAGCATGATAATCTGTATATGCTGCTCCGGTCCCAGTTTCAAGGAGAAGAATTTACCAAGCAGTATGANAAGCTGAGCCAGGAACTTCTCAATAATATGATTACTGAGCTGTTATTGCTTCAGGAAGCCAGGAAGATGGGGATGGATGTTTCTGAACAGGTAAAAATGGCTATTGAAAATATAAAGAAAGAAAACGGCATTGAGACTGATGAACAGCTTCGCCGGATCATGCTTCAGCAGGGCATTGATTTTGACGTCTGGAAGAAAAAAATGGAAGAAAATTTCTTAAAACAGAATGTCATCTATTCCCATATAAACAAAGAAATTGTTATTGAAGATTCAGAGGTGATTAGTTATTACAAACAACACCCGGAGGAATTTACTGAACCCGAAGAGTATACCCTAAAAGCNATTTATCTGGATGGAGAAACGAGAGCTCCNGAAGAAGTAGAGGCTTTGAAAAAAGAAATTTTGGCCAAAGTCAACCAAGGAAGGGACTTTGGAGAATTAGCGGCTGAGTACTCGGATGGTCCCGCTAAAGA
>MTOP01000025.1 GCA_002010725.1 Candidatus Aminicenantes bacterium JdFR-80
TAAAAGGTTAACCAGAATGCGCTCCTGGCAAGAGCTAAGGGTTCACCTGGAACAAGCCCAGGCGATGTTTTTTTCTTAAAGAAAATCTATTGACCTCTCGTNTGTTATCCTGAATAATAATTTTCCCATGATTAGATTTTATAACACATTAACNGGCCGCNTAGAGGAGTTCGTCCCTCTCGAACCCGGCCGGGTCAAGCTCTACACCTGCGGTCCCACTGTNTATGACTACGCTCATATTGGCAATTTCAGAGCCTATATTTTTGAGGATTTACTAAAAAGATTCCTGTTAGCCATGGGTTTCAAAGTCACCCATGTGATGAATATAACTGATGTCGATGACAAAACAATCCGGGGAGCCAGAGCCAAAAATCTTTCTTTGCAGGCATATACTCAAACCTATATTGATGCTTTTTTTGAAGACATTGATACACTGAAAATCNTCCGAGCCGACTACTACCCTCGAGCCACCGAACATATTCCGGATATGGTTAAAATGATTCAGGGATTGATGGCCAAAGGCTATGCTTACGAAAAAGACGGCTCTATTTACTACGATGTTTCTAAATTCCCTGAATACGGCAAACTTTCCAAGATAAAAATATCTGAATTAAAGACCGGGGTCAGAATCGATGCCGATGAATATACCAAAGATAGTGTTCAGGATTTTGCTCTCTGGAAAAAAAGAAAGGAAGGCGAACCTTATTGGGAAACCGAACTCGGCCCAGGGCGGCCTGGCTGGCACATCGAATGTTCGGTGATGAGCTCAAAATATTTGGGAGAAACCTTTGATATTCATTGCGGAGGAGTTGATAACATTTTTCCCCATCACGAAAACGAAATCGCTCAATCAGAGGCTTACACAGGTAAGAAATTTGTCAATTACTGGCTCCATTGTCATCACCTTATTGTTGAAGGTGAAAAGATGTCGAAATCCAAGGGGAACTTTTACACCCTCCGCGATTTAATCGCCAAGGGAATTGACCCTTTAGATTTAAGATACCTGCTCCTGGCCACCCATTACCGCAAAATGCTCAATTTTACCTTTGACGGTCTTCACCAAGCAGAAGCCTCNCGTCGCCGGATTTATGATTTTATTTATGAACTCACTCATCGCACTTTTCCCCCTGGAGAAACCGAAGAAATTAAAACCTTGACCAGAGAAATTAAAGATAAATTTTTTAGCAGTTTAAGCGATGATTTAAATATTTCTCTGGCTCTAACCGCCCTCTTTGAATTGATAAAAAAAGGCAACATCTTCTTGGCTCAGGGATTGGTCAAAAGTAACGATCAACAAGCATTACAGCAGACTCTTTTAGAGCTGGATAAAGTCTTGGCCATCCTCCCGCCTATGGAAGAAGAACCACTACCTCCTGAAATTTTAAAAAAAATCGAAGCACGGCAAAAAGCCCGGGCTNCCAAAAACTATGCTCTGGCTGATAAAATCAGAGACGAACTCCGGGCTCAAGGCATCCTCCTGGAAGATACAAAAGAAGGAGTCCGGTGGAAACTGATTAAGCTCAGTTCAAAATAAGGTTATCTCACCGGTTTCTCAAAAATTGAAATGACCAGNTCAAATAAAATATCCTCCGGACGACATGGTGAAGAACTCGCCGTCCAATATTTGAAAAAGAAAAAATATCAAATTCTGGAGACGAACTTTAAGTTTGGGCGGGGAGAAATCGATATTATCGCCCGGGATAAAGAGACGCTGGTTTTTATTGAAGTGAAAACAAGGAAAACGACTGCTTTCGGTTTTCCCGAAGAAGCTGTTACTCCCCGGAAACAAAACCAGATAAGAGCTATTGCCCGGGGATTTTTATATCAGAAGAAATTGAAACTTTCCCCTGTTCGCTTCGATGTTATCGCCGTGTGCTTACGTTCTCCCCAGGACTACTCCATCCATCACATCGAAAATGCTTTTTAATCCGGAAATTGATTCCACGGCGATAAAATTTTAATAGATCAAACCAGGAAAANATATAAAAGGGAGGCTATTTGATGAGAAAAACGCTTACCTGGCTAATGATTATGGTCTTTTTGGGCGGTACTCTCTGGTTAAAAGCCCAATCCGTCCCCAAACCTGAAGATATTCTTGGTTTCAAAATTGGAGCTGACTATCATCTGGCAACCTACGATCAAGCCATTAAATATTTTCAAATTCTGGAAAAAAGCTCTNCCCGGGTAAAACTTTTTATTGCTGGAAAAACTTCTAGGGGACAGAAAATGATCTATGCCGTTATTTCTTCGGAAGAAAATATGGCGAATCTGGAAAAATATAAAAATATTCTAAAAAGATTATCTCTCGTCAAAGGTCTCTCANCAGTCCAAGCCAAGCAACTTGCCCGCGAAGGAAAAGCCATCGTCTATATAGATGGCGGCCTTCACGCTTCCGAATGCGCTCCTGCTCAGCATAACATCCAGCTGGCTTATAATCTGGCGGCGGCCCAAGACGAAAAAACCCTGGCTATCCTGGATAAGGTGATTCTGGTGCTGGTATTTGCCAATCCTGACGGGATGAATATTCTGGCTGAGTGGTACCAGCAAAATCTTGGCACTCCCTATGAAGTCTCTCCCCTTCCCNGGCTTTATCACATCTATGCCGGTCACGATAATAATCGGGACTCATATATCGCCAACCTGGTTGAAACTCAAAACATTGCCCGACTGGTCAATAAGGAATGGTTTCCGGTTATCTTTTACAACCACCATCAAACCGCCCCTTTTCCGGCTCGCATCTGGATTCCTCCCAATTCCGAACCCACTAATCCTAATGTTCACCCTCTGATTATTCGCTGGCAGAATTTAATTGGCTCAGCGATGGGAGCGGCTTTTGATGAAAATGGCCAAGAAGGCGCTATCTCCCGTCATGTTTTTGACACCTGGTATCCCGGTTATTTGACACAAGTTCAAGACTCACACAATATAATTTCCATCCTTACTGAAACAGCCCTTTATCGCTACGCTACTCCTCACTTTTATACTCTCCGTGACTTTCCTCCAGAATATCAGGACTTAACCATGTCGGCTTTTTATCCCAGCCCNTGGAAAGGCGGCTGGTGGCGCTTAAAAGATGCGGTTGATTACTGTTTAACCGCATCTATGGCTGTCCTTCAGACAGCGGCTAAATATAAAGAAGAACTTCTCTACAACAAATACCGCATGGGAAAGGATGTCATCGACCGTTTCCGGAAAGAACCTCCCTATGCCTGGATTATTCCGGCCCAACAAGCTGACCCNCAGACCGTTTCCCTTTTACTGAACCGAATGATCCTCTTGGGTATTGATGTCTATCGCAGCCTGGAACCATTCACCTGTGATGGTCTCACCTACCCAGAGGGAACCTATATTATTCCTATGACCCAGCCTTTCGCCTTGTTTATCAAAAATGTTTTTGAGGAACAAAAATATCCTGACCTGCGCAAATATCCGGATTTGTGGCAGGGCCTAGTTAGACCAATTGATTTTGAGGGCTCCCCTTTTGAATCCTATGACATGATGGGTTGGACCCTTCCCTATCAGTTTGGCGCTGATGTTCGCCTGGCCAANACTCCCATCTCCCCGCAGATGACCAAAGTGAAAGAAGTCTGTCTCCAGAAAGGTAAACTTCCCCGGAAAAAAGGCTATGCTTACCTTCTTCCTCCCCAGCAGAATGCTTCGGCCGCGGCTATTAATCGCCTTCTCAAAGCTGGAGGAATTGTTCTGCGGTCAGCTCAGGAAATAAAAGTCGGTTCAAAGAAAATGCCCCCAGGAACCATTATCGTTCCCTCCCGCCAAATCAAAACCACTGTTCTGGAAAAATTAGTGAAAGACTGGAATTTAGTCCCCACAATTCTTAGTCAGAAACCTAAAGGCAAATTATATAAAATCAACCCTGTCCGTTTAGCTATCTATCAGTCCTGGGTTCCCACTGCTGATGAAGGCTGGACACGCTATATTCTGGATATGTATGAATTCACTTATAAAACTATCCATGATGCTGATATTCGAGCTGGTCTCCTTAACAAAAATTATGACGTTATTATTCTGCCTGATAATTGGCGTCCAGGAACAATCATTAATGGTCATAAAAAAGGAACCATGCCTCCTCTATATGTGGGAGGTATCGGGTTGAAGGGCCTGCAAAACCTAAAAGAATTCGTTCAACAGGGCGGGACTATTATTTTTCTCAACAGCACCTGCAATCTGGCGATTGAGTCCTTTGGTCTGTCGGTTAAAAATGCCCTGAAAGAAGTGAAAAAAAACGAATTCATCTGCAACGGCTCCATTTTAAGAATGGAATTCGACTCAACTCATCCCCTGGCCTTTGGCCTTCCCTCCCAGGCAGGGGGAGTCTTTGCCCGTTCCTGTGCCTTTGTCCTTCTGCCCACTTTTAAAGAAAAAGAGCGGCCTCGCAGCGTGGCCCGTTATGCCCGGGATGACCTGTTGATGAGTGGCTATATTTATGGAGCCAAGTTCTTAAAAGGCAAAAGTGCCATTGTTGAAGCTCCCTATGGTCAGGGCAAACTCATCCTCCTTGGCTTTCCCGTCCAGTTCCGCNCCCAACCCTATGGAACCTTTAAACTTCTGTTTAACGCCATTTTTTCAGCCCGCATGATTTCGGTGATAAATTGACCTTGTCGAAAAGTATTTAGCCATTCTGACTCTAATTATGAAGTCAAGATTGTTTTATTTCTGGAATTTTTTATCGTAGCCGCCTGAGAATCTGTTAAGGATTAAAATAACGATCCCCCTCACGGGATATCCCGATTTTGATGAAAAAGACCGGCAATTTGGATGAACAGCTGAATTTGCTCCGGACGCGAGAGAGTGAATCATCATTTCAGCCAGAGAAAAGCAGTGATTATCAGGCTACTTTCGGTGTGACCTGATTTACTTCCGTTTGGCCAAAATTTTTCTAACTAATTTCTCTAACTCCAAGACAAGGGCTTCTCTATTTTCTGAGGTAAGATAAAACAATTTAACATCCGGCCGCTGTTTAACTTCTGCGATAAAACCTCTTCCTCGAAAGGCGACAGTGGCCACTACAATGGCTGGGGAGTCAAGTAGTTTTTTCACCAGATCAATAAACTTTCTGGAGTAACATTCCATCCGACCGATTTCATCGATTATCCAGAGAGAAAATGCCGACTGGGATTCAAGTTCACTGAGAAAACTGTTCAGAGCAGCCACATCCACTCCATATTTACCGACTGAAATGGCCCGAGGAAAAGAAACATGGGCCAGGACAGATTTCTTTCCCTGAAAACTTTCCAGAGAAAAACCCTGTCGAACTCCCCTTTCTCGGATTTCTTCAGTCAGAAAGCCACCAANACGAACATCGGCTAATCTCTGGCTCAACCGCCGAATCAAAGTTGTTTTCCCGCTACGAGGTGGGCCGGTAATCAGAAAATTTTTTATCATTCCCATTCTACTCTGGAGAACTCATCCCCATTCCAGCCCAAAGTATGACGCCAGAACTAAATGTTTTNAAATCAATTGTAATAGTCGGCTTCCCCTCAGAAAAACATAGGCCAAAGGAGCTCGCAGGATGAGCTCACTTCTCCCTTTTATTCATTAAGAACCGATCAAAGAAATCAGCCGCGGCTTTATAAACCCGTAACCAACTGGCATGACGAAGAAAACCATGAACCTCGTCTGGAATAATAAGTAACTCAAGGTGAGCTTTACCCAGCTTTCTTAATCGCTGGACCAAATCTGTAGTTTGAATAAAATCGACATTTCGGTCATCATCTCCATGAACAAAAAGCACCGGCGAAGTCCAGAAGTCAATATCAGCCACAGGGGAAGACTGATAGGCTATGCTCATTAAATCTTCGCCCCTGATGTCCCAACCACCGCCATCTCTTCGCCGGGCTCGCAGTGACCAATCATGAACACCATGCAGGTCAACGCCAGCGGCAAATAATTCTGAGTCTCTGGCCAATCCCAGAGCGGTTAAATAGCCTCCGTAAGAACCACCCCAGAGGCCAATTTTATTCGGATCAACTTCAGGTCGCTGTTGCAGATAACTGCCTGCCGCAACTATATCCTGATACTCCGAAGCCCCACGGGGTCCCTGTTTGGGAGCTGTTCTAAAATCATATCCATAGCCTATTCCTGAGCGATAATTCACGGATAAAACAACATATCCTTTGGAGGCGAGATATTGATTCATGGCATAGGCATTATGGTAATAGCCCCGCATGTGCCAGCCAAGCAGCATTTGACGAATAGGTCCGCCATGCATGAAAATGACGGCCGGCCGTTTATCCCCTGGCTTGGCTCCATGGGGCAGAAATAGCTGTCCATGAATCTCCAGCCCATCGGGAGCCTTAAAAATAACCTGCTGAGGTTTAACCAGTTTCCGGCGAGGAAATTCTGAAGGGATCATTTCCGGAGCGAGAAGTTTTGGTTGTGAACTACCTCGGGGAAGAATAGCCGGGGCAGCTGGTTGATAAGCATCAGAGCACAGAAAAATGAGATCCTGGCTGGCTGTCGTCATCACTGGAGCCCATTCAATTCCCTCTCCAGAAGTCAGCTGCTTTAGTTGGCCGCCTTTGACCGAAACTTCCCAGAGATGGCGGCGATCAATATCATTCTTGTTGGCATTGAAGATAATTTTCTTCCCGTCAGGGGTCATAAAACTATCTTCGACTTCATATTTCCCGGGAGTCAATGAAATTAAACGTTTCTCTTTTAGGGAAAAAGAATAAAGATGCATCCAGTGTTCATGCTCAGAATAAAACACAAGATAACCATCAGCTGCCCATCTTAATGTTTCGGCTGGATAATATTGAGCAAATCCACCTGTATTATTGGGGCACTTCCAGACTTCCTTGGCTTCGCCGGAGTCCAGGCTGGCCACCATGATGGAAAAAGGCACTCCCCCTCGAAAAGACATCGTCATTCCTCCGGGAAAACGGATAAAAGCTATATACCTACCACAGGGAGACCAGACAGGGTACCTATCTCGATCGACCGAGGGCGCCAGCCATTTTATCCGTTTCTGTGCCAAATCATATACCCCAATAAAACTATGGTCTTCCCGCGAGGAGACAAAAGCCAGTTTTTTCCCATCCGGAGACCAAACAGGCGAACTATTTCTGCCCCTAGCCTTAAACAGCATCCGCGATTGGCTGCCTTTTTTCAACCGGGAATAATATATCTGCCCCTGCCGGAGAAAAACTATTTCATTGCTGGTAGGAGAAGGTACCGGATTTGAGCCTGGTCCAATTTTCCATGGCGCTCCCCCGGAGACAGGAATAACCCAAATATCCTGGGAAGCTCCTTGAGGATTTGAGGTCGGATTGGGATTTTCACCGGCTCGATTGGGGGCACCACCTCGCACATAAACAATTAAGGTGCCATCATAGTTAAAACTGAGCTGGCCCACTTCCTGACCATCATCCTGGTCATAAGAGGTTAATTGCTTCGGTTTATAATCAGGCCCCTGGGCAATCCAGATATTCCTTCGGCCCTGGTGATTGAATACCCAAGCTACTAAATCGCCCTGGGGAGAAGGGGTTAATTGGGAAGGAAAGGCATAACTCATCACCTGTTCCAGGGTAAAATTTTCACTGCGGGCCAATACTCCGGAGAAAAGAAAAACGGCCACCAAACAAATCAAACTGGTAAAGACTGATTTTTTAACCTTCATATCCACCTCCCAGCAAATTTATTTCAAAAAAAGAAATTCTAACATTATTTCCTATACCTATTTTCATCCCAAGTCAATAAAATAAATTTCTCTTTTTTCATCATTTTATTGCTCNGATAAAACAAAGTTTCTCCCTGGTAAGACTTCTTTCTCTGTTCTTACCTAAGGCCCATAAAAAAGGAGAGCTCTTTCTTTTTAAAAGATGAACGGCATAAGTTTAATAACTTTTGATTTATCTTGCGACTCCTGACAAAGAATTGAAATTTTTTTCCGGTTGACTGGATGGACTTCCCCCGGTGCAATCTCCGCCAGCGGAATAAGAACAAAATTCCTATCAACTAAACGGGGATGAGGAATAATCAATCTATTTGTTGCCAGGATTAAATTCTCGGCCAAGAGGATATCGATATCAATTGTCCGGGGTCCTTTAGAGAAACGGCGCTGCCGACCTAGTTGCTTCTCGATGCTCTGNGTTATCGAAAGAAGTTCCTCCGGGTTCAATTCCGTTTCGATCTGCAAGACACAGTTCAAAAACCACGGCTGTTGCGGGTAATCCACCGGTTCGGTTTCATACACAGAAGAAGTCCGGATGATTCTTATATGATGAGCAATTAAGAGACGGGCGGCTTGTTGAAGGTAATAATTCCTTGTTCCGACATTACTCCCCAACCCGAGNAAATATTTCATTTTTTCATTTTATCTCAGCCAACTTTTTTTGCCAAATACTCGCTTTTTTTCGGGAAATATGCCATCATAAGCGCTCATGCAAAAAGTAGAGAAATGGCGGATAAGACAACTGGAAAGCACTTTAAAAGGCATTGCTTCTTTGCTCATAAAATTCCGCCATCCCGAATGGGCCAACGTCTTCCTCCACTATGCGGAAGAAGCTCAAGAGATTTGTTTCGCTAGAAGATTCCAGCTATGGCAACTTAAAAACCTCATCCGTAACATCCGGTTTTGTTTCAAACATTCTTCCTCTCTTTTTAATATTCCCCTCGAAGTGATTCATAATGGCCGGCAGAGCCAGACAGAATCAGATCTTGTGGAAGAATTCCACTATTTATTTCATCTTCTGGCTGAATTGGATGAAAGAACAAAAGAAAAGATACATTAAGTTAGAACCAGTCCCCCCCAGGCTAAAGTTCTAAGACATTAAACATCTTCAAGACTTTCAACACGGCAAAAGTAGCCCAGAGATGATCTTCAACTCCCGCCTTTTTCAAACCGGCGTACCAGTAGCCATGCTTATTTTGTTTTTTCNCCAGCCATTCCAGGGCGTTCTGAATGGCTGGTTCTTCCGGTGAAAAACCAATGCGAGCCAGCGCATCCAGG
This sequence comes from Candidatus Aminicenantes bacterium JdFR-80, assembly GCA_002010725.1. Taxonomy (GTDB): domain Bacteria; phylum Acidobacteriota; class Aminicenantia; order Aminicenantales; family Aminicenantaceae; genus JdFR-80. Next base: position 8,972 of record MTOP01000025.1, read on the forward strand.
CTACTGACAACGTTGGTGGCCCAATAAGGATAACTTATTTCTTCCCAATAAGAAGCTTCCTGACGATCCTCATAATAATCCTCTTTAAAGAAACGAGTTGTCAACCACTGGGCAGCTTGCCAAGTCTCAGGTCGACTCTTCCAGGTGGGAGATATGGCTAGAGCCCGTAAAGCCATGCCAGTGACCAGATGAGAGGAAGGCTTGGTTTTGTCTGGAGGAATAGGAGGCAGGTTTTTCCGTTGAGGATTGGAATATCGTTTCTTTAATTCGTCTTTACTCACGGTGCGATAGGGAATAGCCCATCCTCCATCAGCCTGGCGGTGGCGCATAAGCCACTCAAACCCCTTCTGAGTTCGCTCGTCCCGGTCTAGACCATAAAGGCCCAGGACCTCAAGAATGAGGCAATGGTAAGTGGTGGCATATTCATTTAAATAGGCCCCCCGAAAATCTCCTTCCTCAGTTTGGGTCGCTAACAAAAATTCTGTTGCTTTTTTTATTCCTGGATCCTCAAGAGTACATCCATACAGGTAGAGTCGAAGAAGATTGCGGAGAGTTTCCACAATCATTCTGGTTTTGGCCCATTTATCCTCGTCATTATTATATCTTCTAACTTCCCAACCCCCCTCCGGCAATTGGGCTTCAAATATCCGGATTCGCTCAGCAAACTTCTTCAGGTTCTTTCTTTCTCGATCAGCGGGCACTTCAAGGATATCTTTCTTCAACCAATAAAGAACCGGCAAATTACCCCGAGCGAGTAAAAACTCAACAGCTTTACTCCCTTTAAATTTCATTTAGATCAAGCCCCTTTATTACTAAAATGATTAATCGTAAATTTATTAATCTTGATTGATAATAATGCATAAAAATTCAAACGGTTGATCAAAGGGATTGCGGAATTGATGTTTTTCATTAGGCCCAACATAGGCACACGAACCTTCCTCTAGAAGTGTTTCTCGGCCCTGGGCATCAACCACCACTCCTCTTCCCTTCTCTACTTTAACTACATGTTCAAAATCATGAGTATGATAAGGAGTATAGCCTTGGGGTTCAACCCGGAAGAGCCGCATGACAATCCTCCGGGAGCCATCTTCAGGTCCAATCAATATCTTTCGGGAAACATTCTTAAGTGAATCATCCTGAAGAATAGTTTCCGGTATGGCCGTCTTTTTCTTGACAATCATCTGGACGCCTCCTTTCTCCTCCCTGGTCCATACAATATTCGACCTGGTTTCTGGCCGGTATGTCGGTTGTGTTCCACGACCACTGTCCCATTGACAATAACATATTCCAAGCCTTCACTATATTGATGGGGCTGGTCAAATGTAGCTTTATCTTTAAACCTGGCTGGATCAAAAATGGTCAGATCAGCATACATACCCACTGCAATTAATCCCCGCCCTGACAACCTATACATTTGAGCCGGCAAGGAGGTCATCTTTCGAATTGCTTCTTCTAACCTAAGAATATGTTTCTCCCGAACATAGCGAGCAATAACNCGGGGGAATGTGCCATAATTTCGAGGATGAGGCACTCCTCGTCCCATTTGCTGGATCCCACCATCTGAAGCATGCATTAAATAAGGAAGCCGCATTAAAGCGGCCACATCCTTTTCATCCATCTGGAAAAATACACCCTGGGCGCCACCATTCTTTTCAATCTCAATAATTAAATCAGCCGCCGCCTCGACAGTTGGCTTAATCCTTTTCTCTTGCAAAATCTGCTTTAAATTCTTTCCTTCATATTCCCGAAATTTTTCACAATAGGCGATATAGATTGTTTCCAGCTTATCTATACCTCTGGCTGAAGTAAGTCGGCGAGCAATAATAAAGTCTTTAATCTTTCGATATTGCTCTGGATCCTGCAACCTCTCCACGAATTTTTCTCTTCCTCCTTCAAAAGCCCAGGAGGGAAAGCTGCTGGTAAAGCCAGAACTGGTAGCTGTATAAGGATACTGGTCAAGAAATACCTCCACTCCTCGGCGGCGGGCTTCTTCTACTGGTCGGGTAATCCTCTCCAACTCTCCCCAAACACTATCTTTGGCCAGTTTAACGTGGGAAATTAACACCGGTAGACCATTCCTCTCGCCTATGGCAATTGCTTCTTCAATAGCCTCGGTAATTTTATCCCCTTGATCACGAATATGAGAAGCGTAAATTCCCCCATACGGGGCAATAGCTGAAGCCAATTCCACGATTTCTTCTGTGGTAGAATAAATTCCAGGTAAATAAGCTAGTCCAGTGGAAAAACCCACCGCTCCGGCCTTCATTTCATTCTCAATCAACCTCTTCATCTCGGTCATCTCTTCTGGGGTAGGAGCTTCCATCTTATACCCCATTACCTGACGGCGAATGGTGTTATGGCCAATAAGACAGGCAAAATTTAAAGAGATCCCCGTTTTTTCTAATTTCTTAAATAACTCCGCCAGGGGAAAGGGATGACCACCACAATTTCCGCCAACAACTGTGGTTACTCCCTGAAGAAGATAGTTGTCGGCNGTGGGGATCTGCGCAATCCCCCGGTCACAATGAGTATGGACATCAATAAACCCGGGAGCAACGATAAGTCCTCGAGCATTAATAACTTTTCTCGCCAGAGTTTCATCAAGATGACCAATGGCGACAATTTTATCACCTTTAATAGCTANNTCTGCTCTAAACCAGGGATTCCCCTCTCCATTGATAATTTTCCCCTCTGTGATAATCAAATCATAGGGAACTTCCTTACCCTTACACCTCAGGTTAAAAAAGACAAAGGCTAATATCCCGAAGCAAAGAACAATAATCCCGAATTTTTTCATTATATGACTCCTCTGGAAAAATACATTTTAAGGGATGATTAAAATCTCTGTCAATTTTTAATTTGATTTTTTTCTGAATGATAGGGTATTGTTTTAAACTTAGATTCATAAAAAATCTTAACATAAACCAACCACCAAGGAGGTTTTTNATGGCTAAAATTATCTATCTTGACAATGGAGCAACCTCCTACCCCAAACCAGAACAAGTTTACCGGTATATGGACGAATTCTACCGCAATTATGGGGTCAATCCAGGCCGGTCTGGATTTGATCTTTGTCTTGAGGCAGGAGAAGTTGTTGAAGAAACAAGAAAATTATTAACCAAATTTTTTAATGGTGGGAAAGANCCCAATCGCCTTTGTTTTACTTATAATTCAACTGATGCTCTTAACTTAATTATTTTTGGTCTAGTGGACGAAGGCGACCATGTTATCACCACCACCCTGGAACATAATTCGGTCTTAAGACCTTTATATCACCTTTATCGGGATAAAGGAGTAGAAGTTGATTACATTCCTTTTGACAGTAAAGGATTTGTTGATCCTGACGAATTTCCCAAAAGGTTTAAAAAGAATACCAAATTAGTCATTATCAACCACGCCTCCAATGTAATTGGTACAATCCAACCAATTACTGAGATTGGGACTTACTGTCGGGAGGCGGGCATTCCCTTCGCCATTGACGCCTCCCAATCAGCCGGCAAAATTCCCATTGATATGGAAAAACAGAACATTGACATTTTGGCTTTTACCGGCCATAAATCTCTCATGGGCCCCACAGGGATAGGGGGACTCTATGTCCGAGAAGGAATTCATATCCGCCATACCCGGGCGGGGGGCACTGGAGTCCGCTCTGCCGTCCGGACCCACCTCGAAGAATATCCCTATCGATTGGAATATGGCACTATCAACACTCTAGGGGTAGCCGGACTAAAAGCTGGAGTGGAGTGGGTCCTCAAACAAGGACTGGAAAATATTTATGCTCATGAAATGAAATTAACTAAAATGCTTCGCGACGGCCTCCAGGATGTCGAAGGAGTCACTCTTTATTGCCAGGACGACCTGACCAATCACATTGGAATTTTTCTTTTTAATGTCGATGGATTAGAAGCCATGAATACGGGAACCATTCTTGATGTCGATTATAACATTGCCTGTCGAACGGGTCTACATTGCGCTCCCTTAGTTCATGAGCAACTAGGGACAACTAAGATTCATGGAGCAATTCGTTTTGGTATTGGACCTTTTAATACTGAAGAAGATATTCAGACGGCCATTCAAGCGGTAAAAGAAATTGCTGCTTCACAAAGAAAAAAATAAAAATTCATCCCTCAGAATTGAGTAAGCAGGGAGCGATTTGCTATTCTAGCCCGGCCATAATATTTTTCTCCCCGGCAAGACACAACAAAGCCCCGGTCAAATGACCAATGCCTGAGCCACTATTTCTGTTATCGTCTTAATAGTTACTTTGAGCTGGTAGTGTTTATTCAACTCCATTAACTGGTCAATACAGTTATGGCAGGGCGTAGCCACTATTTTAGCCCTTGTCTGACGGATCTGTTCAGCTTTAATCTGGCCGACCTTAATTCTTCTCTCGGCAAACCGGGTCATCGCCAGCTGGCCCCCTCCTCCCCCACAACAATAATTCCTTTCCCGGTTCGGAGTCATCTCTCTAAACTCAGTCACTGCTTTCTTCAGGATATATCGCTGTTCTTCAATTATCCCACCCAGCCGCACTAGATTACAGGGGTCATGAAGGGTAATCGGCTCAGGATTCCTGGCGGGGTCAAGCTTAATTTTTGTCTCGCGAATATACTCAGCAATAAGTTCAAGAATACTTCTGACTGGATGATTCTGCCGCTGCCGGAGCCAATCAAAAACTTCCCAGCGATTGGAATTATAGCCGTGCCCACATTCAGCTAAAATAATCTCTTCACAGCCCAATTTTTCTTTAGCTCTTATCAAACGGGCTGATAATTCACCGGCAATATCATCTTCGCCTGAATAAAGACCATAATTGGTCACATCAAAGTTTTCACTGGAAAAGGTCCAACTTTCCCTGGCAGCATAGAAAATTTTTCCGGCAGCAGTAATCGACATCGGAAAAAACATAGCTTCTCGGGGATTGATGGCATAGAGCACCCGGGCCCCCTTCTTATCAACCGGTAGCCTAGCCTGAGAGTCATTTAGCTCCGCCTGAAGCTCCTCCTCCAGCCACTCCACCGTCTCCAGCCAGTCCTCTTTAGAAATGCCCATATTATTTCCCTTNGACACCGCCGTATTTACTGTGGAAGCCAATCCCTCTGGGACCAGACCTAAACAAGCCAGCATGCCCCTTGCTATCCGAATGGCCCGGGTAATGTTTATGCCCATAGTACAATTTAAGAAACATCGACCGCAGAGAGAGCATCGTCCGAATAAAACATCAACCAGTTCATCAACCGTAGCGCCCGGCAGGCTAGATCCAGCAGCCCTTGATGAAAAAGAAATTGACTTTTTAAATACTTCCTTGACTAAGGCCAATTTATAAGCAGGGGTGGAGCGAGGGTCCCGATCAATTAGATAATAATGACAGGTCTCCGCACAAAGTCCACAGCGAACACAGGTTTGAAAAGAGGTGGCCAGTTCGGCGTCCAGCTTCTCTTTAAAGCACTCCAAAGCTCGGTTTATTTCCCGGAAGTGATCTTTAGTTGATTTTTCTTTCTCTATTTTTTTTGGTACCAACTCTGCCTGACTCATTTCTCTTCACCCGACAATCTGGAAAGGTTAACTTTATGGGGCAAAACACCACGCCGGCCATAAAATCTTCCAAAGAAAGCCCGGCTGATAAAAAAGAAAAGACAATGGCGAATTTTTCCCAGCGGAACATAAATCAACAGAAGAATTGAGATTATTAGAAAAAGTGGCTGAAAACNGGTTACATAAAGAGATAAAAAACTCGAGGCCAGAAAAATATCAACTAACAGATTAGCCAGGTAATCATCAGCCTGGCTAATGAAACGAAGCTCCCTTAAGCTCAATCGTCTAATAAAAAGTCCTAATCCACAAAACAATCCGACCGTAGTGAAAACCCCTAGAATAAAACGAACATGAGTATTTATTTTAAAGTTAAAAAGGAGAAATCCGAGAATGATAAATCCCACAAATATTCCACTATGGTAGATAATTCCAGCCAGATAAACACCTAAGTGACGAGAGGCGCTTTCTTTGGCCCAGGGCATCAATCCAGCTCCTAGAGCATAAAAAACGCCTCTCTTTTCCTCTCCGCGGGCAGTTGAATAATAAACTCTAGGACTAAAGGAAAAGGTCTGGAAAAGAAGATAAATAAAATATCCCCACGCGAAAATAAAAGAAGCACCAACTATTAACTTTAACCAGAGAATCATTTTTTTATCCTTGAAAATGAACTAAGGGCGCTTATCTGGCTCCCCTGAGCTAGGTCATGATTCTTAAACGCAACCGTCCGGCTTGGGCAGACCGGCTACCTTACAGGCCCCTTTGGCGGGACCGGAGGGAAAAAGTTCAAANATATATTTCAAAGGGAAACCGGTTGTTTTGCAAACTTTCCGGACCATTGGAGCTAAATTTTTTTCCAGATAATAATTGCGAATGTAGTGAATCACAGCCCAATGGTCTTCAGTCAATTCATTAATTCCCTCTTCTAGACGAGCCAATACCCGGGCTACCTCCTCATCCCAATCTTCGGGATTCACCAGGAACCCTTCTTCATTTAACTTGACTTTCTTGCCTTTAATTTCGATCTCGCGCATTGGCTTCTCCTTTATCAAATTGAAAGGACACTAATAAAAGGGCACTATTATAGCATCTCTCCAATGAAGAAAAAAACCTTTTCTCCGACTCCTTTCCTCAAGAGGTAACAATCACTGAAGCTTTGGGATTTAAGGGATTTATCCGTTGAGCCAGCGAAAAAAGAAAGGGGTAACTTTCTTTAAGATGAGCCACATAAAGCAGCCATTGTTGGATTAAATGAGAGTAAACTCTTTTCAAATCGCCACAAAGATGTTTATAGTCACTATCAGGAATTTGAGCCAATTTGTTTCCTCTAAATTCCAGCTCCTCTGTCAGGTGAAAAACAGCCCAAAGTAAATCAGTAAAACTTTCATGTTCAAGAAGGTGGGGATTTTCTAATAGTCGCAGTAGAAATTCTCTCTTGGAAATCAGAAAATCTCGGAGAGGAATTAAATCTTTTCGTTCATAGTTAATGCGAAAAGGAAATCGTCTAACCTCTTTTATTGCTTGACGAAAATCCTTTTGGCTCCACCCCGTTTGGATATCTACTTTTTCCTCAAGTTGAGGGGCATCTTCAACAAAATCAAAAAACACCTCCAGAAGAGACAACCCAACTTCACTGAAGAAGGCTCCAATAACCATATTCAATTTTTTCATCATTATTCGTTTCTCTCTCTGAGAAAGTAATCGTTCAATCAGTAACACCACCAGTAAGACATCCAGAAAAAGGAAACCAAAATCGCCAATCATATAAATGAAAATATGGTGGACATCATGAAAAATTAAATAGTGGATAAAATAAGTAACAGCTGAAGCTGAAAGTAAAATGACACTCAGTTTTATTGTCCAACTCATTCGTTTCTTTTTCATGACTTCTAACCTCCTCTAAATATATTGCTTCAAAAAAAGAACATAATCGCGGCTTCAATTTTCAGGCCAGAATGACGAATCAATTTCCTCAGACATAAACAGTGAGAGTCTTCCGTGCTTTTCTGCAATAAATATTGACGGTTACCATATGGAGATGAAAATGGAAAATTGGGGACTCGGATAACCATCCTTATTTTCTGTAGTTGCCCTTCTGAGCAAAGCTTGATACTTTCACTCCTTACTTGTGTTAAGCTGATCATGGCAAATTAGCTTGAATTTTTTTAGAAATCAGCAAAGATTTCCAGTAATCACTTAGTTTAATTTTTATTTTAATATCATAATTACAAAGATACTTATTGTCTAAAATTTTCTTTTCCTAGAAAGTATTGGAAAGCATCTTTTCCATTAATTAAGATATTCATTCTGAAGAAAAGCTGGCTTTCTCGGCAAGAAATAGTCTTCATACTATTATAGAACTAATTTCATTGCTAACCACTCTGGTAAACTTTAAAATATAAATGTCTTCTCAAGGAGGTGGCTATGAATAAATCAAGGGCGACGCTAATTCTTTTCGCTTTTATTCTTTTAGTTAACTCTTCCTCTCTCCCCGCACAGACAATATCCCTCAAGGAGATAATCACCAGAAATATTCAGGCTGCCGGAAGCCAGACCCAGTTGGCCAGGATAAAAAATTATGCTTTTACGGCCAGGAATCAAAGATTTTATCTTTCCGCAGAGGGAAAAATGAAGATCACCGTCGGCCAAAATCCTGCAATCAGCGAAATCATTTTGGTGAATGGAGAAAAAGTCGTCCGCAATTGTTACAACAACATTTCTCAATATTCAGAATTACTCAAAGCCAGTTACCAGGTAATGGCTCGCCTCCGAAGTGGCTTTTTCACCCTTAAAAACTTTCAAGATGACCTTCAATATGAAGGACTCAAGAAATTCGGGCTGAAACAACATCATGTCCTCTCCAATCATCTGGGCTCCCTGGAAATTAGATTCTATCTTGACCCCCAAACTTTCCGTCTGAAAAGATTGGTCCTCCGGGGTTTTGATGCGGAGAAAGGCCACTTTGAAGTAAATCATGATTTTGGAGAGTATCAACAATTTGATTCTCTTTATCTGCCAGCTTCCTGGTTTGTTTCCCAGGTAGGCACCAGAGGTCAATTATTTGAAATCTCAGATGTAAAATTTAATCTTAAGCTCCCGGCTAATTTTTTTGACTCTCTGGAATTAAATATCGGCCAGGTGGAAGTCAAACCGGGATTAATCAAAGGAAATATCGTCAATTTCAACATTGCCCGCAATAATCGTTTAACTCTTGACACCAATATTACTCTGAATTACTTAAATCAGGCAAATATCCAGCCGGGCAGTCAGGTAACTCTCAAAATCGGTGATACCCAGCTGGCGGTTAAATTCTACTCGGCCCGTCCCCCCCGTGAAGAACTGGGACCGGGGGCCATCTTTATGATGCCTGACATTCAGGATAAACATATGATCGTCTACATCCTTTCTACCAAATATGGTCACCTGGCCGATATTCTTAAACCATTATTACCCCTGGAACTGGTGGCCAAAAATGAAAAGTAATCAACAAGGAGGAAGATATGGCACCTCTTAGTCGCCGCCATTTTTTAAGCGCTCTGCCTTTAGGTTTTTTAAGCTGGAGGTGGAGCCGCTCATCTCCTTTACCCACCAGAGGCACGGACACTAAGAATGAACAAATTAAAATTAAAAAGTATAATCCCCTGGGAAACACCGGTTTAAAGGTCTCTGATGTAAGTTTTGGGGCTATTTCTCTCTTTGATCCTAACGTTATTCGTTATGCCTACGACCTGGGAGTAAACTACTTTGATACCGCCGAAAGTTACCTCCGGACACAAAGTGAAAAATTTCTAGGTGAAGCTCTTCATGATGTTCGCTCTAAGGTAATTATTACCACCAAACATGGTTTTCCCAGCCGGCTGGCCAAACAATTCCGCCGGGAGCGGATAATCCAGCGGATTGAAGCCAGCTTAAAAAGGCTCCGCACAGATTATATTGACATTGCTATGATCCACAATATCAGCGATTTATCTCTCCTTGAAAACGAAGAAATCCAGGCGGCCTACACCCGGTTAAAAGAACAGGGTAAGATTAGATTCACCGGTATTTCCACTCATAATCCCAAGGTAACCTTAAAACAGGCCTTAACCAATGATTTTCCTCAAGTAGTTCTGGTGATTTACAACCACCTGGAAGGCCCTGAAATTGAAGACCTGATCCAGCAGGTGAGGAAGAAAGGAATTGGGGTAATTGCCATGAAAGTATTCGCTGGAGGTAAACAGGGCAATTTAAAGACCTTGGTCAATGCCCGGCAAAGTTATCCTCAAGCTGCTATCCGGTGGGTCCTCAGAAATCCCCATATTGATTGTTGTATCGTCACTATGAGCAGCTATTCACATGTCGAGGAGTATGTGGCTGTCTCCGGCCAACCTCTTCGGCCGGAAGATCTAGAAATAATTACTGCCTACCAGCAGGCCGTCTTCAGAGAGTACTGTCGAGTCAGCTGTTCAGCCTGTTTAGCCGCCTGCCCTCAAGGGGTAGCCATCAACGATATCTTAAGAATGGTCATGTATTTTGAAGATTACCGGATGGAACGGGAAGCCCTACGGTATTATGCCGAGTTGGGAGATGAGAAAAAACCAACCATCTGTTCTTCCTGTCCGGGCTACTGTGAAAAAGCCTGTCCTTATCAATTAGCTGTTAAAGACAAGTTACTTCATGCCCAACGAATTCTCCAGGGATAGAAGATAATTCAACTCCTATTTTTTTATTTTTGGATTTTCTTATTGGTAACCTAAACAAATCTTTTCCTCAAGGTTCATTGCTCTCCTGGAGACCCAGGGTCGAAACACTGAGTTCCCTGTCAGTTCCAGGAGGAGGAACTTTTTCTTCTTTAGAAATCTTTTTCGTGGACTCAAGTTTTTGTGTTAGAATTAACTTAAGAAAACAAATAAGGAGGGCAAGATGAAATTTACGGGCATTATCTTTTGCCTTCTAGCTCTTGTCTTTCTGGGCTCTACCCTTCCCCAGCAAAAATTTGAAGAAGATACAATTTCAACCTCAGAAGGCCCCTTAAAAATAACATTTCTTGGTCATGCAACTCTTTATCTTACTTTTAAAAATATGGTCATCCATATTGACCCTNTGTCCAGGTATGCAGATTACAGTCAACTCCCTAAGGCTGACATTATTTTAGTCACTCATGAGCATTTCGACCATCTAGACCCANGGGCTATTAAGAAAATAAGTACAGACACCACGGTAATTATTTACACGGCCAAATGTGCTGATAAACTTCCTGGGGGAAAAGTAATGCATAATGGGGAGAAAATCAAGATTAAAGGAATACTGATCGAAACTGTGCCTGCCTATAACATTAAACATATGCGCAGCCCGGGCGTTCCTTTCCACCCTAAGGGCATCGGTAATGGATATATCCTTAACTTGGCAGATAAACGAGTTTATATCGCTGGCGATACAGAAAACACGCCGGAGATGAAGGCTTTAAAAAATATTGATATTGCTTTTCTTCCCATGAATCTTCCCTATACCATGACTCCGGAAATGGTGGCTGATGCAGCTCGGGCCTTTCGGCCCAAAATTCTCTATCCCTACCACTATGGCCAAACAGATCCGCAAAAACTAGTCGAACTCCTTCAAGACCTCCCGGAAATAGAAGTTCGTATCCGGAATATGAGATAGATTCTCTCTCTATTTAAAGCCTAATAGAGCAAATAAGGCCGTCGCTCTTCAGTAAAGTGAGTGACATCCTGGTCAAAAGANTTTAAGACTTCTTCCAGAGAAGGCTCTCCTCTCTCCAACGCCAAGCGGACTTTACTTGTTCCCATAATCTTATCGAAATATCGGGGATAAAATGAAAACTGCTCTGGATACATATCTTTCACCATTTTTATTATCCATAAGGTCGTTCTCAGGGGACGATAAATACTCCTGTCTGTCACATGCAGCTGGCAGCCGCCGCAAAGTTCTCCCTGATATTTGGAAAAAGTTGGTGTAAACCAGGCTTCCCGGAACTTAACTCCCGGTAAATCCAAATTATTTAAACGCTTAGCCAATTCGTAACCATCTATCCACGGCGCTCCAAATAGTTCAAAAGGCCGGGTTGTCCCCCGACCCTCGGAAATATTTGTTCCCTCTAAAAATACCTGTCCGGGATAAACAATAGCTGTCTGAAGAGTCGGCATATTAGGAGAAGGCATGACCCAGGGTAGACCGGTTTCATCAAACCACATGGAGCGCTGCCACCCTTTCATGGGAATGACCTGAAGCCTGGCTTTTTTGGCCAAAAATTTATCATTAAAGAAANGGGCTAATTCTCCCACGGTCATTCCATGCCGCAGGGGAATGGGATAAAGTCCCACAAAAGAGCTGTATTTGGGATATTCAAGAAGAGGNCCCTCNATCATTAATCCGTTAATGGGATTTGGCCTGTCCAGGACAATAAATTCCACTCCGGCCTGAGCACAAGCCTCCAGACAATAGGCCATGGTGGCGATATAAGTATAGACCCTTGTCCCGACATCCTGGATATCAAAAATAAGCACATCCAGACCACGAATATGCTCTCTCTCCATGGTTTTCCCATTTTTTATAGTATCAAAAGACCGCATATAGGCATCGATATCGGCCAACATCTGAGGGGAAGGTTGGCGTGATTGGCCGTATAAGCTAAAAACAGGCAGATTGTATTTTTCGTCAATATAAAAGGGCACATACTCCCCGGCCTGAGCATTCCCCCGAATTCCATGTTCAGGTCCATAGAGGGCGACGAGATCAATATCCGGATGTTGATAAAAAAGGTCGACAACTGGCCTCAAGTGACTATCTACGGCTGAGGGATTAGTTATCAAACCAACCTTTTTTCCCTGAACAAGATGAAGATACTCATCCAGAAAAACCTCTACGCCCACTTTTATCTGCGGAGAAAAGCGGTTTACCTCCGGCGAAGATTGACAGGCAACCCAGAGAGATAAAAAAAATAAAATTAATGCCAGGTAAATCTGTTTTTTTCTCTCCATTATTTTCCCCCAATTCTAATCATTAATTTTTTGATAATAAAAGCCAGGCATAGAGAATATTTATTATCTTTCATCTTGCCTTTCTGACCNGTCTTCCTCCACTCAAATATTACTGCCTCTTTTGCTCAAGAATCTGAAATAATAAAGGAGCTTCGAGATATTGGGTCTGGATTTCTTGACAGGTTCCCCAGATTTCATAACTCACTTGATGGGATGTTTGAATCAAAGGTAATCCTTTGTAGACCGAGCCGAAGCCCACCCATTCAATACAATTGGCCACCAGAGAGATAATTTGCCCCGGCATAAGCATAGCTATCGGGATCTGACTATGACAAAATATTTTTCGGTTGAATTTAAAATAAACGGAGACTAAAAAGTCCTCAACCGGTTGATTACTTAGATTAGTTACCTCTAAATAAATAGTAGGAACATAAATTGTTTCTCGACCGCTTTCTTTTACCAGGTATCCTTCCCGCCTAATTATAATATCAATATTATCCCGCAATATCTGCTGGCGCCGCAGAATTTCAGCCTGTTCTTTCTTTTGTTTAGTTGAAAGTTGATTCCAGCAATAGGTAACTCCATAAATCCCGAAGCCAACCAGGAAAGTAGCCAAAGCGAGAATCACCAGAAAAAGACCAATCTGAATGAGAACAAAAGGAAATGTTCTTTTTTCCCGGCGAAAATTATCAAACATAAGTTAAAAAAATTATAACACAAAGAGTAATATTGAAGAATGATCATTTAATATTACCAACCGTCTATTTAGAAAAAAGCTCATCNTTTTAGCCTTGCTCTGGCCTTTCAGCAAGCGTCTTTTTTATTGGAAAGGTAGTCACNTAATCTCTTTTTTGAACTCCAAGGGATGTTCTTCTTCATAGATAGATTTAGGTAACTTTCCCGTGAACATGGATTTATTTAAGGGATAGACAACCGGATCAAAAATCACCCAATACAGATGCCAGATCAGAATAGCCAAGGAAGCCAGAATGGCTTCGTAATAATGAATAACCAGGAAAAGATCGATGAACCAGCGGGGAACCAGGTTCAAGGTTTGGGTTTTAAACCATAACCCGAGTCCGGTAAAGCCCATAATGACTGATCCCCAGATAAGAGCCCAGTACTCTACCTTTTCATAGAAAGTAAACCGGCCGCTCAGAGGACGCTCGGCTTTTAAGCCCAGGTTATAAAGAAGAAGCTGAAAAGCATCCTGAAGATCCTGCCTGCGAGGAAGAAGAGCCTTGAACTGTTCCCGCCCCCGGTTCGTCAAGGCCACGGCGCCGACCTGAATAAGAAAGGTCACCAGCATGACCACTCCGGCCACCCGATGGATGAAGGACCGGACCACNCCTCCACCCAGCTGAGCCAGCCATTTTCCCCAGGCGGCTTCGGGAAAATGATGAATAAAACCGGTATAAACAAGAACGAGAAAAGAAAGTAAATGGAAAAGATGGATGAGCCTTTCGATTNGGGTGAAACGGAGGATATCTTCTTCATCTTCTGGAGAAATAAACTTCTGTTGGCTTTTTTCTTTGGCTTTTTTAATTAAATCCAGTAAACAAAAAATAACCATTCCTCCGATAAGGATAATAATCAGCCAGATATATACTGTTTTGACAATATGAATTACAGAGGCACCGATAGTGGAGACCACTTCATGAACTGATTGAATGGCAGCTGTTTCCTTTATGCCGGGATGACAGCTNCCACATGTTTTGGGTAAGTTTTGGGGATTAACCGGTGAAGCAGGATTCAAGGCTGGTAAAACCAGGTGATTCTGGTGACAAGAAGCACAATTGGCGGCCACCACATTGCCAGATTTGAGAGCTATACCATGATAACTACTATAAAACGATGAAAGACGATTGGTGGAAATTCCATACCGTTCAGCCAGAACATATCGTTCGTGACAATCAGAACATGTCTTGGGAACATTCAGGGGATAAATCGGGCTCTTGGGATTAATTCGAGAGAGAATACGGTGCTCAGCATGACAGTCAGTACAAACGGGTGACTCCTGGATTCCTCCCTGATAACCTTCCCAATGAATGCTTTGGATATAATCTTTATATTCCTGAAGATGACAGGCTGAACATGTTTGAGGAATGTTCTTTTGGCTAATTTTTGAACCTGGATTCCAGCTCTCTAAGATATCATGGACACCATGACAATCGGAGCAAACAGCAGCATTTTTGCCTTCCAGGAGGGCTTGGTGATGAACACTTTCTTCATACATCTGATAAGGGCTGCGGATGAGTATTTTATATTTCTCAGCCAAATCCTCCTGACTATGGCATCGTCCACAGGTTATCGGCAGATTTTTATGCGAAATTGTCGACTGTTCATCTTCATGACTTAAAATCAGATGCTTTTGATGACAATCACTACAATTAGCAGCCTCATCTATTCCTTGAGCAATGGCCTGACCATGAATACTATTTCGATGAACTTTGACTACTTCTTCATGACATTGTGAACAATCCGGGCGGGCTTTAATCTCTTCATGAGGCACTGCTTTTATCTCCAGGTGACAATCCCGGCAGGAGAAACCCTNATGAACTGATTTCTCCACCTCTTCTAAAAGTGTTTCATCATGACATTCAAGACAATTAGTTTCTGATGAATTGTCGGAGGAACTTCCTGTNGGCTCTAGGAAAATTAACTCAGATGATGATGAACAAAGAGCAGGAGAAGAATCAAAATCACTCTCCATAAAACTACGATTCAATGAAAAGTTAACTGGCAAATTAGCCGAACCACTAAATAGGATCAATAAACAGGTAAGGATAAGAGCGACCATTCTTTCTTCCTTTGTATTATAATTAATTTTTTATATAANAAATATAAAGNTAATTTATTCTATAATATTTATCATTTATATTAAACAAGTTTTTTGAAAATCTTTTAAAAAAAGGAAATCTTGTCTAATCGACTCTTTTTCCCTGATAAACTGAGAAATAATAGACCTGGCCCAACCGACTTTTCTTCTTTTCCTCAACTAAGCTTCTGGAAGAAATAAATAAACGAGTGANCCTTTTTTACTTTATAACCCCTCGATCATCACTCCCAGCCCCTCTATAAAATAAACATTGGAATCATTTTCCTTTCATCAGAATGGTCAGCAACTAGATGTAAGAAAGATTCTAAATTAAATTTGGTTGGAAAAATCTGGTGTCTTTACTTCTTACTAAGGAAGGAAACTCTCAGGACTGGACCCGTCTTTCCCCGGTTGCTCTTCCTTTTGAATTCTGGTGGTTCTTTCGGTCCTGAGGATAATGCTCTGCCTTCAGTTTTTTCGTAATTATTAAATAATGGTAATTATTAAATTAAATAATGGTAAACCATTTCTCACAAGTGGCTTCTTTTCCAGAAATAATATCCTTTACGGTCGTAATTAATTTATATCGCCCTTTCTTCAAACCACTGAAAGTATAGGTGAAAGTCAGCGCAATCTCGGTATTAAAATTCCAGGAAGAAAACTCCAGTAAAGCAAATTTTTTCTGCCCCCCGAGAATCTCTCCTTCTTCAGTTTCTACAGAGAAATCGGCCTCAAAACCGAATTCAAATTTCCCCTCTATAGTTTTTTTAACCGAATAACCGATAGGTTCAATGTAAAGATAAATTATTTCCCCATCCCTGAATTCATCATTCTCTTTAAGTTCATAAATACCATAGCTATTATTGTCACTTTTAACATATTTGATATTGGTTAAAGTAAAAGGAGCTACTTCCCAAAAGTGCTTTAAGGCTGAGCGTAAAGAAGATAAAGCGGCCAGAAAATCCCCACTCTTCAGAGACGGGGCAAACTGGAGCAGATCATTCTGAATAGTGGTGGGCACTTGGGCTAAAGCTGCCGCCAGTTTAACTTCAGGGCCTTCCTCGCTTTTTTTCTGACATCCGATTAAAAAAAGTCCTATAATACACCCCAAACATATCGCTTTCTTCATAAAAA
>MTOP01000102.1 GCA_002010725.1 Candidatus Aminicenantes bacterium JdFR-80
TTTAAGTAACGGAAAATCTGAACCCGGCGGTTATAGGCGTCGGAGACATAGATGAAGTCTTGATCGTCGATATGAATGCCGGCCGGTAGCCAGAATTGACCGGGGCCATCTCCACCTTCGCCTACCGCCAACAAGACCCGGTAGTCCTGGTCAAAAATCTGGAAATTATTAAAGGCNGCATCAACCACATAGATATGGTTATCGCTGTCCAGAGCGATCCCTTTGGGTCGAGCGAATTGCCCTGGACGATCGCCAGCCACCCCAAAGTCATCAAAATATTGGTAGTTTTCATCGAAAACCTGAACGCGGAAATTAATGGTGTCTACCACATAAATCAAACCGTCTTTTCCTATGGCGATATGCGTAGGGAAGTTAAACTGCCCCTCATTAGGGCCTCTTTCGCCGAACTGAGTAATAGGGCGGCCATCTAGAGAGAAAACTTTGACCTGATGGGCTTTGGAGTCGACCACCAGCAGGCGGTTTCTTTTTTTGTCGACCGCCAGGCCCACTGGGTTAAGAAAATCTCCTTTTTTCCCTAAGGCTCCAATGAATTTATAATCCGAGCTATAGATATAGACCGCTTTCAGTTTGGGATCNGAGACATAAACCCGGTCGCTGGCATCCACGGTTACCCCTACCGGACCAGCCAGTTGTCCAGGCTGTGAAAGCCCAATAAGATACATTTTATGTCGCCAACGATCAAAAACCACCACGACTCCCAGCTGGGTATCAGCCACATAGAGGCGGCCGCGGGAATCGGTGCAGAGTCCGTGGGGGGTCCGCAGGCGGATAATGCTCCGGCGGGGATCTTCGCCGACCAACCAATCTTTGAGGTTCTTTTTGCGGACAGCCCCAATATCCTCGGCGGAAGCAATGATATCCACCAGCTGGATGCGGGCCGGCTGTGGCGGCGGAGGCCAGACGAGAGAGGGCACTTCTTGTCGGGGAGCCGGCGCCCGGGTACANTTGTTGATAAGAGTCAGGAGGGTCATAGCCAGGAGTCCGCAAAGGACCAGGCGGGTCAGTAAATTGAATTTATTTTTGTCTTTCATTTTAAGTCCTCTATTTACGATGACATTTAAAACACAGCTGGGTTCGGTTTAGAAGCTTATCCACCAGCAGTAAGGGAGAAGCACCAGCATGGGCGTCATGACAGGAGAGACAGGTTAAATTACCCTGAAAAGTTAAATCCGAGCGGGCCTTGCGAGTGAGCTTTTTGCTTTTTACTGGATAGTTGCCACTGACTGGATGTCTTAATTGAGGATGATTACGGCTCAAATCTGGAGAAAGGTCGACTTTTTTTAAGCTGGCCAGAAATGTGTCTTTCAATTTTAATCGGCCCAGGATGGTGACTATCTTCCCTGAGGGACGGTCTGGGACCGCCAGATGACAGGCCAGACACAGCTGATTGGGTTTTTCCAGCAGCAGAGCTTTATTTGAGGAGAAATGGGACTCATGGCAGGCTTCACAGCCAATTTGTTCAATAGCCCCGTGGAGGTATTGGCCAGACTCCCGTTCCCTTTGCCGGTCATCATGACACTCCAGACAGAGCATCTTGGTTGGTCTCTTCAACTGGTGAGCCCAGGCAGAAGCATGCGGAGAATGGCAGCCTGAACACTCACCAGTTTCCAGAGCGCCATGGGGATACGGTTTTTCTTTTGTCTTACTCTTATCGTTATGACAGGCTAGACATAACTCGTTCCCTCCGTCTTCGGCTATTTGAATCTTCTGGTCCTCCGCGGTGTTAAGATGGCAGGTGTCGCATTCACCACTGAGAAAAGGAGAGTGGCTGAAGGTATTTAAGAGAGTTTCATTGACAGACCCATGAGGATTATGGCATTCACCGCAGTCCAGTTTTTCCGCGGGCTGCTGGTAGTGTTTTTNCCGAAAAGCCTCTTCGGTGGCGTCATGGCAGGCCAGGCAATTATCCGGTGTTTTCTCTGTCAGCATGAATTCAAAGTCGGCCCCGTGAGCTTGGTGGCAATCGAGACAGCCTTCTTCAGCCGGTGGGTGAGGATGATCGGTGGCCAGCAGGCTCTGGATTTCAGGGTGGCAGGTGAAACAAAGGCCTTTACCCTCCTGGCGCAGGAATTTTGTGTTGTCGGAAAGATGGGGATTATGACAGCCGCTGCAGCGTCCTTTCTGGAGGGGGGCATGGAGGACCTTTTGGCCTTTGAGTTTTTCTTCTAGGTCGGCGTGACAGGAGAAGCAGAGTTTATTTTCCTCTCCTCGCAATCTAACTTGTTTCCGCCGCGGGCGGCGGTGACAGGTCGTGCATTCTCCTCCACTGAAAGGTGGATGCTGAAATTGAGCCGGAAAGAGGTGTTCCTGGTCAGAGCCATGAGCATCATGACAGCTATCGCAGCCCCTTTCCACCACGGGTTGATAACCATGAGCCTTGCGGAAAGCAGGATCTTCGAGGACATGACAGCTGGCACAAACCTGGGGATCTGGTTGAGGGAGAAGGTGGGGATAGGGTGAGTTATGAGGGCGGTGACAGTCGAGACACCCTTCTTCGGCCGGCGGATGGAGGTTCTTCTTTGATAATTTATTCTGGATACTATCGTGACAGGTGAAACAAAGCTTCCGGGGTTCGTCAGCCAATCTGACAGTGGTTTTCTCTGGAGTAATGGTAATTTCATGACAGATGTCACAGCTTTCTTCTTTGACTGGTGGATGGACATATTGTTTTTTAACTACTTCACCATGACAGTTCAAACAGCGAGTTGCTTTAAGACTAACCAGGGGAGGATGGGAGTTGGCTTCCTGAGAAAATCCTGGTTCAACCAGGACAAGCCCTACTAGGGCCACCAAAATTAAGAGACCTTCCCCATATTTTTTCTTGAGGTAATGACTCTGAATTTTGTTTTCTATCTTCATTTTAATCTAAATAGTTCTGCTCGAGATAATAAATTCTATCCAAANNATCAAAATNATAGGTAAAGTTACCATAAAATTCAGATTAAAAAAAGAGGGAAAATCATTGCTTAAAATTTCAGGGAATGGAGCGAAGNGAGGGCTGTTTCATATCAATGAAGTTTTAAGTAATTCCCCCTGACTCTTAGACCCCATGTCAGAGATGAGAGTTATAACTGAGCCCAAGCGATGACCTGTTTTAGCTGAGATTAACAGGCGACGTGGGGGCCGAAGCAGCCGAAGTTGCTTCAAACTGCCGGGAGCAGGTCATCACTTTGGTCTATAGAAAGAAAGGATGGACATGTTATTTCTGAATTGATTAAGCAAGAATTNTAGCTTTTTTGCTCGGGCTCAACNAACATTTCAGGGAAGAGGAAGAATCTTTATTTTAGACTTTCTTTCCCCTTAAAGGAGCGGTTGATGGCGAATTCATTAAAGTCAACATCCCATTCTTCTTCCACCATAAAGTGAGCCAGATGTTTCCCGATTCCTGGACCGAACATAAAACCATGACCACTCATTCCGGCGGCAATATAGAGGTTTTTGATTGGACTTTCGTCAACGAGAGGGCTGCCGTCGGGAGTCATGGTGTAACATCCCGCCCATTGACGGAGAATTGTGGCTTTTTCTAGCGCAGGGACAAGCCGGACCATACGCTGACCCATTTCCCGCAGGAACTCAAGAGAACTATCTTTGCGAATACCCGGGACATTAGGGATGGGTGTGTAACAGCCGACGATGTGGCCGCTTATCAATTGATGGAAATAACATCCGTCGGGTCGATAATCGACCAGCATGGGTTCAATAAATTTAGGCAGCCTTTCGGTGACAATAGCTTCGTGTCTTTCGGGGAAAAGAGGCAAATCAAGGCCGACCATTTTGGCCAGTTCACCGGTCCAGGGGCCGGCACTGAGCAGGACTTTTTCAGCTTCCAGGGTTGTGCCGTCTTTAAGAGTTAACAGGAAATTTTTATCAATTTTTATTTTTTCTACCGGATTATGAAGGAAAAAGGTCTGCTTTTTTTCTTCTAGTTTCTTCTGGTAACCCTTCAACACAGCAAAAGGGTAAGCCTGGCCGTCGTCCGGGCAATAAGCAGCGGCCANCAAACCTTCGATATTCAGATCTGGAACAATCTCCCTGGCCTCTTCTGGAGAAAGGAGGGCAACATTGACTCCTTCTGCTTGCTGGATTTTGATGTTGGCTTTAAAGACATCCACTAGTTGCTGGGTGTGGGCCAGGAGTAAATAGCCGCCCTGGTGAAAATCAACTGGGAAACCGAATTCTTCTTCCATTTGCTTAAAGAGGGAGATGCTTTCTTTCATCACCCGGATAGAGGTGGGAGTGGAAAATTGCTGACGGATTCCGCCTATACAACGCAGGGTTGAGCCGGAGCCGATATAATCTTTTTCGATGATCGCCAGCTTTAATCCGCTTTCGCTTAGATAATAGGCAGTGGCCAGGCCGATGATCCCGGCCCCGACTATGGCGGTATCGTAGGTGGGCATTATGTCTCTTCTAAATGATATGAGATAGATGANGAAAAGTTTTTAACACAGCCACCAGCTGGTGTCAACTTAATCTCCACTTTTCTTCGGAATTGCGGGGTCCATGGTCCGGAATTGCCGATTCCGGAAGAATTACGGGGTCGGGCCTCAGTATTTTCTTTATTATCAAGTAGTTAACCCCTTTTTTCACCCTAAAAAACCCCTTAAACACGATTTTCGGGCCCAAAAATCGCCTCTAAGGCCTCTAGTTTCATCTTCATAATGCGTCAAAATTAGTTCCTAGAGAAGGCAGCTTCTAGACTTAACTTCTAGATTTTGAACTTGCCTAAATTGAGATTCTGAGAGACTTGATCCTAAAATTTTTTACTGAGTATCCCATTTCCTGAGGGAAATATTTCTCCTTGACCTAGTGAGATAGGGAAAAGAAGAATAGAATTAATATATATTCGAGTGAATGGNCAGCAATCATTATTAGTATGATGAACTAAAAAAGGATAGGTGGTCTTTTGTTAACCCAGTTGCTGGAAATTTGTCCGTAGACCAAAGTTTTCTTGACAATATCCCTGAAAAATAGGTAGCTTATAGTCTAAAAATTTAGCTTTATATCCTCTCAAGAAATCGATGGACAATTTAAGAATTCCTTCAATAAAGAGGAAAGAAAAAGTCAGAATCCTCGTCAATGGTCAGGTAATCGAAGCCTATACTGGTGAAACAGTTCTGGCCGCTCTGCTGGCCGCCGGGTATAAAATAATCAAGAAAAATCCGGTGAGCCGTGAGCCCCGCGGGGCTCTCTGCGGGATGGGGGTGTGTTTTGAATGTACGGTGACTATTGACGGCGTTCCCAATATCCGAGCCTGCGTCACTGAAGTACAAGAGGGGATGAAAGTAGAATTAGATGATTGAAGACAAAAGCAAATATGAAGTGGTTATCGTAGGCAGCGGTCTGGCTGGACTTGTCGCTGCCAATATCCTGGCTGATTATGATTTAAAAATTCTTCTGGTTGACGAAAACATTCATCTGGGCGGCCAGCTTTTACGGAAAATTCCGGAAGAATTGGGAGAATATCCTGAGGCCCATCTGGATAAAGTTAAGAGAGTTGGCTTTGAGTTTATTGAGCAAGTTAAGCAAAAAAAGATCGCCCTCCTAAACAAAGCCATCCTGATGGGCATTTATGATGACCGGGAGATTCTGCTGGAATGGCAGCGTCAGAAAATTTTTTCCCTGAAATATGACCTTCTTTTGTTGGCCACTGGCGCCAGAGAAAGGTTTATTCCCTTTAAAGGCTGGACTCTACCAGGAGTATATTCCACCGGGTTGGTCCAGGTCTTAATGAAGAGCTCGGGTATCTTGCCCGCCCGGCGGATGTTGATTGGGGGGACGGGCCTTTTTTTGCTCGCAGCTGCTTATGAATATCTTAAAAATGGCGGCCACCTCCTGGGAATAATGGAGCAAACTCCCTGGCTGAATAAAATAAAATTTCTGCCTCAAATTTTTCATCAATTCCCCAAGTTCTGGGAAGGAGTCCGTTATCTTTCTCTTATTTATCGTTCCCGGGTGCCGGTCAAATATAAAAGAAAAATCGTTGAGGCCAGGGGAGAAAAGCATGTGGAGGAAGTGGTGGTAGGTCGAGTTGACAGCCAGGGCAGATTAATTAGTGGCACGGAGAAAACTTATCCGGTGNAGGCTTTAGGGGTGGGCTATGGCTTTGTGGCCAATATTGAAGCCGCCCAGTTAGCCGGCTGTGAATTGGAGTATTCCCGGGATAAAGGAGGCTGGATTGTTAAGGTTAATGACCAGCTAGAAACCAGTGTGGCCGGTATATTAGCCGCGGGTGAGATTACTGGCATCGGGGGTGCTCAAAAATCAATTAATGAAGGACAGCTGGCCGCTTACACCATTCTGGAAAAATTGGGCAAAGAAAAGAGTTCTCACCTTTCCCATAGCCTGAAAAAACTACAAAAAGAGAGAAAACATCATTTGAGTTTTGTTAAATGTTTTAACTCTCTCTATCAGATTGATCCCGCCACTATTCTGGATTTGCCCGAGGAGACGATTATCTGCCGCTGTGAAAGCGTAACGTTAAAAGATTTAAAAAAGGCCCTGAAAATGGGTTGCCATAATCCCAACGCTCTTAAAGTGGCTACCCGTTGTGCCATGGGGAAATGCCAGGGCCGGACCTGTACCCCCATCATCTATGATCTTCTCCAGGCCATGTGTCAGAAAGATGCCGAGAAAATCGGTCTCTTTACTGCCCGCCCGCCCCTAAAACCGATTTCTCTCCAAGCCCTTCGGAAATCAGGCTAGATTAATAACTTCAGGTTATTAATATATTTTTTTTTTAAAAGGGAATTGAGAAAAATAGCCAGCCGGCTTTCCGGAGAAGGGGACCGAATCCTTTTAAAGCTCGNCCGGTTTATCCTTCCTTTGAGTCTATCTCCGTTGATGAGCAGGAGCGGCTCTNGATAGAACGCTACCGGCCGAAATGGAGAGGCGGAACGAGGAGAGAGACGGTTTATGACGTCTTTTCCTCAGAAGGAATATTTCTTTTCACCACCAAGATCGCCGGGCACGTCTTAACTCGGCCTGCTTTAAAAACGGCTGCCTTTACCTGCTCCTTCTGACTGAGTCAGGATATATCCGGCCGGTTCGCCTGCTCAAGAAGTAACTCCGGCGGAGGGAAAATTTCCCCTTTTCTTTTATGTCATTTCTTTGACCTGTCAGCTCTGGGAAAGATGGTTTGGGCAAAGGGTCGGCTCGCCTGTAGAAAAATCATTTGCCCTATAGACAGATTGGAAGGTATTGCTTCCGTGAAGAAGGTGATGAAGTTAAAGTCGGCTTTTTTTTTGATGAAGGTAATGATTATAATATGGCCTTTATTTCGCTGAAATCGAGGAAGGTTGATCATGAAACAAAGCATCACCTTGGTCTTTTGTTTTATTCTAGTAATGATTTCAAATGCCTGGTCAACGGAACAGGGAGCGACTTTTCAGGGGCGCCTGGTAGGTGTAATCGCCAAGGAAGATTCTCAGGACAGAAATGATATCTATCTTAAACTGGAATCCACGACCGGGGATAAAGAGGTCTATTTTGTGGATGACTTTTTCATCACCTTCATTATTGAACAGACTTATAAAGTATTATTGAGCGATTATGTTGATCGGGATGTGACTTCCCTGGGGATCAATCTAAAATTGACCAAAATTGCTGTGGCCGAGGGGAAAGTGAATGGACGTTCGGCTGTATTCATCAGAAGTATCGAGAGAATCTTTCCAAATTTTCTCCGTTCGGAGGACTCTTATCTTTATCGGGAGCTTAATCCCGGGCAGCCGAAAGCAGATTTTCATCATCGTTACCTTGAAGTTCCCCTTACTTACCGTAATCCTTCGAAAGGCACCTTTAAACTTTATTATGAACTCTGCAGTGATTTTGATGAAAGTAAACCGACCATCCTCATTCCCACCGACGGGCAGAGAACTTTTTCCCAGGTGGGCTGGGCGGATAAGTATAAAAAGATGTTCAATCTGGATTTCAATACAGTCATTTATGAGTATCGNGGGATGTATTGTTCCCGGATTCCAGAGCTGGAAGGCAAGAATATAAATTGGCCCCTGGCTTACGAATTGCTGAATTCAGACAATGTGGTGGAAGATATCGAACGAATTAGAAGAGATTTATTAGGCGATAAAAAAATTAACATTCTGGGGGGTTCAGGGACGGCCATGATTGGCTTAAAATATATCGCCAAGTACCCCGAGAAAGTAAACCGGGCTTTTCTGATGAGTTTTTTTAAAGATGCCCGGGGAAGCAGTGAAGCCGGAGTGGCCTTCTTTCAGCGATTTCTGAAAGAAAATGACCTGGAGAAGAGATATGAGCAGGCCTTAAAGAGCCCGGGTGTTGATAAAAAACAATTCCTTTTTTTGATCCAGAGGTTATTGTATTACGATGAGAATGAAGTTAAACAAATGATCATTGAAGCCAGTAGACACGATCTCAGTAGATACAGGAAGTATACCAAACTCCTGGGAACAGTGGATTTTTTTGTCCGTTCGGTTCAAAAATANAAGCCGTGGACCGTGGTCTTTATGTATGAAACCAATATCCCTACCGCTCTGGATGATAAATTTGATGTCAATTATCCTTTCCTGGAAATTGCCCGACCGCTGTTAAAAATTTATGGAGAGACACCTGCTTACCAGGGACATCTTTTTGACATTCAGAACCTTAAAAACGTTAATACAGAGATATTGTTGGTGGGTGGAACCCTGGACCAGGTGGCGCCGNTATCTGAGCTGGTGAGGATTTATCAAGAGCTTCCCCAGGCTAAGTTGGCTGTTTTCGAGGCCTATCATTGCCTAGCTGCTCCGAAAGAAGCCCGGAACTGTCGGAATAAACTAGCCAATCTTTTCTTTCTATATGGCTCTGACTCCAGAGAACTCATAAGGTATCTGGAGGATTCCAGGCCCGGAAATAAATTCATTAAATTTTATGAATCTTGCTCTGAGAGGGCGAGGAATCATTAAGCTCCNGAGAAATCTTGACAGACAAGAACTCCTTGTGCTTATTAGGCTGAAGAGAATTGTTACATTTTCAATCGTCGACACTCGGTTCAACAGGAGAAGGATTATTTGGTCGTCTAGGTGACCAGAGGAGAAGAAGAGGTGACTTAGAAAGTTTTNCGCCGGCGTGGGAAGCGGTTTTTCTCCCAATAAGTTAAGCAGAGGATTCTCCGTCACTTTATGAAAGCGCTTGATAACGCCCTGCTGAAAAGGAATTAGTTCTTTGATTTGCTCCCCTAGGTTTATCGTTTGCTCTGAAGAAAAGGGTGTGTTATATTTGCGTTCTTAATATTTAAATATTTAATACATCAAAGATGAAAAAAATATTATTTGTGGGGTTGATCTGCCTGAGCAGCGCCCTCTCCCTTTGGACTCAAGAAGTAAAAAGAGTAGCTGCCATCCGGGCGGAGGGAGAAATAGTGATTGACGGAGCGCTGGAGGAAGCCATCTGGGAAAAGGCTCCCCAGGCCAGTGATTTTATTCAATTTGAGCCTCAACGGGGGCAGCCGGCCAGTCTGAAGACAGTGGTTCGAGTGCTTTATGATGAAAAATATATTTATTTTGGCTTTCTCTGTTATGATCCCCAACCCGAGAGAATTGCCGCCAGTCAGACCAAGCGAGATGCTGATTTAAGAGAAGATGATGCCGTCTCTGTTTTTCTGGATACTTTTCATGACCGGCGCAGTTGTTATTATTTTGTCACCAATCTTTTGGGTACCCAGCTGGATGGTCGGATCACGGAGAATGGAAAAACAATGGAGACGACCTGGGACGGCATCTGGAAATCGGCCGGTCAACACACGGATTTTGGCTGGACAGCGGAGATAGCCGTTGATTTAAGCTCGATGAAATATCAGCCGGGAGAAGAGAGAATCTGGGGAGTTAATTTTGGCCGCTTCATTCCCCGGAATCTGGAAATGAGTTTCTGGACGGGGCCTCTGGAGTCGCCTCAAAAAGTCTCTCAGTTTGGTGACCTGGTGGGTTTGAACCTGAAGCCNGCCCAGAAGAGAGGTTATCTCATTCCTCATATTATCACCAAACTGGAAGAAGGCAAAAAATCAGAAGTCCAGGTCGGGCTGGATGCCAACTACAGTTTTTCCCAGATGGTCTCCGGTCATTTAACCATCAATCCTGATTTTGCCACGGTAGAGGCTGACCAGGAACAAATAAATTTAACCCGCTTTGAACTGCGCCTTCCGGAGAAAAGAAATTTTTTCCTGGAAGGCTCTGAGATTTATCGGCAACGGATAAGACTGTTTTATTCCCGGCGGATTGCTGATATCTATGGTGGGGTAAAGGTCTATGGAAAGAGTGGTGGATATGAATTTTCTGGAATGAGNGTCCAGACCAAGGAAACAGATTACAGCCAGGAAGGTTCAGCTAACTTCACTGTGTTTAGAGTGAAAAAAGATGTTTTAAAATCGTCTAATATCGGGTTTCTCTTGGCCAATAAATATATAAACGGTCGGCATAAAGGAACAGCCGGCCTGGACACAGCTCTTTATTTTAGCAATACCTTTAAATTCACAGGCCAGCTGGCTTTCAGTTATGGGGATTATAATTCGCAAAACATTGCTTTTTTCTTGCGCCCAAGTTACGATTCAGCTACCTTTCACATTCATCTCCGTTATACTCATCTGGGGGAGAGATTTGGGGATAATGCCAATGAAGTGGGTTATATCAGGGATGATAACCGTCATGAGTTTGATTCCAACATTACCAAAACATTCTGGCTGAAACGCTGGGGAATTGACCGGATCAAGTACAGCTCGAATTACAATATTTACTGGGGGATGGATAAGACCCTCCGCAGCTGGGAGATTATTGAAGGCCTTTCCTTTGATTTCACCAATAAATTTTCCTTCCGCACAGACCATGTGCAGGAATATAAACTTTATGAGAAGGAATTCCGTAATCACCGGACTAAGTTCACCCTAGGTTACAATACCCGCGAATGGCAATCAGCCAGTATCGCTTATTCTTTCGGTCGCAATTTCGACCTGGATTTTACCCTCCTGGAAGGGAGCGTGAATTACAAGTTCACCCGTGATTTTTCCTTTCAGTATGCGCTGACCCGACTGGCTTACAATCCAGATCCTCAGGGACGGAGCACCTGGATTCATGTTTTTCGGGCCTCCAATTATTTCACCAATGATTTATTTATCAAAGTATTTTATCAGGTGAATACCGCTATCGATAAACATAATATTCAGGTTTTATTTGTCTATCGCTTTCAACCGCCGTTTGGGTTTATTCAAGTGGCTTACCAGAAGGGCACCGGCCGTTTTGGCGAAAAAGGGGTTCAGGGACATACTCTGTTTTTGAAATTGACTTACATGTTTTAAATAGTTGCCTTGTTCCCGGTAAAATTTTTTGTTTTGAGAATATCTAGGGGACGAGTTAGAAGTGAGAAAGGCTTGAAGTTTACATTTGCTCATAATAATTTATGATTGTCGCNAGAAGATTTAATCATTTAACCACCTCCACCTTATACCTTCTCCTTACCGGATAAGGTATTCCTTCAGAGAAATAAAGATGCTCCTGTTGCTCAATGGCTCTAAGTATCCCATCAACCTCCAGGATGGCCATTGGCTTTTCTCTTTCAAAAATCTCCAGGTGATTCTTTTTTTCCTCGGAAGATGTCTTTAGCCCGGCAAAAGGCGGCCTTTGTGTTCAACCACATTTGCCGTGCACTACATCAGGCTGAGTTGCCGCGTATTGCTTGTCTTTCTGGCCTGTATTTTTAAGGGAAAAAAAGATCACTTTGTCCCCTTAGAGTCTGCTGAAGTTTTCCCAGGGCATAGACCCGGATTTCATATTCATAAGGACTGGCCAGGAAAATTTTACCGCTGCGGGAACAGTCAAGGCGAAGAAGTGGTTTGCCCCGCAGCCCAAGAGTGCTTTATCTTTCCAGAATTAAGTTCCCTAAAGTATCAACCTGTAAATGCCACCCAGGGCCGACAAAGGTGGTGGAGCATGTTTCCTTAATGAGAGCTGGGCCCTTAATTTCATGCCCGGCCCGGAGATTATCTCGCTGGAAAACAGGGCATTTAATCACTCGGATGCCTTTTTTAATGTTTTCTGCTAACCATATTTCCCGGAACGACTCCCTGGACTCTTGGATAGAGGTAGTGGCTTTTTCCAAAGGAGGAAATTGGGGTTTGGTGACCTTGACCACCGCTTTCAGCCGGAGATTGACCAGCTCCACCGGCGCCCGGGGCTCACAATGGCCATACAATTGTTGGTGTATCTGATGAAAGGATAAGAGGAGAGAAGCCATCAAATCCCGGGTAAATTTTTTCCCTGAAAAAGGCACATTCAATTCATAATTTTGACCCTGATAACGGAGATCAACCGAAGGGAATAAAGCTGTTTTATCTTGGCCTAACCCGGTTCTCTGGAACCAGGCTTCTGCTTCTTTCAGAAGAAGAGAAAAGATGGCCTGTATGGTGGTTATATTGTTTTCACTTAAAAGAAGAAGTTTTGTTCGGACAAAGTCCATGGTTATATCAGATAGAAGAAGGCCTGTGGCGGAAAATAAGCCAGNAAAGGGAGGAATGATAATTTTTTTAATCTCCATTTCCTCGGCTAAATGACAGGCGTGAAGAGGTCCAGCTCCTCCATAAGGCAGAAGAGTAAAATCTCGGGGGTCATGTCCCCGGGAAATGGAGACCAGGCGCAGTATTCTCAGCATATTGGCGTTGACAAGGGTCAGAATTCCTTGAGCCGCCTGCCGAACTTCAAGCCCGAGGGGTTGAGCTATTTCTTCCTGAATGGCTTTTCTGGCGAGAGCTGGAAAAAGAGCTTTTCGTCCACCGAGTAAATCATCTGCCTGGAGGAAGCCGAGAAGTAAATAAGCATCAGTTACCGTGGGCTCTTTTCCTCCCTGGCCGTAACCGGCTGGTCCGGGGTGAGCACCGGCACTCCGAGGGCCCACCTGAAGATGTCCTCCCGGATCAATCCAGGCAATACTGCCTGAGCCGGCCCCGCATTCAGTTACATCAATCATGGGGAAACGGACTGGATAGCCGCCATAATTTCTGCCTCCCCGATGAATATCGCCGCCAACTTGATAGTCAACAGTGTACTGGGGCTGGCCGTTGAAGATTACCCCCGCCTTGGCGGTTGTCCCGCCCATATCAAAGGCAATAACCCGGGGGAGATGGAGAAGCTGGGATAGATGAGCGGCGGCCATAAGGCCGGCGGCTGGACCTGACTCAATTAATTGATGGGGGTGATGGGCTGCTTCCCTGGCAGGAAGCATTCCCCCTCCGGAATGCATGATGAAGACCTCTGATTGAGCACAACCAATCTGGTCAAGATTATTTAGAAGAACCTGAAGGTAATTAACCACTCTGGGAGCCACAGCTGCGGCCACTACGGTTGTGCTGGTGCGTTCGTATTCCCGAAACTCAGGGGAGAGCTGGCTGGAGAGAAAGATAAATTCTTCAGGAAAAAAATCGCTGGCCAGTTGACCAAGCTGTTTTTCGTGAGATGAGTTGAGAAAGGAAAAAAGAAGCGAAATAGCCAAAGATTCCACACCTTCCTGGTGAAGGTAATAAAGGGCCCTTCGGGCAGCTTGTAGGTCAAGTTTTTTTAATATCTGACCTTCTGGTCCTATCCGTTCGGGAATTTCCCGGATTAGTTCCCGGGGAACAAGAGGAGGCCGTTTTTCCAGCTGGAGATTGTAAAGTTCAGCCCGATCCTGGCGACCTATTTCCAGAAGGTCCCGAAAACCGGCTGTAACCAGAAGACCAGTTTTAGCGGTCTGTTGCTGGAGAAGAGCATTGGTCACCAGCGTTGTGCCATGAATGATGGTCTCAATGTTAGCCGGATCACTTTTTGAGAATTCAAGGACCTCCAGTAGCCCCTGGAGAAAAGCCTTTTCCGGGTGTTCCGGANTCGTAGGAATTTTGAGAGGCCAGAGTTTGTTTTTTTCTTCATCAAAAAGGAGGATATCGGTGAAGGTGCCTCCGGTATCGATGGCCACTCTCATCTTTTTTCTCCGCCTGTTTTTTTCCTGTGGAGTCTAAGTTGAGTAGTGGCCTTGTGATTAATCTTTTTTCCCTTAATCACCACTCCATAGGCCTGGCGGGCATGATCTAGACTTATTTTGCCGGCGATAAAATCATTGAGAACTTTTTCCGGGGCTCTTTCCCAGGGTGAGCCATAACCTCCTCCCCCGGCGGTCCGGGCCAGGAGAATATCTCCCGGTTGAAGCAAAAGGCCGTTTATTTTGGAAGGGATTTTTCTTTTTTGCTTTGGCCCCGATTTAAGGAGAAAAACTCCTGGTTGGCCTGACTGGCCGCCATTTAAACCCCAGGGCGGGAGGCGGTGACGGTCCGCGTGAGCAGAAAAAAGGAGCGGCCGAAGAGTCATAATCTCTTTTTCTATCCCCAGCCCACCTCGATTTTTCCCTGGTCCCCCGGAGTTTTCGACCAAACCGTACCGGAGAACCCGGAGAGGATACTCTATTTCTAGAGCTTCAACCGGTAGATTAGAAGTATTGGTGATATGAACTTGAAGACCGTCAAGTCCGTCGCGGTTAAAACGAGCCCCCATCCCTCCTCCCAGGGCTTCAATATAGATAAAGTCTTTTCCTGATAATTTTTTTGTTCCACCAAAAATAAGAGCCGTGGTCGCGCCATTGGAGGCCGCGATTACTTCCTGGGGAAGGGCAGAACTGAAGGCTCCCAGAAGAACATCAACGACCCGCTGGCAGGTGTCCGTTCGACCTCCCACGGCGGCTGGTTCCTGCGCGTTGACTAATGTTCCCTCAGGGGCGAAGATAGTGATGGGACGTTGAAAGCCGGCATTCATCGGGATATTGGTCGCTAGAAGGGCTTTGACTGTATAATAAACTGAGGCTTCCAGGGCTACCTTGACCATGTTAATACCACCTTCCGCCTGAAGATCTGTGCCGGTGAAGTCAAACTTCAAGGCAGGTTGGGAATCATGATTAACTTGAATTTTAACTTTTATTTTTAGCGGTTTCGGCGAAAATCCGTCATCGTCCATATAGTCTTCGAAACTATATTCACCAGCTGGAATAGCCAGGATTTTCTGGCGCAGCATTTTTTCGCTGTAATCGAAGAGAGAGTTAAGACTGTGTTTAAATGTCTCCTGTCCATACCGGAGATAAAGTTCCTGAAGCCTTTTCACTCCGAGGTGAAGAGAGGCCAGTTGAGCCCGCAGGTCTCCCTCCCGTTCTTGGCGGCCCCGCAAATTGGTCATGATTAATTCAATAAATTCAGTTTGAGGTTTTCCCTGACGATAGAGAAAAAGCGGCGGAATCCGAAAACCCTCCTGGTAGATTTCAGATGCAGCTCCCCCCGTTCCTCCACCCGGGAAAGCCCCCCCAATATCAGCCCAATGGGCAATATTGGCCACAAAAGCCACTAACCTATTATCCANATAGACTGGTTGAACGAGAGTAACATCAGGAAGATGAGATCCTCCTCCCTGATAAGGGTCATTAGTAATAATTACGTCACCTGGCCCGAAGGAAGATAAGGGGTAAATTTCACAGATTTTTTTCATTAAGCCGAGCATCGAACCCAAATGAATGGGAATATGTTCGGCCAAAGCAATCAGTTCACCTTGGGCCGAGAAGAGAGCACAGGAACAATCACGTCGCTCTTTAATATTGGTGGAATAGGCGGTGCGAATCAGAGTCACCCCCATTTCCTCGGCGATGCCCTGGAGGGCATGGCGGATGACTTCAGTGGTGATCGGGTCAGGCAAAGATTGGTTCATATATGCTGGGTCCGACCGATTTCTTCTAAGGGAACTTTATCGCCAAAGAAGTTTTTGAAAATTTTATAGTAAAGCAGTTCTTCTTTGGAGCGGAGGTAGAAGTTATCTCCCAGTTCCCGTTGGGCGGCAAATTCCTGGTCACTGATTTTCTGATCAGCGTAATCAGCCACCAATTCCCAGACTCCAGCACCTTGCCAGAATTTCTCTTTCTTGCGGACGATAACTTTTTCTGGCAGATGATCAGCCAGTGCCTGGCGAAGGGGCCACTTTTCAGTCTTGGCCTGGTCATAGATTTTCCAGCGGGCGGGAATAGCTAAAGCTAAACGGACTACGTCCGGGTCAAGAAAAGGAGTTATTACTTGATGCCCATGAGCCATGGCTGATCGGTCAACTCTTTGGAGGGCTGTATTATGGAGAGCAGCGATGGCTTCCTGGATACAAATGGTCAATTCAACTTCACTCCGGCAATTTTTCTGGTAGTCATAACCAGCAAAAAGCTCATCACCTCCCTCACCAGAAAGGACAAAGGCCACATGGTCGGCGGCTATTTCCGCGACCAGATAGTTGCCGACCGAGCTTCGAATAAGGGGAGCATCAAATGATTCGAGATGGTAGATAACTTTATCCAGAACATCGAGCGTTTCTTCGAGAGAATAAAGGCGTTCATGATGAATAGTTCCAAGGTGTTCAGCCACTAAGCGGGCGTAGTCAAGGTCGGGCGCTCCTTTTATTCCGGCAGAAAATGTGTACAGGCGATGGACATGGTTTTTAGCCAGAGCGGCCATGGCACTGGAGTCAATGCCTCCACTCAACCAGATGCCTATTTCCTTTTCCGAGGGAGGAATGGCTCGTTTCACTGCCTCGTTAAGATAAGAATAAAGTTTTCTCGCGCTCTCTGCCGGAGAGTTAAATTCGATATCTTCCGGAAAAAAGGGTTTAAAGGGAAACATCCCTAAGTCAGAGATAAAAAAATGGCCGGGAGGGAATTCTCTCACTTCATCAACGAGGTCCACCAGAGCTTTTATCTCCGAAGCAAAACAGAGGTAGCTGTTNTGGAAACCATAGTAGAGAGGTCGAATACCCAACCGGTCCCGAGCAAGAATTAGCCGGTTTTTCTCAGCAATGGCCAGAGCGTAATCGCCGTCAAGGATGTCAAAAATTACCGGTCCAGAGTTGGAGAGAGTGGTGATAATAGCCTCTTTAATATTATTGTGACCCAGGTCCGCGGAAAGCGATAATTTTTCCGGATGAGTCACCCGGCCATCCATAATTATAGTTGTTTCCAGGGAAGAGTGGCTTAAAGGCCCTGGTTCTTCAGGGAGATGGCTAAGTTTGACTGTCCCCAGGGTGGCTATTGAGCCTGTCCATATTTCACCGAGTTGAGAATTTTTGTGCTGCATTTTTTGCAGCATTTGCTTGACAGTTTCCTGACCATTAGGTGACAGGATTCCAGCAATTCGGCCCATGTTACACCTCCTGCTTAAAGAAGCATTTTTTAGACTAACCGGGAAAAAATAAAGATTTTTTCACTTTCCTTAAGGCAATCACCTGTGAATAAAAAGGCTTTTCCAGAAGGATTATTTTTTTTATTATTAAGAAGTTGAGTCTATCATACTAAAATTTTAAAGTCAAACTTCACTGGGATCCGAGATGATTTCGTTATTTATCTTCAGCTCTTGGTAACGAAGGTCAGGTTTGTCCAAATTTTGAATGCCTGAGAGGATAAAGTTAATTCAATCTGATCCCCTNGCGGGAGATAGCCAAAATTGCTATGAACCGAGTATTCGGCTCTTAGGATTTGGTGAGAAACTGCTTCAAGGTGTAATTTAATTCCTTTTCTTGGCTAATCCAAGGAGTCGTCGGCCTGCTACTCCCAGGATGATCGTCAGCACACCGAATACAATTCTTCCTCTTGGCAGCCAATAATATTTTTTCCAGGACTAATAAGCTGGTCGAATTATTTCTTTTGAACTTTAAGCAACGATTTTTCGTAATTTATTAATAAAAAATGATTCAGATCATAATTTCTGGTTTAGAGTTGTCAGGAGAAATATTTTATTAAATTTGATATAGAATTAATGGCGGGGATGACTCGTTTTAAAAGATAAATTGATAAAAAAATATGGAGGGAGACAAGAGATGAGAAGGCAGTCTTTATGGGTTCTGGTAATTTGTCTGGGATTTATCCTCTGGCCATTTTTAACCTGGGGAGCTCAGCCAGCCACTCTGGCCGGACATTGGGCCGGGACTATTGATATCCCGGGGATGAAGCTGGAGATTGACCTTGACTTTATTCAAAATTCTGATGGTTCCTGGAAGGGTGATATTTCTATCCCGGCCCAGAAAGCCATCGATCTTCCCCTGGACAATATTTCTTTTGATGGCCATCAGGTCAGTTTTGAGATCAGTGGAGTACCGGGTAAACCGACTTTCAAAGGCACACTCAGTGAAGACGGACAGGTGATCACCGGTGATTTTACCCAGGCCGGAAAGACTTTTCCCTTTAACTTAAAGAAGGAGATCAGTCCAGAAAAAAAAGCCAGAAGAGCCCTGGCCGACTTCGGGGAGATAGTAGAGAAAGGATTGAAGGGGCTGAAGGTGCCCGGGGTGGCTGTGGCTGTGGTTAAAGGGAATAAAGTTGTTTTGGCTCGGGGCTTTGGCTACCGGGATGTGGACAAGAAGCTCCCGATGACCCCCGATACTCTCCTGGCCATTGGTTCGGCGACCAAAGCTTTTACCACTTTTACCCTGGGAACTCTGGTGGATGAGGGGAAGGTGGAATGGGATAAGCCTGTTCGTTTGTATATCCCCTGGTTCCACCTTTATGATACTTTTGCCACTTTGCGTCTGACACCCCGGGACCTGGTGACCCATCGTTCAGGCTTACCCCGTCATGATCTGGTATGGTACAACAATTATTCCGCTAGTCGGGAAGAATTTGTCCGTCGCCTGGCTTATCTCCAGCCGTCGGCCGACCTGCGGGAAAAGTTTCAATACAACAATTTGATGTTTTTAACCGCCGGTTATTTAATCGAGGTTCTTACCGGCCAAACTTGGGAAGAGGCGGTCAGGGAGCGGGTGCTGAACCCTCTGGAGATGAACCGGACCAATTTTTCCGTGCTTGACTCCCAGAAGGACGAGGATTTCGCCCAGCCTTATCGGGAAGACAAGGGAGAGATTAAGAAAATTCCCTTTCGGATAATCACCAACATGGGTCCGGCGGGATCGATCAATTCAAGTGTTAATGAAATGAGTCACTGGCTGATGGTTCATCTTAATCAGGGGAAATACAAAGACCAGACTATCATCCAGCCGCAGACACTCCAGGATATGCACCTGGCCCACATGCCTACGGGAGCCACTCCGGCTATCTCGGAGATTACACCGGCCGACTACGGTATGGGCTGGTTTGTTGATACTTACCGGGGGCATCAGCGGATTCATCATGGCGGCAACATCGATGGCTTTTCGGCCATGGTCTGGTTATTGCCCCAGGATGGCCTGGGATTTGTGGCTCTCGCCAATAAGAGTGGTACTGGCTTGCCTGAGTTAATTATCCGTCATGCGGCTGATTTGATTTTAGGGTTAGAGCCGCGAGATTGGGTGGGTCAGGCCATTGAAAGAAAAACTAAAGGCGAAAAAGAGCAGAAAAAAGCTGAACAGAAAAAACAGACCCGCCGCCAACCGGGCACCCGACCGGCTCATAAACTGGAGGAATACACTGGTCTTTACCATCATCCCGGCTATGGAGACCTGGAAGTCTTTCTGAAAGACGGTCAACTCTATTTCCAATTCAACGGAATTGTAACTCCTCTGGAGCACTGGCATTATGAAACTTTTAATGCTCTTCGGGCAGAAGATCCTACTTTTGTCGATATGAAATTTACTTTCAGGACCAATGTTGATGGACTGGTGGCGGCGGTTGAAGCTCCTTTTGAACCCCGGGTTGAGCCGATAGTTTTTACAAAAAAACCAGATAAGAAGTTTTTTGATCCTGATTTTCTTCGAAAGTTTGTTGGCCGATATAAACTGCTCGACCAAATAGTGACCATTTCTCTGAAGGGCAATCGGTTGACAGCCATGGTCCCTGGCCAGCCGGAGTATGAATTAGTTCCCAGTTTGGGTGGCGAATTTGTTCTAAAACAGGTGAAGATAATTCACATTAAATTTATCACGGATAAAGCGGGCNAAGTGGTGGCGGTTGAGTTCATTCAACCCAACGGTATCTTTGAGGCTAAGCGGGTTAAGTAAACAAGCTCCGGCTCTTTTCTCTAAAAGGGGCCTTTTATCACGAAGGAAGAGAAGAAGAGAAGTCCACCCAGGATAAGGAAGAAAAAAAAGGAACCATGCCTGATTTTCATGATGATTTCCTTAATAGGTAAATGTTGCCCTTTTGAACATAGCTGTTTGAGATAATAATAAATAAACTGATAAATAATTGGGAGATTTAATCTTGGCCTTTGTTTTTCCGGCTGGCTCTCACAAAAATAAAGATGCTTCAAAAACAGCCTTATTTCTGTGATGGCCATCAATTTTTGTGAGAAAAAAAATGAATNGAAGATCATTACGGAAATAAGGCTGCTTTCAGATGCTTCTGATTACTGGAAAAAATTTATGAAATATGTTTTTATCATTAATTAATTATTGATTAAATTTTTACAGGATAGAGGCGAATCCATGCCAGCCGTCAAATTTTTAGCCTTTGATTTTGGAGCAGAAAGCGGCCGGGCTATTTTAGGTGAGTTGGCTGGATCCAGAATCCGGCTGGAAGAAATTCATCGATTTCCAAATCATCCAGTAAAAGTACTTGGCCATCTTTATTGGAATCTTCTCTATCTGTTTGATGAATTGAAGCAAGGACTGATAAAGGCCAGTCGTTCAGGACATAAAAACCTCGCCGGTATTGGAGTGGATACCTGGGGGGTTGATTTCGGACTGGTGGGTAAGAGAAATCAAATTCTGGGCAATCCTTTCTGCTATCGAGATTTGAGGACGAAGGGTATGGTGGAAAAAGCCTGCCAATTGATACCCCGAGAAGAGCTTT
The DNA here is from genome assembly GCA_002010725.1 of Candidatus Aminicenantes bacterium JdFR-80. GTDB lineage: Bacteria > Acidobacteriota > Aminicenantia > Aminicenantales > Aminicenantaceae > JdFR-80. The sequence continues at coordinate 20,779 of MTOP01000102.1, forward strand.
ATTACTATACAGGTATTCAATTTATGCCCTTAAACACCATTTTCCAGCTTTTAAGTATGGTCGAAACGACAGAATATCTTTTAGATGTCACAGAAAAAATATTATTTATGCCGGATTTATTTAATTTTCTTTTAACCGGTGAAATGCTTTCCGAATATACCATTGCCTCGACCTCGCAGCTTTTAAATGCCACCAGGAGAACTTGGGAACCGGTTATCTTTAAGAGATTGAACTTGCCTTTTCAGCTGATGGCTCCGTTGATAGAGCCCGGCACAGTCATTGGCCAGATATTGCCGGAGATAGCTGAGGAAACCGGTCTTCAGCCGGTGGAAGTAGTTGCCCCGGCCTGTCATGACACCGCTAGTGCTGTAGCGGCGGTCCCGGTTCAATCACCCCGGTGGGCCTATTTAAGTTCCGGCACCTGGTCGTTGCTAGGAATAGAAGTCAGGGAGCCGATTATTAATAAAAAGTCGCTCCAGTATAATTTTACCAATGAGGGCGGGGTGAAGGGGACCATTCGTTTCCTCCATAACACCATGGGTTTATGGCTGTTGCAAAGATGTCTGGCCAAATGGAATCGGGCAGGAGCAAATCTGACTTATGCTGAAGTTACCAAGCTGGCAGAGAAGGCCCCGCCTTTCAAGTGTCTGATTGATGTTGATGATTTAATATTTTTAAATCCTCCGGATATGCCCCGGGCAATTGTTGAGTTCTGCNGGAAAACAGGGCAGCCGTCTCCGCAANATAAAGGAGAATTCACCCGGTGCATCCTGGAGAGTCTGGCTTTGAAATATCGGTATGTTTTAGAAAAAATCACTGAGGTGAGTGGGGAACCGATAGAAATATTGCATATAATTGGCGGCGGTTCGCAGAATGAGGTATTGAATCAATTTACCGCCAATGCCACAGGAGTGGAAGTGGTCGCTGGTCCGGTTGAAGCNACTGCCCTGGGGAATATCATTATTCAAGCAATCGCCAGGAAAGAGTTGACCTCTCTAGAAGAGGGGCGAGAGCTGATCGCCCTTTCTTTTCCTCTGAAGCGATATGAACCTCGAGAACGGTCGGTGTGGGAAGATGTTTATCAGAAAACAAGATCACTTTTTTGGGCGGGCCAGGACCAATAGCCAAGTAGATTTAGTAAGACCGTATGGTCAATTTGAGAATAAAAAGAAGTCATCCAATGGAGAAAAGAAATAATTAAGGGAATAATTTAGAGACAGCAAGTTGAGAACAAAAAATTTAACACAGGGAAGAGAGATAGCCTATGGAAAAAGAGACATCTAGTGACGATAAAGGAAAAAACAAGTCATTGCCGGTCATCCCCAGGCGCATTTTATGGCCCTTTATTCTTTTAACCAGTTGCTTCGCCTGGTGGGGTCTGGCTAACAATATGACCGACACCTTGTTGGCGGCTTTTAAGAGAATTATGAGTATGTCAGATTTTCAGACCTCCTGGATTCAGATTGCTTTTTACGGTTCTTATTTCTGTCTGGCATTACCGGCTGCCATCTTCATCACCCGATTTACTTACAAAGCTGGCGTGCTGTTAGGTTTAGGCTTGTTTATCGGGGGAGCCTTGCTTTTTTATCCTGCCAGTAAAACCATGAACTATTTCCATTTCTTGGCCGCCCTTTATATCCTGGCCGGGGGACTTTCCATCCTGGAAACAAGTGCCAATCCCTACATCATTGCCATGGGTCCGGAAGAAACCGGCACCCGAAGGTTGAATTTTGCCCAGTCTTTTAATCCGGTTGGCTCAGTTATTGGTATCTTTTTGAGTAAATATTTTATTCTTTCTCATCTCCATTCAGCTACACCTGAGGAACGGGCAGCCATGAGTCCCGAGTTGTTGAAGAAAATTCAATCTCAGGAATTGGCAGCGGTGATGGGTCCTTATGTGGTAGTGGCTCTTTTCCTGATGGTCTTATGGATTTTAATTGCTATAAATAAAAATATGCCCNGAGCTTCTGATGTGGGGACTAAACTGCATCTGCGCTCGAGCTTTAGGCGGCTCTTCCACCGCCGACATTATGTCTGGGGGGTAATCACCCAGTTCTTTTAAATATTAATATATTATAAAGAACCAGCTTTTTTCCTAAAGGTCTTCCAAAATGCTTATTAATTTATTTGTTTAATAGTGAAAGATTGATAAAATTATCTTTAAGTTATTTTATGTAGGATTAGTAAATTATTAAGAAGGCTAATCAGATAATGGAGGTGAAATGAAGTTAACCATAAAAATGGCTCTGCTCATCGTGGTGCTCTTACTAATTGCTTTTTTCCTGTTGAGTTGTCTGCCCGGACCCAATGATTTACAAGGAGCTCCGGACAAGGAAGGAAAAATAGCGGGTTTCTGGCGAGGTCTTTGGCATGGACTGCTGGCGCCGATCACCTTTCTTATTTCCATCTTCAGTCAGAAGGTAAATTTCTATGAGGTCCACAATAATGGTTTCTGGTATAATCTTGGATTTGTTCTGGGAGCTGGTCTTTTTCTTAATGGAGGTATCTTAGGTTCGTGGAAGGCGCGGCGGGCGCGTAAAAAGCGCATTTGAAACACTCGATGGGTTACCAGGAATTCCGTTATTGTCCCCAGTGTGGTCGTCTTCTGGAATGGCACTCCCTTGAGGGTAGGCAACGCAAGATTTGTCTGGCCTGCGGCTGGATTGGCTATGAAAACCCCCTTCCATGTGCAGCTGCTTTGGTCCGAAATGACGCCGGCGAGATTCTCNTAGTCAAAAGAGGGGTTGAACCCGCCAGGGGTGAATGGNCTCTACCTTCCGGATTTATGGAAATTGATGAAACACCTGAGGAGTGTTGTTTACGCGAGCTGGAAGAGGAAACAGGCTTAAAAGGGAAAGTAATTCGCCTGGTGGGGGTTTATGCTCAGGAGTCAACTCTCTACAAAAAAGTTCTCATTATTGGTTATGAAGTGGAAGCCAGGGGTGAGCCGTCTCCTGGCTCTGATTCCCAGGCGGTCGCCTTTTTCTCTCCGGAAGAGATGCCCTCCGTGGCTTTTTCCAGTCATCGGCGTTTGATTGAAGACATTCTATCCCCCAGAGAGGATAAAAAAAGTGAAAGCTTATCTTGATTGTTATCCATGTTTTTTGAGTCAAACCCTTAAAACCGCCCGCCTCCTGACTTCTGATGAGAAGAAAATAAAAAATATTCTGGATAAAGTAGCCGCTGAGCTCCCACAGATTAATTTTGCCGCCACTCCGGCAGAAATCGGCCGGGAGGTTTACCGGATCATTGCCCGGGAAAGCGGTATTGGTGACCCCTACCGATCATTGAAAAAAATCTGGACGGAAAAGGCTCTTCATCTTTATCCCTATTTGAAAAAATTAATCCGGGCAGCAGCCGACCCCTTATTCCTGGCAGTAAGAGTAGCCATCGTGGGTAATGTGATTGATTTTGGGGTAAATCGTGAATTTGATTTGGAAAAGGAAGTGGAGCAGATTCTTCATCAACCCTTGATGATCAACCATTACCAGCGCTTCAGGGACACGCTGGAGAAAACTTCCCGGGTCCTTTATATTGCTGACAATGCGGGCGAGACTGTTTTTGATCGACTCCTTATTGAAGAAATGGCCAAGCCCGTGATCTATGTGGTTCGAGAAAAGCCGGTCATTAATGATGCTGTCCGCCAGGATGCNGAAGAAGCGGGGCTCAATGAAGTGGCGGAAATTATTTCCTCGGGAGTGGATGCTCCGGGNACTGTTCTTTCCCTTTGCAGTGAAGAATTTCGAAAAATGTTTTTTTCCGCTGAGATGATTATCAGTAAGGGCCAGGGTAATTATGAGGGACTTTCAGGTGA
>MTOP01000007.1 GCA_002010725.1 Candidatus Aminicenantes bacterium JdFR-80
AGTTTGTGACAAAAATCTTTACTAAAAGTTATTTTTTTCAGTAGAATTAGACAAGTAACAAGCGTTTTCTCCGACAAAAAGGGTAAGGGAGGGCAAGTGAATCAAGTATTGGAATTTCTAACCTTGAGCCACCTGGTACTATTTCTGGCTTTACTCTGCTCAGTGTGGGCTATCCGAACTCTCTTCACCCGAGAAGGAAAATCTCTCTTTACCCCCCTTCTCTTTGTGTTGGTTTTTGTCGCCGGTTCTATTGTCCTTGACATGCAAGATCTNGGCCAATACAACCTCCTTCAAGTAAAACAAAAAATCTTTCCGGAGAAGCCTCTGGTTCTCAATTACGAAATTCAAGAATGGAAAAGCGATTTTGTCCGTTATCGCAGCTTCACTTTTTCCGACCCCCGCCCCAAAATCACCTTAACTCCCACCGAAGGCGGGAAATACTTTATTCTTGAGGATATCGACCAATTGAACGCCATCTTGCGGGCTTTAAAATTGCCGGAAGTCACTCACGGAACACCGGAGTTGGCTACTATCACCGGCTCTACTCTGGATGTCACCAAATTCCAGTGGAAGGATTATCCCCTGGGCACTTTAACGGTTATCCGCGACCTNTGCCGAGACCGTGAAGCCCTGACTTCCTACCATTGCATTGCTCGGATAATCATCGCTTACTGAAAGGAAATAATTACGCTCCAAAAACTAAAGGAGAAGACTAATGAAAAAACAAAAACTCCTCTGGTTTTTAGGCACTCTCGCCTTTATTTTTCTATTTTTTATTTTTATTCGTCCTTCCTCAACTCAACAATCAACCTGGGCTGATTTTGAAGAAGACTGGGCCAATTGCACCTCTATAGTTGTCACTAAAACAGCTTCTCAAGACGGTTCCCTGATGACTACTCATTCCTGCGACGGCGGGTATGAATTCCGGTTGAAAGTAGTGCCCGCCCGAACCGCTAAATCCAGGGAAATGCGACCGATTATGAAAGGCGGCGGCCATGGAGCGGAGCGCCCTCAGGCGGTCCAAGTTGGCGAAATTCCTGAAGTTCCCCGGACTTACGCCCGGTTTGATATCGCTTATTCCTTCATGAATGAAAAGCAGCTGGCCATCGGGGAGACCACTTTCGGCGGTCGGCGCGAGCTCTATAATCCTCAGGGTAAATTTGACATCATGGAATTGCAGCGGATTGTGCTGGAGCGTTGCACCACCGCCCGGGAAGCCATTGAATTGATCGGTCAGCTGGTGGAGAAATACGGCTACGGTGATATGGGCGAATGTCTGACCTTTATTGACAAAAAAGAAGCCTGGGTCTTTGAAATCATGGGCTCCGGCCCCCTGGAGACCGGCGCCATCTGGGCGGCCCGGCGGGTGCCGGAAGGAGAAGTCTTTGTCAGTGCCAACCGCAGCCGCATCGGGGAGCTCCACCTCGATGACCCTAATAATTATCTCGCCTCCAAAAATGTTTTCTCCTATGCCCAGAAAAAAGGCTGGTGGTCGCCTGACTCAGGTGAGCCTTTCCGCTTTAATAAAATTTATGCTCCCAGTGAATCCATCGGCTCCCGTCGCCGCGAATGGCGGGTTCTAAGCACCCTGGCTCCCAGCCTCAAGCTTGACCCTTGGCAAGTGGATTATCCCTTCTCGGTTAAACCCGACAAAAAAGTGAGTCTCCAGGATCTTATGGCTCTTCATCGGGATTATTACCAGGGGACTGAATTTGATTTAAGCCAGGGTCTGGCCGCTGGCCCTTTCAATAACCCCAATCGTTTCTCCACCCGAGTGCGCCCCCCCAAAGGCACCATCGGCTGGGAAAGACCCATCTCTATCTTCCGCTGCAGTTACTGCATGATTGCCCAGACGAGGGACTGGTTACCCGACTGGATAGGCGGTCTGGTCTGGTTCGCTGAAGACGACCCTAAGACCAGCTGTTTTGTGCCCTTCTACTGCGGCATTACTGAGGTGCCGGAAGCATACCAAATCGGCCGTCGCGATAAATTCGACCGCCGTTCCGCCTGGTGGGCCTTTGATTTTGTCTCCAACTGGGCCAATTTACGTTTTGCCGACATGATTAAAGACATCCGCCAAGCCGCGGCTGACTTCGAAACAACTTTCTTCAACCTCCAACCCGTGGTCGAAAAAAGAGCTTTAACCCTCTATCAAGACGATCCGGAAGCCTGTCGTCGGTATCTGACCAAATATTCCAACGAGATGGCTCAACGGGTGGTTGATGAGTGGTGGGCGCTGGCTGATTATTTGATTGTCAAATATAACGACGGTTACATCAACTTAGGCCCACACCGCCGGGCCCCGGGTTACCCCAAGTGGTGGCTGGATGCGGTCGGCTACGGGAAGAAAAAAATCATTAATCGCTGAGGAGTCGTCCCTTCCGCAGTTAAAATAAAGCTATCGCTAAAATCAGCACCCAAAAAGGGAAATTATTGAGAACTCTCAGTTATTTTTCAAATAGTATTGCGCCAGAACGAAAGCTCAAAGTTAAAAGCATTTGAGGTTAAACTCAGTTGAAAATTATAAATGGTTAAGGCACCACTAAAATAAGCACTTGGAAGAGGCCGCTTCTGGTTTTCAAACTGGTCAAGAAGAGAATAGGTTCCTAATAAATTTCTTCCCTCTTCCATATTCTTTACCTTCTAAGACTCACTTTTTCAAAAGAAAATTCGTCCTCTTAATTAATATTTCCCCTTTGAACCTGTTAGAAAACGGAGACTAATTTCGTCTATGACCGCAAGTTACACAATTTAATATTGACCATAATTTAATAAAAGGACCACAAATTTAATCTGAGCGAAAGAAGAGCCGCTGGCTTAATCCCCCCAGGAAGATTAAGCCCAGGTAAATTANGTTTAAGCTGATAAACCATCTCGCCCGAAAGCGGATCAGCTGAAACAGGCGACTTTTCCCGGGGCGAGGCAAGGGCTTCGGGTCCCAGGCCAATCCATATTCGGTGGCCAATCCCCGGAAATAAAGAAGATGAATAACCGGAATACCTCGGGTGGCCATGGCCTGNATCACCCCGCCCTGACCCGCTGGAGAAGAAAAATCCACCTGATTCAAACCCGGTTTCAGGGATAAAATACGGGCATCCGTCCCTAGGTTAGCATAACTGCCCCCGATATTGACAAAGACCTTGAGCTTCTCCCAGGTGCCGGCCGCCTCTCGGTAAAGGGTCAGACGATGCTCCACATTAGCCGCCAGCTGGGGTTCATGAAAAGTAAACCAGCCGGCTTCCTCAATCTGCTGCCGGAGTAATTCTCTCCCTTCAGGGGCCATGTCTAGCCCTACATCCTGCTCACCGCCCAGAGTGACCGCCAGGGGCTCCTCCCGGACAAAGCCTGACCGCTGTAAACACCGATAAAGATGAGCCAGGGTAAACTGAGGGAGATTAGCTCCCCATTGGGAGGCCCCTAGAGAAAAGATAATCAAGGGTTTAAGTTCCAGCACCTTGACTGCGGCCAGGGTGGCGACCAGAGCCGCCGGAAAAGAAGCTGAAGCACCTATGGCCACCCTATCCCCCGGTTGAAGATTGAGTCGGTGAAAAAAGTAAACCATCAAGGACGCTAGATGAGGATTGGTGCTGGTCCGTTTAGCCTCGAGGCTGCCTAAAGTAGTCGTGATTATCGAACGGCGGACACCGATCAATCCGGTCAAATTAGGGTCGCTCTCCGGGTCAATTGCCACCCCAGCCTCTTGGCGACAGTCTTTTATCACTTCTATGGCTCGGGCCATCTCCCGAGCAGCCTCAATCATTTTGGTCTGAAGAGGCCGGTTACCTCCAGCTGGAAAAGTCCAGAGACAGACCAAATAGAGAAGGGTCAAGCCACCTAGAAAACCAAGAAAAAGTGGGGCGACCGGGCGCTTCTTCGGCCACTTTTTCTCCACCGGCATCATCCCTCCTCTGCCTTTAACGGACAAGAAAAAGTAAATGGACAAAAACATACGTTAGAGTCGCCACAATGATTAACCCGGCTAGGGTGGGCCAGATTTTCTGTTTTAGGAGGTTATTGGCCAGAATGCCCGGAATCACCCAACCAATAGTCCGCAGGCCGGCTTCTCCCGGGAAAAATTGGGGTAATAACCCGAAAAAGAGCAAACTCCAGAAAAGTCCCAGTAGTATTACCAGCACAAATCTCCGCCGCCCGAAAAGGATCAACCATCTCTCCAGAAGATGGTAACAGAGAACGCTTAGGAAGGCGGCCACCAGAGTTAAAGCCAACCTGGCCGGCTGGTCTAAGTAATAAGCAAAATAAACAGGCACAATAAATCCTCCAGGATAAAGACGGAAATACTCACTGAAGAGAAGCGCCAACACAAGTCCCACCACAATGGTTAAAACCACCATGGCCNCTTCACTCCCTCTCAAAGACTATGTGCTTCATTAGTTCAGCTCCGGCTTTAAGCTAATGACTAGGTCGCCTTTCTCCCAATCCGTTTCAAATCATCCTTTTTTATCCCAAAAATCATCCTGCTTCCTCTGAGAATCACCTCTTTTTATCCTAAAAACCAGGCAACCTCTCCTGAGTATGACCTCGTCGACCTGTCCCTCCTATCACCCTTACAAATTATCATTTTTTCAATAGTTAAGACAGTTTAGAAATATCTGTGACCGGCCTTGTTGTAAAATAGGCACTCTTACCCTCTAAAATTATCTTTTAAGCTTTAACCTCATTCTCACTTCCGACAGATTCCAGCAAGANACACCGGTTTCTCTCCCCATTCTATCCCTATAACTCATTCTTCCCGCCGGGCTTGTTTCGCCCACCAATTAATTATTTCCCTTCCCAGACCGCCAATATTGCCCAGTCCTACTAGACAACCTCCCTGAGGATTAGCCTCCATCACCTTTTCCATAATTAAAGGGGCCCTTTTTAGAGTCACTGGGATAACTTTTATTGCTGAATGTTTCTTTAACTTCGAGGAAAAAGCCCTGGCTCCTCCTCCAATGACAAATATCTCTTTAAATTCGGGAAACATGCCTTCTCTCATAGCCTGAAGCCATTGCCAGGTCCGGTCGCCGCGGTCGGCCCGGAGATTAAGGAGGCCAAGGAGCGAGCCTTCCGGCAAAACCAACTCTTTCTTGAACCTATTCAACAGCTCTCGGGTGGAGTAAGGGTCATTGGCGGCAAAAGCATTCAAGGCAGTCCAGGAAACCCGGGCCGGCCCATATTGAAACTGAAACACTCGAGGGGCACCAGGGTCCGGTCGATAAAAACGGAAAAAATCTTGTTCAATTTTTTCAGCTGGAGCTATTTCTTTAAGAAGAGCGGACAGCAGCCGCAATTGCGCGGGAAAAACTCCCGGGGGGAGGTTATCCGGGGTAAGCCACTTGAACTGCTCCGGCCAACTCTTCTCAACCTTGATTATCTCGGCTCTCCTCCGCTGCGTCACCTCTTCAAAGGCCGGGAAAAATTCCTCCTCCGGTAGGAGCACCTTACCTCCCGGAGGAATGGCCGCCGCCAGAGACTGNGCAATTTGGCCACGCGACTCTCCCATCTGTTCCAGGTGGTCCTCCCTGACATTGGTCACCAGGAGAATATGCGGCTGGAGAAAACGGACTGACTCAACAAAAAGATTTTCTGGATGAAGGCTCATTAATTCCACTACCAGAACTTCCGCCCGTTCTTTTTCAGCCAGACGGAGGGCTTGTTTTACCTCTAATAAAGTGGGGCTCCCCCGCCGCCGAATTCTTTCCTCCCAGCCATCGATATGATGGAGGAGGGGCTCGGAGCCGGTTGTTTTGGCCACTACCGAATACCCGGCCTTTCTCAAGGCAGCCACCAGGAGGCGCACCAAGGTGGACTTGCCCCGGCTGCCGGTAACCGCAATCCGCCACCGCAGCCGCTTAAGCGATCGCCGGCAACGAAACGACTCCCAGCCGAGGGCAAGGCTCGTGGTTAGTAAGCCAAGAAAAACACTGAAAGACTCTAACGTTAGCAATTATCTCCTGTGTTATTTAAAATGGATGAGACACAATCATCTGGCCTTTCTCACCCCGAACAGCTTGAACCACCCGGATAAAAGTCTGAGAAAATATATTTCTTATATCGGAACTTTCATATTTGGCTTTGAGCATTTTAGCAATAACATCCAAAAGGAGAGTTTGCCCCTTCTTGCCCCAGAAACAGACGTCGTTGACCAGCATCAGATGTTCGCTGCCGATTTCTTTCTTGGCGGCCTCAAGCTGATCGAAATAAGCTGCTGGGTCAGTTTCCGGGCCCAGCAATAGTCCTAAGGCGGCCTTTTTCTCTTTGACTAACTTCAATACATCCTGCGGGGGAAGTTCTTTGACCAGCAAGACCAGAGGCTTGGAGGAAGCCTTAAGGAGAGCTTTCGCCTCCTCGTCTGAAAAATTACGGGCGATAATCAGGATACCCCCTTTATTCAGCGACTTAATCAACTTTTTAGCCTCATCTGTCAACTGATTGTTNGCCATAATTTCTCCGGGGTCTTCCAGCAGGGCGTAATACAAACCGGCCTTACTCAAAACTTCAGCCCAGTGGGCATCACTCTTAAAGGGAGACAATCCCTTAACTCCGGCTATAACTGAAGTTTTCCCCTGACGGACATTACCGGAAAGAGTTCGGATGGATTCCAGATATTTCAACCCTTTTGTCTGACGAATCTTTTCCTTGCCGGCCAACAAATCCTTCAACGCATTAAGAAAAAGCTGATCTCCATTTCCCTCACCCGGAGAGACCAGGGCCATTTGAAGATCCACATGGGAATCCTGGGCATCACCGTGTCCTTTCACCACATTTTCAATTGGCGANAAATGATAATTAATCAAGTTCTGATATTTCATGTAGAAAATTTCTTGGCGCCGGGCCTGAATAAAGTTCTGGGGCGCGTTGGCTATAGCGGTTATAGCCGTCCAAACCAAATTCCCTGTTTTTTGGATAAGCTCGGCTTGAATTAAATCCCACTCATCCCGGGGGTGGTGATACTTCAGAAATGAATCCTGAGTAATGGCGAAGAATGCCGGCACTCCCTTCATTAAGAAAGAAGTATGATCCGAACCGCCTGGCCCACCTCGACCCGGAATGATATAGCCCATAATTTCTTTGGGCAGATTTTCCTTGAGGAATTTCCAGACTTCCGGAGCATAGTATTTACCACCGAAATTAATCTTGCCGGTGCCGATTCCTACCATATCCAGATTAATATTCACTACGGCCTTCTCAATCGGCAGACCGGGCGTGGGATGGTCAGCAAAATAGCGGGACCCAAGCAACCCTTGCTCTTCACCCGCCCAGAGGGCGAAAACCACCGTTCTCTTGGGTTTGAAGCCACTCTGTTTCATGGCCCGGGCTAATTCCATGACCACCACTGTGCCGGAACCGTTGTCATTGGCGCCGTTATAGATGTCGCCCATGGGGGAGACGCCTAGATGGTCCATGTGAGCTCCAATGATAACGTATTCGTCCTTTAGTTTTTTGTCGGTACCGCTTATTTTAGCCAATACATTTCGGGTCGGAGTTTCCGGGTTAAAACAGGCGTTAACCGAGACGAAAACTTTAATTCCGGTGGCGAAGGATTGGGGTTTAAGCTGCTTATTAAGGCGGGAAAAGACCGTTCTGGTATCTATGGGTAAATCCTTGAAAATAAATTCAACCACCTTATTTTCCGCACTTAATAATAGAAAATCCGGCTTATAGAGCTTCTTATCTACCCGAGCCCTGAAATAGCGTCCGGTACTGCTTGTTGAAGTGGAGCGGAAAAAGATAATTCCTTTAGCTCCTAATTTTTGGGCGGCCTCAACTCGATTGGATAACTTGAGAGCTTCTTCACCGACTTTTTTCTTTAATTTCTCCGGGGAGTCGGTGGTCATCAAAATAATTTTCCCCTTGACGTCCACACCTTCATAATCATCATAACCTTTTTCAGGGGCATGGACTCCGTAACCCACAAAGACTATTTCCGTGGTTAAGTGGCCCGAGCCAGAGTAACGCTGCACCCGCCAATCTTCCCGGTAATAAAAACTTCGTCTTTCCCGGGGAGAAATTATTTCAAAAACGACTCCCTCGGCTACATCACTATGAGCGATGGTAAAATTTTGAAAATATGTTCCCTTATCACCGGCCGGCTCCAATCCCCATTCTTTGAACTTGCGGGCGATATATTCTTCAGCCAGTTTGCCCCCTAGCTCACCACTTTCACGACCGAGAAAAGCATCCGAAGCTAGGTCCTTGAGGTAACATAAAGCCGCCTGAGCATCAAAAGGAATCTTTTTCTCTTTGGCAACAGAAGGAATAAACATTAAAAAGACAACCAAAAGAACGGCCAAACGTCTCTTCACCAAAAAACCTCCTTATATTTTAAATATTACATTTCAAGTCAACGGCTAATTCTCACCATTAAATAGTAATTATACGACAGAGATAAAAAAAACAAAAAAGATTTTAGCTGAGCTTGGATTTGAAAAAGTGGATATTTCTTTTTTATTTGCATTCTGGAGAAAAAAGTTATAGAAAACAAGAAGAAGATATTCTAGCGCAGGTTGAGAAGTTGAATCTTTCTTTCTTCCCCCAAGACAAAGTACTTTTCAGGAAAAGCATTTACTTTCCGAGAATTTATATGGCTAAAGTTTCAGGAGAAAAAACTTTTCACCCTTATTAATTTAAAGTTAAAGGAGGCTCGATGTCTCAAATGAATTCAGGTATTTCAAACAAAAAAGGATTGTTCTTGGGCCCATCCCAAATTTGGCGGCCTCTAATCTTAGTGATGATGGTGCTTCTGTTTTCCTCCCTTCACCCCAGCCCTTCCCTTCAGGCTGCCAACCCTTCCCTCTCACTCTCAACATCGCCAAACCAAACTTCCTCTTCTCCCGCCCAAAAAATTGATGAAGAGTATACCAAAAAAATTCTCGAGTATACCAGTGAGAAATTTTTCTTAACCGAACTGGTTGACCACCTGCCCGCTTCAGAGACTGTCCCCACTCCGGCTGATGTTCTGGGGGAAGTTATCGGTGCTCCTAATATTCTTCATTACACTGACGAAATCTTTAAGTATCTTGGAGCAGTAGCTGAAGCCAGTCCCCGGGTCATCATTTTTTCACTTGGCCCCACCGATGAGGGCAAAGAAATGATGACCGTGGCCGTCTCTTCAGAAGCCAATCTCCAGCGTCTGCCCCGGATTAAAGAAATTCTCTCTCAACTAGCTGATCCGCGGCTAATAGACGAGGCTACCGCCGAGAAACTTATCGCCGCCGGCCTCCCCGTCTATTGGCTGACCGGCGGTCTCCATTCGCCTGAATGCGGTTCACCGGAAATGCTTATGGAACTGACTTATCGGTTGGCCGTTGATGAGAGCCAGTTCTATCGGGATATCAGGAAAAATTTGATCGTCTTGATCACCCCGGTTCTCGAAGTGGACGGTCGCGACCGTTATGTGGACACTTATCTTTATAAAAAGGCGCATAAAGACAAAAAGACTCTTCCCCTGGTTTATTGGGGGAATTACGTGGCCCATGACAACAATCGCGACTTTCTAGGGGTAGCCCTGAAGCTAACCGAAAACCTCCTGCGGGCCTATTTTGACTGGCACCCGACCATCATGCATGACTTACATGAATCAGTGCCCTATCTTTATGTCTCCACTGGTACTGGACCCTATAACGCCTGGCTTGATCCGATTATGATTGATGAATGGCACGAACTAGCGTATGTCGAAATTTCCGAAATGACCAAGCGGGGCGTTCCCGGAGTATGGACTCACGGCTTTTACAACGGCTGGGCACCAAGTTATGCTTTTTACATCGCCATGGCCCATAATTCTGTCGGGCGGTTCTATGAAACTTTCGGCGCACCGGCGCCGACACTATGGTGCGCACAGTGGGCGCTCAGGCCACCCGAGCCTGGTATCGGCCCAATCCTCCCCTGCGGGCGGTAAAATGGTCCTTCCGAAATAATATCAACCTTCAGCAAAGTGCTGCCCTCTTTGCTCTTCATCACGTGGCCACCAATCATCAAAAGTTCCTCCGCAATTTTTACTTAAAAAGCAAACGGGCTGTAGCCAAAGCTACCAATGAGGGTCCGGCAGCCTGGGTAATTCCTAATGACGGCCGGCGNCCCCTNGCTGCAGCTAATCTGGTTAATTTGTTGCGGAAACACCACGTGGAAGTTCACCGCGCCGAGAAAGAATTTAAAATAAAGAAGCAAACCTTTCCGGCAGGCAGTTATATCATCCGCATGGACCAACCTTACAGTCGCTGTGCCGATATGATGCTGGACACTCAGTATTTCAACCCTAATGACCCCCGGCCTTACGATGACGCCGGCTGGACGCTGGGGCCCCTNCATAATGTGAAGACGGTCCGGGTAGAAGACACGANCATTTTGGATGTACCTATGAAGTTGTTGACCCAAGATGTTCAGCCTCAGGGGAAAATCACCGGCCCCCGCAACGCCCAGGCCTATTTGATNAATCACACCGCCGAAAACGCCTTGGTTAAACTTCGCTATGAGTTGAAAGAGACGAAAATTCTGGCGGCGGAAAAATCGTTTAAAGTAGGACAGGTGCGCTATAACGCCGGCACCTTTATTATTCCGCTGGAAGGCAATCCTCCGGAAACGGCCCGGTTGGTCAAAGAGGCGGTAAGTAGGCTAGGCCTGGTAGCCCAAGCGGTCAAAAAAATGCCCAAGGTGGNNACNCACCNGCTGGCTGTGCCCCGTATCGCCATTCTCCATACTTGGGTCTTCACCCAGAATGAGGGCTGGTTCCGCTTGGCTTTTGAAAAATTGGGTATTCCTTACGACTACATTTGTGTCCAGGATATTCGCGATAATCCCAACCTCAAAGACAAATATGATGTCATTATCTTTCCTCCGGTTATGTTCGGCAAAACGCAGCGTCTGGTCAACGGTATCAGCGCCGATGAACCCATCCCCTGGAAAAAAACCACAGAATATCCCCATCTGGGCGGGCCTGACTCCCGCGATGATATTCGGGGAGGCATGGGNCTCCAGGGTATTCTCCATCTCAAAAAATTCATTGAAGAGGGAGGCCTCTTTATTCCCATAACTNCCAACGTGAACTTGCCCATTGATTACGGAATTGTCGAAAGCGTGATGGTAGTTAAACCCAAGAAACTGAAAACAGCCGGTTCAGTTTTTCGGGCCCGGATTATCAACCATACCAGCCCGGTAATTTACGGCTATGACGACACTTTCGGGGTTTACTTCAACGGCAGTCCTCTGCTGGAAACAGGCATGAAAGCCGCTATGGGGGGCATCGACCTGGCGGCTTTAATGGGCGGGGAGATGAAAGGCCGGCCGAGCGGTCGGGGAAGTCTCAAAGACCCGGACGTCATCCAGGGGCGGCCCAAAAAAATGGCCAAAATTCGGGGCGCCGGCACCGGCATTCCTCCCGAATACAAAGACATGATGAAACTCTTCTTTCCCCCTGATTTGCAGAAAGTCCGGGTGTTGGTGCGATTTGCCCAGAAAGCCAATCTCCTTATCAGCGGGATGCTGGAAGGCGGCGAGGAGTTGCAAAACAANCCGGCTATCGTCGATGTCCCGGTGGGAAAAGGCCATGTGCTTCTTTTTGCCATCAACCCGATGTGGCGTCACCAGACTCAAGGAAGCTACATGCTCATTTTTAACGCCGCCTTAAACTTCGACCACTTGTAAAAAGAATTAGGGTCAGATACTGGGTTGAGATTTTGGTGTCTCCCATTAGACTTGAAAAGAGCCGCGGTCTTAAAGCAGGGCAAGAAAAAGATGAAGAGGAACAACGTAAATGTTGTCCTGTTGGGTTAAAGTTTCTTTGGATATCAAAAGTCCACCCTGAACTTNCTTCAAAATTTTAAGTTCTTCAGAGAATATTTTCGGCTGATATTTAACCTCAAGAAAAACTGGTTTTTGACTGAAAATAAAATCTATTTCTCCTTGTTTTCCTCTCCAAAAGAGAACCTTGCCTTTTTTGACTAGATGAACTCCCACTAAATTTTCAATTATTTTGCCGCCAAGTTCTCGGTCATGTCAATAAAAGTTCGCAATTTGGATCAAATTCTCGTCCAATTGATTTTGGAAAGCTAAAAAAACTTTCCCCTTCCCAATTGCCAAATTTCATTGTTCTGCCTCAATGGAAATTCTGTGATTTTGATTCAAAGTACTATTTGTGTGGACNGGAAACCTTGAAATTATTCGAATTAATCAGGAAACTGGAAGAATTGATTTTTTAAAACCCAATTCAAGCACTTATATAAAACCAAAGGTAAATAGAAAGTTAAGACAAGCTTATTTTGAACGCCGCTCTAGGGATTACCGAAATATATTGAGAAAAATGTCTTGGGTCATAAAATTGTTTGTCGATAGTAATTTCAGAGGTGTAATTTATTCAAATTATGATGAATCTTTATCAAGATGGGTCTTTTATTTGCAGATATTGTTAAAAAATGGGCAAGTTATTTTTGAAGGCAAACTTAAATGCTTTTTTTTCTTTCATTCTCAAGATTGTCCTTCGTGCTTGAGAAGAGTGTCTGTATTGAACAGATTGCCTTCTCATTTTAAAGTGGTGGGAATTATTCCTGAAGAAGAAATTCTATTTAAGAACAGAATAAAAAGGATGGTTAGTGCGGAGTTTCCTATAAAATCAGTGAAAAAATTTAAAAAATATACACCTCCTTTTAGTCCTGGATTGATTGGAGTAACAGAAGAAAAAAATGTGCTTTTTATATTACCTGTTATTCCAGGGCTTAAAGATTATTTAAGCAATNTTATTGAAGAGTTGTCCTACGAGCAGTTATTTATTAGAGCATGAGAATAACAGAAATTACTTTTTCTCTTATGGAAGCATAATTGAGAAAATGCACTGTTTTTATTTTCCTCTTTGGGGAAGAGGAGGCAGTTTATCCAGAACCCACATTCCGCGACCATAGGTAGCAATAACAATTTTATGATCTCGCGGATGAATCACCATATCCCAGACATAGATATTGGGCAAGCCTGTACCGAGATAACTCCAGTTCTGACCGCCATTAAAGGTAACATAAACTCCCAGATCGGTTCCCACATAAAGCACCTGAGGATCACGGGGATCTTCCTGGATAACATTAACCGGGCCCCCAGGAAGATTGCCTTTAATATCTACCCAGGTCTGGCCGTAATCAGTTGACTTGTAAACATAGGCAGCGAAATCATCATCGCGACGTCCGTTGAGGACCAGATAAACTGTGGCCGGGTCATGTTGGGAAGCAAGGAGGTAGGCCACATGTTTATTATAGGGCAGATTGCCGGTGACTTCCGTCCAGCTGGCGCCGCCGTTTTTGGTCACATGCACCCGTCCGTCGTCGGTGCCGGCATAGATTAGGCCAAATTTAAAGGGCGATTCCGAAAGAGCCACAATCGTCGCATAAGGAATGGCGTAGGGCCAGACACCCTGTTTTTGCGGGTCATTATAGCTCAAGTCAGGACTGATCTTCTCCCATTTCTCTCCCCGGTTGAGTGACCGAAAAAGATATTGAAAACCATGATAGATAATCTGAGGATTGTGGGGGGAAATAATGGTGGCCGCCAACCACTGGNCCCGCAGCGGTGGCTCGCCTTTTTTCGCCTTGGGAAAAATATTGCGGCTTTTCCAGGTGTTAGTTTTATAGTCATAAACCGAGCGCATCAGGCGGCCGTAGAAAGTTGAGCTGTAAATTATTCTCGGGTCACTGGGGTCGATAGCGATCCGGGTGCCTTCACCTCCCGGGGCATACTCCCAGCGGCTGGGTTGCCGATTATACCAGCCAGTGCGCCAGGGACGATGATTGACATTACCCCGGACTGTGCCGTGGTCTTGAACAGAGCCATAAACATTAAACGGCTTAGCCAGATCAACAGCCACATTGTAAAATTGAACCAGCGGCANCTCTTCATGAAAATCACGCCAAGTTTTGCCTCCATCGTAAGAAACATTTAGCCCGCCATCATTGACGTTGAGGAGGTGATTGGAATCTTGGGGATCGATCCACAAACCATGGTGGTCACCATGAAGTCCCGGGTAACTGATAACCTCAAACGTTTTGCCTCCATCTCGGGAGCGNGCCAGTCTCAAACCCATGATATAAATCGTGTTCTCATCGTTGGGATCAACTCGAATTTGTCCAAAGACCCACCCGTAGGTGCCACCGAAGGTGGCCAGCAACTCGCTGTCTGGACTGACTTTATGCCATGNTTCTCCCTGGTCATNGGAACGATAAACCTGGGCGCCTGTTACTCGTCGCTTGGTTATCGGACGCCCATAGGAATCTCTTTCTCCTGGTTTGGGCTCCCGCCCCGGGGCGTGATTGTCCACATAAGCATAGAGAACATTGGGATTGCTTCGGGCAATATCAATTCCGATCCGGCCCACATATTTATCCTCAGGGAGACCCTTATTGATTGGCTTCCAAGTGCNGCCCCCATCAGTGGTTTTATAAAGTCCATCCCCTTCTCCCGGTGTGGGGTCACTCCAGCGTAACCGAATCCGATTCCACATCGAAGCATAGAGAATATCTGGATTGGTAGGATCCATCACCAAATCGATGGCCCCGGTCTTTTCATTGAGATAGAGCACCTTCTGCCAGGTTTTGCCTCCATCAGTTGTCTTATAAACGCCCCTCTCCTTATTGTAAGTCCATTCATGTCCAGAGGCAGCCACATAAACAATGTCGGGATTCTGAGGATGGATGATGATGCGGGCAATCGTATTGGTGTCGGTCAGGCCCATGTGTTGCCAGGTCCGACCNCCGTCGGTTGATTTATAAACACCGCAGCCGGCCGTGGAGGCGCGAAAAATATTGGCTTCGCCGGTGCCCACCCAGATAATGTTCGGGTCAGAAGGNGCGAGGGCGATATCGCCAATCGACTGAGTGGGCCAATCTTCGGTTAAACATTCCCAGGTGATGCCAGCGTTTTCGGTTTTCCACACTCCTCCGGTGGCCGCGGCCACATAAATGACCATTTTATTGCCGGGAGGAGCGACCACATCAGTACAGCGGCCGCTGATATTATCCGGNCCAATAAAGCGCCACTTGATGTTCTTCAAGGGAGTAGAGGCCTTAAGGGCTTGGTGCTGCTTAAACCAGGCCATCCTTAAAGCCGGGTCGGTATTAATTATCCTTGTTTTGGCTTTAGATTTAGTCTTNGCNAGAGAATCGGTAGCTTGACCGAAGGCCAGGACGAGGAAAATCAAACCAACNAAGATANTCCAGGTAAATTTAGGGCGGGAANAGATTTTCATAAGAACCTCCTTTCAGTAAATCTCATGTCTCTAGAAATAGCTGTCTCCTTAGATGTCAAAAATATGATATTTCTAGAGAATCTGTCAAGGCGTTTATCTAAAGTGGTGCGGGCGGTCAAATTTCAACTGAGACAAATTACCTTTTCTAATAAATAATTAACCTGGTTGTATTTTGCTTAAAACAAAATAGGCTAATCATAAAGCCTATCGGCAATTTTAGGGATTTCTCAAAGTTGCCTATAGGATGCGATTTANAATAGCCGGNGCTGGGCGCCCGGGGCTTGGAAGGCAACTAGAAGTTCTTGCGTCATAAAGATGTCTAATAAAGGTGTCAGACACCTTTAATAAATTAAAACTTATGGGTTATCACGGTTGTGAAAATGCTTACGGCCACTGGAAGTTTTAGGAAAATTGCCTTATAATTCTCAGAAAAGTTATTGTTTCAAACTTTGATTTCGCTCTCCAAGGCGGGTGGGAAGTGCTTTCTCTCGGGAATAAAAATCTGTCAGCATGAATTGAGATGACAGAGCAAAGAAAAAACTTCACCAATGTTGTTTATAATTTCTAGAAAGCCGGAAATGAGGGCTCTTAATAAAATATTTTCGGTGGGAAAAAATAGTTTCCTGCTCCTGTTCTTGATGACTTTTTTATCTCTAAATCTTTGTCTAAATCTTTGTCTCGCCTTTCAAAAAGTCTCAACAAAAGTAAAAGTTTATGATGAAATTTTCTTCACCAAGTATGGACTCCTTCCGCTGCCCAAAAATGCAGTGGAGTTGACCCGCGAACTAACCATAAAGTCAAAACAATTCCAATCCCCCTTAAAACTGGCTGTTGATGATGAAGGAAACATCTATGCTTGTTGTGCAAAATCAGGGTTGGTGTTGAAATTCAATTCAAGGGGAGAATTTCTTTTTACTCTGGGTCGAGATAAGAAAGGAAAGGAGTTGTGGACATCACCTTCCGCCATAAAGGCGACCAAAAATCATCTCATTATATATAACAGTGATAAGCAACATCTTGTATTCTTAGATTTTCAGGGCGCTTATATCAAGAAGAGAAAGATGTCAGACTTCAGTGATTTTGCCTTAGGGAAAAATGGTTGTCTTTATGTCGCCCATCATATTCTCGAAAAAAACTCGCCGCTTATCACAGGTTACTTATCTGAGAGAAAAAAAATTTCCTTCGGTCAGCCGTTGCCTTTTCCCCACAGCCTCCTCCTATTGAATTCCGTCTCTTTGGCTTTGAATGAAAATGGTGAACTCTTAGTGGCTTTTACTTACTTTCCCCTCATTCGTAAATATTCACCTGGAGGAAAACTTTTAGCCGAATATAGAATTAACTCCCCCCTTATGAAGGCCAAGGAAAAATATAATTTGAAATTGATAGGCGAAAGCATTGCTGATGTTAATAGACGAGTCGGCTATAAGCCTCTCCTAATCAGTGTCACGACTTTCAAGGATAAATTTTATTTATTAAGCCACTATCCTTTTCTGGAGATAACCGAAATTGATGACCAAGGAAATTGCACCGCCACTTACTGGATAGATTTCAATGAGGCTTACACCAGCCATGACTTGGTCATCCAGGAGATTGATGGCGAATTGAAGTTTTATGTTTCACGCTCGTCTCCGCCTAACTATGAAATTGATGTTTTTAAAAAGAAAAAACCTCGAGGTCAATCACCCGAAGAAGAAATTGAAAGGTGGACTGAAGAAATATCTTCATCTCCGGATTATTATGTGGCTTACATCAATAGAGGAGTGGCCAAACACCGATTGGGTTATTATCAAAGCGCTATCGAGGATTTTTCAAAGGCCATTAGTNTAGCCCCAAATTCTTCTCTGGCTTATTACAACCGGGGCCTTTCCAGAACTAAAATGGGAGATCTTGACGAAGCCATAGCTGATTTTACTAAAGCCATCGAAATAGACCCCAGACAACCTATGTTCTTTTATAATCGAGGTATTGTCTTGGCCTTAAAAAAAGAATATGCTAAAGCCATCAAAGATTTCCAAACATGCTCTTCTCTAAACCAAAAAATGGCTGCTAAAGTTCAGGAAAAGATTAAATATTGCCGAGACCGATTGAAGAAATAGGAAATGCGAGGTTTTTCCTCTTCAATATAATCACTTCCCATGCAAAAAAATTTCATTGAACAATTGGCCTGGCGGTTAACCCAACCTAAACCGGGTCTTGAGGCTCAGCTAAAAATGATCACCCGGCCCCGTTTGGGACACCAAGTCTACACCGAAGTGGAAGACAAAAGCCAGCCAGCCGCGGTTCTTATTTTGCTTTATCCCCGGGCGGGCAGCTGGTATCTAGCTTTAACCGTCCGCACGGAAAAAGTCGAGGCTCATCGCTCCCAAATCTCCCTCCCGGGAGGTCGCCAGGAAGAAGGAGAGAGTTTGGCTCAAACGGCGTTGCGAGAAACGCATGAAGAACTGGGCATTGACCCTCAAAAAGTAAACCTCCTTGGACAATTGACCCCCCTCTATATTCCCACGTCCAATTATTGCCTCTANCCCTTTGTCGGGGTTCTCCAAGAACCTCCCCGGTTCCGACCTTCTCCCGACGAAGTAGCTGAAGTCATCGAAGTCGGCCTGAGACAACTCCTTCATTCCAAGGTTAAACAAAGCGAGTTCCGACAAATTCGGGGACGACGAATCTTAATCCCTTATTACCGAATCGGCCAGCATAAAATTTGGGGCGCCACCGCCATGATCCTGGCGGAGCTGGAAGAAATATTAAAAGACCTCCTTTAAAGAATCAGACCTTACCTACTTCCCTCCACTAGAAGTACCCTCTTTTGGGGAGGTAAGAGAAAGTTGTTTTATTTTTTGGATGATCAGGGCGGGCGGCTCTCTGTGGTCATTCCTGGTCGACTTTGGATAAAGTTGGAGGGCCATTTTGAATGATTCTAAAGCTTGCTGATATTTCTTTCTTTTTTCCAAAGCTAAGCCACGATACCAGTAACCGAGGTAGGAGCCGGGATCTTCTTTGATAAGCGTTGTGGCCGATTCAAGCAATTGGTCGGGGTTAAGAAATAAATTAACCCGGGCCTGACGGAGAGCGGCCTCAAACTTCTTCGTCGGCCAGGGGGGGATAGTAATAGCATTGGATATGAGGCGGTACTGGCAAATATCCAATTGGGCAACAAGCCGGCTTGGGGGAGAAAGGCAAGAGGAGGGCTCAATAATGTAAAATACCTGGTAAACTTTCTGCTCAGTAAACTCTAACCTTTCGGATTTAGGAGCGAGAAGCAAGCTGATTTTATCCCTTTCCAGATAATTTACTTCTCCTTCGGCCGAGACCAATTGGAAGGCAATATTGGCGGTCCATAATTTCCGATTTATTTCTATCTCTAACGGTTCAATTCTCTCATTGTTTTTTTTATTCAAGGCTTTCTGCTGCTGGGCTCGACTAAAAATTCGTAGCACCACTACCGAGGCTTCGGTCTCAATTCCTGGAATAAGCTCAATGGAAATGTTTAAAGGGGATGGAATCTTGGTGGCGGCTTTCTCTTCTCTCGGGGAACGACGACAAGAGTCACAAAGACTTACTAACAGGATTAAGACAGCCCAGCCGCCGAGAATTTTTATAATAGCTGCTTTTCCCCTCATGGGTTAATGGCCTCCATAGTGAGTTCCTTTTAAATCAACCATTTTTCGACATTCCCCTTNGGTGGCGTCGCCAGCTACGGGATATGGTCTGCCATTTTCCCATCTTCTGGGGGGGCTATTTATGCCCGTTCCTTTTTTACTCGAGCAGTAAATAGTTCGGGCCTCCTCTCCTTCATCTTCAGGATACAGATAAATTTTATTGTCCCAGCCTAAATAATTGAGCGGAGGTAAGTACCGCATAACACAACNCACATCCCCCGACCAAATCCCTCCCGCTATGGCCGTTGACCCTTCGGAATATAATAAGGCGGGATCGTTGCTTGAGTAATTTTCCAAATAACTTCTTAGGTCGGGGGTCTTATTAATAATTTCATTATCATGGCCATGATGGGTAATATTCACTCCATGGCCAAGCTCATGAGCAATTATTTGCTGAAGAGTGTGGAGAAAAACTTTTTCGATAGCTGCATTGATCTCAATCGGAGCATTAGAAATAGTGACATCATAATAGGTCCCCAAGTGAGGTCCCACCACAGTTCCTTTGGCTTGAGGGATGTCCTCTCTATCTATTTCTCTCCAATTATACATATTGCTGGTTTTGCCCATTACTTCAAAGGTAGCGTTATTCCAAATAGAAAGGCAGTCAACAGTTATCGGCCCAACCACATTGGGACACCCAAGTCCTTCAGTATATCCTAAGGAGCCCTCCACAAATCCACCCCGAAGATGTAATCCCTTCTGTCCTTCTTGCGACTTTAATGTGCCGTAACCGCGGTTAAAGTTTACATATCGATCTTGGTCAAATTCGTCTTGATCGATAAGATGAACGCAGAGCCCTAGGTCGGTAAAGTAACCTACTCCAAAGCCTAATTCGTCATAAATAAAAATGTCTTTGTAAGTGGGGTCTGTATCTGTCCAGGAGCCATTGACAAAAAATCCCCGATATTCCTCGTAATTAGAATACCCATCCCCAGGTTCCGCAGGGTCGCCAACATCTTCGGGTTTTAGGTCATTATCGGCGTTGGCTTGTTCATTATAAACGTCATGTTTTTTCTCCCAAAAATCAGCGATGTGGTCTTCGTCCTGGTCATAGGGGATGGTAATATAAGTTTGACCATTGTCAGTTTGGCAATCAAACCACGAGTCTCCAATTTTAACTTGGGCTTTCAGTNTAGCCCAGGCTCCGAAGTCTTGCGACNTGATAATTACTTGGGCTTCCTTCTGTCTGCTTTTTGTTTCGATTACCCAACCGTCCTCTGTCTGAACAGCCTTTCGGAAACCTGGCTGGTTTTTTCCAAATTCATAGTCAAACTCTACTCCGGCGCCCTTATTCAGAGCCACTCCCTTCTCTTTACTAACTTCAAAAAGGATAAAGCGGAAAATCCCCTCTCCTTCATTTTCAAGATAGGCTTTAATCTCAACCGTGTTACTTAAATCTCCTCCCTGGGGTCTCCAGTTCTCTGGGCACCATTCTATTTTGGCTTTGACCGGTTTTCCTAGAGAAAGCATATAAGACCAAGAAATAACATGTTCACTATCACTTAAGACAGTGGTATAGGCTACTCTTGAGTGTGTTTTATAATAATTAGGAACATAACGGCCATTTCCTTGGTTAGAGCAAGAGAATCTTTCAAGGGAAAAGCTATCTGTTTGCAAAATACCATCAGGTGAAGCGTAAATATATTCATCAATTTGATTTGTCTGGCGAGAGGAATTAAAGGTAAGTGGACATTGGGGTTCAAAAGCTCGGTTGACATCAATCTTCCTTCCCGTGCGTTTATGGTAACCCTTAACAATCTGGCGACCAATTCCCTTGGTATTCACAAAAAAATGAGGAAATATCTCGACTTTTCCTCCAATGGGACGCTGGTCTCTAATGACAATCAATGCTTTACAATTATTGGCCTGCTCTATTTTTCTAATTTGAGATCGCCAGGCTTCAATCTCATTATGATTCATATCTTCATCTGGAAGGGGGAGAGTGAAACTTTTGCTAAAATTCCAGGACTTGTAAACTTTATCTTCCCGATACATATCCGGCCCATCATAGATACTCTCTCCTTTTACATAGCCCTGGTAGGAAATGTCGATTTTTTGGGGATAAATCCAATAAGTATTATAAATATTAGTAACATCAGTTTTCGTCCTCGTGCCAGAATCAACCAGGTAAGATAAGATTAAATTAGCATAAACTGAAAGACCGGTAATGTTGATGGTCACTTGGTAATTATCCTCTTTATCTCCTTGGACCGCGTAAGAGAAAGAACAAAATCCGTCTTCGAAAAGATGGATATACTCCCAACTGCGAGGCTGGGTCAAGCCGAGGGTATGCGTTCCAATTTGAACAACAAAGAGGAAGAAAACAACCAGGATAATAGAGAAGAAAATGAACTTATAAGATTTTCTAATCTTTAGAAATTTTTTTAACAAAATCCTAACCTCAATATTAATGGGGAATAAATATTTTGGTTAATTAAAATGGTGTGGGCTGATTGAATCGTTGAAGTTGGGAAAACACTGACCGGCAACTTTTCTTTTTTACTAAAGGCCATATAATTTCTTTTTTATTATTACCAGTTGGTATTTTATTATCGAATAAAAAATTCGTTGTCAAGGCATTCTTCGGAGTTGTTTCTTTCCCACTAAGAATTTCTCTAGGAGGTAATAAAATATCATCTTAACCTATTTTGGTCAGATTAAGACAAATAGAAAAAGCAGCGTTGCTATCCCTCATATTTATCTAAATGTAGCAGAATTAAATCAGAAATTAGGGATCCGTTCCAGGAGAATAAACCTCTTTAAATAATTAAAGAGCTTCTTTTCTCTTTGTTGCTTCAAAAATACACACCTGAAAATTAAAAATTCATATTAATTTAATTTTATTATAATATAATAGAAATAGAAGAGTGGCGGTGGAATGAATTTATCAATTTATTTCTTCGACGTAGCTTTAATTTGTGCCATCTGGGCTATTGTTTCGGCTGTCCTTCTCACCCGATATCTGGACCAACGAGGAATCAAAACCTCTTTCCCCTTTATCGGTGCTCTTATTTTTCGAAATCTAAGCTATTACAAAAAAATTACTCTTCAGGAAAAAGGCAAGGTTGGCCCCCTTTATTATTCTTATCTTATTTCCATAAATCTCGCTCTCATCCTGAGTCTTACCGGTCTTATCTTTATCAAATAAAAAGAATAACTAGCCGCTGGTGGCAAATTTTTGTCTACCTGGAGGAAAATNCGCTATCAAGAGCATTTAATCCAAGCAAACTTTTTTTGAATCAAGGGGAAGANAAGGTTTGCCCATTTCCCATTTAAATAAAGGGGGTCAGGAGTCACCTAAGATTGATGACCTCCCTTTCAACTTCAGGCGACTCTATTCCCTGGTCTTCTCTTCAGTTCTCTAACTCTTTCTTTATTTTCCAATTATTCCCATCAATTATCTCTCTTTAAGCTGACTTAAATCTCTTAGGAGTATTTCCAACCTCCATCTCTTACTTTTAAAACTTATTAACCTTAATCTTATTAATCTTGCTCGCGACCCCTTTTTCTGGCATCTCTCCGAGAGGCTATTGAATTGATGAATATTTTTAGATTCTGAATAGGCCCAAGGGAGTAAAATTTTTTAAAAGTAAACAGTCACCTCTTCTCCAACCATCAATGTCAGATGTGAAGACTTGACTCCGAAATTATGACCCCTTAATTACCGAAATTATTGGTAAAGGGAGACAATCTTAAAGCCTCCTTCAGACAGCTCGAGGATAACCGCCGGGAAGATGTACTTTTCTGGGGTTTTCCGCCGCCGGGCTTCCCCCTGAAGCAAGACTGCCTGAGTGTCACTCGAGACGTGGAGCACCTTTTCCGTCTGGAGTGCGGTTGAATTGATAAAATCCTGGAAGCAAAATCCCGGCCGAGTGGCCAGAAAAAAGAGTTTCGGCCAATCTCCCCCCAGTGCATCCAGAGCAGTTAACATCCACAAAAGACCCCAAGTATGGCTATTGCCTTTACTTTTAGTCAAGAAGATATAATGCTTGAGTAAATTTTCATACCAGAGAAGAGGATATTTTTTCAAGACGGGCTCAACTGAAAGCCACTGGCAGAGCTCCGCCACTCCCTCATCCAGATAATTCGACAAACATTGGTAATGGACCATCTCTCCGTCGGAATATTCCTCTTTCCAGTAATGCTTGCCTCGGAAGTGAAAGGAATGGGCCACCTCATGAGGGATATTGGCCACCAGCATGGTGAGGGGACAACCGAGATCATAAGCTTCAGTAAATCGAGCCATCCTTTCTTCCCAGGCTGAGAGGCTGTAAATAAAACGATTCAGCGGCCAAGTGGTTGCCTTAGCCGGCAATCCGATTTCATCTCCTTTAAACCAGACTTCACCCAAACCTTCTAAGAGCTGGTTAATTTCTGCCGGCGAAGTCTTCCTGAGGAAAATTTCCGCGGCATTATTTAACGGTTTCAACAATCCAGGATATTCAAGATAGGGAACATAGCCCGAGGATGTCCCGTCTATTTCTCCAAAGCGTAAAATACCGGGCTTAATCTCGGGCAACCCACCTAAAACAGGCTCCCAGAAACGCTTTAAGTAATCTCTCAAGGAACGATAAGCTTGAGCCTCTTCATCAAAGAACCAGCTTTCTTCCAGGAAAAACAGACTGGCCTTTTCCAACCATCGAGCTCCCTCTTCGTAAGCTGTTAGGACAACTTCCAGCTGATCCACCAGCTTGGGATTAACCCTGGCTAGTTCCGCCTTGATGGCTTCCAATCTTTGGCTGCTTCTCTTTTTGTAGAAATCAAGCTGATAAAAGAGATAACGTGGGGAACTCCATTCTTCTTTTTTCAAATAAATGGAATTAGAAAATCTCTGGGAATAGTTTTTCAAAGCAGCAATTATCTTAGCCAATTCGCCAAGATCAACCTTCTTTTCTTTTTTAGCCAGAAAGGCCTCTGCAAATTCTCCGATGGTAGTCAGATAGCCTTGCTTAGTTTTAAAAAGAGACAGAAATTTCTTCAACACTTCAGGATTATCACTCAATTGAGCCTCGACAGAGCGGAAAAATTCTATTTTGGCTTCTTGATATCCCGGTGATGGATTTACTCCCAACCAGATAAAATGCATCCGGAGAAGTTCCCGAAAAACATCAGCCTCTTTTTCAAATTCAAAGGGCTTAATCCCTAATGAACGGCAACTTTCCAGGTATAAATGGCGGAGATAATCGGGTGTATAACCTTGGAGCTTTCGGAAAGTCTCCAGGTTAGCCGGAACTGAATAAGTCTCCTCAGGCGCTAAACGAATTTCCAATTTCGTTAAAATAAAACGAGCTCGTTCTGCGGGCTTAAAAGCTAAAAACACTCCTAACATTCCCACTAAAATAATTAACCCGCCCAACAGCTTGATCATCTTGTTAAAATTCAAGGCTTCCCTCCTTCCAGACCAGAGCCCAC
>MTOP01000108.1 GCA_002010725.1 Candidatus Aminicenantes bacterium JdFR-80
CCTTCCCGGTGACATTTACCACACAATACCGGGATTTTCATTTTATATGTTCGTGAAGCGACATTAGCAGAAGGCAGGACATCATGGTAACCGTGACATTCGACGCAGTCGGGAGCATAAGGGGCACCTCTTTTCAAGGCCTGCCCGTGTATCCCGGCAAAAAATTCTTCCCCGGCTTTATCGTGACACATTGTACAATTTACTTTGGCCAGGCGCTCGGGATGGGGGAAATCCTCGACTGCGGCGTCCTGGTGGCAGTCGATGCAATCAAGACTGCCGTGGACCGAACGACCGAACTTCTTGAAATCAACGAAAAGAGAGATCACTCGCCGCCCTCGCTTGGTGGTCAATTCCGGATCGGTATGACAGGTGGCGCAATCGTCATTGGTCTGAGCTAATACAGTAGTCGCCAGCCAGAGAAGAAAAATTAGGCCGAAAGACCAGCGAAACAGGGTAATGGACAGAGGCTTTTTTGACTTGTTTTTAGCCGTCATCGTCCAGTTTGGCTTTTATCTTTTATAATATTCCTGGAGATTATATCGATTTTCTCAATTCAAGTAAATATCTCTTTTTTCTCAATTTTAAAAAATGGCCGATAATCAGACTTTTCTCTGCATTGGGGAGATGAACGCCTTAATTTTAGGTGTCCAATTTTAAGTGTCTGACACTTTTCACTAGGTATCTGACACCTTTTCAAGACATCTTTTCAAGACACCTTTTCAAAATTATGTTCTTTAATCAAGAGGAAAGTAAATGGTGAATTGAGTGCCTTGATCTACTTTGCTTTCAACCTTGATCTCCGCTCCATGAAGATCGACAATCCATTTAACAATTGCCAGGCCCAAGCCTACACCACCAGTTTCCTTAGAGCGAGAAGGGTCGGCTACATAAAAGCGGTCAAAAATAAAGGGAATATGTTTGGCTTCAATACCAAGGCCGTTATCAGCGATATAAAATTCTATCTTCTTATTTTGCTCTTTTACTCCCAGAGTGATTTTTCCACCTTTCGGAGTATAGCGAATGGCATTATCCAGAAGATTAAGTACTAAACGTTCGAGAAGTTCTGGATGGCCCTTAATTAACCCGTTGTCAGAAAAAGCAGTGATTATCCTGAGTGCCTTTCGGGTGGCTAATTCTTTCCGTTGAGCAATTGCCCGGGAAGCTATAGTCACCAAATCTACTTTCTGCTTGAATTGCGCCGGATCCATGGCTTCCAACCGGGAGAGAAGGAGCAGGTCATTAATAATTTTCTCCATTCTGGCGGCTTCTTCCAGAACACTTTGGAGAGTTTGGATGTAATCTTCTTTTTTTCGCTCCTTTCTCAGGAGAACTTCAATCTCCCCTCTGATGATGGTCAGAGGGGTTCGCAGTTCGTGGGAGACATCACCCGAGAATTGTTTGATTTTTTTGACGGAGCGTTCCAATCGAGCAATCATCTCATTAAAAGTCTCCACGAGAGCCCCGATTTCATCAGCCCTTTCTTTTGATTCAATGCGCAAAGAGAGATCGTCAGCCGTGATTTTTTTGGCCGTGGTAATTACTTCTGTCACCGGATGGAGTGCTTTGCGGATGATGATGCTGCCCCCAGCTGAAGCCAGCACTAATAGGAGTAAACCGGCCCCGACCATAACTAAAATAAGAGCGTTTAAAGCTTCTTGAATCTCCACAGTGGAGATGCCCACCTGAAGGATGCGAGGACCCCGGACAGGGAAAAGGAGTGTCCTGACTGGATAAGGACTTAATTGCTGATTTTCAATGTTTAAATAGATTAAATTATTAATATCCGTCTTATCTGCGCGGGCATAAAGAGGAGGATTTAAAAGAAAATAATCCTTTGGTGTGTTGGGAGGATTGATGATTTCTTTGATTTGGGTGCGGTTCTCTCGTTGGAGTTCAATAAGTTGGATAAAAAGAGGATAAGAAGAATAACGCTCCTCAATCGACTGCATCGCCTCCAGCCAGGTGACTCCTCTTTTCCTCCACCAGGTTTCATGGGTTTTATCAGCAATTTCCAGCAGGAGTTTGTCCAAGTCATTAATCATTCTTTCTTTATATCCTTGGTAGAGAAGAAAGCCGGCCAGGGTAATGATGACAAAAAGGATAAGGATGTACCATAAGGTCAGTTTGAAACTTAGAGAATGGAAACGTTTAATTTTCATCAATGGTGAATCCCTGGCCGCGGATGGTTTTTATGAGTTTTTTGGCAAAAGGCCGGTCGATTTTTTCTCGTAAATGATTGATATAGACATTGACCACGTTACTCCCTCCGAAATAATCCTTATCCCAGACATGCTCCAGAATCATGGTGGGTGAAATGATGCGGCCTTTGTTTCTAAGTAAATATTCCAGAAGAGCGAATTCTTTACCAGTGAGTTCAATTTTCTGGTNGCCCCGTTTTACTGTCCGGCGGAGAGGGTCGAGGACCAGATCCTCAGC
Source organism: Candidatus Aminicenantes bacterium JdFR-80 (assembly GCA_002010725.1). GTDB lineage: Bacteria > Acidobacteriota > Aminicenantia > Aminicenantales > Aminicenantaceae > JdFR-80. Next base: position 2,437 of record MTOP01000108.1, read on the forward strand.
CTGAAGGAGAGTGGTCTTATAATCTTGAGAGCGCCGAAAGAGAGCTTTGATGCGGGCTAATAGTTCTTCAAAAGAAAAAGGTTTAGTTAGATAATCATCGGCTCCTTCAGAGAGGCCTTTGACTTTATCTTCTAAAGCATCTTTAGCGGTGAGCATTAAAATGGGTGTAAAGATACCTTTAGACCGCAATTCGCGGCAGACAGTAAAACCATCCTTTTTTGGCAGCATTATATCCAGGATGATAACATCGTAGTCGTAGAGTTGGGCCAGTTGAANGGCTTCTTCACCGTCGCGGCAGACATCTACGGCGTATTGTTCTTCTTTCAATCCCCTGGCCAGAAAACCAGCGACTTTCCGGTCATCTTCAATTATTAAAACACGCATAGCTTTTCCCAGTTATATTTGGAGTGTCATTTATTTTTGAAAATTCTCCTTTNGGGCAAAAGTTGCCAATTTCTTCCGGCTTGACTCCAGATATTATTGGCTTCTATTGTTTTACCATTTTTGGTCATCCCGTCCAACCTACTCCTTGAGGGGGAGATCTTTAGCCCNATCTATTGCCTCCAGCTTTTCTTCTGAGTATATTTGACGGGCGCCGCTCAGCTGGTGATTAGATTCATCTTGTTTCTATTATATCACCGGAAGTAGCCCCGGTATCTAATCCGTCCAAAGCGGGGATTAACGACATTACTGTAAACTGAACCGAAAGTATAGCGGAAGCCAATGGAAAAAGAATAATCGTAGGAAGTTTCCAATTCTTTAATCCGCAGCAACACTTCATCCAGAGAAGCTCCCCGACGGGGTAAGGAGAGCTGGTCATGGATTCTTTCAAAGCGACCTCTGACCGTCATCGAGAGTCCCCGGAAAATGCGGAAGGAGAGAAANCCCCGCAGTTCCAGGCGGTTTTTCTTCCAGTCGTGGAAATAATGAGAACCTTCCAGGGAGGCAGAAATGCTTCCCCATGGTTCTCTGACTTCCAGAGTGGCGCTTAGTGATTCGTTGTACAAAGTTTCCTGAAGTTTCCCGAAGATGGTTTCTTCAATATAGTTGTTTCTAATCCAGCCGATTTTATAGAGAAAGCGGAGCTGCCGCCGGGTGGATTCAGAGTAGGGAAAAACATTAAATTCTATGGCCGGAGCGATNTTGAAAAAAAGATCCAGGTTGCTGTAGGTAGAAGATTCGGCCTCCACCCAGCCCCCGATAGAGAAATGCTCGTCCAGACTTTTGACCACCATTCCAGTGAAATTCTTCTGGTCAGAAGCTGTTTTTATAGTTTCGTCCCGATATATGTATTTTCGGCGATTGAAATCGCCGGAAAGCCCCAGCCGAATCTTAATGTCGGGAGTGACCTTGTTGGCTGAAAGATTTACTTCCAGGGAATGACTTTTCCGGCTTTCTTCTCCCTGAAAGTTACCGTCGAAGCTGATACTGAAGACCCAGAATTTCCAGGGGTCCCGCACCGCCGTGGGTTCCAGGCGTTCCCGGAAATCAAGGTAGATGAAATTGACAATCGGGGTATCCAGGAGAAAAGGAAAAAGCCCTCGTTCCAGGACTTCCACCTGACCTTTGCGGATTTCATCCCAGGTGTCAGTCGGGCCGGAAGTAAAGACGAGGGTGTGTTGTTGGCCAGCGAATTTCTTGAGGCCAATGAAAGTTAAAGTATATTCTCGCCCGCCACTGCCGGTAGGTTGGTCAGTGATCAAGACGTGAATGTCAGCGTCCTTGCGGTCCCGCACATNATTGACATAGGTGATTTGTTCCCGGAAATAGTCGCGGTCGCAGCGACGACAGTCGATGAAAACACGCGGAGCTTCCTGGCGGAGATGATTGAGATTGGTTGAGTGCTCTTTCATGACTGCGGATGATTCCGGAGTGGCAGCTGTAAGAGTCGGCCAGGTGGAAAGTAGGATTAGAATTAATACGACCAGCAGATGTTTGCTTTTCATGAGACACCTTCTCCTTTGATGGTGTTATTATTCTGAAGAAAAATGNGAGAGAATGGGTAACCCTCTTTTCTTTCCTTAAAACAGGAAAGTCCTTGATTGCGGCCGGATCGGTTGTGTTCGTTAGCTGGTTTCAGAGGATGTGAGTTTCTTTCGCTTGTTCTAGTCATTTACCTGTTCTTTTAACTCCTGATTTTTTAAGCCGGAAAAATAATACTGGATGAAAATTAAATCAAGATGAAATTAGGATTAAAAAAAATTAATTATATAAATAACCAGCTCCGTTTAGAGTTAGTCGATCATCGCCAGACTGAACANCCGGAGTTGACGATAGATGAGATTCCTTGTTGGTTAAAAAAGTCTCTACCGATTTTCATGATTTGTGTCCATGATTGGTGTCAGAGACTTTTCACGATGAATCACTGACTCCCATCTAGAAAGGCAATTGACACTTTATTGGCTTAGACCGCTATACCAGTAACTTAATACTCTCCTGAGATGTTGCTTCCCTCATAGCAAATGCCTGTTTTAGTGATGATCCAGAGCAGTTGAAAAAGATATAGCTCTGCTCTGAGTCCTTATTTATTTTACTCTCAGCTTTTCAATTAGAAAGAGATAAGCCGTTCCTTAAGCTTTCCGAGGAAAACTGATTTTCAGGCTTAATCAGCTTTTAAAGCGGCGACTTTTCCACCAGAAATAAATCACCGGAATGATGACCAAAGTTAACAGAACCGAGGTGACTAATCCGCCGACCATGGGAGCGGCAATTCGTTTCATCACCTGGGAACCGGCNCCATGAGCCCACATGATGGGCAGAAGGCCCATAATGGTGGTGGTCACCGTCATCAGTTTGGGCCGGACTCTTTCCACTGCTCCTTGCATTACGGCCGCGGTTAGATCGTTGAGAGTCTTCATCTCNCCCCGCCGCAGGCGGTCATTATAAGCATTATCCAGATAGAGGAGCATGACCACACCGGTTTCAGCCGCCACCCCGGCCAGAGCAATAAACCCCACACCCACGGCCACACTCATGTTGTAATTGCTCAGCCACATCAACCAGACGCCGCCCACCAGGGCAAAAGGCAGAGATAACATGATAATCAGGCTTTCGGTTATGTTTTTAAAATTGAAGTAGAGGAGGAGGAAGATAATAATCAGAGTGAGGGGAACGACGAGTTTAAGTCTTTGCTGGGCGCGCTGCATATATTCAAATTGGCCGCTCCAGACAAGACTATAACCCGGAGGAAAGGAGACGGCTTTATCCACGGCGGTGCGGGCCGCCTTGACGTAGCGACCGACGTCGATATCTCGTAGGTCAACATACAGCCAGGCTGTGCGCCGGGCATTTTCGCTCTTTATTACCGCCGGGCCCTTTTTCAATGACAGCTCGGCCACTTGAGAAAGGGGGATTTGAGCCCCGGTAGGGGTGGGAATCAGGACCCGCTTGAGAGCCGGAAGATTGTCCCGAAGTTCCCGGCTGTATCTTAAGTTAATGGGATAGCGTTCCAGTCCCTCAACGGTCGAAGTAATATTCATCCCACCGATAGCCGTCATAATAACTTCCTGAATATCTCCCACAGTCAGACCGTAGCGAGCNGCTTTTTCCCGGTTAATCTTAATATCCAAATAATTTCCCCCAGTCACCCGTTCGGCGATAACACTGGCTGTGCCGGGTAATTGTCGCAGCACCGCTTCGATTTTTTCTCCCAGAGAACTGAGAACTTCAAGGTCTGGTCCCATTAATTTCACTCCGACCGGGGTTTTAATGCCGGTACTCAACATGTCGATTCTAGTTTTTATGGGCATAGTCCAGGCATTGGTCAATCCGGGAAATTGAACTGCGCGATCCAGCTCTTCAATTAATTTTTCCATGGTCATTCCCGGACGCCACTCTTTCTTGTCCTTGAGCTGGATGGTCGTTTCAATCATGGTTAGAGGAGCTGGATCGGTAGCTGTTTCCGCCCGGCCTATTTTTCCAAAGACCGACTTTACTTCCGGGAAGCTGGCGATGATTTTGTCCGTTTGTTGGAGGAGTTCTTTGGCTTTAGTGATGGAGATTCCAGGCAGAGTAGTCGGCATGTAGAGCAGGTCACCTTCATTTAAAGGCGGCATGAATTCTGACCCCAAACGGTTTAAAGGAAAAATGGTGGCCGTCAGTATCAAAATGGCTACCAGTAAAGTCTGGATTTTATATTTGAGAACGAAGCGAATGACCGGCCGGTAGAGTCCGATAAGCACCCGGCTGAGGGGATGTTTTTTTTCCGGCCAGATTTTTCCCCGAATAAAATAGCCCATTAGAACCGGGACAAGAGTTATGGCCAGAAAAGCTGAGGCCGCCATAGCGTAAGTTTTGGTATAAGCCAGTGGCTTGAAAAGACGTCCCTCTTGCTGTTGGAGGCTGAAAACGGGGAGGAAGGAAAGAGTGATGATTAATAAAGAATAGAATAGAGCCGGCCCCACTTCGTTGGAAGCGCGGATAATCAGAGACCATCTTTCTTGAGGTGATTGAGGGCTTTTCCTTTCAAGATGTTTGTGGACATTTTCAATCATGACCACCACCGCATCAACCATGGCTCCGATGGCAATGGCAATTCCTCCGAGAGACATAATATTAGCGTTTAGACCTTGGAGGCGCATGATGACAAAAGATGCCAGAACTCCAAGGGGTAGAATAAAGATAGCCACCAGGGCACTTCTCAAATGGAGCAGAAAGATGATAATGACCGCCGCCACCACAAGTGTCTCCTCCAGCAGTTTTTCTTTCAAGGTATTAATAGCTCGCTTGATCAGGGCGGAGCGGTCGTAGGCGGTTTTGATGGTCACTCCTTCCGGTAACCCCTTTTTCAGCTCTTCGAGCTTGGCTTTAACTCGATTGATGACCTCCAGGGCATTCTCTCCCGAGCGCATAATGATNATGCCGCCGACGGTTTCTCCCTGACCGTTCCATTCAGCAATTCCCCGACGGAGTTCNGGCCCTAGATGGACCTGGGCCACGTCTTTAAGGAGAAGAGGGGCATTATTGGGCCCTAAACCTACCGGAATATTCTTAATATCGTCGATTGACTGGATATAGCCTAGGCCCCTGACCATGAATTCTGTTTCGCCTATCTCCAGGAGTCGGCCACCGACATCCTGATTGCTGCGGAGAATGGCTTTTTTTATTTTGTTAATGGAGAGATTATAAGCCTGAAGTTTTAAGGGGTCGACTTCCACTTGGTATTGCTTGACGAAGCCGCCGATGGAAGCCACTTCACTTACTCCAGGAACACTAGCCAACTCATAGCGTAAGTACCAGTCCTGAATGGAACGAAGCTGTTGGAGGTCGTATTTTTGCCCCCCATCAAGGACATATTCGAAGACCCAGCCCACACCAGTAGCATCGGGGCCAAGCTGAGGGGTTACTCCTTGGGGAAGCCGACCGGCGGCAGAATTGAGATACTCCAACACTCGACTGCGGGCCCAGTAAAGGTCAGTGCCGTCTTCGAAAATGATGTAAACTAGAGAAAACCCAAAAAAAGAATACCCTCTCACAACCTTGGCATAGGGCACAGCCAGCATAGCNGAGGTCANAGGNTAGGTNATTTGGTCTTCGACGACGCTGGGGCTCTGACCGGGAAATTCAGTATANATAATCACCTGAACGTCGCTTAAATCAGGGATGGCGTCAACCGGGGTGGTTTGGAGAGCATAAATGCCGGCTAGAACAAGGATGACCAGTCCGAAAAGGATTACAAAGCGATTGTTGACCGAAGCTTCAATGATTTTGGTTAACATGGGCTCCCTCACTTCTGATTGACTTTTTTCAACTTCATCCCGCATTCTGGACAGCGGGCGTCCGGATTGGTGGTCAGAAATTCGGGGTGCATTTCACAAGTGTAAAACTCAGCTGCTTCGAGATGGATTTTTTCTTTAATCTGAAGGGCCGGAATCAGTTTCATCCCGCATTCAGGACAACGAGCCTCAGGATTGGTGGTTAGAAATTCAGGGTGCATGGAACAGGTATAAAGCTTGTCCAGAATGTTTGGGGCTTGAGCCTTTTCCGGCGGAGAGCCTTTTGGCCGGGTTTTAACTGGCTGAGAAGAGACTTTAGTCGATTTGGTCTTCTTTTTCTCCGGTGGGGTGGAGGAAATCTTTTCTTCCGCAAAGGGCTTTGGCGGGCTCTTTTTCGCTTTTTGTTGGGCTCTCAGCTTGGCGATGGCCTCCCGCGTGCGGCTTTCCGAATCCAGGAGGAATTGTCCTGAGACAACAATTTCTTCGTTTTCCAGGAGCCCGGAGAGCACCTGGAGATAACCGTCGTCGGTTTCAAACCCGATTTTGACTTCTCTTGGTTCGAATTTACCGTCATCGTGGGCCACAAAGATAATATTTCTTGTGCCCGAACGGATAACTGCTTCACTAGGCACCGCCAGAGATGATTGGCTGATGGCTGCCTGAATGGTAACCACCGTATCCATGCCCGGTTTGAGTATGTAGTCCGGGTTGTTAAAGACAAGGCGAACCCGGCCTGCTCTGGCCGATGAGTCGAGGAAAGGATAAATAAAGGCCACCCGGCCCTGGAGGGTTACATCGGGAAGATGGTCGAGCTTGATGACTGCTTTTTGTCCTTCCCGGAGGAGGGAGAATTCTGATTCATAAACTGTGGCCTCCACCCAGACTTTGTCCAGGGCTGCCAGATGGAGGAGTGGTTTTCCGGGAGAAACCCTGTCTCCTTCCTTGATCGCTTTGTGGGTCACTACCCCGCTTGCCTGAGCCCTCAAGGTGATGGTTCGGAAAGGCTGACCGGATTCAATGATTCTGGCGATTTCCCGCTCAGATATGTCCCAGAGTTTGAGTCTTTGTCGGGTAAGATCAATGAGTTGTTTGGCCTGTTGGCGAACCTCAGGAAGAGGGCTGTTGGAGAGTTGTTCATAATTTTGAAGGGCCATCAGGAGTTCTTCCTGGGTAGTAACTAAATCTGGAGAGTATATTTCCAGGAGAGGTTGTCCCAGGCGGACTGATTCGCCCTCGGTATTGACATAAAGTTTTTCTACCCAACCGGAGATTTTAGTGGTCAGAGTATATTCTCTATCCTGGGCAAAAACCACCTTGCCGAAAGCTCTGATCGTGCGGTGCAGAGGTNTCTTTTCGACCCGGGCTAAGCGGAGATTCATGTTCTGCTGGATGGTTCCATCAATGGTAATTATTCCCGCTCCGGCGCCTTCTTCACCCTCGTAGACAGGGATTAGATCCATGCCCATTTTTGATTTTCCTGGACGGTCGTAGATTTCAGTGGGGTCCATGGGAGCCCGCCAGTAGAGAATCTTGCCTTTCTTTTTGCCGGGAGTTGTTTTCTCAGTGGATGAAACCCGTTGGAGAGGGGTTAATTTCATTCCGCAAATAGGGCAGTTACCTGGTTTATCGGAGATTACTTCCGGATGCATCCCGCAGGAATATAATTGTTGAGTTTCTCCAGTGGTGGTCAGAGGAGATGGGGATTGTTTGGCTGTAGATAAATAAAGGCCGAGGGCACCTATGGCCAGGCCGAGAAAAAATATAATGATCGTTTTGAATTTCATTTTTTTTCCTCCTTAGGAGAAGAGGTTGAAGCTCGATTCTGATTTTTATTTGGAGAAGTTGCCTTGCTGGGCAATGAGGTCAGGCCCAGGAGATATTCAAGCTCAGCCAGGGCAGCAAAATACCTGGCCCATCCCTGGTAGTAGTTCATTTCATAATTCTGGAGTTTCAGCCAGCTGTTCAAAACCGTCTGGAGGTCGACCTTGCCTGTCTGATAAGCGGCTTGAGCCGAAAACAGGGCTTGTTTCGCCTGGAGGAGAAGGCCATGCTGGTAAAGTTCGATCTGTTGGCGATACCGCTCTTTTTTCAAACGGGCTTTTTCTGCCTGGGCCAGAAGTTCATTGACCAGTTGTTGATACTCTTTTTGCAGGGCTTCCAGTTGATAAGATTTTTGGGCGATAATAGATTTCTGTTTCCTCCAGCCAAAAACAGGAATTTCCAGAGAGATGGTCGCCGAGTAAAAGTCGGGTAACTGCTGGCCGGTTTTAAGTCGACTGCGTTGATTGTAGGAGAGGCCGACCATTAAATCGGGCCAGAGATTTTTTCTGGCCAGGGCGATATCTTTTTCCAGTTGCCTTATTTTTTCCTTATAAGCCAGAAGGAGAGGCTGGGAAGATTCCAGTGTTTGAGAGTTCAGCGGTGGCCAGGGTCTTTCGTCAGGCGGAAGTTTAACTGGGGTCTTTTTAAGAGGCTGGCGGGGCGAGCGGTTTAAAATGCTATTGATTTCAGCGGTGAGAAGGTTCCTTTTTTCTTGCCACTCCAGGAGGGTGTCCTCTATTTTGAGTAACTCAACCTGTATTTGGAGAATGTCCTGCTGGAGGCCTGCACCGGTAGCATATTTAATTTCTGCACTCCGTAGTAGCTGCCGGAGGAGGGCTTTGTTTTTTTCAATTACTTCCAGAGTGCGGTCAACCGCGTAGAGTTGGGCGTAAAGGGTCTTTATCTTAAAGACAATCTGATGACGAAATTCTTCTTGTTGATATTGGAGAGCCAGAAATTGCTGCCGGGCTATGTCTATGGCCAGAGATAATTTGCCCGGGAAGGGTAATTTCTGTTTCAGAGAGACAACCTTTCCCGTCATCGGCTCCTGGTCAAAGGCGAAAGTTCCCACAGGCAGATTGATTAATCCCAGACTTAACTGAGGGTCAGGCAAGATGCCGGCTACAGAAATGCTCAGTGCAGTTGAGTCGAGCCTTTTATCGACGGCTTTTAAAGAGAGATTTTCGTCTAAGGCTGCCTTGATTAACTCCTTCAACTCCAGGTATTCACTCCGATTGTTCATTGAATCTGAAAACGCCATAAAGGGTAGTAAGAAAACAAAGAGAACCAGATTAAGATAAATGACCGATGTTTTCATGGTTAACCTCTATTGAATTTATATATTAAGTAGGATTTATTCCTAAAATAAGGAACGGATATTATGGTCAACATTGATAAATTCTCCTTTCAGGCGGAGAACTGGCGAGGCCAATGATAATAGAAAAGCCTCGGAGTGAAGGAGTTGTTTCTGTTGGTTTCCCTAAAAAATGGCCAATTTTTCTTTGGCTGATAAACAGCTAATTTAGTCAATAGGCTGGTTAAGCAGAGAATGAGATTTCTTGGTAAGGAGCTATTTTGACTACCGGGCTTCCTTTGTTGGCGGATAATTTCTTGCCTTTTTTGAGATAATCGAGGAGTTAGAAATTTTTTGATGTTCATTTTTTCCTCTCAGTCTTTCTTCTTGGAGTGGTTTCCCGAAGCAGATAAACCCGGTGATTTTTTTCTCCGCCCTCCGAAAAAATACCAGTTGACCAAAGCGATGAGGAAAAGTCCGGCTAAAGTAACAATGATTTTGGTGCTCATTTCAATTGACCTCTTTTTTTAATTTCAGACGGCGCAGACGAAGAGAATTACTGACTACCGAGACAGAGCTGAAAGCCATAGCTGCTGAAGCGAGAATAGGATTCAAGAGAAGGCCAAAGAAGGGATAAAGAACTCCCGCTGCAATAGGGATACCAATGGTATTATAAAAAAAGGCCCAGAAGAGATTTTGTTTTATGGTCCGGATGGTTTTTTGGCTTAGTTCCAGAGCGTGAGCTACCCCCCAGAGATCATCTCTAATTAGAGTGATATCCGAAGCTTCGATAGCAATATCCGTCCCTGAGCCGAGGGCGATGCCGACATCGGCCTGAGCCAGAGCCGGAGCATCATTAATACCGTCGCCGACCATGCCTACTTTTAACCCTTGCTGCTGGAGTTTTTTGATGACGGCGACCTTGTCTGCCGGTAAAAGTTCCGCCTCAACACCGTCCAGGCCCACCTGGCGGGCAATGGCTGTGGCCGTTCTAGAATTATCTCCGGTGAGCATCATCAATTTGAGCCCCATTTTCTTCAATTTTTTTAAGGCCGGCGGGGAAGTNTCTTTAAGGGGATCAGCTATAGCGATCAGGCCGGCCAATTGGTTGTTAACGGCCACCAGAACGGGAGTTTTTCCTTCGCTGGCCAGCCGGGCTGCTGGCTGGCTGATCGAGTTGGTGTCGATTTTGTTTTCATCCATAAACTTGAAATTGCCCACAAGGACATTTTGACCATCTACCTGGGNTTTAATCCCTCGTCCTTTCTTGGCCTGGAAAGCCTCTGGCTCTACCAGAGAAAGATTGAGGGCAGCTGCTTTTTTTAAGATAGCTTCGCCTAAAGGATGTTCTGAATGTCGTTCGGCTGAAGCAGCGTAAAAAAGGAGTTCTTCTGCCGAAAAGGGTTCCTTGGGGATGATGGCGACCACTTCTGGATGCCCCTTGGTGATAGTGCCGGTTTTGTCGAAAACAATGACCTGGAGGCGGTGGGCTGTTTCCAGAATCTCACCGCCTTTAATTAAGATGCCGGCTTCAGCCCCCCGGCCGGTGCCCACCATAATGGCCGTGGGTGTCGCCAGGCCCAGAGCACAAGGGCAGGCAATAATTAAAACAGCCACGAAGTTGAGGAGAGCCCGAGTAAGGGAAGGCTCAGGGCCGAAATCAAACCAGATAATGAAGGTTAAAATAGCCAGAGAAATAACAATCGGCACAAAATAGCCGCTGATTAAGTCGGCTAGACGTTGAATCGGGGCCCGGGAACTCTGGGCTTCTTGAACAAGTTTAATAATTTGCGCCAGCATGGTCTCCTNACCTACTTTAGTGGCTATGAACTTGAAGCTACCTGTTTGGTTAATAGTCGCTCCGATAACTTCATCCCCGGGCTTTTTCTTCACTGGGAAACTTTCGCCGGTGATCATTGATTCATCCACTGTAGATTGACCTTCCTTAACCGTACCGTCGACAGGAATTCTTTCACCCGGCTTCACCAGGAGAAGGTCACCTGCCCTGACTTCTTCCACGGGGATCTGGATTTCCTGCCCATTTCTAATGACCGTAGCGGTGGTGGGCTGGAGCCTGGCCAGTTTCTTGATCGCCTCTGAAGTTCGGCCTTTCGCCCGGGCTTCGAGTAGACGACCGAGCAGAATAAGCACAATAATCAGGGCCGAGGTGTCAAAATAGACATGGGCTTTTAGACCGCCTCTCTGAATGACTTCCGGAAATAAAGTGACCACCACTGAGAAGAAATAAGCCGCTGAAGTTCCGAGGGCGATCAAAGTATTCATATCAGCATTACGGTGACGGAAGGCAGTCCAAGCTCCTTTGTAAAAAGGCCAGCCGATTATAAATTGGACCGGTGTGGCCAGCAGCCAGAGAATAAAAAAGTTGCCTAGAAAAGAAGGTATCCAGGGAAAAAGATTTTTTGAACTACCCAGAAAGATGAGAAGGCCGAGGAGGGCTCCTACCAGGAATCTTTTCTTTAAGCTCTGGTATTCTTTCTGGAAAATCTGGTCGGAAGTTTCTGCCTGCATGTCCTGGGAAGATATTTCGGTGGCTTCATAACCCAGGTCTTTAATAATTTTCTTCAATCGGGACGGCGAGGTTTGGTTGGCGATGTAATCAACCGTGGCTCGGCTGGAAGCAAGATTAACCACTGCTTTGATGACACCTTCCGCCTGGAGGAGGGTCTCCTCGATCTTTCTCTGGCAGGCGGCGCAGTGCATTCCCTGGATGAGAAATTCCACCCGGTCGGTGCCCACGTCATAGCCCAGTTGCCGGATTGATTCAACTAAATCCACCGGCTTAATTAATGTTGGTTCAAAGGTAATGATGGCTTTATTGGCGGCGAAATTAACCTGAGCTTCCTTTACTCCGGAGAGGCTGGCCAGGGTGCGCTGGATGTTGGCCGCACAACTGGCACAACTCATCCCGGTAATAGGGAAGGTGAGGCGTGCAGCCTCTGTTTTCTTTTTCATTGTCTTTCCCCCGAGATACCACGAGTTTTTTCCTTACCAGAGATGAAAACTATAGGTTGGAGCAACTTTTTGGGTGCGGGGCTTCCGGAAATGAGAGCAGTGGACATCGTTAGATTTTCTCAAGAACACGGTGAAGTTTTTCAGTGATTTCTTTGGCCAAAGGAATTAATGCCGGTTGATTGACTACCTGCATAGTCTGGAAGGGGTCAAGAATGGCTACTTCAATTAAATTTTTTTCTACTTCCTGGACAATAAGATTACAGGGGAGAAGAAGACCGATTTTGTCTTCCAGTTGAAGAGCTTGATAGGCACTTTGAGGATGACAGGCCCCCAGGATGCGGTAAGGCCGAAAGTCAACATTGAGCTTTTTTTTCAGTGTTGCCTGAACATCAATTTCAGTTAAAACCCCAAATCCTTCAATTGCCAGAGCAGTTGNGGTCTGCTGGAGAACGTCCTCGAAGTTACCTCTGATCTTTTTGTGAAAATAATAGCTCATGATCTCTCCTTAATTTTTAGATTGATTTAATTAATACCGGCGGAATTTGCGCAGTACATCTATTACTTCTTCGATTTTTTTGTTTTTTTCTTCAGGATCGCCTTCCAGAAAGGAAGTTTTGACGCAATTGCGGAGATGCCTTTCCAGAATGTTTTCTTCGACGGCTTTTATGGCCCCAACAATCGAGGACAATTGAATCAGTATATCAATACAATATCTTTTCTCTTCGATCATTTTCTGAATACCTCTAATTTGTCCTTCTATCCTTTTTAAGCGGGTTAATTCTTCTTCGTGAGTAGTCATATTTATTCTCTCTATCAAATTTATAAAATTAATCGAGGAAATATTAATACCATACCCCCCAAGGGTATGTCAAGTAGAAAAAGAAATTTTTTTAACGANCGTTTAACGAGCGGTTCGGGCTTAACCGCCTGGTGAATTAAACGTATATCTTTAATATGGGGGTATTAATCTTTTTGAGCCAGACAAGAAGAGGCTGCTGCCGACGAGCCAGCCGGGCCAGATAGGGTTTGGCTCTCTCNGAAAGACGACAGTAACCCCATTTTACTCTGGCCAGAGTTTCTTCCTCCTTGTGGCGGCTGGCAAAGTAAAGTAGATTTATTTCAAAAAAAGAGAGAGCGTCAGCATCGCGAAGAAGCAGAGTCTCCGGATGATCCTTGTGGCCGAATTCATGGTGCTTAACCAGAAAGAAGATTTGTTCCTTTTCTCGGGAAGAGAGATCAGCTCCGGAAATAATTTGTTCCAGCAGGCGGGCGCTGTTTTGGGCATGAGCTTGCTTGAAGCTTTCGTAATCAGGATATTTTTCTTTTTTTACTTTTTTCTGGGGAAGAGCCCTTTCCAGGTCATGGGCGAGGGCAGCTAATTGCAGCATGTAGTCCGCCGCTGGAAAGAGTCGCTTCACCCATTCTTTGGTATTAAGGGCGTGGGGCAGGTCTTCCGGAACAGGAGAACGGCTCATTATATCAAGGATTTCCTGCGACAATTGCTCAAACACTCTGGTATTCATGACTGAGAATGACCAATCGTCTAATGCTTTCGCCATTAGTGATGACNGCCAGCAGCCCAAGAGCCAGACCTAGCTGGTTAACCAGCGCAGCCAGAAAAATAATAAAAAGGCGAATATCGCGGCCGAACCGGAAGGATGTCTGGTTTCTCGTGTGTTTAAGAAGTAGTATTTTATCATAATGAAGGGCGGTGTAGCTGTTCATAAAGCTACCCAGAAGAGCCATTAGTCCTACAAACCAGACCCACTCATTACGCAGAGCCAGAAAGACAGCGTGAGTGAGCCCAATAATTATAAAGGCGTCGCCATAGCGGTCGAGTGTCCGGTCCAGAAGTTCACCGAATTTACTTCTCTTGAATTGAAGACGGGCAATTTCACCATCACAACCATCAATGATCGAGGCTAATTGGGTCAAAATGCCTCCAGCCAGAATAAGCTCTTTTTTACCCAGGAAAAAGAGGGCGCTGGCCACCATAGCGAGAATGAAGCTGAAAATGGTCACGGTATTAGGATGAAAACGCCACTTACATAACCAGGTGGTGATGAAGCGCGAGATTTTGCGGTTGATTAACCGGGAAATAGGGCCGTCGGTGGGCTTGTCCAGGTTTTGGAGGAGCATTTTCCTGGCTTTCCGGAGGGCCGCCACGTCATCCACATCTATCCAGAAGTGCCCCGTAATGTCCACCGCTTTGAGTTTTCCCTGCCGGGCCAGAAGGCGGGCACCTCCACTCAGAGTATAATCTCCCTGAGCAATACTTTTCTTTAAAGCGGAAAAAATCACTGGCGAACAGAGAAAGATTCCGGTGTCAATGGCATTATATTCAGGCAGGTTTTTCCCCAGGTCAATAATCGTCGGCTCATGATTTAGAGTAACTTTGGTGGCGTCCTCAGGATTAATATGCTCGCCGTTATAATTGCGATCGATGCACAGATAGCATCGACCGTTGGGATAAAAATTATTCAATTTTTTTAGAATTTTTTCATCAAATAAATGATCACTCATAAGGAGAACAAATGGTTCTTTTATTTTTTCCCGGGCGGCATAAACCGAAGAGCCATTACCTTTTTTCCAATCAGGGTTGTAAATGTAGTCGATCTTCACTCCGTATCTTTCACCATGGCCGACTTTTTTGATGATTTGCTCGGCTTGGTGACCAACCACAATGATAAACTCGGTAATGCCCGCTTCTTTAGCCCGGAGAATAATATGTTCCAGCAGGCTTAAACCGAAAAGAGGAGTCAGGGGTTTGGGAGAATAAAAAGGCTTTAACCGGGAGCCTTCTCCGGCAGCAATGATCAAAGCTTTCACTTAATCCCACCTCCTTTCAGTCGGCAGAACTAAAGGAAAAGTAAGATTAAATGAAAACTTAAGAGGAGTGTTTCAGGGGATTGGTTTCTTCCATCCCCCAATCCAAAAAGATAAAAATCCGATAGAAATTTGTCAAGTCTTCGAAGCGGGCACCCTGGAGAAAAGGCTGACCGCCCAGATGGCCAGGCAGGCAAGAGCAAAGGCCGGAATTAATTCATAGAGACCGGTTGGTTTCTTGAGAAAAAGTTTCCAGGCAATAACCACGATTGTGCCGGTAATCATACCGGCGAGGATGCCCGCCCGGGTGGTTTTGCGCCAGTAGAGGGAAAAGATGAGGGCTGTGCCGAAAGCAGCGCCTAATCCTCCCCAGGCGAAAAGCACCAACCAGAAAACCAGATCCTGGGCTATCCAGGCTAAAAGCACCGCCAGAAGACCGGAGAAGAAAACTACCCAGCGGCTCAATTTTAATTTTGTTTTTTCATCAATAACCGTTGATTTTTTAAATGTTTTTTCGTAGAGATCCCGGACGAAAGTACTGGCTACAACCAGGAGTTGAGAATCAGCTGTGGAGAGAATGGCGGCAAAGATACCACCGATTATTAATCCGTAGAGAAGTGGACTGAAGAATTCGCTGGAAAGCACCAGATAGATCATTTCCGGATCATGATTGGGCAATTTTTCTGGGGAGGGAACAAAATACCGACCCAGTAAGCCGATAAAGACAGCCCCCCAGCCGAGGACAACATTCCAGAAAGTTCCGATAATAGCTGAAAGGCGGAGTTTATCTTCGTCGTCAATCGACATGTAACGAACGACAATATGAGGTTGTCCGGGGGAGCCCAGACCAATGCCGATAAAGCCGATAATGGCTCCCCATCCCAGAGAAAGAGGGTCGATAGAGGCGGGGTTCAATTGGGCCAGCGTCTGCAGGAGAGCCGAGAGGCCACCTACTTTAGCCAATCCGTAAGCCGGAAATATGACCAGACCGATGATGAGGATAATTGCCCGGACAACATCGTTGTAAGCCACGGCGATATAACCGCCCATGACCATATAAACCAGGATGAGGAGGGCTGAAATAAGGAGGGCCGGCAGAAACGGCACATCCAGAGCGGTGCTTAGGGATTTAGCCCCGGCATTGAACTGAGCGGCCACATAGGCCACAATGAAGATGGTGATGATGATTGAACCGACCAGACGGATCAATTGTTGTTTATCATTGAACCGTGATTCAAAATAGTCAAGCAGAGTCAGCGATTGATAGGATTCAGTGGCCTGGCGGAGTTTCCGGCCGATATAGATGAACTGGAACATTTCAACTGTTATATAGCCGACAACAGCCCAGACTGCTCCAACGCCAAGAGTGTAAGCCATGCCGCTGACTCCCAAGACGAGCCAGGAGGAACGGCCCGAGGAGACAGCCGAAAGGGCCACCACGAATTTGTCCATCATCCGGCCACCGATGAAGAAATCAGATTGATTTTTCGTCCGGCGGAGGGTCAGAAAACCGATAAGGATGGGCAAGAAGAGGGTTAAGATAAAAATTACAAAGGCCAGCGGATGGGTTAATTTATCATAGAGCTCCAATTCTATTTATCCTTTTTTGAACTGGATTTGGTTAAAAAGTAAAGGAGAAAAGAAGTGGCGATAATAGCCAGAGGCAAGATAATCAGGACAGCAAGCGCTTTAACCATGGCTGAAATTCTTAAGTTATTTTTATACTATAGTTTTTAATCAGAAACAACCCGAAACAACTGACACCTGGCCTCTTGATTTGCCTTTTGATTTGAACAAATTTATGAGGAAATTCGTAGATATTAGATGAGTAACGATTTTCTCCAGAGAATCAGAATGGAAGCAGGATGAAGATGAAAATGATTATTTTAAAAATGTCAGAAAAGATAGCTGCCCACTTTGACATTACTGGCAGCCGAAAGCCCCGGAAAGAAAAGCTAGGGCAAGGCATTATTAGTCCCGAGGAGGAGAGAGACGAATGGTTAAATTTTTACTCTGGTTGATCTTATTTATTCTCTGCTGGCCGGTGGCCTTGCTGGCCCTTCTTCTTTACCCGATTATCTGGCTGCTTCTGCTGCCTTTTCGCTTGATAGGGATTACAGTCAAAGCGGTTTTCGAGTTATTGGCTGCCCTGATTACTTTACCTGCCCGGATAATCAAAGCCATCTGATTTTGAGCCAGATATAAGCCAACTAAATATATAGTTCATCCTCCTAATGATCACCTGGATTTGAAGATAGCCAGTTAATGGTCTCCGATAATATTTTGCTAAGATGAAAAAGGGTCAGACACAATATAAAATGTTATCAGATCTTCTAAAAAAAATGTCAGAGGCAATTTGTGAGTCAATCATAAATCCTCAAAGGTGTGATGAACCAAAAATATAAATTAAATTAGGAATAAACTTGGATGAGGCAAATAAAAATTTTAAAAAGATCAGTTTTTCCCGCTTTCGAGACAAAGCCTCTCCCTCTTACCTCTGGATGACTTTACTTGGCAAGAATATTGATTTATTATTTATAAATCAAGGAGATTTAAAAGGAGTTCCCGGTGACCAAGTCAACAACAATTCTCTGTATCCGGCATAATGGTCAGGTGGCCATNGCCGGAGATGGCCAGGTAACCCTAGGGCAGACCGTTCTTAAAAGCAAAGCCAATAAAATCAGGCGACTTCATCGTGACCAGGTCCTGGCNGGCTTTTCCGGGGCAACTTCCGATGCCTTTGCTCTTTTTTCCCGCTTTGAAGCCAAGCTGGAGGAATACCGGGGCAATTTAGCCCGCGCCGCCATCGAGTTGGCCAAGGACTGGCGGATGGACAAAGCTCTGCGTCGACTGGAGGCCCTCCTCATCGTGGCGGATGAAGAACGTTCCTTTCTCATCTCCGGCACCGGCGATGTGATTGAGCCTGATGACGGCATCATCGCCATCGGCTCCGGCGGTGCTTATGCCCTGGCGGCAGCCCGGGCACTCCTACGCCACACCAACCTCAGTGCGGCTGAAATTGCCCGTGAGGCCCTCCAGATCGCCGCGGAAATCTGTATATATACAAATGAGAATATTGTCCTTGAGGTGTTATAAATGCCGATCAGCTTACCCCAAAAACTGGAGAATAAATTCGNAGAAAAAGACCAGGAGCTGACTCCCCAGGAAATAGTTAATGAACTGGACAAATATATAATCGGTCAGCGCGAAGCCAAAAAGGCGGTGGCCATNGCCCTGCGCAACCGGTATCGCCGGCAGAAACTCCCCCCTGAACTGGCCGAAGAGATAGCTCCCAAGAACATCCTGATGATCGGGCCCACNGGTGTGGGAAAAACAGAAATTTCCCGACGCCTGGCCAAATTAACCTCTTCTCCTTTTCTGAAGATCGAAGCCAGTAAATTCACCGAAGTGGGTTATGTGGGTCGGGATGTGGAATCAATGATCAGGGATCTGGTNCGGATTGCCGTGGATATGGTCCGCAATGAGAAAGTTAAAGAGGTTAAANCCAAGGCCGAGAAAAACGTTGAGGAAAGACTACTCGACCTTCTTCTACCAGTTACCAGGCGAAGACCACCCCTTGACCAGCCAGAAGAACTGGAACGTTTCCAGCAGACCCGCGAAAAGCTTCGGGAGCAGTTAAGAGCCGGACTCCTGGATGAAAGAACAGTCGAGGTGGAAGTCAAAGAAGTCAATTTTCCTCCGCTGGAGATTTTTTCCAATGCCGGAGTAGAGGAAATCGGCATTCACATCCAGGAAATCATCCCGGGTTTTCTCGGTGGAAAAACCAAACGGCGGAAAATGAAGCTCAAAGAAGCCCGNGAATACCTATTGCAGGAGGAACAGAAAAGGTTGATTGATATGGATCAGGTGGCCAAATTAGCCATTCAGCGAGTCGAGCAATCGGGCATAATTTTCCTGGACGAAGTGGATAAAATCGCCGGGCGGGAATCCGGTCACGGGCCTGATGTCAGCCGGGAAGGCGTCCAGCGTGACCTGCTGCCGATTATTGAAGGTACCACCGTTAATACCCGGTACGGTCTGGTGCGCACTGATCATATTCTGTTTATCGGGGCCGGTGCTTTTCATGTCTCCAAACCCTCTGATCTGATTCCCGAGCTTCAGGGGCGGTTTCCTATAAGAGTTGAGTTAACCCCTCTTACCCGAGAGGATTTTGTCCGGATTTTGACTGAACCAGAGAATGCTCTGGTAAAACAATATAAAGCTCTATTGGCGACTGAGGGAGTGGAGATTGAATTTACTGAAGATGCCATCCAGGAAATAGCCGAGATCGCCGAGCGAGTTAATGGAATCGCCGAGAATATCGGCGCGCGGCGTCTCCATACGGTCATGGAAAAAGTAATGGAGGATATATCTTTTGAAGCTACCAATCTTAAAGGGAAAAAGATTGTCATTGATCGTGACTATGTCCAGGAACATCTNCAGGATATCCTTAAGGATGAGGATCTCAGCCGATTTATTCTGTAGTTTTAATGGATAAGCGTTTTTTCCAGGTCTTTTTTTCATTTCTTTTTCTATTGGTCTTTTTTATTACCGGGTGCGGGAAAAAAGGCCCTCTCCAGGCACCGCTGATCCGCCTTCCCCAGGAAATAAAACAGGTGACCGGTTTTCAACGGGGAGCCGCCCTCTACCTGGAGTGGGAGTTCAAACCTGTTTACACCGACNGCACCCCCATGGATTTTCCATTAACCATTGAAATCTGGCTGGCTAAAAGCGGCGGGGACGAAAGTCAATCACCAGCTTCTGAACTAAAACCGGCAGATTTTGAAAAAAAAGCCGAAATTAAATCCCATATAATGGTGGAAAAGTCGGCGGAGCTGATAAAAGGCCAGTGGAAGTTCGACCTCAGCAGCCCGGAATCTTTTCAGCAAAAATATATTTTTTCCCTTCGTCTTCTGGATAAGCGTCAGAAAAAATCACTATTTTCTCCATTAGTGACCATTACTCCTCAGAATCTTCCCCAACCTCCTGGACCTCTCAGGGCAGAAGTAAAGGAAGAGGCTATAGTTTTAAAGTGGACTGCGCCAGATGGCTTTCTTCTTAAGACCGATGGCTCTCCTGTAAAAGGCTATCATGTTTACCGGCGGGAGACGGAAGGCCAGTGGAGTCGTTTAACTAAAAGTCCCCTTGCCGGATTGGTCTATGAGGATAAAAATTTTGAATTTGGGCGGACCTATTTTTACAAGGTTAGAGCTGTTGTTAACGAAAAAGAGCCTTTTATCGAGACAGATGATTCGAAGGAAATTAAGGTGGAGGTGCGGGATATTTTTCCCCCGTCTCCTCCTTCTGGGATAGTGGCCATCGGCAGTCAGCAGGGAATAGCTTTAAGCTGGGAATCGAGCCCGGCAAAAGATGTTGCCGGTTATAAAATCTGGCGCCGCCGGGAGGATGAGACGGATTTTCGGTTGCTGACTCCTCAACCCATCTCCGAATTAAGCTTTACCGATACCCAAGTAGTCGCCGGTTATTTTTATGAGTATTATTTAACCGCTGTGGATCAGGAGGGCAACGAAAGTAAAAAGTCAGCCATAGTCCGGGAGAAAAAAGGAGAATAGGATGAAAATCTTTCGTTTTCGCTATCAGAAGAAAATTCAATATGGGGTTCTGGAAGGAGATAAACTAAGACCCATCCAGGGTTCAATTTTCCGGCGTTTCCGTCTGGCAGCGGCCACAATTCCTCTGGCTGAAGTGAAAATATTGCCTCCAGTTAAGCCAACTAAAATAGTCGCCGTAGGAGCTAATTATGCTGACCATGCCCGCGAAAGAGGTCGTCCTCTTCCTGAGGAGCCCCTGATTTTTCTCAAGCCGCCCTCGGCTATTATCGGTCCACATGATATTATTATTTATCCGCCGCAATCCCGCCGGGTTGATTATGAAGGTGAGCTGGCGGTGGTGATCAAGAAGAAAACTCGAAATCTCTCCGAAGATGAGGAGGTCAGCCCTTATATCCTGGGTTATACCTGTTTTAATGACGTTACAGCGCGCGACCTTCAGGATAAAGACATCCAGTTTACCCGGGCTAAGTCATTTGATACTTTTGCTCCCATGGGCCCTTGTATCGCCACTGATGTGGATCCATCGCGTTTGAAAATCAAGACTTTTTTAAATGGAAAACTACGTCAATCAGGCAACACTCGCAATTTTATTTTTCCCATTCCCTTCTTAGTTAGATACATTTCCCGCATAATGACTCTTTATCCTGGGGATGTAATCACCACGGGCACGCCAGCCGGAATTGGCCCGATGAGTCCCGGAGATAGGGTGGAGGTCCAGATAGAGGGAATCGGCACCTTATCCAATACAGTGATGAAGGTCAGGGAATACAGCGGCAGTCCAGTCCGCTAATTTAGGGCTTTCCGTTTATCCTTAGATTTTCTTTTTTTTACTAAACCAGCTGAGTATATCCCCGGCCTCAGAATGATTGAACATTCCGAAGATATTTTTGGCGCATTTAATGAGATTGNTCAGGCGACAGGGGGAATTACTACCAGTTCAGCCAGTCCTGAGTTTCTCTTCAGAAAAGCCNGCGAAGCGACGGAAAATTATTATCTCCTTTACTACACACCTAAAAATTACNGGGCTGATGGGAAGTTTCACCAAATAGAAGTTAAAGTCAAAGGGAAGAACTATCGGGTTACCCACCGCGTCGGTTATTTTGCTGATTAAGGGGCTGAGATT
>MTOP01000110.1 GCA_002010725.1 Candidatus Aminicenantes bacterium JdFR-80
GTAATTTCCAGAGGAAGAGAGTTCTTTGATTAAACTCCGAGAGCTATCGGTTGAGCCGTCATCGACGATAATGACTTCCTTATCCACGGAGAGAGTAACGCCATTAATTTGATTCAGTACTTCTCGCAGAGTTTTCTTTTCATTGTAAACAGGCAGAATGATTGATAGACAATAATGCATCTAAGGAATTTTGAGAGTTTTTTTAAAATATTGAATTGTTTTCTCCAGGCCTTCACCAATTTTTACGGTTGGCTCCCATTTTAAAATTTCTTTGGCCCTGGTTATGTCAGGACATCTTCGGAGTGGATCATCAGCCGGCAGGGGATGATAGGCAATAGGTGAAGAGCTGCCGGTCAACTGAATAATTTTTTTGGCCAGTTCGAGGATGGTTGTTTCCTCGGGATTGCCCAGATTAACGGGCCAATGGTAATTTTCAGTATTCATCAGTCGGATTAAGCCTTCGATTATATCCGAGACGTAGCAAAAAGCCCTCGTCTGCGCTCCCTGGCCGTAAACAGTTAGCGGTTGGTTCTGTAGAGCCTGGACAATGAAATTACTAATTACCCGACCATCATTAATGGCCATGCGGGGGCCGTAGGTGTTGAATATTCGGGCTATTCTCGTCTCAACTTTATTTTGCCGGTGATAATCCATCATCAATGTTTCGGCCACGCGTTTGCCTTCATCGTAACAGCTTCTTAGCCCAATGGGGTTAACATATCCCCAGTAGTCCTCCTTTTGAGGATGGACTTGAGGATTTCCATAGACTTCAGAAGAAGAGGCCAGCAGGATCTTGGCTTTTACTCGTTTAGCCAGGCCCAGCATATTAATTGTTCCCAGAACATTGGTTTTAACCGTTTTAATGGCGTTNTACTGATAATGGATTGGAGAGGCAGGACAGGCGAGGTGATAGATTTCGTCTACTTCGACAAATAATGGATGAATGATATCGTGACGAATTAATTCAAAATAAGGATTCCGGAGTAGATGGCGGACATTTTCTTTGCTTCCGGAGAAAAAATTATCAACACATATAACATCATGACCTTCCTGGAGTAGTCTTTCACAAAGATGGCTGCCCAGAAATCCTGCCCCACCAGTAATTAGTATTCTTTTCAATGGATAATCCTCCAATGAGAATCAGCCCTCGAAGACAAGGAAATAGGTTGCCTGGGCCGTCTTTGGACCAGAGGAGTCCTCGNGGAAGNAATTCTGAGAGTTGGGTTGTTTCTTTTGATTTTCTCCCCTCCAGATAAAGCCTCATGTCGATAAATTTAAATCAGTTACCAGAGGAGATTCTTTCATCGATATTCCCTGATCATCCATAGGCCATAAAGAGAAGACTTTTCTCTTTCAAAGCTTCCTTCTGGATCTCGATGAGTTGTTGGATNCCTTTTTCGGCCAGCGAAAGAAGCGCTGCAAATTCCTTCTTGGTCATGGGAGTTTTCTCAGCCGTTGCCTGAACTTCAACCAGATGCCCGGTGTCTGTTTCCACCACATTCATATCAACGGAAGCTTCGAAGTCTTCCCGGTAGTCCAGGTCCAACAGAAGATTATTGTCGACTAAACCAACACTGGTGGCCGCAATTAAATGGCGCAAAGGCATCTCGGGGATNATATCTTTGTCCAGAAGTTTTTTAAGAGCCAGAGCGAGAGCCACACAGGCAGCGGTGATAGAAGCTGTTCTTGTGCCNCCGTCGGCCTGAATCACATCACAATCGATGATGATGGTTCTTTCCCCCAGGAGATGGAGGTCGGTCACGGCTCGTAAAGAGCGGCCGATAAGACGTTGAATTTCATGTGTTCGGCCGGAAATCCGGCTTTGATTTCTTTCCCGTTGGGTTCTTTTCTCTGTGGAACAGGGTAACATGGAGTATTCCGCGGTAATCCATCCAGAGCCACTATTTTTAATAAAAGCGGGAACCTTATCTTCAATGGTAGCTGTGGCGATAACTTTGGTTTTTCCTAATTCCATATAGGCTGAACCATCAGCGTATTCCATGTAATCCAGGAAAAGTTTGACCGGACGAAGTTCATCGTTAGCCCGGTTGTTAGCTCTCATTATGATCCCCTTGAGGCGGTTTATTCTTTTGAGGAGGACGGGTTTTCCAGCGATTATGAAACCACATCCAATACTCAGGAGCCTTTCTTATTTGAGATTCTATAATCTTAGTGCATCTCTGGGTTATTTGCAAGACTTGTTCCTCTCGGTCTTTTTCTTCCTGGGGAGGAAAGAGAGGGGGGTTAAATTCCACCAGGAAATACCCTTCTCTGGTTGGCGTACAGAAAGCAGGTAAAATAGGAGCCTGGGAGCGGAGAGCGAGAATGGCGGCTGCGGGAGTAGTGGCCGCAAGGCAGCCAAAAAAATCAACGAAAACAGCCATATCTTCCAGAACATTCTGGTCAATGAGGAGGACAACAATTTCTTTGGCTTTCAGACTTCTGAGAATGGGTCGGGCGGCTTCATGTTTATAGATGATTTTTGCTCCAAGTGAGGTTCGGATTTCACTTAATTTTTTTTCCAGACGAGGATTATCAAGTGGCCGGGCCACGACATTTAAGTCACCCAGAAGGGATAAGAAGTAAGAGGCTACCTCCCAATTGCCGTAGTGGGCGGAGATAATAATAACGCCTCTTTGGAGACTTTGAGCCTGGTAAAAGTATTCCAGCCCTTGTGCCCGGACTAATGCCCGTCTCTTTTCTGGCTGGAGAGAGGAGTATTTCAGAAATTCAGCTATCATTTCTCCGAAATGTCTAAAGCTTTCTCCAGCGATTCTTTTTCTTTCTTTTGCCCTAATTTCCTGTTTGAAGGCTTGGGCTAGATTCTTCAGGGCGAGTTGGCGGTGGCGTCGGTCGAAGAGATAGAAAAGATAGCCAATTGTTCGGCCAACTTTTTTCCCCCATGACCGGGGCAGAAAGCGGAATAGGTGGTAGAGAAGCAGGAAAGAGATCCATTCCAGATAAATTCCCTTCTTTTTTTTCATTTTAACCACGACTGAGCAATTCTTTCTAATTCGTGACAGAATTCTTCATCAGGTTTGATTTTGATTTTCAAATAAATGAGCGGCCAACCAGCTGTTTCCGGTCTTTCCTCCAGTTTGACCGCGTCTTTTTCCGTCGTGCAAAGAAAATCCGCCTTTTTTTCATGAAATAATTTTTTTATCTGGTTTAAGACAGATGAAGGGTAAGAGAAGTGGTCGGGATAAGAAAGATTAGCGGCCAGCTTGATTCCCAGGTGGTGAAGCAAAGCGAAAAATCGATGGGGAGCGGCAATTCCACAAAAAGCTATTAATTTCCGTGAGCGGAGAGACTCTATGGGGACATGTGAGTTTCCCCGCAAGGTATAGAATCCGTCCGGTTGGACCTGGTAAAAAAAGATTTTCCGGTTAGCCAGTTGGGGAGGTAGAGAAGCGTTTTTAGGGGAGGGTCGGTCTTGGTCGGGTGGCGGAATTGTGTCCTTTTTTATAAGAATTATATCCGCCCGCTGAAGAGATGAAAGTGATTCCCGCCGACCGTAATGAGGTCGAGGGTGATAGAGCACAATATCTAAATCCCGGGCTANCTGGCGATGTTGAAAACCATCATCAAGGATAGCTAGGTTAAATCCTAATTGATGAGCGCGATGACAGGAGAGCAGTCGATGGCGGCCGACAAAGACCCCCGCCGAGGGAAACTCCCGGGCGATCATATAAGGTTCATCTCCAGCATCTTCCCAGGTGGCCAGAATTTGATGCCCATCGGAGACTATTCCTCCTCTTTTTTCCCAGCGACCTTTATATCCCCGGGAGATCAAGGCCGGTCTAAAGCCCAATTTATGATAGAAGTGCAGGAGAAACCGAGCCAGAGGTGTTTTCTCACTCCCTCCGAAAGAGATATTGCCCACACTGACAACCGGCAGGGGAGGCCGGTGAATTGGGCGGAGTTTCTGGTCATAGAGATAATTTCGAAAGCTTGAACCTAATTGGTAGAGCCAAGATAAAGGGAAAAGCAGCCACTTCATTTTTCTCGACTATACACTATCAAGGGGGAGCTTTCAAGATAAGAAGTCGGTTTAACTTTACTTGAAAAATAACATTGGGTATAATCTAGTTGATTTTTGAGAGGAGGATTATTATGTGGCGAAAAGGATTAATTACTTCCTTTGCTCTTATACTGATCATTTCTGGCTTTAGTTGTCAGAAGAAGACCGAGGTTAAAGGAGTTCATTTAAAAATTAATTTTTCTGAAGAGCAATTGACCGATAATCTCATTACCGATATGCAGTATACCTGGACGACAGATGAGAATTTCACCAAGTTCAGTCAAGACTACAATGTTTATGTCCATTTCTGGCATGGAGATAATTTGCTTTTCCAGGATGACCATTTTCCACCGGTGCCCACTTCTCAATGGGAATCCGGAAAAGAGTATGTCTACTCAAGAAGAATTTATATTCCTTCCTTTATTGATGAATTTGATCCTGAATTCAAGGGAGAGGAGACTTTAAAGCTGTCCATTGGCTTCTACTCTCCTTATGATCGGACAGGCGAGTCAATGCAAGAGGTTTATTCCCAGAAATTGAAAGTCACTCCTCCTCCTCTGGATACGCCTGAAGTAATTTATGAAGAAGGCTGGTATGATTTNGAAGAAGATCCGCAGTCTTATTTAAAGCAATGGCGCTGGACGGCGAAGGAAGCCCGCTGCATTATTGATAATCCTCATCGCGATGCTCTCTTGGTTATTCGGGGCGGAGTTAATTTGGAAGCATTACCCGAACAGAAGATTATTTTTAAGATAAATGATGTGGTTCTGGATGAATTTGTTCCTGAAGAAAGTCATTTTGAGCGCTCTTACAATATTAAGAAGGAAATGTTGGGGGAGAAGGATGAATTCATCCTGACCATTACTACTGATAAAACATTTATTCCGGCCAAAGTTGTTCCTAACTCCAAGGATGAGAGAGAACTTGGAGTTCAGATTTCTTTTATTTATTTTCGCTAAAACTTTTCTCAGACAAAGACTAGATTTTTTTCATTAGCTAGAAGAAGCCCCTCTACTTTTTCTTCAGGGGCGGGGAAAATGTTTTATTTTTATCGACGGCTGTTGTTTTCTTGAAGTTGCTTTTTTAATCTCTCTTCTTCGGCTTTGGCTTTNTGGAGTTGGAGGTAGGTTTCACTGATTTGTTTCTGAATTAAATCGCGAGGAGTCATATCATCCAGGCTGTAGAATTCCTGCCAGAGAGCGTTCATTTTCAATGTCAGCAAACCAACTAATTCCTGAACTCTTTTTAGCTGTTCTTCCAGAGAACCAGAAGTCTCTTGTTGATCCACTTCTGCTCCCTCGGAGACAGAGATTTTTTTTGGTTTTGGGGCAGAGGCAGTTCGATCTATGACTCTGATTTGAGGAGAAGAAGAGGTCGGCTCAGGGGTTTGACTTTTATCACTTGGGGGGGGCGGCAGCGTGGTTACTTCCACGGCTGGTTTTTTCTTTATTCGAGCCAGATCGGCGTTGGTGACAACAACGGAACTTTTCTTTTTTAATTTAGCCCGCCGTTCTTTTTCTTTTTTAGCCAGCTCGACTAGACTTTGAGCAGAAAGTAGGGCGACCATGAAAATTAAAAAAGAAAACCAGCTTACTAGTTTCTTTCTGANCATTATTCCTTCGAACCCCTTCATATTCTAAACAAGTTTTTTCCGGGGGTCAAATTTACACAGCTTTCCTTTAGTTCTTGGGTGGGATTTTATTTTTCCTGAGGAGCTCTGATAAGCGGAGGCCAAGCATAAATAATCCTGTAAACCTCTTTGGTTCTGGCTGTCCGCACAAGAAGGGAGTTTTTCTTAGCGGTTATTTCGACTGCCCCCGCTTGGGGAGTATCCAGAAAAACAACGCCTCTCTGGAGATATCTTTGNCTGACTGCGGGGTGGGGTAAATGATAAGGATTATGGCGTCCGGCTGAGGCTACTGCTATAATCGGGCTTACTGAAGAGAGGAATTCATCACAGCTTGAGGTCAGACTCCCATGATGAGGTACTTGGAGTATATCGGCTTGAATGTTTTTTTTCTCGGCCACGAGCTTTCTCTCTATAATAGAAGTTATATCCGCCGGGAAAAGAAAAGAAGTCTGCCCGTAGATTAGNCGGAGGACAAGGGAAGTTTTGTTGTCAGCCTGAGTAGTTTGATTGATTTGAGTTTGGTCAGGAGAAATAACCTGGANTTTGACTTCTCCAATGACCAACTCTTTTCCGGCGGACAACCGCCCTCTTTTCACACGGGGGGATAAANGCCTGATGAATCTTTGGTAAGGCACTTCATTTTGGGGGGAACAGGCGCTCCAAAAATTTTTAATCCGAAAATTTTCAGCTACGGAGAAGAGCCCTAATAAATGATCGGGATGGGCGTGGGTTAAAACCAGGTGGTCAATGGTTTTAATGCCTTTTGCCCAGAGAAAGGTGGAGACAACTCTCTCTCCAATATCAAATTGGCTTCCGATTAAACCCCCACCATCAATGAGCATCTTTTGTTGGTCAGGAAACTCGATGAGGATTGACTGACCCTGGCCTACATCCAAAAAGGTTACCCGAAGAGAGGAAGAGGTGGAGGAAAAGGGAGAAGCAATGAGTAAGATAANGCAGCTAAAAAAAGCAAGGATAAGCCCAAAGCGGATAGTCTTCTGCTGGACAAGAATAAGGCCAATGAGCGGTAAATAATATCCGAGAATTACGCCCCAATTTGGGGCGGGACACCGCCAGCTCAAGAAATCTAACNCCAGGTTGGCTTGGGGGAGATGGCTGAAAATGATAGTCATAAATTTGAGGAGTGGCAGTAGAATCGAAGAGATAAAAGGGGAGATTAGACAACTAACCAGGTAGATGTATCCCAACCCCATGATTAGTCCCANTAAAGGGATAGCCGGTAAGTTCAGGAATAATCCCAGGAAGGTAATCCGATGGAAGTGAAGAGCCAATAAAGGCAGGATTCCTATTTGAGCCGCGGTGGATATGGCTATAAGCTCTGTTATTCGCCAGGGGAGATGGGGAAGAAGCTTATAGATGCGGGGAAATAAAAGAATAATTGAGAGAGTGGCGCCAAAGGTTAGTTGGAACCCAATATCAAATAAATTAAAGGGGGAGAAGAGTACCAGGAAAAAAGCGCTTATTCCCAGAGTATTGAGGAGGTCAATATCTTTCCAGATTAATTTTCCTAAAATATAAAGGAGAGACATCAGAGCGGCTCGGAAGACAGAAGCTCTCCCTTGAATGAAAAGGGNGAAAAAGATTAGACAGGGAATCAGGAGGAAAAGGCTAAGTCGTTTATTCAGGCCAAAAATTTTAAATAAACAAAAAAGCAAGTATGAGATAATGGCAATATGAGCCCCGGAAATGGCAAAGAGATGGAATATGCCTGCTTCTNGAAATATTTTGGTTTGAGACGGGGGGAGTTGTTCTCTTTCTCCCAGGAGAAGGGCGGCGAGAATAGCTCCTTCTATGCGGAGAGAGTCTCTGGATGAACTAAGAAATTCCTGTTCAATGAACTGGCGGGCTTTGACTCGCACAGAGGAAGTGAAGCGGCCCGGATTGTAGATTGGCCCTTGTTTGTCTCTGATAATTAACTGACTGGATTTGGTGAAAGCTCGTCGGTGAATTCCCTGGGTCTTTAATAGAAGATAACGGGTCTCAGAATGGAAATTAGCAAAACTTTCTAGCGGCAAAAGCCGGGCGGAAAGAGTTATTTTATCACCTGGAAGAAAAGATTCTAACCTTCTTGCCTTTGAGGATAAAGGGACACTGACCTTTAAGCGACCATTAATTTCTCTCTCTTGTCCTGCCCAGGAAGCAGTTCTAATTTTGATTAGGAGGTACATTAATCGAGTGGATTTAATCGGTGTTTGGAGGAGTACTCCACTAAAGTCAAGATAGCCTTCTTGGGTCAAACTGAAAAGAGAATTGGTGTGAAAGGATTGATTATGAAAGGTGTAAAGGCCACCTCCCAGAGCGATGGTGGCTAAAAAGAGAAGAATAAGCGTAGATTGTTTTTTGTTGACAAGGAAAAACAGCCAGGCGGAACAAAGTGAAATACCGGCTATGAGGAGCCAGCCAGGTGTCGTCAGGTGAAGATAAGAGGCGCTGATCACCCCAGTGCTCAAGAAGATGCTTAGCCAGAAAAAGGGACGTCGCCTCATCTCGTGCTGATTTCTCTGACGTAAACTTAAAGGAGAAACGACCTTTACTGATTGGGATCCAGTTTAAATATTCTAGTATGTCTGAGGTCATGGCTAGGACGGGGGGATTTTGTTGTTTTAAGGGTAAGAAGAGGAGATAGTTGGTTTAGCCAGNCAATCAAGGAGGAGATGGGATATTATTTCAATACCAAGAGGAATGCTTTTTTCGCTGGGAATAAAACCGGGATGGGGGAGGTAAGAAAAATTTTGTTCTCTTCGCGAGGATGAAGCTCCCAAGAAGAGCAGGAAGGCCGGGATTTTTTGGCTGTAAAAACTGAAGTCGTGAGTAAAGAGAAGGGGTGAAGAGTGAATAATATTTTCTTTACCCAGGAGCTGGATTAAACTGGGTTCGAGGATTTCTACCAGTTCCGGATGATTATAAAGAGGGGGGATTTTTGGTTTCCAGATAAGCTGGGGCTGAACATGAAGGAGATCGGCCATATTGGAACTGAGCTCTTCTAAGATCCGATGAAGAGTAGTTCGGGTCGCGGGATTCAAGTATCGTATAATCCCTTCAACCATAATTTTTTGAGGTGA
Source organism: Candidatus Aminicenantes bacterium JdFR-80 (assembly GCA_002010725.1). Taxonomy (GTDB): domain Bacteria; phylum Acidobacteriota; class Aminicenantia; order Aminicenantales; family Aminicenantaceae; genus JdFR-80. Next base: position 8,735 of record MTOP01000110.1, read on the forward strand.
ATGTCGGAAGTTTAGGCCTCCATGAATTTTACCCAGATAAATAAGGTAGGGATCTGTTCGGGGAATTTCGCGGGCAGCTATTTGGTGGAAGGAGTTAATTAACCAGGAAGTGGCGGCAATTAAATCCGGTGCTTCGGGGGGAGCGAGGGAGGCCCTCTTACTTTGGATAATCATGGTAATTTCTTCTTCTCCAGAAAGAACTGTGCCCGATGAAAAGTAAATTTTACCTAGTTCCAGCGGCCAGATCTGGAGGGACAAAGCAGCCCCCACAGGAGGTTGATCAAGAACCCCTTGTTGAATCATCAGTTTAGCTCCGGGTTCATTATTTTCAGATGTTCGAGCACCGGGTTGGAAGACAAATTTGATATTCCCCGAGATTTTGTCCTTAAGAGAACTAAGCACCATGGCTGTTCCAATGGCAATAGCCATGTGGACATCGTTGCCACAAGCATGCATGACCCCAGGATTTAAAGAACGATAGGGCAAGGTATTTTTCTCATCGAAAGACTGGGCGTTGATGGGCACCACAAAAGCAATGGTTAATCCTGGACTTTCTCCTCGGAGTAATCCGGCAACGCCGGTCCTGGCTTCGCTGGTTTGAAGTTCCAGGTTTAAAGAGAGAAGTTTAGTGGCGATGAGCTTGGTGGTTTCATATTCTTCAGCACTTAATTCAGGGTTCATGTGGAGAAAGCGTCTTATTTGGAGGACATCGTTTTCTATTCGCCGGATTTCTCTTTTTATTCGTAAAGATGTTAGCTTATCGACTCCCCTGGCAGGGAGAGCCAGTAGGACCAGCCAGGCCAGGAGAATAGCCAGCGATTTTTTCACTGGATGAGTCATGGTGATATCTTAAGAACCTCTTAATTCCAAGTCAATAAATATTAGGGTTACTCCCTTTCAGGAGATATTTTCCTGATAAGTTCCAAAGACTTCTTTGAGAGAAGAGGTTATTTCTCCGAGAGTAGCTCCTTGTTCAACGGCTTGAATGAGAAAAGGAAAAATGTTCTTCGACNCCTGGGCAGCTTGTTTTATTGAATCTAAAGCAGGCTGAAGATTGGCTGGGGACCGCTGGAGACGGTAGGAAGTTAACCTTTTTATCTGCTCTTTTTCCAGTTCATCCGGAGGATAATAAAGCTCAAAGTTGATTTTTTCTTCTTTCTGGGCAAAAACGTTCAGACCGATAATGAATTGTTTTTTCTTTTCAATTTTTTTCTGGTAAGTGTAAGCGCTCTCCTGGATTTGTCTCTGAATATAACCCTCTTCAATGGCCTTAATCATGCCGCCAAGGTCATCTATTTTTTTTAACTCTGCCCAGACTTTTTCCTCTATTTGGTTGGTTAATTTCTCCAGAAAATAAGATCCGCCCAGTGGATCGACTGTATCTGTTACGCCAGTTTCATAAGCAATTATTTGCTGGGTGCGGAGAGCCAGACGAGCTGATTCAGCTGAGGGAAGAGAGAGGGCTTCATCGCGGGAATTTGTGTGGAGAGATTGAGTTCCCCCCAGAACAGCAGCTAACGCCTGAAGGGTGACTCGGATAACATTATTTTCCGGTTCCTGGGCGGTTAAAGTAGATCCACTGGTTTGGGTATGAAAACGGAATTTCCAGGCTTTGCTGTTCTTTAGGCCGAACTTTTCGCGGGTTATTTTAGCCCAAATTCGACGAGCTGCTCTGAATTTGGCTATTTCTTCAAAGAAATTATTATGAGCGGCCAGGAAGAAGGAGAGGCGAGGAGTGAATTTATCCGGATCTAGCCCGGCCTCAATTGCCCAACGGATATAGGTAATTGCATTTGCCAGGGTAAAGGCCAATTCCTGAACAGCCGTGGCACCTGCCTCCCGGATATGATAACCAGAGATACTCATAGTATTCCAGCGAGGAACATGTTGCTGACAAAAAGCGATGGTATCAACAATCAGTCGCAGGGATGGGCGGGGAGGGAAGATATAGGTTCCCCGGGCAATATATTCTTTAAGGATATCATTCTGAATTGTGCCAGCTAACGAATTCCAGGGGATACCCCTTTTCTTAGCTAAGGCGAGATACATGGCCAGAATAATAGCTGCCGTGGCGTTAATGGTCATGGATACACTGACTTTCTCCAGGGGAATATCCTGGAATAATCGTTCCATATCTTCGAGGGTGTCAATAGCCACACCTACTTTCCCCACTTCCCCATGAGACAGGGGATGATCAGAATCAAGACCGAGCTGGGTGGGCAGGTCAAAAGCCACACTTAATCCGGTTTGTCCCTGGGCTAGAAGGAAAAGGAAACGCCGATTAGTTTCCTCGGCTGTTCCGAAACCGGCGTACTGGCGCATGGTCCAGAGTCTTCCCCGGTACATATCAGGATGAATTCCCCGGGTAAATGGATATGCTCCAGGCCGACCGAGTTCGTGGGCTGGATTAAAATCAATTAAATCAGCTTCGTCATAGACAACCTTAACCGGTATTCCGGAGTNAGTTTGCCGCTCGTCTTTTTCTTCGTTGCTCACACGCCGTGCCTCTGGTTTTTTTGTTAGCGGGATAATCAGTCTGTTTTGAGGAAAGCTTGGTAAGGCTCTAGCCCGGCATAGAGAGCCTTATCCCCCAATTCATTTTCTATTTCCAGAAGACGATTGTATTTAGCCACTCGTTCACTCCGGCTTAAAGAACCAGTTTTTATTTGTTGAGCCGCCAGAGCGACACTGAAATCAGCAATAAAAGTATCTTCTGTTTCACCTGAACGGTGGGAAATGACTGTATTATATCCATGAGCTCGGGCCAGATTAATTGTTTCAATCGTCTCGGTCAATGTGCCTATCTGGTTGAGTTTTATGAGAATAGCATTGGCGATATTTTCTGAAATTCCTTGGCTAAACCGCTGGGGATTGGTGACAAAGATATCATCGCCAACCAATTGGATTCTTGAGCCGAGTTGAGCAGTCAGGGCTTTCCAGTTGGGCCAGTCATCTTCAGCCAGACCATCTTCGATGGAGAGGATAGGATAATCTTTGATCAGTTGCTCGTAAAGAGAAATAAGCTCAGGAGGCTTTTTCCGGCTACCATCAGATTTTTTAAAGATATAAACGCCTTCCTCATAAAATTCGGAGGCGGCAATATCCAGAGCGAGATAAATATCGCGCCCCGGTTGGTAGCCAGCCTGCTGAATACTTTCCATGATGAGATCCAGTGCCTGGGTATTTGATTTTAGATTAGGAGCAAAGCCGCCTTCATCTCCCACCGCCGTCGAATACCCTTTTTTCTTCAAGGTCATTTTCAGACACTGGAAAACTTCCGCGGCAGCTCTCAGGGCTTCTTTAAATGAAGGTCTGCCGGCGGGGACAATCATGAATTCCTGGAAATCGACATTATTATCAGCATGAGATCCCCCATTAAGGATATTTATTTGAGGAACGGGGAGATAATATTTTTCTTGATGATTCAAATAGGTATAGAGAGGCTGGTGGGTAGCCGCAGCCGCTGCCTGGGCAACGGCCAAGGAGACAGAGAGAATGGCGTTGGCTCCCAAACGACTTTTGTTGGGAGTGCCATCAAGTTCAATTAGTCGTCGGTCAATTTTCTCCTGATCAAGAGCATCCCANCCGGTTATCTCCCGGGCGATGATGTTATTCACATGGTCGACTGCTTTCTGGACACCCTTTCCCAGAAACCGGTGGGGATCTTTGTCGCGAAGCTCGAGAGCTTCATGGCGTCCGGTTGAGGCTCCGGAGGGGACAGAGGCTGTTCCCACTGCCCCTCCCTTCAATTTCACTTGAGTCCTGATGGTTGGATTTCCCCGTGAATCGAGGATTTCCATCGCCTTAATTTTTTCTATCTTCGTCTCATTCATCTTCACTTGCCTTGCTTGAATTGGTAAGGGGAAATTATAAGACTTGGCTCTTAAATTTAGCTTTTTTCTTCAGTATTTGCGGCTGCTTCTTTGCTTTTCCGGGCTAATTCCTCTTTTTTGCGTTCTACGAAATCTTTAATAGCATCAATACCTTCTAGGGTTTTCTCTTTGACTACTTTAACTCCTTTTTCTGCTTCGATAGCCACTTTTTCATAACCTTCTTTGGCTTTGGTGCCTGTTTTTGCGGCTGCTTCTTGGATCTTCTTTCTTGTTTCTTCTCCACTGGCAGGAGCAAAAAGGATACCGAGGATGAAGCCNGCAGCAGTACCGATGAGAAAAGACAGGGTGATTTCAAAGGCTGAAGAGCCTTTATTATCCGCCATTTTTTTCCTCCTTTCGTCTAAATTTTCTCCATTGTCTCCAGCCTAACCTTAATATNGGGAAAACGATCGGCCAATATTTAGATGAAGGACGAATAAATTTAGTGGTGGCAAACCAGGTGATATCAGCCACACTGGTGGCTATTTTTTTGGAGGCATCGATTAGTTCAGCCGCTCCATCTAATTCGCGATTAATTTTCCGGGAAGTTTCTTCAAGATTTTTAACCAAGCCATTAATCTGTTCCAGGGTGGTTTCGGCCTGACGGACAGTCCGCCGGAGCTGAAGGAGAAAGACGACCACAACAGTGGCTACCACCACAGCCACAAATGTTAGAAGAAGTACTAAGAACTGGTTCAGGGTTAGAGACATTGCACCTATTAATTTATTTAAATATCAGGAAAAGTCAATTTTTTTGGTTTTCCCGGGGACGTTATGAGAAGGACTACTTCCAGAGAATACGGGAAATCTGAGGAAAATCAAAGGCCTGACTCAATTGCTGAAGAATCCTGGGATAAGCCTGGGTGTCCCGACGCTGAATAGCTTCCTCCCATTCACAAAGAAGGGGATGAGCTTTAAAAACAGGCTGTTTGCCTTGGAAAGCCTTAATCCCTCGCCAGGCCCGCCAGTGAGTATCCAGAAGAAGGGCCAGAAATCCGAAGAAAACATTGGGTCCTGGCAGAAGAGCGGCTAGCCCACTTAAAGGGAGGAGGAAGATCTCTCCGATTAAATAAATAAGATGGANAGTCTTTTGTTTTTGAAGAAAAAAATGAAATTTGCGCTCTAATTTATCCTGAGGAATTCGACCGGAGATCAGAATAGTGATCTGAACAGCCTCAGTTTTGCTCATCTGAGCCAGGGCTTGTTCTTGATAGAGTACCCGGGGTGGCAGGAGAAGGAGTTTCTCTTTGGCTTTGCCCCAGAGAGCTTTCCAGCGAGAAAAACGAACTTCTCCTGGCTGGAGGGAACGAAGAGAAAAAAGGCGGTATTTTTGACGGTAATCCTGGACAAAGAATAATTCCATGCGCAGCTATTCTAACAAAAGGGAGGTTGGCCAACAAGAGAGTGACCANCTTAAAGCAGGACCCATCTTCGCTATAGGNAAATCTATTGGTGGTGGCTGATAGTCAATTCTGGATGGAGGATTTGAGCTAATTGATAGAGGGCTTCAATTACCCGNGGAGAAAGCCGGCTGACCAGGTCTTCGTTGAGATAATAGATTTTGCCTTTTTTGACTGCACTGATCTGGTGAAAAAGGGGAAGCGAGGATAGACTTCGGCGAGTCTGGTTAAATTTACTCTTGCTGGGAGCCAGGATAATGATAACCTCTGGATTTTTGACAATTATGTCTTCCACTTGCGCCACAATCCAGGCACGCTGAATGTTCTTCATAATATTTTCTCCTCCAGCCCGGATGATGAGATCATTTAAGTAACTTTCTCGACCGCAGGTCCAAAGTTGGGGCCCTTGAAGAAGAAGGAGAACCCGTGGTCTCTTAGAAACCAGAGATATAGCCGCCTCCAGTCTTTTTAAACGCCTTTCGATTTGTAAGCTTAGACCAGCCGCCTTATCCTCCTGGAAGGTTACTTCCCCCAGTCGATGAATCATTCCTAGGAGGGAGGAAATGGTCTTTCCTTCATCAAGAACGAAGATAGGGAGATTAAGTTGACGGAGCTGATGGATCAATGTGAGTGGATTTCCCCGAAAACCCAGGATAAGGTCAGGGTTAAAGGAGATGATTTTTTCCAGCTGGGGATTAATATATCCCCCGATGCTTGGTTTTTCCCGGGCCTGGGGAGGATAATTGCAGTATTGGGTGACAGCGATTATTTTATCCTCTAATCCCAGGGCGAAGAGGAGCTCGGTGATGTTGGGAGCCAGGGAAATAATCCGCCGAGGGGGGTGAGTGAGAGTGAGAGGATTGCCCAGGTCATCGATGAAATTCTGCTGGATGGAGGAGAAAGAGCAGACAAAGAAGATTATCAGTGGCCAGGCCAAATGTGTTTTATTTCTCCAGCTTCTCATCTGTCTATTTTATTGTAGTCCTTTTAATAATTAACCAGGTTCATAGATTTTTTTCCACAGTTTTTTCAAAACATTACCTGACAGCCATTGCTCCATTTAGAAGGATGCGGAAGAGAACTTGGCCNGAATGATGACTAGAATTAAAAATGCTCAGTATAATATTCTTATTCTTAGAAGGACTAAGCAAGTGGCTTTTCTTGACTTTTTTCCCCTTAAAATCTAAGATGGGAGACTGATTTCAGGGTGAACTACACTAGAGGAGCTGGTGGATTATGAGTAAAGAGTATCGTTTTCTCGATATCGAAGCTAAATGGCAGAAAAGATGGGAGGAGGAAGGTGCTTTTCAGTGNCGCGAGGACGAAAGGCAAGCAAAATTTTATTGTCTGGAAATGTTTCCTTATCCTTCCGGACGTATTCATATGGGACACGTCCGTAATTACTCCATAGGTGATGTAATTGCCCGGTTCAAAAAGATGAAGGGATATAATGTCCTCCATCCCATTGGTTGGGACGCTTTAGGTCTGCCGGCGGAGAATGCGGCCATTAAACATGGAGTCCATCCCCGTCAGTGGACGATTGACAATATAGATTATATGCGTTCTCAACTGAAGAAAATGGGGTTCAGTTATGATTGGTCCCGGGAGATAAGCACCTGTGAGCCCGAGTATTACCGGTGGAATCAATGGATTTTTTTGCAACTTTATAAACGGGGTCTGGCTTATCGCAAGAAAAGCTGGGTTAATTGGTGTCCTCAGTGTCGGACGGTCTTAGCCAATGAGCAGGTCATTAATGATCGCTGCTGGCGGTGTGATGCTTTGGTTGAACAGAAGGAAATGGAGCAGTGGTTTCTTAAAATTACTGCTTATGCCGAAGAACTTCTTTCCGGGCACGAGAAATTGGAGAAGTGGCCAGAGCATGTTTTGACCATGCAGAAAAATTGGATAGGTCGCAGTGAAGGCACAATTATTTCTTTTAAAATTGTCGGCACCAATCAGGCTATAGAGGTTTTTACCACCAGAGTTGACACAATTTTTGGAGCAACTTTTTTAGCTTTGGCTCCGGATCACCCGTTGACCTTAAGTCTGCTGGAGGATTCAGACCAAAGGGATAAGTTGGTGCAATGGGTGAAAGACCAGATTGCCCGGCGAAGCTTGCGGGGAGAGGAGGTCGAGGAGGAAAAAGAGGGCATTGATACCGGCCACCGGGCTATCAATCCCTATAATGGAGAAGAAATTCCTATCTGGATTGTTAATTATGTGCTTATGGATTATGGAACCGGCGCGATTATGGCCGTGCCGGCCCATGATGCTCGGGACTTTGAGTTTGCTCGTCATTACGGTTTGCCCATAAGACAGGTTATTGCTCCGGCTGAANCAGACAACCCANGCGAAGAAGAATTGACAGAAGCTTTTGAGGAATATGGAGTTTTGGTCAATTCCGGCTCATTTAGCGGTCTGAGTTCCCGAGAGGCGATGGTTGAGATGACCAGATTGGCGGAGGAAANGGGATTTGGGCGGCGGAGTATTCTTTATCGACTACGAGATTGGGGGATCTCCCGTCAAAGATATTGGGGAACTCCCATTCCGATCATATACTGCCCTGAGTGTGGGGTTGTCGGTGTGCCAGAAAAGGATTTGCCTGTGGTTCTACCTCAGGATGTTGAGTTCAAAGGAACAGAAGGGTCACCTTTGGAGAGAGTCAAAGCTTTTGTCGAGACAAATTGTCCCCAGTGTGGAGGGCCAGCTCGCCGGGAAACAGATACGATGGATACCTTTTTTGATTCTTCCTGGTATTATTTTCGCTACTGTTCTCCTGAGGAAAAAGGGCAACCCTTTGACTCTCAAGCCAGCCGCTATTGGATGCCCGTTGATCTGTATATAGGAGGAGTGGAGCACGCTATTCTTCACCTGATCTATGCTCGTTTTTTCTGTAAGGTGTTACGGGATCTGGGATTAACCGAGGTAGATGAACCCTTTCCTCATNTGTTGGCCCAGGGAATGGTGACCAAAGATGGAGCAGCCATGTCGAAGTCGAGAGGTAATGTAGTCGATCCGGATGAGATGATCAGCCAGTATGGTGCTGATACTCTCCGGTTGTTTATTCTTTTTGCCGCTCCGCCCGAGAAGGAGTTTGCCTGGAATGAAAAAGGGATCGAAGGCTGTTTCCGTTTTCTTAATCGATTATGGAATTATTTTATGGAGAATCTTGATTTATTTCAGGAAGGATTCCGGAAATTGCCAGCTGCCGAGACGTTGTCCCCCGAGGCAAGGAGATTGAAAACCAAACTCCACCAGACGATAAAAAAGGTGACAGAGGATATTGAGAAAAGGTATCATCTTAATACAGCTATCAGTTCCATCATGGAATTATTTAATATGTTGAAAAAAGAAGNCGACACTTTGCGGCAAACTCCAAGTGGTCGACATCTTTTGCGGGAAACAATGGAAGCACTTCTTCTTCTCCTTAATCCTTTTGCTCCCCATATTAGTGAAGAATTATGGGAAAAAACCGGCCATCGGGAGCTCCTGGCGGTAACTCCTTGGCCTGAATATTCCCCGGAATGGGCCGAGGAAGAAAAGGTGACAATTGTTGTACANATTAATGGCAAATTAAGAGATAAATTCCAGATTGTCAGGGATACCGAGGAAGAGTTGGTCAAAGAAGAGGCTTTAAAATTGCCCAAAGTCCAGAAACACCTTCAGGGAAGGGAGCCGAGAAAAATAATTTATATTCCCAATAAACTGATTAATATGGTGATTTAGCCCAAAACAATGACCAATCGAATCTTAATCTGCACTCTCTGTCTCCTAATGGGAATGTGGAGTTGTGGTTACCATCTCCGGGGGACAGGGAGTTCACTCCCCCCTCACATTCATCGTCTCAGTATCCCGATGTTTAAAAATTTAACCACCCGCTATGAGCTGGATGTCAAGTTAACCCGTAAAGTTATTGAAGAAATGATTGCCCGGGGTAAAGTAGAAGTTACTTCTGATATAGCTCAAGCTGATGCCGTATTAAGTGGCGAAATTCTGAGTTTTAGAGTTAATCCCATTGCCTTTACTGGGGAAGCTTCTGCCGACCGCTATAATATTACTATTGTCGCCAGAATTGTTCTGCGCGATACATCTCGAGGACGGGTGATTTTTTCCAACCCCAGTTTTATCTATCAACAAGAATATGAGGTTCCCGAGGGTGCTGATTTTGAGTCAGTAGAAACGGAAGCCATAGATAAAATAGCTGAGAAATTTGCCCGGAGCCTGGTAATTACAATCCTTGAGGGGTTTTAACCGGGTGAATAACTTTTATTGTTTTCAGAGAATTTCTTGGCATAAGATCCTTCCCTGCTATTTCCTCTATGGGCAAGAAGAGTATCTGGCTCGTGTATTTCTCAAGGTTCTCAAGCAGAACCTGGTGTCTGAAGGAGAAAATTGTCCTGTCGAGAAATTTGACCTAAAAAACATCTCCTGGANAGAGGTTTTGGATATGGCCAGGATGAACCCGGTTTTATTCTCTTCCTGGCGCNTAATAATTATCCAGGGTGGACTTCGCTCAGAAGGAGGGGAAGAGAGAAAGACATCAGGGGGGAGATTAAGCGAACCAGACAAAAAAATAATCCAGGACTATTTAACTCTACCTACACCGGGGACAGTGGTGATTGTTATTATTACGGGGGAAGGAAGGAGTATAAAAAAAACTTCGCTCTTTCGCTTTTTTAGTTCTTTCTCCAGAGACCAGGTTCAATTTGTTGAGTTAAAGGCTTCTTTAGCCGAAAAGAAGCAGTGGTTGCGGAAGAGATTGGCTTCCCAGGGCCAGATGATCGAGGAAGCAGCCATTGAGAGACTGATTGAGTTGGTGGGACCCGATTTAGACCTTCTTCATCAGGAAATAGAGAAGATAGCCCTGTTTGCCGCTGATAAAAAAATGATTTCTCTTGATGATGTGAATCAGGTGACGGGCTGGGTGGCTGAAGTAGATGCCTGGGAACTGGAGGAGTGTCTGGAGAGAGGAAAAGTTGAAGGATGTATTTCCGTGTGTCATCGGTTATTGGCCAAAGGAGTAAGNGAAGAGTATATTCTCCATCAGATTATAAAATTTTTCCGGAATGTCTTCCTGGCGAAGCAACTTCTTCAGGAAGGGGAGAAAAGGAAAGAAATTTTCCGGCAAATCAAGCCTTATATCCAAGAAAAATATTCTTTTTATCCCCAGAAATTTGAAGGNTTTTTTTATCTGGTTGATCATCTGAATTTCAAGAAGATTGAGCAGGTCTTTCAAAAANTAAAAGAAGTAGATCTGGCAGTCAAAAGCACCGGTCTTCCCGGGGCAGCTGTTTTTGAAAATTTCTTCTTTGAATTTGGACGAATAATTCACCACGGTTAGAGAAGGGAAAAACGGAAATGTTTGTTTATCGAGAAGGCGAAGGGTTAAGAAGTTCCACCTGGCGACTTAAGCGTGATTTTAGCCGATTGCCTTTGTTTTCGTGGATAGTGCCTTTCTTGACGCAGCGGTCAATGAGGGAAAATGTCTGGGGGAGGAGTCGTTGAGCTTCTTCCCAGTTTTTTTCGGCGATGGCTATTCTTAATTTTTTTATCTGTGATTTTAGAATGGATTTATTCCGCCGGTTAGTAGCGCGACGTCGCAGGCTCTGTCGCCATCTTTTAATTGCTGATTTATGGATCGCCATTTTTTCACCTCAGAGGGATGCTATGATAAGCTATCTTGGGAGAAATGTCAACTCAATGGAGAGCTTTTCTGAGGGGTAAGTAGATGNGTGATGGAGAAGGAGTAAGCACTCAATTACATCGTCGGAAATTACTCCGTTCTACTTTGGCTGTGGCTTTACCCACTTTACTCAGCCGGATTTTTGGTTTCTTAAGAGATATGATTCAAGCTTTCTATATGGGAACCAGTCGGAGTATGGATGCCTTTACCATTGCTTATGTTATTCCTAATCTCCTCCGGCGTCTTACCGGAGAGGGGGCGATGACGGCTGCCTTTATTCCCGTCTTTACTCAAATCAAGAAAGAGAAGACTAAAGCCGAACTATGGCGGTTTGCTAATATCTTTTTTTATGATTTAACCCTAATCATGGCCTTTATTACCGTCACCGGAATAATCATTTCTCCGTTTCTGGTACGAATAATTGGTTTTGGGTTTAAAAACATCGCTGGTAAATGGGAATTAACCACTGCTTTAACCAGGCTCATGTTTCCTTATATTTTCCTCATAAGTCTGGCGGCGTTGGCGATGGCCATNCTTAATTCCTTCCATAAATTCTTTGTGCCTGCCTTAACTCCTGTGCTTTTTAACCTGGCTATTATTACCGCTGCGGTCTTCCTGGCTGGGCGAGTGGCTGAGCCGGCATATGTTTTTGCCGGGGGGGTAGTTCTTGGCGGGGTGCTTCAGTTAGGTCTTCAGCTTCCATTTCTCTGGAAGAAAGGGATGAGGTTTACTCCCTTACTCTCTTTTCGTCATCCGGCTGTACGCAAAGTGGGCAAACTGATGATCCCTGGAATTTTTGGAGTTGGGATTTCTCAGATTAATTTTGCCTTAAGCCGGATGATAGCTTCTCTTCTGGAAGAAGGAAGTGTTTCTTCTTTATATTTCGCCTCCAGAGTGCAGGAATTTACCTTGGGCATCTTTTCTATTGCTTTGTCGATAGCTTTATTACCGACTTTATCTGAGTATGCGGCTGAAAAAGATATCGATTCAATTAAGTCCACTTTACAATTTTCATTTAAATTGATTTTATTAGTAACAATCCCGGCTGCTATTGGGCTTTTAACTTTAAATCGGGAAATAATCGAAGTTCTTTTTCAACGGGGTTTATTTAATACTCAATCCACAGCGATGAGTGCCCAATGCCTTTTTTATTTTTCCCTGAGTTTACCTTTTCTTTCCGGCGTGAAGATTTTAGCTCCGGCCTTTTATTCTCTTAAAGACACNAAAACCCCGGTGATTGTTGCTTTTTGGGTTATGATTTGTTATCTACTCCTGGCGATTGTGCTGATGAGACCTTTGAAGGTAGGAGGAATTGCTTTAGCCCTTTCCCTGGCTTCGGCCTTTAATTTTTTTCTTCTCTTCCATCTTCTTGAACGAAAAATAGGGGTTATTTCCAAAAAAAAGATATTAATTTCAGGAGGGAAGTGCCTTTTGAGTGCCCTTTTCATGGGAGCGGGTGTTCTCTATTTTATGCATCTGGTTCATTTTACCGAGGCTTCTTCCTGGGCCAAAGTGGGTTTATTAAGTGGGGCCATAATTGTGGGGGTTATTCTCTATAGTCTGCTTCAATGGATGTCTAATAAAGAAGATTTTAAAGGAGTGCTAAGCCTTTTTGTTCGGCGTTTTCAGCCGAGGGAGAAGGGGAAGAGATGAAGATTGTTCTCCAGAGAGTCAAACAGGCTGCGGTTAGAGTAGACAATAAGATTATNGCTCAAATTGGAGAAGGGGTTTGTCTTCTCGTGGGGGTGGAGAGGGGAGACAATGAGCAAGTGATTGATTATCTGGCCAGAAAAGTGGCGGAATTAAGAATTTTTCCAGACCAACAGGGCAAAATGAATCTCTCTCTCCTTGATCTCCACAAAGAAGTGTTAATCGTCTCCCAGTTTACTCTGGCTGCCTCGGTCAAAAAAGGGAGACGACCTAGTTTTGATCGAGCCGAGAAGCCAGCTAGAGCGGTTGAAATTTATCAAAAGTTCGTGGAGAAGATGCGTAATTTTGGTTTGGAAGTTCAGACCGGACGTTTCCAGGCTGTTATGGAGGTCAGTCTTATCAACGATGGCCCGGTGACCTTTATCCTGGAGAAGAGTGTTGCTGGTGAATAAATTACATCGAAAATTTCGTGGGACTGGCCTTAAACCTGGGGCTAGAATGACGACACGCCCCCCCTGTTATTCCTTACTTACAGNTAGCCTGATGGTTTTGGTGAATTTTATTTAAAACAGCCAGCTGAGGAGCTGGTTCTCTTTGNAGCGATATCTTGGTCGTCGGCCTCGGCAAAAAACTAGTAAAGTGACCGGTGNCAACCAAACGAGNGTCAAGGGTTAGGCAGATGGGCGGAATTATGGTAAATTATTAAGCAGCAAGACGATTTGTTTGAGGAAAAAACTAGATGAATAGACACCCGGATTCAAACCTCAAATACTACCAAATAGGGGGAATAACAATCCAGGTGGAGGCCGACCTCCCCTTTAATGAAAATACGTTTGATGAAAAATTCAAACATTTTGTAACTTCTGAACCTGGAAAAGAGCGGGTGGTCATTCGACATCATTTTTCCTTCCCCCCGCTGGAAGAAGAGAAAATCGGTCAAAAAGTGTATGAGTTCCCTCCCTGGTTAATTAGGCAAGCNGGTGATAAATGGTACTATTTTGGTTATTCTCCCTGGGAAAGAAAGAAGTTGTACCTGCTGGCAATTATTTCCCGGGATTTTACTCAAGTGGATGTTTTTCATCAAGACGCCAGGGCCTTTCTTCAGGGAAGACTGCCAGCTTTGACAGCTTTTCCGACAGATCAAATTCTTCTCGCCCAGGTGTTTCCCCGGCTCCATGGAGCTTATTTCCATGGNGCAGGTGTAATTCTGGAAGAGAGAGGATTGATTTTTTTAGGCCANTCAGGCAGAGGAAAATCGACTATTACCCGCTTCTTCATTCACCAACCCGCAGCCAAAATTCTTTGTGATGATCGGATCATTCTCCGTCGCCAGCAAAAAGAATGGCGGCTCTACGGCACCTGGAGTCACGGAGAAATCCCCCTTGTTTCGCCTGATTCAGCTCCGCTGGCTGGGCTTTTTTTTCTAAAGAAAGCGAGAAAAAATCGACTTTTACCACTGGAATCTCCATTTGAGGTCTTTAAAAGGTTGATTGATTTACTGGTAAAACCACATCCTTCTGCGGAATGGTGGGATAGAGTGACTGATGTTTGCCAGAATCTGGCCTATGAAATTCCGGCTTACGAGCTTGAGTTTGATCTGAGCGGGGATGTGGTAAAACTCTTTAGATAAGNTNATGAAAGAGCCAAAAAAAGAAGCCTCATATAGCCAAATCCAGGCCTATGAAGAGAACCCTGTTTGGTCAAATAAGGCTCTTCTCCGCTGGATTACTGGAGAATTGACTGAACGATGCAACTTTAACTGTATTCATTGCTATATCAATCGGCCGGCAGACGATAGAAAAGCCCAACAGAAGGAATTAACTACTGAGGAATGGAAAGAATTTCTTCAAGAAGCTGCCTCTTTAGGGTGTTTAACCGTTAAGTTCACCGGGGGTGAACCATTACTTCGAGAAGATTTTGAAGAACTTTACTTGTTTTCCCGGCGCTTGGGAATGAAGGTGAGTATCTTAACCAATGGATCCTTGATTACCCCTAGATTGGTCAGCTTGTTTAAAAAGATTCCTCCTTTGGATGAGATTGAAATAAGTGTTTATGGGTTGAATGAGAAAACGTATGAAGAAGTCACTCGTGTTCCAGGAAGCTATCAAGCTGTTCAAGCTGGTCTCGCCTACCTCAAGGAACAAAAAATTCGCTTTGTGGTGAAGGGAGTTGTTTTGCCCCCTACTCTTCCGGAATTAACAAGCTTTAGGAAATGGGCCCAGGAGATTGCCTCCTTGGATAACCCACCAGCCATGGTATTCTCTCTGGATTTAAGAGCCCGCCGGGATTCGCCAATCCGGAATCAAGAAATTTCCGGGCTTCGTCTTCCTCC
>MTOP01000053.1 GCA_002010725.1 Candidatus Aminicenantes bacterium JdFR-80
CCCCCCAGAGAATAGGTCTTCGCCTTTGAGCTTTCTTTTATCCATGAGGGCGCTTTTTTCGTTTTACCTATAGAAGAGCTTTTCGTTGTTATTACTGCTGGATAATCCAGAGTCGATGTCATAGATGANGACCTGACCTTTTCTGCGAAACCTCAGAATTAGACAATCGAATTATCATTTATATCTAAAAATAAATAATTTCTGATTGACAAATGGCTTAAAATAAAATAAACCAAGGACAGAAAGGGATGGCTGGTTTAATTCTCTTGCCCTTCTGATCATAAATGTGAGGAGGAGGCGATGAAAAAAATCTTGGGGATTTTGGTAATAGGAATTTTCTTTTTGGCCGGGCATCTGGGAGCTGGTGGCTGGAATAATACTTTGATGGGCTGTCGAGCTNTGGGGCTGGGGGCAGCCTTTGTGGGCGTGGCTGATGACCCCAGTGCGGTGTTTTATAATCCTGCCGGCTTGGCTTTTCAGCAGGAACGTTTGGCTCTTTCTTTTGATGGTTTTTATGTCATGCCGGAACATATCTACACTCTGCCCAATGGCTATACAGCGGAAAGTCGATATACAACTTCCATTCCTCAACTTTTTTTATCCTATAAAGCCTCAGATCGATTGAGTATCGGCTTTGGCGCTTATATTCCATATGCCGGAGGGGGGATTGATTGGAAGGAAAATGCCCTGGGATTTCCTTTTAAATCCTACCTGGGAGTATTGTCTCTGACTCCTTCTCTTGCTTATCAGGTAAATGAAAAGATTTCAGTGGGGTTTAACCTCAATTTTTATAAAGGTTTTTTGAATGTCCGGACCCGAATGGATCCTTTTGGTCCAATGGAAGCCGATGAGGTAGGCTCTTCTTTGTCTTTCGGGGCTGGACTTCTTCTGCGGCCCAGGGAAAATCTTCGCTTTGGCTTCAGTCTCCGGGCTCCAGCCAAGATGAGACTGGAAGGAACCACGACCATTACTGTTGAAGCTCCTCAGGTAGGCGCGGTTAAGATGAAGCTAACTTCCACCACTGAATTTAACCTTCCCTGGGATCTGGAAGCCGGGGTATCTTTCCAGCCTTGGCCCAGCTTTTTGATTTCCTTTAGTGTTCAATACACCATGTGGTCGACCCTGCAGGAGGTGAATAAAACCATCCAGAATGTGCCGTTAATCGGGACTATTCAGGAAGTTGAAGTTATGAATTTCAAAAATATTCTTCTTTTTCATACTGGATGTGAATTTCAGGTGGCCGAAGGTTTGTATTTAAGAGCCGGAATTGGTTACGATCGTTCCGCTTCCCCGGCTGAGTCCTTGAATTTTACCAACATTGATGTGGATAAATTCACTCTCCTGGGGGGAATTGGTTATCGGGCTGGCCGGGTCACCCTTGACTTTGCCTATGTTTATGCTCAGGGGAAAGAGAGAGAAAAATCAGTTATCACAGCCACGGGTTTTCCTGGTTTAGAACGCTATAATATGAATGTTAATATCCTCGGTCTGGGAGTAACTTTCCATTTTTAAAAATATTTTTTTGTATCTAGCCTGACTTAGAGAGCAGAGGACATCTCTTTTTATTCAAAAAGGAACTCGCCAGTAAAAACAATTTCTGCTGGTCCTGTCTGATAGACGACATCCTGTTTCCATTCCACCATGAGTTCACCCATGGAAGTTCGAACCGTTACTTCGCGATCAGTAAGGTCTTTGAGAATAGAGGCGACGGCGGCCGCGCAGGAACCGCTGCCTGAAGAGAGGGTTTCCCCAACCCCTCTTTCCCAGAACAGAACCTCTATTTCCTTTCGATTGTGGACGCGAATAAACTCAATATTTGTTTTTTTAGGGAAGAANGGATGTAGTTCGATTTCTCTGCCAATTTGATGCCATTCAATGCGTGAGGGAAAACGGTCAAAGAAAATAGCACAATGAGGATTACCCAGGGAGANGGCTGTGATCCGGTAGATTTTCTGATTTATGGAAAGAGGGTAATCAATGACTTTTTCATGGTCTGAACCGTCATCAAAAGGAATGTCTTTGGAAGAAAGGAGGGGAGTGCCCATTTCAATCCGGATACGGAAGGAACGGCAGTTATTTTCCTGGAGAAGACTTTCTCTTTCTCCAGCATGAGTTTTAAAGAGAAGCCGCGATGGTTTAACGGCTTGTTTATAATGAAGATAAGCAGCTGCACAGCGCAGTCCATTACCCGAAATCTCGGGTTCTGTCCCATCAGCGTTGAAGATGGAAAAATCAATCAGACCTTTTTCCGGGTCCTTGATGTCAATCACCAGTAGGCCATCAGCCCCCACACCGGTATGCCTTTCGCAGACGGCTCTGACTACTGGAGGAAAATCATAATCCGGGGGGAATTCCTTTTTCTCAACCACAATAAAATCATTACCGAGGGAATGAACTTTAGTGAACTTCATCAGGGTATCCTTAAGGTGATTATGTAGTCGTTATACCCGTCTCTAGATTCGCGTCTGATCCGGAGCATAACCGGGTCGCCTGATTTTAATTTTCTCAAGATTTTTTCCAGATCCCGCACTCTCCGCACCGGTTTGCGGTTGACTTCTAGGATAATATCCCCACGCTGGAGACCGGCTTCCTCAGCGACAGAGTAGCGGCGTACGCGGGTGATGAGCAGGCCTTCTTCTGTCTGGAAACCATAGCGTCGGGCTAATTGAGGTGTTAATTCCTGGACGGTAATGCCGATGTCTTTATCGGCTGAGGTTTGAGGTTGTGCTTCCTCTCCGGGTTCAAGTTCGGCGATTTTAGCCTTCAGGGTTTTTTCCTGACCATCTCGAATTATAGTTATTTTCACTTCTTTCCCTGGAGGAATTTCCGCTATCCTGAATCTGAGGTCATTGGAGTCTTTAATNGGCTGACCGTCAATAGCCACGATAACATCATAGACTTTCAACCCGGCTTTCTCGGCCGGAGTTCCTGGTTGGACATTATGCACCAGGGCTCCTTGTTTTGACTCCAATTTAAGAACATTTTCGACATCTTGAGTAACATCACTGACGATTACACCAAGATACCCTCGAATAACCCGGCCATTTTTCTTGAGCTGTTCCACCACTTTTTTAGCCAGATTGGAAGGAATGGCAAAGCCGATGCCGATATTTCCGCCGGTCGGAGCAAGTATTATCGAAGTTATCCCGATGACTTCTCCTCGCATATTGACCAGTGGTCCGCCACTATTACCCCGGTTGATGGCGGCGTCAGTCTGAATGAAATCCTGGTATTCAGGCAGGTTCAGACTGCCACCCAATTGCCGTCCTTTAGCACTGATGATGCCGGCAGTAACAGTATGCTCCATTCCTAAAGGATTACCGATGGCTATTACCCATTCACCGACCTGGCATTTTGAAGAATCTCCCAATTGAGCATAGGGCACTCCAGAAGCTTCTACTTTTAACAAGGCCAGATCTGTTTTGGGGTCAGTCCCAACTATCTTGGCTTCATATTCGTCTTTATTGATGGTAAACACTTTAACTTTCTCTGCCTTTTCGACCACATGGTTGTTGGTCAGGATGTAACCATCTGAGCTGATGAAAAAACCGGATCCGAAGGAAGTAGCCCGAAATTCCTGTTCTCTTTCCCGGGGAATTCCAAAAAATCGTTCCCACCAGTCATTGAAGGGCCACTCATCTCCCCAGGTGGTGATGGTCCTTTTCTCAATTTTATTGGCTTTTATCTGAACCACAGCCGGACCAACTTTGTTGGCTATCTCCACAAAACCATGATTAACCACTGGTTGGGGTGGCGGCGAGGCAAATAATTGACCTGAAAGTTCCGAGGNGGCGTTAACCTCGGTGGGTGGGGTGATTTTTTCGGGAATATAAAAGAAAATCATTCCAGCGGTTATCAATCCCAGCAGAAACGATACACCGGCAACCCAGAGAAACTTTTTCATTTTTACCTCCTCAGATCCTTATTTCTTAAATTACCACAAGATTAAAGGAAATTCAATTTCCATCAGAANGAGGAGGAGCACCTTTCAAAATAGATTTTCCTCCGGGCTTTCTGAGAAAAACAGTCAGGCCCACAGCCCGCCTCAAGTTGCTCCTCAGATTAAGTTATTTTCTCTTATTTAAAACTGCGGGAAAAGAAAATCAGTTGCTCATTTTTTTTGTTTATAATAAGTTTTAAGAAAGAATTTTTTTGAAGATTGTTTCTGGATTGAGCCGAATGAAAAAGAAGTTACGCCTGAAAAAGGGAGTGCTGATTGTTCTGGAGGGAATTGATGGGTCCGGGAAGACAACCCAGATAAAGAAACTCGCTGATTTTCTTCTGGCTCAGGGTTTTCCGGTGGTCTGTTTTCAAGAGCCCACCAGGGGGCGGTGGGGACGTTTGATTAGAGAAAAAGCTCGTCAGGCTGATTCGCTCTCGCCAGAGGAAGAATTGGAACTTTTCCTGCGAGATCGCCGCGAAAATGTCGAGAATAATTTACTCCCTGCTCTGCGCCAGAAGAAAATTATTCTTCTCGATAGGTATTATTTTTCGACCATGGCTTATCAGGGAGCCAGAGGGCTGGATGTGGCAGAGATAAAGAGAAAAAATGAAGCTTTCGCTCCCCCACCTNACCTCGTTTTTATTCTCTTGCTCGACCCCCGAGAAGGTTTGCAGCGAATCCAAAACCGCCAGCAGAGAGAGCTCCTATTTGAAGAGGAAAAATATTTGGTTCAAGTAAATAAATTATTTGCTTCTTTTCATGGGGAAAATATCATCCATCTTGATGCTTCGGCCTCGCCTGATGAGATATTTACTCGGATTAAAACTCAGGTGCTCAATCTAATTGAGCAAGTGTCTGTTCTCTGAATTTCTTTTTTCCCGGAAATAGGAAGGCCAATCTTCTAGAAGAGAGAGACTCATTTTGCTATATTAGAGTTAATATGGCTGGTCAAGAAGAAAAAAGAGAAAAAAGAGTCAGCTTAAAAATTCGTTTCCCCCGGCTGAGATGGCCCCGATTTTCTTTAAAAATTTTAAAGTCAAAAAAATTCTGGACTCAGTTAATTCTGAGCGCTCTTTTCATGGCTGCGCTGGGCGGAGGAATTTTTGTCGGCGCCTTGAAGGCAATTCTTCATAATTTGCCTTCGATTCAGGCTCTGGAGACATTTGAGCCTCCCATTACCACCTATATTTTCGCTGATAATGGGGAAGTCATCGGTCAATTTGCTACAGAAAGGCGAGTGGAAGTGAGCTTTGAGGAAATTCCGGATTTCCTGATTAAAGCGATTATCGCCACCGAGGACCCTCGTTTTTATCGCCACCATGGGATAGATTTTCTGGGCATCCTGCGCGCCATAAAAGAAGATCTACGTCTGGTGCGAAGCTCAGCCCGGTTACATGGCGGGAGTACCATCAGTCAGCAGCTGGCGCGGGAGCTTTTTCTCCATCGGCGACAAACTATAAGACGGAAGCTCAAGGAATGGATTCTGGCCCTCCAAATAGAACGTCGCTACACCAAAAAGCAGATTCTGACGATGTATTGCAACCAGTTTAACCTGGGGCACGGCGCTTATGGAGTTGAGGCTGCTTCGCAGCTTTATTTTGGTAAACATGTCAGTGAGCTGACTGTTCCTGAAGCAGCTCTCCTGGCCGGTATATTGAGAGGGCCGGCTATTTATTCTCCTTATCGTCATCCAGAAAGAGCCCTCCGCCGCCGCAATCATGTTCTCAACCGGATGGTAGAAGAAGGTTTTTTGAGCCCCGAAAAGGCGGAAAAATTCAAGAAAACCCCTCTGGAAGTATTGCCCCTCCATCGAATGGATTCAGAATTTGCCGCCTATTTCAAAGAGGAAGTTCGTAAATATCTAGAAAAAACTTATGGGGTAGAGGCTCTCTATGGTGGAGGATTAAAGGTCTATACCACCTTGAATATCGAGTACCAGAAATACGCCGAAGAGGCTCTACGGAAGCAATTGAGAGTTCTGGATAAGCGGGCCGGCTGGCGCCATGATAAAAGAAATTTAATTGAAGAGGGGGTAGAGGATATTGAAGGTTACGAGGGCAAAGATTTAATTACCTGGTTAAAACCCCAGTTTAAGGAAGGAGATCTTGTTCAAGCGGTCGTCCTGGAAGTGAGTCGCAAAAAGGCCAGACTGAAAATAAAAGATTATCAGGGNGAAATTACCAATCGGGGAATAGGCTGGACAAAATCGAATAATTTAACCCGCTTAATCAAGAGAGGTGATGTTATCCATGTGGAGGTCAAGAAAATTGATGAGGAAAATAAAATAATCCAGGCCTCCCTGGACCAGGAACCCTTGGTTGAAGGCGCTTTTCTGGCTATTGAGCCGCAAACTGGTCAGATTAAAGCCATGGTTGGAGGTTATTCCTTTCGTCGGAGTCAATGGAATCGGGCCACTCAGGCCCCCCGTCAATCCGGTTCGGTGATTAAGCCGATTCTTTACACCGCTGCCCTGGAAAATGGATTTACTCCGGCCAGTCGGATTGTTGATGAACCAACTGAGTTTTTTGATAAGTGGTCTGATGAACCCTATGCTCCCAATAATTACGACCGAAAATACAAGGGGGCAGTAACGCTGCGGATTGGTCTGGAGCAATCCCGTAACATTGTCACCGCCAAATTGCTGGAATATATTTCACCTCAGCGCGGTGTGGAGTACTGTAAAAAGTTCGGGATTAAGTCGCCGGTCTATCCCTACCTTTCGCTGGCCTTGGGAGCTTTTGAGGTTAAGCTGCTGGAAATGGTCTCCGCCTTTTCCACTTTTCCCAATCATGGAGTCCGGGTACATCCTTATTTCATTACTCGCATCGAAGATAAGGATGGCAACGTTCTGGAGGAGGCCCGGATAGAGAAGGATGAAGTGGTTTCACCTCAAATCGCCTTTATGATGACTTATCTGATGAAAGGGGTCATCGAGCGCGGCACCGGCGCGGCGGCCAGGTTTCTCCTCAAGGATAAAGATTTAGCCGGCAAAACGGGAACAACCGATGAATACACCGATGCCTGGTTTATCGGTTTTTCACCATCCCTGTGTGCCGGTGTCTGGATTGGTCATAATACAAAAATTCCCATTGGGGAACGCCAAACTGGAGCGGTGGCCGCTTTACCGGTATGGATAGAATTTTTTCAGCAGCTTATCGCTGCTGAAAAGAAACAGGCTGAGGAGAGCGGTGAAGAATATGTCCGCGAAGAATTCACTGTGCCGCCTAATCTGAGTTTTGTTGAGATTGACCGGAAAACCGGACTGCTGGCCACTCCAGCCTGTCTCTGGCCGTTTCGCGAGGTTTTCTTACCCGGCACCGAACCTAGCCGTTATTGTACGCTGGAAGACCATCTGCTGACCCTGGACTATTACGGTCAAGCAAAAGAACAGCATTAACCAGATCCGAAAAAGAGGTCAGGTATCCCCATTTTTTGTCTTGATGAGTTTAAAGCTGGAGACTTCTTTCCCTGAGCCGGAAAAAGGCCTCTAGATTTTTTTGATTCAAGCTATTGGAATTGATCCCCTTCTTTACAATTACTCTTTCGATTCAAAGTTTCAGGGTGAATACCGGTTTTGGAGGACTATTATCTTATTTCTTTTTCTTAACCCGGGTACTGGAGGATGAACGAGAACGGCTGGCTGAGCGGGAGGAGGAAGACCTGACTCGAGAACTGGAAGTGGAACGNCTTTTAAACCGGCTGGATGAAGAGGAGCGACGGGATATCGAAGAAGAACTTCTTTTAACCACTGAATTGTAGATTTTTCCTAGAATTGAACCGGAGTCGCGCCGGGAGGAGCGGACCCTTGAGCTTGAACTTGACCTCGAATAAGAAGAAGAGCTCCGGGGTAAATAACGGGAGACAGTTGATGATGAAGTTGAAGTTTTACTCCGGGTTGGGGAAGATATTGTTCCCCTGAGAGAGGAACGTGAAGAAGAAGAGGTGGGAGACGATGAAGATGAGGAAGATAAAGAAGACCGCTTAATTCGGCTCGTGGTGCTGATGCGGCCGGAAGAGGTCCGGCTTTGGCTTGAGCTTGATTTTCTCACCAGGCCGGTTGAGCCAACAACTGTGCCTCCCAGCTTGGTTGTTCGGGAGGAAGTGGCTGAACGGGAGGTAATAGTGCTTTTGCTTACCCGTGTGGAAGACCGGGAAGAGATCCTGGAAGAGCTTGAAGTTATTCTGGTACGGGTTCCTACCTGGGAGCGGCTCAAGCTGGGCGAGAGGATTCGGGTGCGGGGCGTAACTGTTTTAAAGCCCGCCGCTGAACTTTTCTTAAGGATGACTTTTTTGCCCTGTAATCGCTGAATATTGACACTGTGGGAAACAGGTCTGATATTGGGTGCCTGATTGGTCAGGCGAATTTTACTGACTTTACCCAGCGATTGAGCTGAAACCACCACCTTGGAGATATTGCGAGCCTGAAGTTGGTTTTTGCGGACAACAACCAGGGCCCGTGAGCCGAGCGGATAGTCATAATAACCATACCGATCGTAGAAGACGTTGTTAATGATGACAATGGGTCGATTGTAATAACTGAGAGGTACCCAGCCCACATAATCGTAGCCCCAGTACCAGCTCACCCAGGCCGGTCCCCAGACAGTCGTGGGTATCCAGTACCATCCCAGGCTGACGTTCCAGTGCCAGCGTCCGAAGTGGAAGGTGACCCAGCCCCAGCTTTCATAAGGAATCCAGGTCCAGCCGCCCAGAGGAAGCCAGACCCAGCGCCCGTAGTAATAAGGACGCCAGTAAGGGTCCAGGCCTACCGGTACCCAGACATAACCGTAGGGAGAGACATAAGTCCAGCGGCCGTGGTAGTCNAGCTCATACTCAAAATCCCCCAATTCATCGGGGAGATAACGCCGGGCTAAACGGCGTCGTACCTGGTGATCGCGGTCCTTGTTCCAGCGGTCGAAGCTGTCTTCAGCCACAGCCATAAAGGAAGTCGGTNGAGTCACAAATTGACCCCCCCGAACTTCAAGTCGTTGACCTTCTTTCAGCAAAAGTGATTCATTATTTCCCGCTACTTCAACCACTCCCTTAAAGACAAAAATTTCACTTTCCTGTTCCTCACGGACATCAATCCGGTAAAGTCCTTCCTGAAGAATAAAAACATTAACATCTGGAGTCTGGATGACGATCTCATTGCCTTCACTGACATGCCCAATGCTTAAGTAAACATTGCCGGTCCAGACGTTTATCCGGATACCTCCTTCTCCGGGAAGAGGCAGATGGAGAAAGTCGACTTTGGTGTATTCATCCAACCGCAGATAATTGGAGCGGTTGAGATAGACTTCAGCTCGACCATCAGTTGTGGCCAGTCGGTCGCCGGCGATTAAGGGAGAGTTGATTTCTCCTTCCTCAAAACCCACATCGGAAGCGCGCTGGATAAAAGTTCCACCCGTAAGATAGCTCAACCGGGCAAACGATTCATTTAAGTAACTTCTCTCACTGCCCAGAAGCGGTAAAAAGGTGATCAGGATAAAAAGACTGAAAATGGTTATTTTTCTCATTGGCTTCACCTTTTTTTCATTTTCCGTAAATTATTTATGCAAATCCAATGCCAAATTAATTCTCTGGAGGAAGGGCTGTTTTTCGGCTGGGTTTGTCCTCTTCCGATGACAGCCGCCTAAAGAGGGAGACAGCTTTCTCAGAAACGAGGGTCTTTAGAGAGTTAACGGCTAGATCAGGTGAGAGGCCAAAAGTCCTTCAGCGTGTTGATTACCGGTAGTATTTCTTTTTCTGTCTGGGGGTTGATTTCTCGCGTAATCTCTGGCGGCGGCTGTTGACCGGATAGTTGGCCTAAAACTCCGATCACGCTTCTGGCTAGAGCATCCAGAGCATACCCTCCTTCCAGGGTCAAGAGGAGACGATCGCCAGCTGTCCGGGCGGCTTTATCCAGAAGGAAGCGGGTTAAAGCGGCGAAGCCATTGGCCGAGAGCATCATGCCGCTCAGCGGATCCTGCTGGTGGGGGTCGAATCCGGCGGAAACAAGAATAAACTCGGGTTGAAAGGAGTCCATAACTGGCGCTAGAACTCTCTCGAAAATGTAAAGATAATCACCATCTCCCTTGCCGCTGGTCAAAGGGCAATTGATGGTAAATCCCCGGCCTTTATCGGCGCCAATTTCCTGCCAGTGGCCTGTTCCGGGATAATGGGGAAATTGATGAAGGGAAAAATAAAGTACATCTGACCGCTCATAAAAGCTGTGTTGAGTGCCGTTGCCATGGTGGACATCCCAGTCAATTATCATAACTCTGTCAATTGAATAATTGCGAAGAAGATATTCCGCGGCAATNGCCACATTATTAAAGAGACAGAAACCCATGGCTTTATCTTTTTCGGCGTGATGGCCAGGGGGACGGATCAGGGCGAAAGCATTGTTAACTTCTTCTTCCATGATAGCTCTGGCTGCTTCCAGTACCCCGCCGACCGCCAGGAGGGCGGTGGTGAAGGACTCGGTACAGGTGGAAGTGTCAGGGTCCAGGATGACCCATTCTTTTCCCTGAGTTGCGGCCAGTTGCTGGTAATAATGTTTTTCATGAATCCAGATAATTTCTTCTTGAGTAGCCAGGCGGGGTGGGATGAGATGAAGGGAAGAGGAAGGGAATTCTTGCTCGATGGCTTTGTAAATTACCTTTAATCTTTCGGGAGATTCAACGTGATAAGAGCCCATTTGATGATGAAGATAACGCTGGTCTTTAACTAGACCGGTCATTATAACCCCTCCTTCAAAGTTATTATCTGGTGAATGGTTGCCATTTGGCAGGTTCCGGCCGGGGAGTGATCAGGCTGACCCCTACCAGGAGAATAATCGAGCCCACAAGGGCGGGATAAATGGAGGGTAACCCTAGCGGAAAACCTCCCTGAACTTTATTCAATATTTCCCAGACGACTGTGATCAACATTCCTCCCAGGATAGAGGCCACTCCACCGGCAGCGGTGGCCCGCCGCCAGAAAAAAACAGCCATTAAAGCAGGTGTTAAGCCAGCTCCATAAACTGTGTAAGCCGCATAGGCGGCGTCCAGGATGCGCGGGAAAAAAGAGATCAGAGAATAGGCAATAATCCCCAGCAGGATGACCACCGCTCGGGAATAAAGAATGGTCTTTTTATCAGATAAATTTGGATTAATGAAACGCTGATAAATATCGCGGATGACATTGGTCGCCGGCACCAGCAGAAAACTGTTGGCCGTGGAGATAACGATGGCCACAATGGCCGCCAGGAGAAGACAGCCGACCGCCACCGGCACTCCCCGGTGAGCTACCAAGAGAATTATTTTACCGGCTTCCCGGGGCCCCAGCCCCTTGAAAATACTGCTGCCGATGACCGCCAGGCTCTGGAGGGCTACCCCCAACAGGATGGCCCCCAGAATCCAGCCCAGGACGGCTCTCTGGGCTTCTTTTTCATTTTTGGCGGAGAAGAATCGCTGATACATATTCCCGTTACCCAAAGCCAGCAGAAGGGTGGGGACGAAATAACCCAGCGCCTGAACCCAGGTCATATTACCCAGGAAAGGATGAGCGCGGGGAGTAACATTGGCCGCAATCTGGGCCAGGCCGCCCCCGGTTTTGATCAAAAAAGGCAGGGCCAGAAAAATCCCGGTGATCATAATCAACCCGTTGAATATGTCGAGATAAGCCACAGAGATCATCCCTGCCAGGAGAGTATAGATGATGACAAAAACAGCCACAATGATGATTCCCTGACGGATGGAAATTTGGCCATCAGAAATAATATTGAGCACCCAGCCACCGCCTCGAAACTGATAACTGACGATGGTCACATAAGCGATAATAGTGGTTATTGTGGCTAAAATTCGGGCCCAGTGGTTATATCGGGCTTCAAGGATATCGGGTACAGTAAACTGACCGAATCGCCTGACCCGCCCTGCAATGAAATAAGCTACAATAATNCCCAGCCAGCCGCCGCTGCTGCCGATAAGAGAGGAATAACCATGATTATAACTTAAATCGCTGACGCTGAAGATGTCACCTGAACCAATCCAGGTGGCCAGAAGAGTTCCCACGAGAATGGGTGCGGTCAGGCTTCTGCCGGCGACCAGAAAATCTTCCTTTTTCTTTAAGCGGCGAGTTAAACGCAGGCCAAAGACAAAGAGAAAGAGAAGGTAGAAAACCAGAGTGAAATAATAAGCCATTATTTCTCCCTTTAATCTTGTTTCCCCAGCAGACGGGGTAGTTTTCGGCTGAATTTCTTTAATTTTAACCGACAGAAAACTACAAACATGATTAGGTACCGCCCCAGGTCCTGGGGAGAACGGATGTTTTTCAAAACCTGCGGGATTTTATCTACCACTGAGATCTTCCCCTGACTGAAAGACCAGCGAAAGACCAGTTCACTAACCTGACTCCAGGTGAGTTTATCCAGAAAAAGTGGCACATCTCCCTGGGCGGTGGGCAGAGTGATGATTTTGGCTGGATGAGGTTTAGCCCAGGAAAAATCAGGCGGCAGCACCCCCAGCTTCTTGGCGGTTTTCTCCAGGGGGGTTCCCGGGTAGACATGGAGAATGGCAATGCTGCCTTCGATTTTATCCTGATATTGTTCAATGATGCGGATTGTTTCCTGGGCTTCTTCCCAGGTCTCGGTGGGGTGGCTGAAAATGAAAAAAGCGTTGGGAATAATTTCCAGTTCCAGACACCACTTAACCACCCGGTGAAAATCATCGATGTTGATTTTTTTGTGGATTATTTCATTCCTGACTCTTTCTGAGCCAGCCTCCAGGCCGAAAGAAAGATGGAATAAACCGGCCTGTTTCATTTTTTCCAGGAGAGGTCGATCGATCAGGTCGAGACGGATGTCACATTTCCAGTAGATATTGAGTCGGCGCTCGATAATCAAGTCGCAGATTTTGGCCACTCTTTTCGGGTTGGCGTTGAAGGTATCGTCAAAGAAAAAGAAGACATCCACTTGATATTTATCTTTTAAATATTCAATCTCCTGGAGAACATTTTCCGGAGATCTCATCCGGACGTGTCGTCCCCAGTTAATAGGGGTGGCACAGAAATTACAGTTGAAAGGGCAACCCCGGCTGGTGATCATGTTAATAGCCGGCAGGAGACCCCGACCCGGCACTTCAAAACGAAAATTATATTTTTCAAAGGGAATAAGATGAAAAGCCGGGAAGGGGAGAGAGTCCAGATCCATAATCGGGGCCCGGCGGGGATTTACCCTGATCTGACTGTCCCGACGATAGGCCAAGCCGGCTATTTTTTCCAGAGACTGCAAATCTGCCCTTTCTTCCCAGATAGAGCAAAGCTCCTTCATCGTCTCTTCACCTTCCCCGATAACCACCACATCAAGTTCAGGAATATGAGTCAGACAGTCTTCAGGAGCCATCGAGGCATGAGGTCCACCGAGCACGGTTAAAGCCCGGGGATAAGCTTCTTTGGCCTTCTTAATTAATTTGAAACTTTGAAATCTGTTTTCAGTGGTCGAGGTGACCCCGATGATATCGGGTTCAAATTGCCGGATTATTTTCTGAATCTGGTTGAATTTCAGACGAAGAATGTCGGCAGGAATAATCTGGATGTCATGTCCTTCCTGTTCGAGGATGGCGGCGATATACAACAGTCCCAGGGGCGGCATGGAGGAGCCTTTTCGCCAGCGTTCGGCAAAATAGCCACCTGGAGCCACAAAGAGCTGTACTTTCATTTACAGTTTCTCCTTCTGATTTAGTTTTTGCTGGTCGAGCTCGAGGGAATAGAGCGAAGTGACATTGGGTTCAGCCATGGTAGTTCCATAAATATAGTCAGCCACTTCCATGGTTTTAAAATTATGAGTGATGAGGATGAACTGAGTTTGGTCTTTGCTCTGCTTCATTAAGTTTAAAAAGCGGCCGATATTGGTTTCATCCAGGGCGGCGTCAACCTCATCCAGAAGACAGAAGGGGGCTGGCCTGGTTTTAAAGAGGGCAAAGAGAAAAGCCAGACTGGTCAGAGATTTTTCCCCTCCGGAAAGAAGACTTAGTTTCTGGATTTGTTTTCCGGGAGGCTGGGCGATAATTTCCACACCACTTTCCAGGGGATTGTCGGGTTCGAGAAGTTTTATTTCGGCCTGACCGCCTTCAAATAAAATCTGAAAAGTTTCCTGAAAATATCGATTGACTCTCGTCAGGGTCTCCAGAAAGCGGGTTTTACTTTCCTGGTCGATTTTACGGATGGCTTCCTTGGTAGAACTGATGGATTCCCTTAAATCCTGGCGTTGCTGCAGGAGGAAATCCAAGCGCTCTTTTTCCTGGTTGTACTCTTCTTCAGCCACCAGGTTTACCCCGCCCATTTTTTGCAGTCTTTCCTGGGCCTCATGGAGAGTCCTTTCTATTTCAGGGANGGTGGTTTTCTCCAGCGTGACATTATTTTTTATTTCTTCCAGAGTCTGGCGNGTTTCCTGCCAGCTGGTTTCTTCGAGATTGACGAGATCGCGTTCTATCTCGGCTTTTTTTATTTCCCAGGCCATTCTTTCTTCCTGGGAGGCGGTGAATTTCTCCTGGAAATACCGGAGTTGTTCGGACAGCTCTTTTTTCTCCTGAAGGAGACGATGGTGATCCTCTTCAATTTCCCGAAGTTCTTTTTCTTCCTGCCTCAACTGCGCTTCTGTCTGTGTTATTTCATCTTTGAATGATTTAATCTTTTCCTTTAAAGATTGTCTCTGTTCCTGGAGAGAGTCTTTTTCCGCCGCCAGATTATTTATTTTCTNCTCCAGTCCCTGAAGCCGTTCCCGGCTTTCCTTCATCTGGCGGTGGAGATGCTCCTTTTTCTCGTGGAGGCGTTGTTCCTGAGTCTGCTGGGCAAAGGAGTGGGATTGCTCTGCGGCCAGTTCTTTTTTCAGCTTTTCCAACATTTGATTTTCCACGGTGAGCTGGTTAAGGTGCTGGTTAACACTCTGTGTCAGTTGGGCCTCTTTTTCTTTCAATGATTTAATCTGGGTCTCGCAGGTTGTTTTTTCCTGGTCAAGGATATTTTCTTCCCGGGTGATAATCCTGAGTGTTTCTTCCAGACGGTTAATCTCTTTCTGCAGATAGGCCAGATCTTTTTCCAGAGCTGCTTTTTTCCTTTCGGCTTCTTTCAATGAACCGGCCAATTGATTTTTTTCCTTTTCCTGCCAGGAGATTTTCTCTCGCGTGCTGGTGATTTTTTCCTGGAGAGGCTTAATTTCCTGGCTGATTTTTTCCATCTCTCGACTCAAATTTTGTCTTTCCAACCGCAGGGAAACCATACCTTCTTTAGTCTGGCCAATTTTTAGGAGTCCGGAGGAGAAAAGAATATCTCCGGAGCGAGTCAGATAATTGTTTTCCGGGTGGTTGAGCCAGGAAGAAACAGCTTCCTCTATAGAATTGACGAGCACGGCATCAGGGAGACGGTCCAGGTTGAGGGGGTGAGGGGAGGAGATTTTAATTTCTTTTTTGAGAGTAGNCCGAGAGAGGCTTTTTTGCTCCGCCGTCTCCAGAACTCTTTTCTTGCCCGGGGGAATCAGAAGAAAGGTGCCCGTTGGAGGAAGAGAGAGTTTTTGGGCCAGGATGTCCTCAGGATTGACTAGAGGCACCCGGGTTTCCACTTCCCAGAATGTATCCACCAGTCGAGCTATTTCCGGACGTGTTTCCAGCCAATCGGCCAAGACACCTCCGGAAGGTGAAGCTGATTGTCCTAAAGACCGCAGTTGTTCCAGCAAGTGCTCTAGAGCTTTTATTTTGGAATGTAATTCCTGGC
This sequence comes from Candidatus Aminicenantes bacterium JdFR-80, assembly GCA_002010725.1. Taxonomy (GTDB): domain Bacteria; phylum Acidobacteriota; class Aminicenantia; order Aminicenantales; family Aminicenantaceae; genus JdFR-80. The sequence continues at coordinate 15,668 of MTOP01000053.1, forward strand.
GGGCGGTCAATAATTCGGTTTCTTTTTTTTCCAGTTTGGAGAGTTCACCCCGGGCTTGGTGAAGTTCTTCCTCCAGTTGGGTCGATTTTCGGTTGAGTTCATCGATTTTGCTCTGGAGTGATTTTTTAGCCAGGTTTAACCGGTCGAGATTTTCTTTTCTGGCACGCAGTTCATGGCGGGTGGCTTCTTTTTCCTGACCAAGTTTTTTTATCTGGTTGGTGATAAATTCCAGGTGTTTTTCCTGGCGGGCGAGATTGTTTTTGGTTTCGGTCAGCTGGGCTAAAAACTGCAGGTGCTGGTGACGGAGCTCGTCTATTTTTTTCTGTTTCGCGGTTACTTTTTCGCTGATTTTGGTGATTGCAGTCGTGGCTGTTTGGAGCTGGTTCTGCAGCTGAGCCAAGGCGGTTTCTGTTTGGTGGATTTGTTGTTCTAATTCCTCTAGTTGGTTGGTGAGGATTTTCTTTTCCCGATTAAGTTCTTTCTGGGATCGATCGAGGGAGCGGAGCTTTTCTGCCAGAAATTCCAGGTGTCGNCTCTCCTTTTCTTTTTCGGCCGCCAGGCGGGTGAGCGAAGTCTGGCTTTTTCTCACCCGGGATTGACCCGCCTGAATTTTTTTCTCCAGTTCCCATATTTTTGTCTGGAGATGATTGGACTGGGTTTCTTTTTCTTTAAGCTGCGCCGACCATTCTTTTTCTTGGTGGAGATGAGCCTGGTAGTTATTCAGGATATCCCNACGTTTTTCTTCCAGTAACTCAATCTTCTGTCGAAAGAGCTGAAGGGTTTGCTGGCGGATGGTTTCTCTTAGCCGACGATAACGCCGGGCCGCCTGAGCCTGGCGCTGAAGGGAACGGACTCTTTTTTCCACTTCCTCAATGATGTCTTCCAGCCGGGCCAGGTTTTGTTCGCTGTTATCAAGTTTTTGTTGAGCCTGTCTTTTTTTCTCTTTATAAAAAGATGTNCCGGCGGCTTCCTCAATTAAAAGCCTTTTTTCCGTGGGTTTGGTTTGAAGGAAGAAATTAATGCTTCCCTGCTCAATGATAAAATATTCCCGTTCGCCAATATCTCTTTTCCATAATTCATCCCGGATATCTTTAAGGCGGACGACTTTCCCATTAAGCCGGAATTCGCTTTCTCCAGAACGGAAAAAACGATGGGAAATTTTTAGTTCTTCATCAGTTTCATCGTCAACCAAGTAAAGAGTGACTTCAGCCATATTTAAAGGCGGACGGGAAGAATTACCGTTGAAAATAATATCCTCTTTTTTTTCGCTGCGGAGAGCCTTGGGTTTTTTTTCACCGAGGACAAAAAGGAGAGCATCAACGATGTTGCTTTTCCCGGTCCCATTGGGACCGACAATGGCGGTTATTCCCGGATGGAATTGAATTCTGGTTCTTTCGGGAAAAGATTTAAATCCCTGGAGTTCTATTTTTTTTATGTGCATAATCTCTTTTTCGGTCTCCTTGACACACCAGACGGAATATACTACTTATTTATTCCAGGTCGAGAGTTTATTGTAATTATTTTTTAAGGAATTGCAACGAGCCAGCGTAGCTCAGCGGTAGAGCAACTGATTCGTAATCAGTGGGTCGGAGGTTCGAATCCTCTCGCTGGCTCTTTTTTTTGCCAAAAGAGGGGGTAGGTNTTCATGTTTGATGTTTGTTTTTATCCAAGAGGGCCCTTATCTTGCTTTGCATCTCCAAGAGCTTCTTGCCTTTTTGTCTGCTTTCTAGTTCACAGTGTCAAAAGTGAAGACCTGGTCTTACTCCCCCGTGGTTATGACGATTTTTTATATTTGGGGAAGGAGCAGAAAATAATCACAAAAGGGTAAACTGTCCTCAAAGTTGCAATTTTATCAACTATGCCCAATTTTTTCGTGGAGAGTAATTGTTCTTAACTAATTGTTATAAAAAGAGATAAATAGAGAAAAAGCTAATTTTTTTCTTTATATGGATGTGTTATAATTAAAACGAGCCTAGTTTTTACCGCAATTGGCGGTAGTGAGACTTGTGGCGGAGGGTAAGGCTCACCGGGGTGTCCCAATAGAGTGAGGGGGCAAATTGAAGTTCTCTAGTCAAAAAAGATCTTGTATATCAGTTAATAGAAAAAAATGGGAAGATTTTGTGTTTTCATTTCGTCAATTTTATAGTTAAAAGAAAAATTTTTTTACTGGAAAGTAAAGGTCTATTGGAATGAAGAGCTAATGAGAAAAAAAGAAATAGTGGAAAAAAGCTTGATCATTAAATTAACCAATAAAATTTCCTGGTTTATAACCAAAGGAGTAGGCATGAAAAAGCTAATTATTGGTATAGGTTTAATTTTTTGTCTTTTGGGTTCACTTTGGGCTCAGTACGAACAACATCAGGTGGTGGTCCGCAACATAGCTGTTCCTCTGCGAGTTTATCTTAATGGGAGTTTTGTTGAAGATTTAACTCGTAACGATATAGAACTCTATGATAATGACCAGCTCCAGAAGGTGGAGGCACTTTATCTTATTTCGAAAAATGAAGTTGCCCGGATGGATGCTGAAAGGGACTACATGCCTTATNCCTCCCGCCACTTCTATTTTCTCTTTCAGATCCTGGAGTATAATCCCAAAATCACCCAGGCGCTTGATTTCTTCTTCACCAATATTTTCCAGCCGGGTGATACTCTTCAGGTGATGACCCCGATGAAAAATTACACTCTTTCCCAGGCGGCTCTCAAGAGTAAAACCAAGGACCAGCTGGTGAGTGATATGGTGGCAGTCATTCGCAAGGACACCCAGATTGGGGCTTCAGAATATAATAATCTCATCAAAGATTTGAAACGTCTGGTGCGCTCGATCTCTGTGGCCGGTGGTCAAGTGGGCGCGATGCGGGATTTAGAATCGAGTGAATCCACTGGCTTGAGCGGGCTTCAATTTCTCCTACCCCAGTACAAGAATACATTAGTCAAGATTGAGAATTTACGTTTTGTTGAGGAGAGTCGATTTCTGAAATTTGCTTCTCAGCTTAAGCGTCTGGATGGGCAAAAGGTTGTTTTCTTTTTCTATCAACGTGAATTTCGACCGGAAATTCATCCCCGCATCCTCAATAACCTGGTCAGTATCTACCAGGATGATCATAATATCATNGGCCAGATTCAGGATTTATTCCAGTTTTATCAGCGAGAGACCAGATTAGACATCATCAAATTGCAAAAAGCTTTTGCCGATTCTTCCATTATTCTGAATTTCCTCTTTATGCATAAAAATCCCGAGAACATTTCTGGTGTTTATATGAGAGAGCAGTCCGAGGATATTTTCAAGATTTTTACCAATGTCGCTAAAGCAACAGGCGGTGTTGTGGATACTTCCCAGAATCCTGATGCTGCTTTTCAGACCGTGGCCAAAACTGTAGATCGTTATTATCTCGTTTATTATTCGCCTTCGAATTATGTAGCTGATGGCAGTTTCCACCAGATAAAAATCCGGATTAAAGGCCGGGATTATCAGCTGGCCTACCGGCGGGGCTATTTTGCTGATTGATCGATCAAACCATAAAGGAGAAATTACCTTGTTACCTTTTTCCTGGCAGCGGGTCAGACGGCTTTTGACTTGGGGATTAGCTATTCTTTTAACAACTCCGGCCTTATTCTCCTTACAACAAACACTGGTGGAAACCTCGCTGGTGGTCAATGTCGAGGTGCCGGTCCGAGTCTTTGATAGCCGCGGGCGATTTATTGATAATTTGACTATCGACGATTTTGAAGTCTATGAAGATGGGGTGCGGCAGAAGATAGATGCAGTTTATCTGGTGAAGAAAAATCTTATCCGCCGCAAGGAAGAAAAAAAGAAGCTTAAACCCGAGACCAGCCGGACCTTTTTTCTTATCTTTGAAATTTCCGAATACACCCCCCGTATCGGGAAAGCCATTGATGAGTTTATCGAGAAAGTGCTTCTCCCGGAGGACCAGTTAATCGTGGTCACGCCCCAGAAGACCTACCGTTTGAAAGAGATGAGCATTAAGGTCAAGAAGAGAAAGGACGTCGCCGAGGAGCTCAAAGCCCGCCTGCGGCGGGATGCGACCATGGGGGCGGCTGACTATCGGAGTGCGCTGCGCGACCTAGAAAACATAGCTAGGAATATCACTTCGGCTTTAGCTGGAGATAATAACTCTGGAACGCCTTTTGAGGGTAGCGCTCCAGTAAATATTAGTAACATGGAAGTCCTGGTTACCCAATATATAAGCTATTTAAAGAAACTTGAAGTGTTGCGCAAGGTGGATGAATTGAGACTCCTTGATTTTGCCCGTTATCTAAAAACTGTTGAGGGCCAGAAGTACGTTTTCCTGTTATATCAACGGGAATTTATCCCTCAAATTGAAGAGAAACTCTGGATTCAGGCGGCTTCTCTTTACCAGGATGTGGAAGGAGCAAACATAAAGTTCCTTATTTCTGACATTATGGATTTGTACAAACGGGATATTTCTGTTGATGTGGAAAAAATCAAGCGAGCTTTTGCCGACGCCTCCACCTCCATTCATTTCCTTTATCTCACCGAACCCAGAAAACATATTCCCGGCGTGACCTTTGTCGAACGGACCGGAGATATTTTTGCCCCCTTTGTTGAAATGGCCCGCGCCAGCGGCGGCTTTTACGACAGCTCCTATAATCCTGAGTTTTTATTCAAAAAAGCTCTCCAGGCAGCGGAAAACTATTATCTTCTCTATTACACTCCCAAAGAGCCTATCGGCGAAGGCAAGTTCCGTCACATCAAAGTTAAGGTCAAACGCCCCGGCCTGCGGGTCGTCCACCGTTTAGGCTATTTTGCTTATTAAGGCCTGGAGTAAAACTGAACCTCTTGATAGAAAATCAGGCTATTGATCCAGTTGGAATTTTTAATTGATTTTCCTTAGATTTTTTTTGATTTTAATAATTTAAATCGACTTTTAATTTAAACATGAAAAGAAATTGAGTGCAATTTTTCCCATTTTATTGTCCAGGTATCCGGAATTGCGCTGAATCCGAGAAGTTTATGACGGGCTGGCGGGCCGGAACACATAAAGCCAGGTGGAAGAGGGAAGATTAACCATTTGGCTGATCAAAAGAAAGCTTAATTACTTAGAGGAAAAACGATGAAAACGAGAATATCCCAGACAGTATGGCTGACCACGATGGTGAGGATTGAGCCACGCCAGAGATAAAGTCCTCCCCAGAAGAGGCCAGCCACCAGGGCTGCTGCGATGAGCAGGGGATTACCGGTGGTCAGATGAACAGCGGCATAGATTAGAGTGGTCAGGAGAAAGCCTGCCCTGGGCGAGTAGCGTTCAGCGAGTAGCTGTTGAATGGTGCCCCGCCAGAAAATTTCTTCCCCCGGACCGATGACCAGCAGCATCAGCAGGGCGATTCGCCAGGAGGAAGCTCCTTCTTTGAAGGAATAGATCGCTTTAATAGCCTCGGGAGCAGAGGAGAAGAGGTGAGAAGCAATCGTTTTCCCGGCCCAGAAGAAGCCAAAAAGAATCCCGGCGGCCAGCAGACCAGCGACAATTGGGCTGAGTGACTTTTCCTTGATCTCTTTCTGGAGATGAAGAAAAGCAGTCCGGTCGGTGAAGAAACTTAGGGCTAGGAGAAAAGACAGATTGAAACTCATACTCCACCAGAAATCGATTTTATCTTCTTGAGCTAGCCAGAAGAGGGTCAGGAAAAGAAGGGCGGCTAAAGAGAGAAGGAACCAAAGAAGGTAGGAGGGGGCTTGTTTTCTGACCATTATTCTGATTTTACTCTGTATTTCCATTTTAAAACAAACCACCGCGCTGGGTGGGGTAATGGTCGATCCAGACGGTGGCTGGCGATTAAATGAAATAATCCAGCCAGATGGCCAGCAGGCAAAGGGTGCCGAAGATTAAATTATACTGGGAAGTAGCTCCATCGAGAATAATGAAATCCAGCGGCTCACGAGGTTGATGGCGGTGCAGGGCTCTTTGCCACAGGGAAAAGGCTTTGGGCAGGGCGAGCAGACACAGAAGAAATGTGAAGGGCATGGTTAAGGCTCCCGTCCGGGGAAAGAAGACCCGGGGAAAGAAGATTAAGCCGAGGATGAAGCCGATTGACCCGAAGAGAAGAAACCCATAATAAAACAAAGAGCCTTTATCTCCAAGGAGAGCTGCGACTGTGGTTATTGACTGCCTGGAGTCGGAGGTTATATCCCGCCAGTTGTTGGCGTGGAGGATGGCCACCACCAGCAGGGAAATGGGAATGGCCCAGATAATGGGCAGCCAGGAGAAGGTTCGGGTTTGGACCACCCAGGCTCCCAGGGAACCTAGAAGGCCGAAATTAAGAAAGACCGCCAGGTCACCGCTGGCGTGATATTTCATCAGGGTGTAGCCGATTCCGATAGCCACTCCCAGCCCGCCGATATAGAGAAGCATGGGAGTGGAGAGGTGGACCAGCAGAAGACCCAGGGCTGAGCCGAGAAGAAAAAGAATCCCGGCTGCGAAGCGGGCCTGACGGGTGGTAATCCAACCGCGGACGATAGCTCCACTTACTGGAGTAATGGTTTGGTCCAGACCCTGCTGGTAATCAAAAACATCGCTGAGGAGGTTGGCCGCTGAATGAAGGATGACCATAGCGATTAAAGCCAGGAGGAAGAGGAGTGGATTGATGGTTACACCGCCATAAACGGCTGCCAGCGAGGTGCCAAAAAGGACAGGCATGGTTGAAGCAGGATAAGACCAGGGTCGGACAGCTACCAGCCATTTTTTNAACTTGGATGTGGGAGTGGGTTGAGCATTATTATTGGTCATCATCATGGCTTGAATTTATAGCAAACGAAACTCCAGGAGTCAACTTTTTGGATGGTCATTACTTGGCCTGAGAATATTTAAAGCGGCATAGTCCCCGAGCCAGGGCTTCAATTTCCTTACGGTCTTCCAGCGGACTCAGCTATTCCTCTGGCAGAGCTTTCATCCCGAGATAAACTCCGGCCATCGCCCCGCCGATTCATAGCCTGACCAGCCGTTGAAGATGTTCAATAAACCTTTTCAGTAGCCTGGAGAATCAGCCCCTTTTACCTCACCGGCTCATAGCCCGACCAGCCGGCTGCCCTGAGGATAACTGACCGTAAAGCGGATGAAGATTTCCTGTTTAGCACCTGGAGTAAGAGTCATTTTCCAGTGCAGAAGCCCGTTCTTATCCTGCTGGTTCGGTTGGGGCTTAAGCTCAACGTCGTTAATCGTTATTTTTGAATTTCGGCTGACAGGTAACTGATCAAGAACCTCCATCCTGATTTCCCGCTGGCGGAAGTTTTCGAGAGTAATCTTAAAGCCGAATTTGATTTTTTCTGTTTTGCTCAAAAAACCGGGTTCGATCTTCTTCCGTTCCACCTGTTCGTACTTGACCCGGATCTGTTTGTCCCGACCAAAGAATAAGTCCCCCTTCTCCCCGGGAGCCAAAAAGTCCAGGCGCCCCTGGCCGATGTACTCTTCTTCAATGAAGAAATAAGCCGGACCTTTTAACAGAGGGAAATTAAAGGTGTTTTTCAGCGAGGCCCGGAGGAAAGCGGCTTCCACATTTTTCGGAACAAGGAAGTAATCAAATTCAGCTTCGAGATTCCGGGAATCAATAGGCACGGCATGCAGCTGGTTGTCACTGGGAATGGAGACGGGCTGAGGTACTTTAAAATTCAGGTGAAGGCCTTTTTCTTCGATGAGAGCTGCCTGCAGGGTTACTTTCTGGAAAGAGGCGTCTTCTTTGACCACACCGCCAACCGCTCTGTCGAAAACTCCGCCAAGGAACTCTATCTTGGTTCCTTTGGGGCGGGCAGGTGGAGGCGGGGG
>MTOP01000043.1 GCA_002010725.1 Candidatus Aminicenantes bacterium JdFR-80
AAAAAAAACTTGTTTGATTTAATTAACTATAGTATAATATGCTATAGTTAATTATAAAGGATGTAAATGAAAGAAAAAAAATCCCACCAGAAAAAGAACATTAGAAAAATATTGGTGAAATGGAGTCGAGAGTACAAAAAAGGATTTTTATCTTTTTTTGTCTTGATTTTTCTCAAAGAGAAGCCCATGTATGGGTATGAAATTCATCATCGCTTGGAAGAATTAACCGGCCAGGATGGTTTTATTCAGGAAAGCAGCATCTATCAAATCCTGAAGAAGATGCAGAAGTTGGGACTGGTTTCTTCTTATTGGAAAAAATCCCCCCGGGGTCCAAAACGAAAATATTATCGACTTCAAGCATCCGGATTAACTCTCCTGGAAGAATTCACTCGGGAAACGGCCTTTCCTATCATTAGGGCCGCAGCTTTACTTGGTCAAATCCATTATCCCTATCTCTGGGAGGGACAGGAGATTAGTCAAGAAAAAGGAAAATAATAATTTTTACGGATAGGCCCCCCTATTGTCAGAAAAAGTGTTTCTCAGAAAAAAATTAAGGATTTCTTAAAAAAAAGGATATAAAATCATGAGAAAAAGAAAATCTANCCCCCCCTTTCCTTTACCGGGGAAAGAATTTATTGTCAAGAGAAAAAGAAAGGGAATTTTACCTCAAATAGGAAAGGAGTTTTTATTCAAACCAGTTGCCTGGAAGAAGATTAATCCTCTTTCCTTGGCCGTCATTCCGGGTAAAGACAAAAGAAGCCCGGCGTTCCGGGATGAACCAAAGGAGGAGAGTTATTTGACCCGCCCCCTTAATATTCTATTGGTCTATCCTGAATACCCGGACACTTTCTGGAGTTTTAAATATGCTCTTAAGTTTGTTTCGAAAAAAGCAGCTTATCCTCCCCTGGGGTTATTAACCATGGCCTCTTTATTACCGTCGAGTTGGAATAAGCGTTTAGTTGATATGAATGTTCACCCTTTAAGAGAGCGCGATTTAGTCTGGGCTGATTATATTTTTATCAGTGCGATGGTTGTTCAACAGAAATCAGTCCGAGAGGTAATTAGCCGGGCTCGGAGGAGAGGGATTCCTCTAGTGGCTGGAGGCCCCCTGTTTACCGCTTCTTATCATGATTATCCGGAAATTGACCATTTTGTTTTGAACGAAGCCGAGATCACTTTGCCGCTTTTCTTACAGGATTTCCAGCAAGGCCAACCGCGGCGGGTTTATCAAAAGAAGCTCTTTCCTTCCCTTCAATTGACACCGCCACCACTGTGGAACTTGATTCAGTTTAAAGATTATTTATCGATGAACCTTCAATTTTCCCGGGGATGTCCTTTCGACTGTGAGTTTTGCGATATCACTGCTCTTTTCGGCCGAAAAGTTCGGGTGAAATCAGCCGACCAGGTGATTAATGAATTGGAGATGTTATATCAGCTCGGCTGGCGGGGGAATATCTTTTTTGTTGATGATAACTTTATCGGTAATAAGAAAGTTTTGAAGAAAGAGGTTCTGCCGGCGATGATTGACTGGATGGTGAAAAGGAAACATCCATTTTCTTTTAACACCGAAGCTTCCATCAATCTCAGTGATGATGATGAATTAATGAGCTTGATGATTCAGGCCGGCTTTGTCTCTGTGTTTGTAGGCATTGAGAGTCCTGATCTCAATAGCCTCCAGGAATGCCATAAAGTCCAGAATTTAAAACGAGATCTTTTAGACAGTGTCCGGAAGCTTCAACAGGCAGGTCTGGAAGTCACCGGAGGGTTCATTGTCGGTTTTGATAGTGATTCACCAGATATCTTCAGTCAACAAATCGAGTTTATCCAGAAAAGCAAGATTATTACCGCCATGGTGGGTTTGCTGAATGCACCCCGGAACACTCGTCTGTATCGGCGGTTAAAAAAGGAAGGGCGGCTTCTACCGCAGCTTTCGGGAAATAACACTGATTTTACTATGAACTTTATTCCTAAAATGGATTATGAAACTTTGATAAATGGCTACCGCCAGCTGATTGAAGGAATTTATTCCTATAAGCCTTATTATCAACGGGTGAAAAATTATCTGGCAGAGAGAACATCAGTCATTAGAAGGCCCTTCCGACTCCGCCTTTATCATCTCCAAGCTCTAGCCAGATCCATGTTTTTGCTGGGAATTAAAGATAGGGGTCGCTTTTACTACTGGAAGCTTTTTTTCTGGTCTTTAATACGCCAGCCCACCAAATTCCCTCAGGCGATTATCTTTTCTATTTATGGGTATCATTTTCGGAAAGTCCTCCGCCTCCAATAAAAAAGCTAAAAATTTTGGAGGAGTCAGGTCTTCACATTTGACGTTCGTTCGGCTCTGGGTAAGCCTTTATTTCAGGCAGCTTATCTAAGAAAAGTTCTTATGTTTCTTATTTCCAGATACTCAAAATTGCGGTCAACAGGGATCTAAGATTCGGTCTAAAGCCGAAAAACGGATCCTGGATAAAGTACACAGATTGACATTTAAAGATTTAGCTCGGTTAAGTTGTAACAGAAGAGAAAGCTAAGGAATATATGGAGATGATCAAGATTAATGTCAAAGGTGAAGACCTGCTCCTGTTCTCGTTTTAACCAGCTGCCTCCGAATCTGCAAGACCGATCTGACTTCCTTGAATCCAAGCCGATAATGTTTTTTCAGAAGAGTAACCGAGTGTCTGCTGAAAAATTATTATTCTTTCTTTTCCGGGAAGAACCGGGCCAGAACTTCCTGGCTGGGTGGTTTGGTGAAGAGAGAAATGATTACCAGACTGAGCACAGAGACAATAATGGCCGGGTAGATAAGCGGAATGCCAAAGGGATCTCCATTGGGATCACCCACCGGCCGCATGATCGAGGGCCAGATATAACCGGCCAGTTTCAGGAAAACAGTAATCACTGTGCCGCTGATGATGGACACCAGACCGGCCACGCGGGTGACTCTTTTGGAAGCGAGAGCCGCGATCAAAGCGGGCGAGATGGCTACGCCATAGATAGTGTAGGCAAAATAGGCGCTTTCCAGCACAGAAGCCATTCTGGTGGCCATGATATAAGCCAGGATACCAACGATGATGATTAAAGTCTTCTGGAAAAGAACTATCCCCTTTTCCGAAGCAGCNGTCTTTTCTGTNTTTTTGCGGATGTAGCGCAGATAGATGTCGTGAATCATGGTGGTAGTGGGTGAGAGAAGATAATTCATCCCCGTGGAAATAACCACAGCGGTGGCTGCCCCTAAAAGCAGAACCCCAACCGGGAAGAAGATCATTCGTTTGGCTGCCTGAATAATCACGGCGGCTGGGTCCATCAGACCACTCTGGATTTCATTCCAGAAATAAGCAGCGGCAAAAACAGCAATAACAATAGCTACAGTTTCGATAATAATTGTCCCGACAACCCACATGCCGGCTGCTTTGCGGGCTTCTTTGGGATTACGGGCCGCGTAGAATTTTTGATACATACTCTGCACGCCGAGCAGGAGAAGCAAAGTAGAGAGTCCAATAGCGGGAATTTTAAGATAAGGATTACCGCCGAATTCCTGACTGAAAACCTGAAAGTGGCTGGGGGGCAAAATAGNCTTTATCTTTTCCCAACCGCCAGCGGCGATAATCACCAGTGGGGTGGAAAGGATGGTCGAAGTCAGGATGATAATCCCGTTGGGGAGGTCGGTGTTAGCTACAGCAATCATCCCCCCGATGGCCGTAAAAAGAGTAACAAAGAGAAAGGACATGAATGTTCCCTGAGCGTTGGAAATTTGTCCATCGCTAATGGTGTTCAGAATATAGCCGCCAGCTTTAAATTGATAACTGACGATAACTGTAAAACTGATAATGATCGCCATGGCTCCGACGATGCGGGCCAGACTGCCGTAGCGAACTTCGAGGATGTCGCCCACAGTGTATTGGCCAAAGGTTCGTATTTTGGCGGCCAGAAAATAAATAATAATAATCCCTACCCAAGCCCCGGCGGGTAGCCAGAGAGCACTCCAGCCGGCTTTAGCCGCGAATTCGGCGCCGGCAATAAAAGTGCCGCTTCCGATCCAGGTGCAAATCAGGGTGAAGACCATCTTGGTCACGGAGATTTTCCGACCAGCCAGCATCATGTCGTCGCGGTCTTTCACCTGACGGGACTTCCAGAAATTGATGAAAGTCAAAAAACCCAGATAACAAAGAATGAGAATGATATAAATATTCATGGTCACTCCTTCTGCATTTTTGTCCTAGAGAGAAATACTTGGTTGGCGAGTAAAAGGACAGGAAGATGCATTAATATATTTTTTCCCCAGAAAAAGAGGCTGGATTTATTTTTACTTTCACTTTGAGAACTAAGAGAATTAATTCCGTGTCTGGCCATCCCCTTATCGTCTTTATTTTTCTCAGTCACTCTCCTTAATTTAAAAGCTGTTCTGACCAGGCCTGATTTACCAACCGGTTATTACTTTGTAGCGAATTTTAAAGGGAAAAGCAATTACTTTTTTGTCTCTTTCTGGCGAGGAGAAGGTGGTTATCTTCTTCTTTCGGCGTGAAAGAACCGGCAGAATATTTTCCACAATTTCAGCCAGCAGGGTATTCATTTTTTCACCTGGAGGAAATTAAGTCCGCTCATAAAAATATACTTGCCAACAGCGGGGGTAACGTGGCATTATTTTCAACTAAGGCTGTGGAAAAAGGTCACTGGCTTGACAGAACTGGGAGGAGTGAGTAGGATATTGAATCATAATTTCGATAGAATAAGTATAAATTGGAGGCGGGCAGTGATCATTATCAACCTTCCTGAGGGAGGGGATAAGCCCATATAAAGGGGATTTCTATGTTTGTTTGGGTATTTCATCGGATTTCAGGGCTTCTTTTAATTGTGCTTCTGTCAATCAAATTTACCACTTCTTTTTTCTTGATGACCAAGAGTCAAAAACCGGATTGGGCTCTTCTGCTGCATACCAATCCTCTTTCCGACACCCTGCTCATTATTGCCGGGGTTTTTCATGCCTTTTATGGCTTAAGGACAGTAATCATTGATCTGGGAGTGAAAAAAGAGAAGCTTCTTTTCTGGATATTTACTATTTTAGCTGCTCTGGTCAGTGGAGCGCTGCTGATTATTTATTTTACCCGGGATTATTGAGGATGATTGGATGATTGACCATGATTTAGTCATAGTTGGAGGCGGTTTAGCCGGTCTGGCTGCCGCTCTTAACGCTTCGCCTGAGCTGGATATTGCGGTTATTTCCAAGGTTCATCCTCTCCGCTCTCACTCGGTCGCCGCTCAGGGAGGAATCAATGCCGCACTGGGTAATCATCCTGAGGGTCGGGATGACAGCTGGGAGAAACATGCTTTTGATACGATTAAAGGCAGTGATTATCTGGCTGACCAGACGGCAGCTGAACTGTTATGCCAGCAGGCTATTCCTGTGCTTTATGAGCTGGAACATCTGGGCGTGCCTTTCAGCCGTTTTCCGGGTGGTGTCATTGCCCAGCGTCCCTTTGGGGGAGCTGGTTTTCCCCGCACCTGTTATGCCGCCGATCGGACAGGACTCGTTCTCCTCCACACCCTTTATGAACAATCTTTACGCAAAAATGTTCATTTTTATGAGGAATGGCTGGTCACCANTCTGGTGGTGAGGGATGGTCGGTGTCATGGACTGGTGGCTTATGATTTACACTCGGGAGAGATAATTCCTGTAAGAGCGCGGGCCGTTATTTTCGCCACCGGGGGCTATGGCCGGGTTTATCAAAAATCAACCAATGCCCTGATTAACTTTGGCAGTGGGATTGGNATGGCTTTCCGGGCCGGGATTCCCCTGAAAGACATGGAATTTGTTCAGTTTCATCCCACCTCCCTCTATGGTAAGAATATCTTAATTACTGAAGGAGCCCGAGGGGAAGGAGGCTATTTAATCAATAGTCAGGGCAAAAGATTCATGGTTGATTATGCTCCCTCAGCCATGGAATTAGCTCCCCGGGATATCGTCGCTCGAGCTATTCAGACCGAAATAAATGAAGGCCGGGGATTCGAAGGCGAATATGTTTATCTCGATTTGCGTCACCTGGGGAAAGAAAAGATTATGAAACGCCTCCCCGGAATAAGAGAAATTTGCCTTTATTTTGGCGGTTTTGATCCTATTGAGGAACCGATTCCCATCCAGCCGGCCCAGCATTATTCGATGGGGGGAATTGATGTAAATGAAAAAGGCGCCAGTCCAGTCGAAGGATTTTATGCGGCCGGAGAATGTTCATGTGTCAGTGTTCATGGAGCGAATCGTCTTGGAGGGAACTCCCTGCTGGAAGCAGTTGTCTTCGGCAAGATAGCCGGCTTATCTGCTTCTGAATATATAAAAGAAAGTCAGGCTGATGAGCGGGCTTCCCGACTGATAGAGGAGGAAGCGGCTAAATTGCGAGACCGGATCAAGCAGTGGTTGGCCAAGGATTCGCGGGGTAGTGTCTATCAACTCTTTCATCGGCTGAAGATCCTCATGATGGAGAAGGTGGGAATTTTCCGGGAGAAGCAGAAACTCCTGGAGGCTCTGGAGAATATTCGGGAGCTTCGCCAGGAATACCACCAGCTTTCTCTCCGGAGTGATTGTCTCCAGTACTGTCAGGAACTGGTGACGATGATGGAATTTGAGTCAATGCTGGATATTGCGGAAGTGATCACCATGGGGGCCTTGGCCCGGGAGGAGACACGGGGTTCCCATTTCCGACTGGATTTTCCCCAGCGGGATGATGAAAACTGGCTAAAACACACCATTGCTGAGTTTAAAGAAGGAGGCCCCAGGTTAAGCTATCGGGCTGTTAGAATTACCCGCTACCAACCCAAGGAAAGAAAGTATTAATGGCCAAATATCTCTTTCGTCTTCTTCGCTTTAATCCCGCCCGGGATAAAAAACCATATTTCCAGGATTTTTATTATGAATCTTCAGAGAAAGATTCTGTNCTGGATGCCCTACGCAGCATCAGAGATAATCTTGACCCCACCCTGGCCTTTCGCTACAGTTGTCGGGAAGCCATCTGTGGAGCCTGTGGCATGGTCATCAACGGCCAGATTACTTTGGCCTGTCGAACCATCCTCGAGTCATTAAAGAGTCGGGTGGTGGTGATTGAGCCTTTACCTAACCTCGAAATTCAGAAGGATTTAATGGTGGATATGACTCCTTTCTGGGAAGCATTGCGGGAGATAGAGCCTTTCCTTCACCCTCAGGCAGGTATTCCGAAAAAGGGCTATCGCATCGAAGAGAGACAGATGGAGAGAATCTATCAATTCATTAATTGTATTCTCTGTGGTTGTTGTTATAGCGCCTGTCCGGTGGTGGCCCGGGGACAGGGATATCTGGGGCCAGCAGCTCTGGCCAAGCTTTACCGTTTTGTCGAAGACCCCCGGGATAAGCGGCCTTTTTCTCAATGGTCGAGGGTGGATAAGCCCTCCGGAGTGTGGGCCTGTGATACTGTTTTTCGCTGTCATGAGGTTTGCCCCAAAAATGTCCGTCCGGCTGACGGCATTGAAGGNTTACGCCGAAAATTAGTCATCGAGAGAATTAAAAGATTATTTAGAAAAGAGCCCTAAGATGAAATTGAAAGACTCTCTTTTCACCCGTCGGAAGTTCCTTAATACTCTGATTGGCGGCTGGCTGGCGGCTCTGGGAGCAAGTATTATTCAGCCGGTGATAAAATTTATTTCCCCTCCCTACCGGGAGCCGGAGGAAGTTATNCTCCCGGCAGCTGACTATCAGCTGGCTGAGCCTAATTCCTTTAAAACCTTTCCCTGGGGAGGTAAGCCTGGGATTTTAAAACGCAACGATGACGGCAGTTTAACGGCCTTTGTGGCGGTTTGCACTCATCTGGACTGTAATGTGACTTATCTTCCCCAGCAGCGCAAGTTTTATTGCGCCTGCCACGATGGGTGGTATGATGAAAACGGGTTAAATATTAGCGGGCCCCCTCCCCGCCCTTTGCGCACTCTGGAAGTTATCCTTGAGGGGGAAAATATAATTATCCGCCGAAGGGAAAAAAGTGCTTAAACAAAGTTTTAAAGATTGGCTGACAGATAGATTAGGCTTGGATTCAATCTTTGGTTTTCTCCGGAAGAAGGAAGTTCCCCGCCATAAGCATACTCTCTGGTACTATACCGGGAGTGCTATTCTCATTTTTCTAATCATTCAGATAGTCACCGGCTTTATGCTTCTCCTCTATTACAAACCGACATTGGAGGAAGCCTATCAAAGTGTCCAACAGATTATGACCGAAGTTTCCTTTGGCTGGGTGATTCGGTCAATTCATCACTGGTCAGCCACTCTGATGATTGCCTTTGTTTTTATCCATCTTTTGAGCCTCTGGCTACTGAAAGCTTATCGCCCCCCCCGGGAATTAACCTGGATGAGTGGNGTGGTGTTGCTCTTTATTACCTTGGCCTTTGGCTTTACCGGCTATTTGTTACCCTGGGACGAGCTATCCCTGGCCGCCACCAAAGTTGGCACAGAAATTCCCAGCACTATTCCGGTGATTGGCCAATGGATTACTCAGCTCCTAAGAGGTGGGGCAGATGTAACCGGCGATACCCTGACGCGTTTTTTTGGCCTTCACGTGAGTATTTTACCGCTCTTAATAATCCTGTTTCTCGGGTTTCATCTTTATCTGGTGCAAAGACATGGGATGAGTGTCCCTTTAGCTGAAGAGGAGAAACAGGTGCAGCTTCCTAGCTATCCTTTCTGGCCGAATTTCGTCCTGCGAGAGTCGGTTTTCTGGCTCATCCTTTTTGGAGGNTTAATAACGTTGAGCATTTTCCTTCCCCGGGGCCTGGGTCAACCAGCTGACCTCATGGCACCAGCACCGGCTGGTGTCCGTCCGGAATGGTATTTTCTTTTTCTTTTCCAGACGTTAAAATTATTCCCGGCGACAATTCTAGGGGTTCCCGGAGATACCGTGGCGATGCTCCTTATCCTGGCGGGTGTCTGCCTTTTCTTTTTTCTGCCTTTAATTGATACTGACCCTGCCGGACGTCGGGGAAAAGTGATTACTTGGGCCGCCATTGCTTTTGTGGTTTATGCGGTGGTGATGAGTATCTGGAGTTTATTATGAATACACAGCAGTCCGTGATCAGGTTGGTTTTAATTCTGGGAGTGGTTATTTTCTTTTGCCTCCAGGGTTTTGTGGCTCCTCAATTGATGGCTCAGGTGAATGGCCCACAATCTGAAGGGAAAAAAAACACAGACCAGTTAATGAAAACTGGGCCATTGAACATCAAAGAGAAAATAGCAGTGTTGGTTTTTCTCAGTTGGCTGTGGCTCTCGATTGTTGTCCTGGTCTATTTATTAATCCAAAAAATAAGAGAGGCGGATCGTCTTCATGAAATTAAATATTTTGAGTCCTCCAGGACAGCAAATAAACACCAAAGGTAATGACGTGGGCCCCGAAAGAAAAAAAATAGATCCCTACATCATCTGGGTGGCTAATTATTGTAAACATTGTTTCACCTGTGTTGCCATCTGTCCGGTCGATAATCTCTTTTTCGATGAAGATGAAATGGCNAGTCGTCAGAAATGTATCCAGTGCCAGTTATGTATGAANTATTGTCCTGATTTTTCCCTGGAAGTTGTTCCCCGGAAGAAGGNGACATCAAAGNNATCCAAGGAGAAAAAAGCAAAGTCAACTCAACGGAAAAAGACTTGCCAGAAGCTGATCAGGCAAAGTTCCCGGCCGTCCATAGAATTAAGGACAACCAAATGAAACAACTGATTATGGGCAATGAAGCAGTCGCCCGCGGGGCTCTGTGGGCCGGGCTTGGATTTTTTGCCGCCTATCCGATTACCCCAGCTTCAGAAATCATGCATTTTTTGGCCGAGAAGGAAGGGGAAATAGAATTTGTTCATGCTGAAGATGAAATAGCTGCCATCCACATGGCTATTGGAGCCAGTCTAGCTGGCTTAAAGGCGATGACCAGCACTTCCGGGCCAGGAATGTCCCTTAAACAGGAGGGAATCGGTCTGGCTCAAATGATGGAAGTTCCCCTGGTAGTGGTTGATGTTCAACGAGTAGGACCTAGCACCGGTATGCCCACTTTGCCTTCTCAGGGGGATTTGATTCAGGCTCGCCATGGAAGTCATGGTGATTACAACCCACTGGTTTTTTATCCGGCCTCAGTGGAGGAATGCTATCTTTATACCATCGAGGCGTTTAATGCAGCGGAAGAGTCACGCAGTCCGGTTATTCTGCTGCTGGATGGCTTTTTGGCTCATCTCAGTGAAACTGTAGATTTGAGAGCCATACAACCCTNCTTAAAAAAAAGAAGGCTGGCTCCCCTGGGAAAAGGGAATAGACATTTTACCGGGCTTTTAGCCCGAGANGGAATCCCGCTGACTGATGACAGTGATTATTATCGGGAATGGTATGTCCGGGTAAAAAAGAAGATCATGACGGTCGCCCGGCAGTATAATTTTTTTGAATTCCTGGATAATCCTCAGGCTGATACTCTGTTGATTGCCTTCGGGATAACCGCCCGGGTTATCCGGCCATTGAAAACTGATTATGGTCTGTTCCGGCCGATTCGGCTTTTTCCCGTTCTGGAGGAGGAGTTGAAAAAGGCCGCCACTGGCTATGACCGGGTGGTGGTGGTCGAAATGAATGACGGCCAGTATGCCGGTGAAGTCCAGCGTGTTCTCTGCCGGGAAATTGTCAGTCTGCCGGTTCTGGGCGGAAAAATTCATTTAAGGGAAATTCAANAGGCTCTGGATGCTTTATAAAGATTATGTGAAGTGGACGAGGTGGCCGACCACGTGGTGTGGAGGATGCTCTATCGGTATTGTTTTTAAGCAAGTCACTTTTACCCTGGAGAAGATGGGGCTTTCCCGAGAAGAATTAACGGTGGTTTCCGGTATTGGTTGTAGTGGCCGGGCCGCGGGTTATTTTAATGTCGATTCCGTCCATGTGACTCACGGCCGGGCTTTACCGGTGGCCGAAGGCATCAAAAGAGGCAACCCGAAACTTAAAGTCCTGGTGTTTAGTGGAGATGGCGATCTGGTGGGCATCGGCGGCAACCATTTGATTCATACCTCCCGACGGAATATTGATCTGACTGTGGTCTGCATCAACAATCAGACCTATGGCATGACCGGTGGCCAGATGGCTCCCACCACCCAGAAAGGGACAAAAACACTGACCAGTCCTCATGGTAATCGCTATAGTCCAGTTAATATTCAGGGGTTGGTTACTTCCAATGAAAATTATTTTTATGCCCGAACCTCAGCCTATCATATCAATCATCTGCAGAAAGCCATCCAGGAGGCTTTCGCCTGGCCGGGTTTTGCTTTTATTGAAGTCGTGGCCTATTGTCTTGAAAATTTTGGCCGCCGGATGGGCTACCGCTTTGGTTATGAAATGCTATTGAAAATAAAAGATATTTATAAAATCAATCATTCTCCCCGCGGCTTATTAAAAGATCATGAATTGGGGATATTGAAAAAATGATAATTAGACAGGCCAAACCTGAGGAGTGTCAGCCGGTTAACCGCTTGATGGAAATGGTCATTGATGAAATTTATGCCCGGGAGCCAGAGAAAGTCCGCCGGACCTTGAAAGCCAATTTTACCGCCGAAGCACTAAAAGAACTCTGCCAGGAGGAGCAGTCTTTATTATATATTGTTGAAGAGGATAGAAAGATTATCGCCTTTCTTTTCGGCTGGCTTTTCCACAATGTTTTTACCATCTACTGGATTTACACTTTGAAAGAATTCCGGGGTCGAGGAGTGGTCAAGAGGCTGTTGTCTTATGTAGAGGAGGAACTCTTAAAGAAGGGATGTTACAAGATCGAGATGTATGTTTATGCCGAACACAACCGGTTTCTGAATTTTTGCTCCAAGCTGGGTTTTAAAAAAGGGGTTCTCCTGCGAAAGAATATGTTCGGCATCCGGATTCGCCACATCTTCAAGTATATTGGTGATTACGAGAAGGCTCAAAAAGAGAAGAAGATAAAGATTATGGGTGAGGCTGGCCAGGGGGTGAAACTGCTCTCCTTTACTCTCGGAGCCATTCTGGCCCAACTGGGGCATGAAGTCTCCCTGAACCTGGAGTATGATTCGGCTGTTCGCAGCGGCAAAATCAGCGCTGATTTGATTTATTCTGATGAAAAAATTGAAAACCCGATTATTGATGAAGCTGATATTTTGATCAAGTTCACCCAGACAAGAGAATGGTTTCCAGCCCGCAGCCTGGTCATTGACGAGAGTATCGGTGAACCAGAGCCCTTAAGCTGTGAAATCCGGAGCAAAAAGGGGACTTACTATGGTTTTCGTGATGTGGCCATTACCAAGTTTGGTCACAAGATGTATATCAATATGATTGCTCTAGGAAGAATTCTCCGTTATATCGGCATAAACATCATGATTATCAATATCAAGGACCTGCTACCTCCGAAGTCGCTGGAAAAGAATCTAGCAGCGATTAAATACGGCTTTAACTATCGCGATGCCGTGTGAACTATTACCATTCCACCCAGGGTCGCCTGGTTAGTTCTCTCTGTTTTAACTGCTTTTTTTCCCAGGACTGTTTGACCTGATAGACAAAAGCTTCCAGACGAGATTCTTCCGTAGGGTNTTCTTTGCCTTTAAAGATCAGGGTAGGAATGGGGATATTCTGGAAATCCTGACGGATTTTCTGGGCGATAGCCCCGGAAACTGTCCCCAGCATACAATTGAAACAGATGGCGTTGATGACGCCATCGGCTCCCCGGGAGGCAAAGTCAACCATCTTGGCGATATTAAGAATCAGGGTCTGGTTGTTGTCCAGAGTTAGATAAGGAGAAATCAGAGTTTCGATCTGGCGGAAGGAGGGCTCTTTATGGGAAGGGAGGACATCTTTGAGGGATTTTTCAATTTTGAATCTTTCCAGTTCTTTGCGCAGATGAAGGAGGCCGGCAGTCATGGCCTTGAGAAAGTTACGGCGCCGCAAATTGATGAAGAATTCTTTCTGGATACCAAAGTCAACGTTGTCGATGATGAAAGGCGAAGGCCAGACCTCGCAGCCCATGGCTTCCAATTTAAGGAAGAGATTATGGTTGGCTACTGGATTCTGGCGGGTGTAGATATCCCCAGCCAGTCCAATCTTGGGACGAGGTTCGGGGGAGATGGGAATTTCCCGGAGCCGGGCTGCACAACGTTTTAAGGCGGAAGATAAGTCCTCTATGGCCAGGCTGAGCTCAATATCCCTCAGGTTGGTCTGATGAACTTGGTCAATGGCGCCTTTTTGCTTTTCGTAAGGGCGACGGGAACAGGCGGTCTTGATTAGCCAATCTACAGCCAGGAGACCGTCCCAGAGGCGTTTAATCCCTTGAAAGCCGAGAAGCTGCCAGAGAAAATCAGTCGAAGGAGCCACGACTTTAAGGTCAGAAATTCCCATGTCGTGAAGCAGATAATTTAAGCCGTCCTGGTATTGTTGGAGCAAGCAAGTATATCGAGCACCGGGGAAAAAGAAAATTTCATTTCCTTCCCGGGGTGATTGGGCTGCCTTGATTAGATCCCCGGCAATAATGGCGAAAGCATGACATTCTTTGCCGGAAGTCCATTCTTCTCCGAGAGCAATACTTTTCTCATCCGGTGGAGGAAGAATCCTCACCGGCAAGCCGACGCTGCGGAAAGCTCCGGCGAAAGCATAAACATGGTCGGAGAAGTAGGGGATAAGAAANGTTCTTTCCCGATATTCTTCAATAACCCCCGGTGGACTGGGGACAATGAAGGTTGGCTGACTGGTTCGTTTCAAGGATTTNGTCTCCCGAACTTCGTCCAGAAAAGCCTCAATGCGGGTAATCAGGCCGGCTTCCCCCCGGTGTTCATCGAATTCAAGATAGAGGGAAGGTTTCTCCTTGAGAATATGATGAAGATGTTTGTGAATAAAAGCATCGAGGCTACAACCGAAATTACTTAAGATAAGAGGATAAGCTTTCTCTTCCCGGGCCACCCAGAGGGCAGCCTGGATGATTTTCTGGGCATAACGCCAGGGGGGCTTTCCTGGCCAAAGAGGTGTGCTTAATTCTTCGGAAGGCAGAAAATCAAGAGGCAGCAGCCAGGCTCCCCGCCGCTGCAGATGAAGATTGAGATTTAAATTCAAGAAAGAATCATAGATGGTGTAAGGACGACCGATAATCACCAGAATATCTTCTCCCGCTTCCCGGGCCTGACGGAGAAGTTGCCGGCCTTTTTCCTGGAGGAACTGCTGGAATTCAAGTTGTTTTCGCCAGGCGTAATGATAGGCTTCGGCCATTTCTTCAGCAGTGAGTCCCAGGCGGGCAGCTGTCTCGGTCATTGATTGTTTAAACCCTTCCCAGCCGCTATTAAACTGAATTACAGGGCTCAGTAACCTGCCTCCCAATTTGGTGGGGAACATAAAAGGCAGATGTTCGCTGTAAGGGCAAAGATAAACAGACTCGCCGTTTTCCTGATGGGTATCGACGATCGAGGGCAGGAAAACCCAGTCGACTTCTTGATGGCGGAAGATCTCGGTATGTCCAAAGGCAAGTTTTATCGGAGCACAAGTTTCGGCCGACAGCCGCTTCAGTCCCAGAGTCAGGATCTGGGGTGAAGACGGCGGTGAGAGTCTGGTTTCAAACCCCAGGCGGCTGAAAAAGCTGGCCCAGAAGGGAAGAAATTCATAAAAGAAAGAAGCCCGGGGTAAACCAATGCGTCCCCGGGAGGTATGGCTTAAGGAGGAATATTTTTCAAAGAATTCTTCTCGAATTTTGGGGAGAGAAGGTGGCTTTGATTTTGGTTGAGATGGAATTTCAGCGGAAACTTCACTGGAGGTTAAGGTTTGAGAAGTATATCGTTCACAGACATCGCCAAAAAAGAGTTTTTCTTTCTCGGTACGGACCAGGGTCACCTGGCAGTGATTGGGACAATGCTGGCATTCAAAAGTGCGGACCTGATAGTCACTCTGGAGACGCTGGGCCAGAAGAGCATTTTTAGGAAGTATTTTTTCTCCTGATTTTTCCCGGGTAAGAATAGTTTCTCGGGCGATAAGGGCCGCGCCAATAGCTCCGGAGATGCGGTTGTAAGGATGGACTTTGATCTCTTTGTCGAGAAGTTGGGAAAAGGCTTTGACCACCGCTGCATTGGAAGCCACTCCTCCCTGAAAGACAATTGTCTGCCCAATATGCCGGCCTTCCACTACTTTTTCGAGATAATTGCGGGCGATGGAATAAGCCAGGCCAGCCATTAAATCGGGTAAGGGAACGCCTTTGCCGGCTGCCCGGACCATTTCTGATTCCATGAAAACAGTGCACCGGGAGCCAAGGTCGTAAGGTTGTAAGGATTGGGCGGCCACAGCGGCAAATTCACCTTTGATATTCAGGCCAAAGGGCTCTGCCTGTTCTTCCAGAAATGAACCGGTACCAGCGGCACAAATTTTATTCATCGTGAAATCTTTTATCTTGCCCTTTTCGACGGCGATATATTTGGAGTCCTGGCCGCCAATTTCAAAGATGGTTTCCACGTCAGGAAAAAAATGGATTGTCCCCCGCAGCTGAGCGGTGATTTCATTGCGAATAACATCGGCTTGCAGAAGCCGGCCCGCCAGATGACGGCCGCTGCCGGTTGTCCCCACCCCGAGTATTTTTATTTTTCCCCTNGTTTTTTCCAGAAGGAGAGACCATCCTTCCCGGATAACTTCAATCGGCCGGCCTTTGGTCGGCAGATAGACGCCGGTAATAACTGTGCCCTCGCGGTCAATAAGGGCTAAATTGGTGCTTACAGAACCCACATCAACCCCCAGGAAGCCTTCAATTTCTTTGTCTTCGCGAGGAAAAGGTTCTTCTTGCGGGGTGGAAGGAAGAGGGGTCAGAGGAGGGAGAATCACGGTAGGTTTTTCAGATCTGAGTTTTCTAGAATCAACCATTTTTGTCAATTTATCCAGAGGGAATGGTCTACCCTTCTGGGAGGCTATCAGAGCAGCTCCCAGAGCGGAAGTTGTTTCAGGTGAAGCCGGAATAATGAGCTCCTGGGGAGACAGCTGCAGGATTTCCAGGAAAGCTCGCCGCAGACCTTTATTGCGGGCGGCTCCCCCGCTGAAGAGAACAGGTGGAATGAGTTCTTTCCCTTTAAGAAGAGTGGCCATAAAATTGCGAACCAGTCCNAGACAAACTCCCAGGGCAATTTCCTCCACCGGGATGCCTTTCTGCTGCAAATGAATCATGTCGGATTTAGCAAAGACGCTGCATCGGCCGGCAATNGTGGCTCCTTTAGAAGCTTGGGCTGCAAGTTGCGAAAACTCCTCTATCGAAAGCTTGAGACGACTGGCTTGTTGGGTGAGAAAAGAGCCCGACCCAGCGGCGCATTGGTCGTTGATGGCAAAGTCGATAATTTCCGGGTCATGGGTTCGGTCAGAAGACGCTGTTTTTTCTACCCACCGGGAGTTAGCCGCTCCGATCTCAATTATACTTTTTACTTCGGGTTGGAGGTGATGGGCTCCCAGGACCAGAGCCACAATTTCATTGATTATTTCTATCTCAGGTGGCCAGTCAAAAAGATGACGGCCGGGGCCGGTAACACCCACGGCGAGAGAATTTAAAGAACATTTTTGCTTAATTTTCTGGAGAAGTGAGTTCAGAGCGGTAGGATAATCTCCTTTGGTTAAGACCACAAATTTTTGGGCGATTTGGAGATGGTCATCTAGAAGAATGGCTTTACAAGAGAAACTACCCAAATCAAGTCCTAACCTCATGATTCAACTCCAGAAAAAGGTGGTGCCAAGGGAGGTTAAATATTAGCAGATTTTGCCTATAAATAAAAGAAATTGGTTCTAGAAAGAGCAAAGTCATCAATTTATTTTATCGGTCAAATTGTGACCTCTTTTTTTGGTCGGTGGCTTCCTGTGATTATTTGATTCGGGCTGATGAGCGCCAGGTGAAGTGAAGATGCTCATTGAAGAGAGAATGAATACTTATATTGATATGTTTATCATGCCGGGCCAGCGTCATGGCTTTGGCGATTTGAGTGAGTACTTGTTCTGGATTAGAGCCGATTATTTCTGTAAACACCTCATTGGAGATTGGGAGGACAGTGTGGATATAATCCAGCTGCGGAGAGAAAAGGAAATGGACGAGCAGAAGTAGTTAATTGTTTCCGGGAATAGTAAAGCCGAAGTAGACCAGACAGCGGTAATTGGAGCTGTAATAGAGAATTTGTTCCGGATTCTGCGCCCCGATACATAAATAATAAGTCTTACCGGGCTGGAAAGTAAGACCTTTTTTGGGCTTGAGAGTGACCCTATAAATTCCCCGGGGGTCTTTGGCTGTGGGAAACCAGCCCTCAGCAATGAAGTTGTCCTCTTCATCGGCGATAATATGATAGAGATGCCTTTGAGTGAACTTGATCCTGATTTCAAAGGTGACTTTTTGGGGTGAAGCCTTGACAACCCGAATAAACCGTGGCGGCGGCTGTTCACCGTGATAGAGATGAACTTTTTTCTTCTGAGGCAAGGCACAAGAGAAAGCCAGAAAGGCGATAAGGATTAAACCAAAAAGAGCAATCTGTTTTCTCATGATGTAATGAATGTAGTCATAGCGAAGTTGATTGTCAAGTTCGGGAGGGTCAGGAGGAGATTATAGGAAGAAAGATGGGAGAAGGGAAGGAGGCGAAATTAATCCCGTCAGGATTAATCTTTTTTTCCGGGCGGAATCAAGGGGAAAATACCGGGAATTTGCCTGGGAAATTTTAAATATTGCTCAAGCAGAATTTATTTGCCGAGAAGCATGATTTTTTAAGCTGGGGAAGTATACAATTCTAATATTACCATAATTTAAATTAATTATCAATAAATAATGGTAATTAATTTAAAGTAATTTTTATTACTTAAAGACAACCGTCGTGACTTCCGGAGCACATGAAAATTAAAGCCGGACTGGAGTGACAACTCCCTAATTGGTGACCATTAGCCGTATCACCAATTACCAATGAAGCCTTCAGGGAACGAAAGTGAGATGCCCCAAGATTTAAAATCTGATTTTTATACCACCCCNGAAGGAGAGAGAGGTTAAATCGAGAGAATTAATGGAGTAAATGACATCGCCCCATTCTTCTTCTCCGGTGTATTTTTGGCCAAAAAGAAAAACTTTTTGCCCTTCCTGGGTTTCTCCGCCTGTTTCACCCCCCATGAAGGGTAAATTAGCTCCTTCTTTCACGTTGGTGGAATAGTCCTTAAATTTGGCGTTGCGGTAGAAGATTTCAAGCATAAAAAATGAATTACTGGAAAGCTCCAGCTCCAGCCCCACTCCGACGTGATAGCCCATGGTTTTCATATCGGTGGTTTCGTAGAGATGGGCATAATAATTCCAGCCACTGAATTCTTTACTGAAATCAAAATCCAGGTTTTCGTAATAACAACGCATCCGGCCGAAGTAATAGTCTACCCCCACCGCCAGATTTAAACGGGCCTTGTAAAGGAAAGGCGCCGAATAGATAAAACTGGCGTAAATCGGCATTATGGAGGTGGTTAATTCCGGAGTATAGGAGAAATTTCCCTGGAGTTCGGATGTCTCGGGGAAGCGAAAGGTTCCTTGGCTGCCGGTCATCGAACGATTGAGATAGGTGCCTCCTATGGCCAGGCCGAAATTATCATTGACCATAAAGATCATCTCCGCGTAAAACTCAATCCCGGTCCCGCTTTTTTTAGTTGGCTGAATGCTTTGCTTAAAAAAATCAGTGGTTGATTGCCAGGTGTCACTAAACCCGCCTCCGAGAAGAGTGCCCAGACCAAAGGAGACGAAGATACTTTGAGCTTTCACCCCCACGGGAAAGCTCAGGAGCTGAAGACTTAAACTTAGATAGAAGATATATTTCACTAACCTTTTCATTGCCAACTCCTTAGTTGATGAGGAAAAGGTATAATATTTTCTTTTGTTAGTCAAATATGCCATTTTTCCGGGACCCTCCTCTCTGGAAAAAGAGGTGGAGCCCCCCTCAATTCTTGAATTCCAATTTTATTGACTAAGGAAAGGGGGTTTGTTATATCTTTCCTTTATGCGACAACTAGAGGTAGAGAAGCATTTTCTTTCTTTTTTTCTCCCCCCTCGCCAAAAATCAACTCCTCCGGGCAAAAGTTATTTTTTTAGAAGATGTTATCGTCATATTAAATTAAAGGAGTCTTCGATGATGAAGCGGTGTTATTCTATCTTGACCTTAATCATTTTAATTTTACTTGTTCTTCCTCCATCTCTTCTCTCCCAGAATAAAATCACCACTCCCCGGGAGCATTTCGGTTTTAATATCGGTGATGATTACTGTTTGGCCAATTATACCCAGATGATTGCCTACTGGGAAAAATTGGCCCGGGAATCAGAGCGATTAAAACTGACCACCATCGGCCGGACGGCTGAAGGGCGGCCGATGGTGATGGCCATTATTACCTCGCCCGAAAATCATAAAAATCTAGCTCGCTATAAAGAAATTTCCCGCCGGCTGGCTCTGGCTGAAGGATTAACGGATGAAGAAGCCCGAACTTTGGCAGCCGAGGGAAAGGCGGTTGTCTGGATAGATGGAGGACTTCATGGAACGGAAGTCCTGGGGGCTCAGCAACTAATCGAGCTGGTTTATCAAATGGTGAGTCGTAATGACCCTGAAACCCGGCGGATCTTAAACGATGTCATCCTCCTGGTTTGTAACCCCAATCCNGACGGCATGGAACTGGTGTCCAACTGGTATATGCGCCACGAGGACCCCCAGAAGCGTACCTTGCGCGGTCTGCCGCGCCTCTATCATAAGTACATTGGGCACGATAACAACCGAGATTTTTACATGGTCACTCAACCCGAGACAGAAGCCGTGTGTCGGGTTTTCTACCACGAATGGTTTCCCCAGATTGTCTATAATCATCATCAGACGGGACCGGCCGGAACTGTTCTTTTTGCGCCACCCTTTCGGGACCCCTTTAATTATGTCTATGACCCCCTCATTCCCCTAGGAATAGAACTGGTGGGTACGGCCATGCATACCCGCTTTGTGGCCGAAGGCAAGCCCGGCGCCACCATGCGTTCCGGGGCGCCCTATTCCGCCTGGTGGAATGGCGGCCTGCGGACCACGGTTTATTTTCATAATATGATTGGTATCCTCACAGAAACCATCGGCAGTCCGACGCCGATGGAAATTCCTTTCCGCCCCCAGAAGTTATTGCCCCGGAATGATTACCCTTTCCCCATCTGGCCGCAAAAATGGCATTTTCGCCAGTCCATTGAGTATGCCCTCACAGCCGACCGGGCTATTCTCGATATTGCCTCTAAACATCGGGAGGATTTTCTCTATAACATCTACCAGATGGGTCGGAATTCGATTCTTAAAGGTAGTCGTGATACATGGACGATGATTCCCCGTCTCATTGAGGAAGTGGAAAAGGCGATCAAAAAGGATAAAGCTAAAATGGTCGGTTCTGGGCGGAGTCGGGGTTATCCGAAAAAATATCTGGATATTCTCCGCGACCCGGCCAAGCGTGATCCTCGGGGTTATATTATTCCGGCGGATCAGGTTGATTTTTTAACAGCCACAAAATTTATTAATGCCCTGATTAAGACCGGCATAGTCGTGTATCGGGCTACGGCGGATTTTGAAGTTCAGGGTAAGACCTATCCCGCCGGTTCCTATGTTATTAAAACAGCTCAGGCCTTTCGTCCCCATCTTCTCTCCATGTTTGAACCCCAGAATCATCCGGATGATCGTCTCTATCCCGGCGGTCCCCCCAACCCGCCTTATGATAGTGCCGGCTGGACACTGGCTTACCAGATGGGCGTCAAATTCGACCGGATTCTCGATGGCTTCGAGGCCCCAGTGGAGAGGATCAAGGGGCTGGCTCAGCCCCCCGCAGGAAAAATTATAGGTAAGGGAAAGGCTGGTTGGCTGCTTGACCACCGGATAAACGATGCAGCCCTGGCGGTTAATCGACTGCTCCGAGCCGGGGCGAGGATCGCCTGGCTGGCTTCACCATATAAAAAGGGCCACCTCGAGTTTCCTCCCGGTGNAATTTTTATTGAGAAACAGGCCAAGCTACAGCCCCTCCTGGAAAACCTGGCGGCTGAGGTGGGACTTAATTTCTATGGAATAGACTATAAACCCCAGGGACAGGCTTTCCGGCTGCAAAAGCCCCGGATTGGACTCTGGGACAGATATGGCGGGTCAATGGCCTCTGGCTGGGTGAGGTGGCTTCTTGAACAGTACGACTTTGACTTTGAAGTCGTCTATCCNCCTCGGCTGGATGCCGGAAATTTAAAACGTGACTTTGATGTTTTGATTTTCGTTAGTGGAGGTATTCCCCGACTTAGAGGGGATGCCGGGATGCGCTATGGTTTTTTTAGCCCGCCCAAGCCGGAGGAGGTTCCACCAGAATATCGTTCCAGACTGGGATCAGTGACTGTGGAGAAAACCCTGCCGCAATTAAAAAAGTTTCTCGAGGAAGGGGGGACGATTCTGACTATTGGTGGTTCGACTGATCTCGCTTATCATCTGCGTCTGCCGGTGGTTGATGCCCTGGTGGAAAAGTTGCCAGACGGCCAGGAAAGGCCTCTGCCCCGCGATAAATTCTTCATCCCGGGTTCAATTCTAGAGGTCAGGGTGGATAATACTCAACCCATTGCTTACGGGATGCCGGTACGAGTGGATGTTTATTTTAATCGCAGTCCGGCTTTTCGGCTGCCACCCGAAGCCACTCTCCAGGGAATTAAGGCNGTGGCCTGGTTTGATAAGGATAAACCTCTGCGGAGCGGTTGGGCCTGGGGGCAGCATTATTTGAAAGATGCCCTGGCGGTGGTTGCCTGTCCGGTAGGAAAAGGGCAGCTTTACTTATTTGGTCCGGAGATCACTTTTCGGGCTCAACCCCATGGTACTTTTAAATTTCTCTTCAACGGGCTTTTCCTCAGCCGAAGCGAAAAGACACGATTGCCGTNAATTCGGCCTGGCTCATCCATTCAAGATGAACGGTTGGAGATGTCGAGTCGTGGTTGTTATTCTGGCTTAAACAATGCAGCCAAATTTACTTTATTTTTTAATGTAATTCCTCAGCCCAGCTTCTCCGCCAATAAGGGGAGAAAAACTCGCACAAGGCGGAATAGTGACTGACTCTCTGATGTCCTGACCCTCGTGGTGGTATAATGTGAGTCCAATGACGAAAGTAATTATTCAGGAAAAGCGGGCCAAGAGTCTGCTCAACCGTTCCCGGATATTCGATTATTGCCTGAATCCTTATACAGGCTGTCAATTCGGCTGTGTTTATTGCTATGCCCGCTTGTTTGTTCCCCGCTACACCGGTCATAAAGAACCGTGGGGCAGTTTTGTCGAGGTGAAAATTAATGCCGTGGAGAGGTTGGCCGATCAAGCCCCAAGAGCCCGCCGGGGGAAGGTCTGGGTATCCTCGGTTTGTGATCCTTACCAGCCGGTGGAGAAACGTTATCGGTTAACCCGGAAGTGCCTGGAGGTCTTGAAAGATACCGGCTTTCCAGTGGTTATCCAGACTAAATCGACTCTTGTTTTAAGGGATATAGACTTACTTAGAGAAATACCCGCCCTCGAAGTGGGCGTGACCATTACCACGGATGATGAAGTCGTGGCGAGATTTTTTGAACCCGGTGCTCCTTCTCCGGAAAAACGGATTGAAGTCCTGGCCGCTTTAAAAAAGGCCGGCCTGCGCACTTTTGCTTTCATCGGCCCTATTCTTCCTGGAGAGCCAGCCAGGTTGGTTACCTGGTTGGCCGGAAAAGTTGATTGGGTCTATCTCGATAGGTTAAACTATGTGCCTAATTTTCGCTCTCTCTACCGGCAGGCTGGCCGTGAAGAGGCTTTAACGGATAGTTTTTTCCAGAAAATGAAAACAATTTATGTTGGTGAATTAAAGAAAAGAAATATTCGCACTGAAATTTTGTTCTAAAAAA
>MTOP01000106.1 GCA_002010725.1 Candidatus Aminicenantes bacterium JdFR-80
ATAGCGGTCAAGGGAGCTGTTTTTGACCCGGTTAAGGTGACTGTCACACCAGGCAGAGGATTGCCATCGGTGTCAACTACCCGTCCATAAATGTTGCCTGTTCTCTCCTGGGCGACCACTGGCCAAACCAGCGCCAGGATAAAGAGAACACATAAAAATTTACGCAATTTTTCCTCCTTTACCCTTTTACAAAATAAAAGGGAAAAGCCCTTACCCAGAGATGAATCTTTCATCTCACCCTTACCCACTTTTTTGCTTCTCCGGTGATTCTCACCTCCTTTCCAAAAAATTAGATTTTTTATAAAAGCAANCAATGTGCCAAATCTCTATCTTTNTTATTTACTATGATTTAGTGAGACAAGCGCTCATTTCTTCCTTAAATATCCATCCATTTAACTGGATTAAATCCAATAAATTGAACGATAATATCTGATATAATTGTAGATGTATTTTACAACAGCTGACCACCCCACATAACTTATCTCATCCTCGGGAGTCTTCGCTCGAAAAAGTAAATGCCAGGAAATCCAATTCTCTTTTCTCATCAATTACATTAATCAATAAATCCCCTCTTGACTGATCTAAGATAAAAAACTTGACTTCTTTTCTGTGTATAAGAAGTTCATTAAAGAGTTAACTCCGGCAGACAAAATCAACTATTATTCCCAGAAAAGATATATCTAAATTTATCCTTGAAATACCATTGGTATTGACTTAGACTGGAAGGTCAAGTTTGTTTATATTAGTTCTCTCAACGGGGAGCAAAAATGAAATTTGTAGCCGATTTACATATCCATTCAAAATTTTCCCGGGCTACCTCCAAAGACATGAACTTTGACACACTGGCTTATTGGGCAAAAATAAAAGGGATTAAAGTCCTGGGAACCGGAGATTTTACCCACCCAGAATGGCTCTTTTTAGCCAAACAAAAATTAATTCCCACAGGCAAAGGCCTTTTTTATTTGGAAAAAATCATTCCCCCTGAGAACCCTCTTCTCCGTTCATTCCGAGTCTCTCCAGAAGACGTCTTTTTCATGCTGACTACTGAAATCAGCTTCATTTATTCTAAGAAAGGCCGGGTTCGGAAAATTCACCTGCTTGTTCTCGCTCCGGATTTTGAAACTGCCGAAGCTTTAAATAGTGCTCTAGCTGGTATTGGCAATCTCCACTCTGACGGTCGTCCTATTCTGGGAATGGATGCTAAAGAATTCTTAAAAAAAGTGCTTCGTTATGCTCCTCAGGCAATGGTTATTCCGGCCCACATCTGGACTCCTTGGTTTTCTCTTTTCGGAGCCAACTCTGGCTTCGACACTATTGAAGAATGCTTTGAAGAACTAACTCCCCAGATCTTTGCCCTGGAAACAGGGCTTTCTTCTGACCCACCTATGAACTGGCGGCTCTCCGCCCTCGATAGATATGTCCTCGTTTCCAACTCTGATGCTCATTCTCCTTCTCGTATTGGCCGGGAAGCCAATGTTTTCAATACCGATCTCAGTTATGAAAGTATTATTCACACTCTCAAACATCCTCACCCAGATCATTTCCTCTACACCATTGAGTTCTTTCCCGAAGAAGGGAAATACCACTACGATGGCCACCGTCATTGTCAGGTAGTTCTTTCCCCTCAGGAAACAATTCAATATCGGTATCTCTGCCCTAAATGTGGGAAAAAACTAACAGTGGGGGTGATGCATCGAGTGGAGAAACTGGCTGACCGCAATGAAGGAGAAATTCCTCCCGGAAAAATCCCTTATAAAAATCTCATTCCTCTTAATGAGATAATCGGCCAAGCCACCGGAAAGACGGCCGAATGTCGGAGTGTGTGGGAGATTTATTTCCGTTTTATTCATGAATTCGGAGACGAACATACCATCCTGACTGAAGTGCCTATTGAGCAGTTAGCCCGCCTCTCTCCTAAAAAAGTCAGCCAAGGGATCGCTCGCATGAGGCAGGGTAAAGTTAATATTATCCCCGGTCACGACGGAGTTTACGGGAAAATAAATCTTTTCGCCGATGAAGAAGAGNCTGTTCATCAAGCTGAACAATTAAAACTTTTTTAATTATTCTCCCGGCTGAAAACTCTCTATGCTTTTATAAATAAAAAAAGATAAAAGGATTGGAGAAACTCCCCCTTCCCTTGACAACACTCAAGGCTGAACTTATATTTAGGTTAAGACGGAGGAAGCGATGGAAATTGAAATGAAGATTAAGGGTTTGGTTGTCGACCCCATTTCCAAAATGCCAATCGTTGTTCTTGAAGACAAGAATAGTGAACNGCTCTTACCCATTTGGATTGGAGTGTTTGAAGCAAACGCCATCGCTCTCAAAATAGAAAATATTGTCACTCCCCGTCCCATGACTCATGACCTCCTGAAGAACATTCTGGATGAATTTGAGGTGGTGGTAGAAAAAATCGTGGTCAACGATGTCCGAGATAACACCTTTTATGCCCTCATTTATTGCCGAGCTAAAGACCGCAGTTATGTTATTGACTCCCGTCCCTCCGACGCCATTGCTCTGGCTCTTCGGGTAAATGCCCCCATCTATGTTGAAGAAGAAGTTGTCCGCAAAGCACACAGTTTCAAATCCTCTGAGGACCTGGAATCTTCTGAAAAACTGAAGAAATGGTTAGAAAGCTTAAAGCCCGAAGACCTGGGTAAATATAAAATGTAGTTTCTTGCTTACCAAAAATCCTCTCTGACCTAATCCCTGATGAACTTTAACTAATCTTTCTAACTTCGTAGAGAAAAGAGAAGATATAAAGCCAGCGCCCCAAAAAGAAAAGGTGGACTCCAGGCTGCGAGGAAGGGCGAAAGATATCCAATATAACCTAACCCCCGGAAAATACCAATAGCTCCCCAATAAATCATGGCAATAATTACACTTATGCCTAATCCAACCAGGGCTCCCCGACGGCCCATGGAAAAAGCAAAAGGCAAGGCCAAGAGAACCATAACCAAACAGGCCAAGGGAAAAGCAAGTTTGCTCTGAAGGTCAACTTCAAAGCGTCGGGTAGAAAATCCCTGGGCGNGAATTTCACGAATATATCTTTTTAATTCCTTAAAAGTCATCTGCTCGGGAACTTTTCTTTCCTTGATGAAATACGATTTATCTTCCACGGGGCTTATAGCCACTCTCTCAAACTCCTGAAAAGAAGTAGCTCCTTCATCTTTAAATTCTCTGACCCACCCCCGACTGAGGAGCAATTTTTGCCCTTTTAAGACAGCCCTTCTGGCCGCCCATTGTCGTTTCAGAGACCAGCTTTCAGCCTTAAACTCAAAAATCATTATTTGACTGAAAGCTGCGGCCAGCGGGTCAAAATAACGATAATAATACATCTTTCTCCCGGATTGACTCATTATCCATCTCTGGTCCACCTGGGTATAAGTCCGGGGAGGCAAATCATTTATCATATTCCAAAGCTGCTCCTGTTTCTTGTTGGCCGCCGGCAGGATGCTTTCCTGGAGATAAAAGGAAACAGCACTTATCAGAACCCCTAGAATGACCAACGGAACAACCAGTCGATAAAGACTTATTCCACAGGCTTTAGCCGCTGTAACTTCATTAAATTTGGACATCAATCCATACGTCAGCAAAGTGGCGGTTAAAGCCGCCATAGGTAAGACATAATGAATAAACTCAGGTAGTCGAAACCAGATATATTGCAGAAAAAGATAGAGGGGCTTCTGATGTTCATAGACTCGATCAATTCTTTCAAAAAAAGTAATAATCACAAAGAGGATCAATAAAGCCAGAAAAATAAGCATAAAGAGCCAAAAAAAACGACGAACAATATAGTGGTCAAGGATACTCCAGAGCCTACCTTGAGGTAATCTGGCAAAAAGTTTCCAACGTTTTATTTCAATCGGAGTTATCTTACCAGGCTCAATTTCTAGGTCCACTTTTTTCCTGATAAATTGATAGGAAACCTCTCTCAACGCTCCCCAGAAAAGGAATAATCCCATTATGGCCAATATTATATTAGCTCCCCACATGCCCACCCAGGGAGCAATTTGGCCATCCACCGCCATTTTCTCCCCGGCGGTAATTAACACATAGTAACCAATAATAATAATCAAGCTTAAAGTAAAACCACTTGTGCGTCCTCCTTTCCTGGTCGAAGCACCTAAGGGCAGGCCGAGCAAAGCAAAAACCAGGCAGGCAAACGGTAAAGCCATCTTTTTATTAAATTCAACCAGGTGAGTGCGATAGGTTCTTTCTTTGGCTCGGACCAACAGAGTCCTATTTTTCTTCATTAAATTGATCTCTTCTTTTAGTTTGGTGATGTCTTGCCTTAATTCTGGAATCGTCTTCTCTCTCACTCTTTTTTCAGGAGAAATTTGGGGAATTAAATTACTAATATCAATCTCCTCTTCATACAAAGAGAAAGATGTTAANCGGTAATATTTCTCTGGATCTGTAAGGGGAAAAGAGTGGATAGTTCCTTTAAAAAGTCGAAGAATAGCCTTGTTTTTTTCTTCGAGAATAATAAATTGGCCTCGCTTGGCCAGAACAAGTTGAGGTTCCTCCGGTTTCTTGGTGGAATAAAGAAAGATGTTCTGCCACTCACCCAGTTGATTAATATCCTGAATATACAGGACCAGCTGGGGAATCGCTTCATTAAACTCGCGAGGCTTCATTTGAATCTGAGCCCGCGCTAAAACGGAGGAACTTAATGTCTTCACCCACTGATAATTCCCCCACGGGGCAAGATACATGGTAAATAAGGCTGTTATNACCCAACCGATAAGAGCAAACATAAATATTGGCCGAAGAAGTCGGGTGTAACTTATACCCAGGGTTTTAAAAGCAATTATTTCTGAATCAGTTGAAAGACGACTCAATCCAGCCAGAATTCCCATCAAGACCGCCATGGGAAGAGTAAACGCTAGAACCGAAGGAAGGAGTTCTGCCATCAGCTGAAGAATAGTGGGCAGGGGCACCCCCCGGGCAATAAAAAGTTCTGAAAGGAGAAGAATCTGATTCATTAAGAGGACAAAAGTATAAACCAGAAGTCCCAGAAGAAAAGGCGGAATTAATTCTTTTAACAGATAGCGATCAATGGGTTTAAACACAAATGATTTATACCATACTCACTTCTTAAAAAAAAGAAAGGCCTTGCGCTGAAGCGCAAGGCCTTGGATCAACATCTGGAGGGATTAATACATGTCACTCGGTGGTGTTGGATACTTCTGTCCTTTATCTTCTTCCGGAATTTCAGAAACAAGACCTTCAGTAGTCAACATCAATCCGGCGATACTGGCGGCGTTTTGAAGAGCTGTCCGGACAACTTTGGTTGGATCAAGAACACCAACTTTAATCATATCTTCGTAAGTCTCGGTTAAGGCGTTGAATCCGTAATTGGGATCCATTTCTTTGACCTTCTCGACGATAATCGATCCCTCATAACCAGCATTAAAAGCAATCTGTCGCATGGGTTCTTCCAAAGCTCTCCGGACGATNTTGACTCCGATCTGCATATCGCCTTCCAGCTTAAGATCATCAAGAGCTTTCTGACACCGCAGGAGAGCAACTCCACCACCGGGCACAATGC
Organism: Candidatus Aminicenantes bacterium JdFR-80; assembly: GCA_002010725.1. Taxonomy (GTDB): domain Bacteria; phylum Acidobacteriota; class Aminicenantia; order Aminicenantales; family Aminicenantaceae; genus JdFR-80. The sequence goes on from MTOP01000106.1 coordinate 5,555, forward strand.
CTTCCTCAACAGCAGCTTTAGTGGCATGCATCGCATCTTCTACTCGGGCCTTCTTCTCTTTAAGTTCTGTTTCCGTAGCTGCTCCTACTTTGATCAAAGCCACACCGCCGACTAACTTAGCCAGACGTTCTTGAAGCTTTTCGCGATCGTAATCGGAAGTCGTCTCTTCAATTTGAACTCTGATCTGTTTAATTCTGGCCTGAACATCTTCAGCCTTGCCTCTTCCTTCAACAATAGTTGTATTGTCCTTATCAATAACCACCTTCTTGGCCTCACCAAGCCAATCAACGGTCACATTTTCCAGCTTAACTCCGATATCCTCGGTAATGACCTTACCACCGGTGAGAATGGCAATATCCTCCAGCATGGCTTTTCGACGATCACCGAAGCCGGGCGCTTTTACGGCAGCGCAGGAAAAGGTGCCTTTTAATTTATTAACCACCAGAGTGGCCAGCGCCTCACCTTCAACATCCTCAGCAATGACCAATAACGGCCGCCCCATCTTGGCCACACTTTCCAACAAGGGCAGGAACTCTCTCAGGTTGCTAATTTTCTTTTCATGAAGCAGGATAAGGGGATTTTCCAGAACACATTCCATCCGTTCCGGATCAGTGATGAAATAGGGAGAAAGGTAACCGCGGTCAAATTGCATTCCTTCAACTACTTCCATGGTGGTTTCTAGACCTTTCGCTTCTTCAACCGTAATTACTCCATCTTTACCCACTTTATCCATCGCCTCAGCAATAATCTTACCGATCGACTCATCATTGTTGGCCGAAATTGCACCGACATTAGCAATCATCTCACCGGTCACTTCCTGACTCATTTTCTTGAGATGATCAACCACCTTTTCCACGGCTTTGTCGATGCCCTTCTTAATTAGCATGGGATTGCGGCCAGCGGTCACGTGTTTCAAACCCTCAGAAAAAATAATTTGAGCTAAAACAGTAGCTGTGGTCGTACCATCTCCAGCTACATCTGAAGTCTTTGAGGCCACTTCTTTGACCAGTTGGGCACCCATATTCTCCAGAGGATCCTTAAGTTCCACTTCCTTGGCTACCGTCACTCCATCCTTCGTGCTTACCGGAGAACCAAATTTCTTCTCAATAACCACATTTTTACCTCGAGGACCTAAGGTCTCCTTCACCAAGTTGCTTAATACATTGACCCCTTTTAAAAGGGCCTGTCTCGCCTCTTCACCTAGCGTTATTTGTTTAGCCATTGGCTCCTCCTTTCAACTTTATTATTCTGAAATTTTGGCCAGGATTTCTTCTTCCCGGACAATAACATACTCTTCGTCATCGATAGTCACCTCTGTGCCACTGTACTTGCCAATGAGCACTCGATCTCCCTTTTTAACTTTTAAAGGAACAACTTTTCCGTCATCAGTTACCCGTCCTTCACCAACCTCAATAACTTCAGCCTCTTGGGGCTTCTCTTTAGCTGTATCAGGAATGATGATGCCCCCTTTTTTAACTTCTTTTTCCTCAAGACGTTTGAGTAAGACACGGTCGTATAAAGGTATTACCTTCATCTGAACCTCCTTGACTTAGTTGGAATTTAGCAATCAAATTGTGAGAGTGCTAATATAATTAAAAGATGCTTATTTGTCAAGAGGTAAGACTCAAAGAATTAGCAATCTTCTCATTTGGNTGCTAACTTTAGCCTTTTTTCTGGTGCTTTCTCATTAAATGGTGGAGGGTGTTACGATGAATTCCTAAAGCCTGCGCCATCTTAACTTTTTTTCCATTATATTTTTTCTCAGCCAACTCAAGAAATAGTAATTCAAATTCATTTATCGCTTCTCGAAGAGGAATTTCTTGGTCTATCATTTCCTGGATAGTTATTTTGAGTTTTTGGTGAATACTAAGTGATTTAAATCCGTCGTGCATTTTTTCCTCTTGTTTTTGGTTTTGCTTGAGGGATTATCTGCCGATAAGTCTCATTAAACTTATCTTTTAATTTTTGAGGAATAAGATAAACCACCCCCCGAGTCACCCCTAAACATAATGGAGCCACGCGGGAGGCCTTGATTACTGAAGGATTCACTGGAAAAAGAACTAAAGCCAGCAAAAGAATGCCTCCAATTAATACCCCCTTTAAAAAACCAAAAAATCCTCCCAAGACTCGATCAAAAAATTTAATTGGCCCCTTTAATGCTTTTCCCAATAAATGAGCCAAAAAATAGCCTACAAAGACAATTCCCAAAAAAATAATTAAAAATCCTAATAACTCAGTTAAAACCGAGGGCTGGATGAACCTTAGAAGAAAACCGGCCACCTCAGGATAGAAAGAAAGAGCCAGGATAAAACCCGCCACGATGCCCACCAACCCTAGAATCTGCCGAAGAAAACCTTTAATCAGACCCAGAATGATCATTACTCCAATAATAATCAACAAAATGATATCCAACCAATTAAAGGTCATTCATGGTCTCCTTTGTTTTAATCTAATTACCGCTTCATAGCCGATCCCTTGGATTTGACCTAGTCTAACATGAGGTTTGTAATACCCATGAAAATCGGAGCCTGTGGTGGGGACCAGATCAAATTCCTGAGCCAGTTGTTCATAATGAGCTGTTTCTTCAGGAGAATGGTAGGAAGTATATACCTCCAGCCCGGCCAACCCCTTTTCCCGGAATACGGCCAAATCCTCTCGGGTGGTTTTCTGAAAATAAGCGCCTGGATGAGCCAGAACAGAGACACCTCCTGTAGCCGGGGCTAATTCAAGCACTTCTAGCAAACTTATATTCTGTCGGGGTACGTAAGCTGGTTGTCCCTCCATAAAGTAATCTCTATAAAACAAATAAGGGGCCTGAGCTCGTCGTTCCGGTTGGTAGTATTTCAGCAAACGGGAATCGGGATGAGGATTATTTTTTCTAAGGAGGATTTGAGCAATAGTCACCCCAAGGGGAGGAAATGGGGCGGTAGCCTGTTCAACTTCTTCCCAAGATATATCGAACCCCAATTGTTGGAGTCGTCTCACTCTTTCTTTGGCCTCCTGGCGTCGCCTGAAATCCACTTCTTTTACCAACTTCTTTACCGTCGGAGAAGCCCAATCAACAAATGGCAGAAGAAGATGAAATTCCCTCTCCCTGTATATGGTAGTTATCTCTACACTGGGAATAACCTCAAGGCCTAACCTTCTTCCAGCTTCGAGAGCCTCAGGATAGGCAGCGACTGTGTCATGATCAGCAATAGCGATGGCCTTCAAACCCAATTGATGAGCCATCCTCACCAATTCCGAGGGCGAATATTCCCCATCGCTACTCCTATTGGAATGAAGATGAAGATCAATTTTATCTCTCATCTCCCGTGTCTCCTGATAACGGTTGGAACTATTGCCCAAAACAAGACAAATTCACTATCCTTCTTTCTCTCTTGTCGAATCACCCTCAATCCTTTTAATAAAAACATAATTCAGATTTCTTTCTATGGAAATCACCAGCTTTTTCTCTTATCCCCTCCCTCCTTTCCCATCCCCATTATTTCTTGTTCCCCTAGGCACCCTTAAAATAAAAAATCTTTCCGCAAAAAGCAATTAATACCTATAATTTCTTTCCTTTTGACCAACCAATAAAATTAAAAAGTCTTCCCGCCTTATCCTTCTCCCTCCGGTAGGACCATAATTCAGGATGAGAATAAGTACATCGATCAATTATCTCCATTTGATCGGGGAGAACACCTTCTTCCTTCAACTGGTCAAGATTGGCCTTCAATAAATCCAATCTCCACTTCCCCGCCGTCTGGGGAGAGGGAGTAAAGGCCGATAAAGATACTTTCTCTTGGGTGAAAACTTCCCTGACATCCTGTCCTACCTCATAACACTGGCTACAGATTCTCGGCCCAAAAGCAAACCGCAAATTACCTATGTTGCTCTTTAAAGAGCCGACAAGAAAGTGGACAACCTTAGGTAGAATGCGTTTGGCTGTTCCTCTCCAGCCACAATGAACAGCCGCAATTATATGTCTAGACTCATCAACGATTAATACAGGCAAACAGTCTGCTGTCTGGACGCAAAGCAACAACCCCGAAGAATTTGTCACCAAGGCATCTCCTTCACGAATTTTGTCGGAGAAAGATTTATAAAATTGAATAGTATCAGAATGAACCTGCTTCAATAGTATTAAATCAAAAAATTTAAAAGGTGGCCGTTTAATAATTGTCTCCCGGGTAAGATACCGAGTTCCGAATCCTCCTATCAGTCCGGGGATACTTTCGAATAAAGCCACCTGATAATATAGAGACTGGTTCTTTTCGTCCACCGATGACGTCTTAGTTGACATAATTTCTTTATCCAATCAACTTTAATTCAGCTCGAAAATAACATGATAATGGTTTCATATTCAAGACCAAACCGGGGCAAATTAACTTTATTTAATTATACACCTGAAAAATCCGNCATCATTATCCTTGTTCCCCTGAGACTTAGCAAGAATTGAGAAGGTCTAACAAATACTTTCCAACTCTTCTATTGACCGAATTAATCTGTATTTTTATATTAAAGCAAGAGGAAACCGTCCATCACCCAGGGAAAATGAGAGCAAGTTATATCGAAAGTTACCATCGTGGTCTTTTAGAAGAAAAAATTCAAAAGTCTTTCATTTTACTCGAAGAATGTACCATTTGTCCCCGCCAATGCCGAGTTAACCGNCTNAGAGGCGAGGTGGGATTTTGCCGGGCTGGATTCCTGCCACGAATTGCATCTTTTGCNCCTCATTTTGGGGAAGAACGGCCTCTTGTCGGCAAAAACGGTTCAGGTACTATCTTTTTTTCCTTTTGTAATCTTTATTGTCGGTATTGCCAAAACTATTCCATCAGTCATCGTGGTGAAGGTCAGGAAGTCAGTTTCGAAACCTTGGCTCGGATGATGATCGAACTCCAATCTATTGGCTGTCATAACATTAACTTGGTTACTCCCACCCATTACGTACCCCAAATTCTCCAGGCTCTGCCTCTAGCCATTGAAATGGGGCTTTCCATTCCCCTGGTCTATAACACAGGCGGTTATGAAGCACTGACCACTCTTCATCTCCTGGAAGGAATTATTGATATTTATATGCCCGATTTCAAATATTCAGATAATCAAGCAGCCAAAGAATATTCTCNAGCGGCTGATTATCCAGAGATAGCCCGAATAGCCATAAAAGAGATGCATCGTCAGGTGGGGGATTTGGTAATCAATAATCAGGGTATTGCAGAGAGAGGTCTCCTGGTACGACACCTTGTCTTACCCCAAGGTCTGGCGGGAACCGAAAAAGTGCTGCAATTCCTGGCTGAAGAAATTTCCCACCAAACTTATGTTAATATTATGGATCAGTATTATCCTTGCGGCGATATCCCTTTCTCCTCACCTCTTTCCCGCCGCATCACTCGGGAAGAATTTGAGAAGGCACTCCATCTGGCTCGCAAATTTGGCTTAACTAGACTTGATGGGCTTCTATAGAAAGTTTTTATGAAGTTAAGAGATGAAAAAGGTTCTCTCGACATACTTCTAGAAAATGACCAAGGAGATTCTCTTTATCCAGTTTCAGAAGATCCTCTTCTTCAGGACAAGGCCGAAAGGGTTCGATCTTTTCTCTCCATTCCTTTTCTTTCGCCAATCGATAACGAATAATCTGGGTCAATTCTAGCTGAATAGCATTAGGGGGGAGTTCCAGTTTATACTCAAAAACAACCGGCTGAAGAAAATTAAAATTTACTCGGAAAAGAATCCATTTCCGGGGTTGCTTGAAGATTCTTCCTTTACTTCCTGTTGTTTCCAACATCTCAATTAACTCTTCAAAAGCAGGCTCAACAATGAACTCACAAAATTGTTCAAACTGAAGTTTTGTCTCTTCCTGACTTTGCTCGATTATCCTGATCTCTTCAAAAAGAGTAGCNAGTTTATTCTTCCAATTTTCCTTCATTTTCCATCCTCTGGTATAAAGACAAATTTAATTTCTCTTCATTGCCAGGCAACCGATACTATACCATATTTAAGCCAACTCCTTCAAAAATCATATCTTTAAAGGGAGCATCCTTATTCCCATGACTGTCCTTTTTAAAGATGACAAAAATTAACTGCCATCGCAGAAATAAGGAGGATGTCATCTTTGAATAACCTCTACCTCCAATTAATTACTTTCCAGCCTCTCCTAAAGATAAAAATTTATTTATTATTTTCGCTGACCAAACCAATAGTCACGAAATTTATAAGGGAGGTCGATTTCTCTTTGCCCGAAAAATTTCAAAAACCGAAGTTATCTTGAATTTTAATCGAGCAGTTAATCCTCCCTGTGCTTATACTCCCTATGCAACCTGCCCTTTACCTCCTAATGAAAACTATCTCCCCCTTCGCATTGAGGCAGGAGAAAAGAAGTACACTGGCTCCCACCATTAATATTTTTTAACTCAATTGCGAAAACAAAGTTTTTTTTACTTGAAGAAGTGAAAGTTGTCCCAGCGTAGGAGTAGAGAGAATCAAAAGCTTTCCCCCGGGAGTCCAAACTGGCAAGTTCTTCTCTAGAAAAAGAGCCACTCCTGGCACTCCACATAGAGCTGCCAGGTGGGTCAGGCCCGAATCATTCCCCACATAAAATCTAGCCATTTTCATCCAGCCGGCAATCGCCCATAAGGGAGGGTGATGAAGATGAAACCAGCCGGGGGGAAACCTCCAATTCTTTATTCGGGACAACAGCCAATCTTCAGCGGGACCGGAGATTAATAAGCCCCTCAATTGTCTCCGGGCAGCCTCTTCAATCAANTTTAAATATAATTCCAGAGGCCAGCATTTCTCTCGACNGCCACTGCCGGGACAAACCAGGCCAAAAGGAGACTCAAGTAACATTCCCGGGAGTAAAGCCCTGGCCTTGGTCAACCATTCATGGGTAACAGGCAGATTGACTAAATTGTTATATGAGACACCCTGCTGCCGCTTATACTTTTCAGCTACTTCTCGGGTTTGGATAAAAAAGAATTGATTAATTGGCCTAAGACTTCGCTGATCATAGATAATAAATTCACCAGGAGTAAGATTTAATTCATTTGACTTATTAAACCAACCGATAATTAAAAAATAATCTTCAGGACTAAAAAGCCCGCTGATTTCAGAGGACGGCCTTTTCCTAAATAATTCACGAACTCGTGCTTCATGGGGAGAAATCACCTGATCCACTACTCTCGCCAAGATAAATATTTCTCCCACATCCTCTCGACAAATCATCTGAAGGGAAAAGCCGGAAAAAGTTTCTCTTAGCAGACGAACAGAGGGAAAGACCACCAATGTATCCCCTATTCCGCCAAAACGAAGGAGTAAAATCTGGACCGCCCTGGTCATAATTCTCCTTGGGCCCTTATATCCACCAATAATAGCTTCATTATTTCCTCTTCGACTNGCCAAAAAAGTGACTTACTCTCAGCTGGTCGGAGCAACAACGGCTTACTGGCTCCAGAGTTGAGGTCTCACTCCTCTTCCAGAAAAAAACATCCACTCTTCCTGTTAAGTTGTTGGGTCGTCTCATTAAAACCAGGTCACCATTTTGGCTCAATCTTTTTATTCCATCCCTGTCTGATAGCCAGACNGCCATGAGGAATCACTGTGGAAATAGTGTGAATCCGACCCCAAATATTGGGACCAGAACGACGATTTATTCTCTGAAAAACTATTTTTATCATTAATTTAAAATAATAAAAACAAACGCAAATCCATGACATTCGTCCTGGTAGGACCGGTAAAAATTAATTGATCTAATTGCCTAAAAAAATTATAAGAATCGTTCTCTCGGAGAAATTTTTCTGGGTGGAGAGATCTTTTTCGGACCCTCTCCCAGGTTCTTCCATCAATCCAGGCGCCGGCAGCATCTGTAGGACCATCAATACCATCTGTCCCCACACTCATGATTAACCACTCGCCCTCGTTCAAGCCTATCTTCTTCATCTCTAATAAAGTAGCCAGAATAAATTCTTGATTTCGACCACCCCTCCCTCTGCCTCTGACTGTAACCGTCAGCTCACCTCCGCTTAAGAGGAGAAGGGGTTTAGCTCGGGGTTGTCCGGATTTGATAATTGAGGCTATCAAATGAGCATAAATATGAGCTGCTTCTCTGGCCTCTCCCTGATCTCGGTTAGTGATAATCACTGGTTCCAAACCCAAGTTTTTCGCTTTTTTACTAGCTGCTTGGAGAGCGGTAACATTATCACCAATAATGACTGATTTTACTCGAGAAAAAACNGGGTCATTCTGCTTTGGTGTTTCCGGCAAAAATCCTTCATTTCCCTGAGTAATTATCTTTTTTACCGGGGATGGGCACCTGTCCCAAAGGTTATATCTTGTAAGCACATGATAAGCATCCAGAAAAGTACTTGAGTCATACCAGGTTGGTCCGGAAGCAATTACCTCTAAATCATTCCCAATGACATCAGATACAACCAGGTTGATTATCCGGGCGGGGTAAGCAGCTTTGGCCAGTCGGCCTCCTTTTATCGCTGAAAGATGCTTACGGACAACATTTAATTCACGGATATTTGCCCCGGATTTCATCAGCTCCCGGGTCACCCACCGTTTCTCTTCCAAGGTAAGACCGGGTAAGGGCAGAGTCAATTGAGCAGAGCCACCTCCGGAAATAAGCATCAATAGCAGATCTTCTTCTTTTAAAGATTGCCCCAGTGTCAGAATTTCCTCAGCCGCCCGCAGACTCTTCTCGTCAGGGAGAGGATGGGAAGAAGGAAGCAACTGGAGAGGNGGGATATCAACCGGCCGAGGAGGCAAATAAAGACAAATCCCCCCCATGATGGGCAGGTCGATAATCTGAAGTAAAGATGAAGCCAGGTAAGGAGCTGCCTTTCCTATAGCCACAACCCATAATTTAGTTGTCGAGGTTAAACTTATTGTCTCCTGGCCAATAAAAAGTTTGGTTGAATCACACCTCACTGCATTTTTTACTAAAGAAAAAGGAGAAACCGCCTGGAGAGCCGTCTCCAGAATTTGCCGGGCTAAAGTCAGTCTTTGGTCAGAGTTAGAAGATCTCAAGTGATTATCTCTCATCATCCTCAGATTTAATCATAGCATAAGTAATTCTCTTCTGGTCATCAAGACGGAAAGAACAGGCCTTATTATTTCTTTTACAAGACCCGGTGATTATGGTAATAATATTTCGACTTCAAGAATTCCTGAAGGAGTTACGCATGGCCAGTCCAACTCAAAGTGCTCGGGGAAGTTGGGGGTCAAAAATTGCTTTCATCTTTGCCGCCTCTGGCTCAGCCATTGGGCTAGGAAGCATCTGGCGTTTTCCACTCATGGTCGGTCTAAATGGGGGAGCTATTTTTGTCTTTGCTTATATCTTGGCCGTCTTCTTTATCGGCTTCCCAGTTATGCTNGCGGAGTTAACTATCGGCCGTCATACCCAACGCAATCCAGTCGGAGCGTTCAAGGCGATTAAACCTGGAACTCCCTGGAAACTAGTAGGGTACATGGGCGTTCTTACCGGCATATTCATCCTTTCTTACTACTCAGTTGTTGCTGGTTGGGCCTTTGGCTATCTCTACAAGACTTTATTCGGTGTTTTTCGAGGTGAAGTCACCTGGGAACTCTCAGACCGAATTTTCTCTACTTTTGCGGCCAATCCATTGGAAGTCCTTTTTTGTTTGTTCATTATCATCGGNCTGACGACATTCGTAATTTCCAGGGGAGTTAAGGGAGGCATTGAACGGTGGTCAAAAATATTAATGCCTCTTCTCTTTGCTCTTATTATTTTCCTGGCGATAAGGGCCTTAACCCTTACGGGCGCTAGTGAAGGATTGGCCTTTTATCTTAAACCGGACTTAAGCAAACTCAGTCCCAAAGTCTTCTTTTTTGCCGTGGGGCAAGCTTTCTTTTCGCTTAGCCTGGGTATGGGGACCATGATGACTTATGGCAGTTATATCTCCAAACGAGACAATTTGGTCTCTTCAGCAGGGTGGGTCTGTTTTTCCACGACTTTAGTCGCTTTTTTGGCTGGAATTATTATTTTCCCCACTCTCTCAGCCACCAATAACCTCCAGGGCCTTAAAGTGGGCACAGGTCTTATGTTCCAGGTTTTTCCTTTGATAATCTCCAAATTGCCAGGAGGATATATCTTTGGATTGCTCTTTTTCATTCTCCTCCTGGTAGCCGCCTTGACTTCGACTATATCTCTGCTCGAAGTTCCGACAGCCTTTCTTGTGGACGAACATAACTGGCCNCGAGAAAAAGCAGCTATTTTTGTCGGCGGCCTGTCTTTCCTTTTGGGCATCCCTTCAGCCTTATCTAATGGAGCTGTTGCCTGGACTACCAAGGCCAATATCATGATGAAAATGGATCTAATATTCGGCAATATAATGCTGGCTGTGGGAGGGCTATTTATCACCATCTTCCTGGCATATTCCTGGGGAATTGCCCGGGCCCTCCAAGAAATTAGCGCCGGCAACAAGACTTTTCGTCTTAAACCTCTCTGGATTTTCAACATCAAGTTCCTAGCTCCTCTCGCCATTATTCTTATTCTTATTTTCATCCGCACTCTAACTCAGCAATAAAGATCTAATTTCTATGGAGAGACTACAAGGGGTGGAGCAACCATAAATTAAAATGGGTTCGAAAAAATTTTCCTTTGTATTCAAACTAGTTATCAGCTTAACCATTATCACTCTCCTTTTGGTCTATAAAACCTCTCCTCGAGAAATAATCTCCAGCTTCCGGGAAGTTATCCTTCCCTGGATATTACTTTCCTTCTCTCTCCATGCCTTTGGCTTGATTATCAGTGCCATTCGCTGGCAAATTCTCATCGCCGCTCAGGGAGACAACGTCCCGCTTAGCTTTCTGATTAAATCTTATCTAGTGGGGACTTTTTTTAATAATTTTCTCCCGACAAGATTCGGGGGGGATGTCATTCGCATCTGGGACAGCAGTCGCTATTCTCACTCTCTGGCTAAATCCTCGGCCACTATCCTGGTGGAAAGATTATCGGGAATCTTTGTTCTTCTCCTATTTGTTCTCATTGCTTCCCTAATTAGACTGGACATGGCCGCTCAACTACCAATGATCTGGGGGGCCCTCTTTCTGGGCACTAGCGGNCTCCTTCTGATTATTGTCTTTTTTCTGCCCATCTCCCAAAAACTTATTCAATCCCTCCCCTTACCCGGGAAAACTGAGTTAATAAAAAAGAAAATTATTGAATTTCAAAAGGCGGGACATAATTTTCGTCACCATCAATCTAAGATTGCTCTGGCTATTTTCTGGGCATTTCTCCTTCAGATCAATGTAATACTCCATTACTACCTTATTGGATTAAGCCTGAAAGTGTCCATTCCCCTTATTGACTATTTTATTTTCGTCCCGATCGTCCTCCTTCTCCTGACCATCCCAGTAACGATAAACGGTCTGGGACTAAGAGAAGGAGCTTATATTGAAATTTTCGCCTACTACGGAATCTCGGCTTCGGTGGCCTTTGCCTTCTCCCTGATCGATGTCATCTTCATGCTCCTTCTTGGTATAATAGGAGGGATAGTTTATATTATCAGAAAATGAAATTTCTCCCTTGCCCACTTTCCTGGGGAAAAAAACAAAGGCTTTTCTTACTAATCTGGGCTATTCTTATTAGCTTCTCCCCGTTAGCTTCTTTAAACATAACGGCTGTCGAGCAAACAATCGATTACCACAAAAAATTAGAAAAATTACGGCTGGAAATCGCCAATTTAAAGAAAAAAATCCAGAAGGAAGAAAAAAGAAAAAACTCCATCTTATCTGAGCTCAGTCAAATCACCCTCCAGAAAAGAATGTTACAAAAGGAACTCAGCCTCTACCGAACAAAAATAAAGCAGACTGACCAAGAAATCTCCCAGATCAAGGCCCGAATTCCTATACTGAAAAAGGAGTTACAATCCCAGAACCAGGCCCTGGCCAATATTCTCCAAGTTATTTATAAGCACGGGCAACCGGGTATTCTTGACTTCTTTCTTCGGGCTAATAATTTAAACCAAATCCTAAGTGAAGAGCATCACCTTTCCCTTCTGGCTGATTACCAGCAAAAAGCAATTCAACAATATCTGGAATCACTCCATAAATTAGAGGAGGCCGAAGGAAATTTAGAGAAAAAAAAGGCAGAACTCCAGCTCCTTTTCCAGCAATCAAAGGCTAAAGAAAATGAATTGCGACAACAAGAAAGACAAAAAAAGGCTCTGATAAAAAAAATAGAGGGCAATCGAAAATCCTATCTCCAAACTCTTCAAGAACTGAATGAACAAGCTCAACAATTAAGAAAATTAATCAAAAGATTAAAAAAAGAAGAATTTAAACTACCTTTCCGGATAATTCCCCTCTATGAAAAAAGAGGTCGATTACCTTGGCCTTGTCAAGGAGAGGTGCTTACTAAATTCGGCATTCAACGCCATCCTCGCTTTAACACGATGATCATGAATAATGGAATTGAGATTTCTGCGGAAAAAGATACGCCTGTTAAGGCCATTCATGACGGCTTTGTCGTTTACTGCGATTATTTCCGAGGTTATGGAAATTTAATCATCATTGACCATGGACTGGCCTATTATTCTCTCTATGGACATTGTTCTGATTTTTTGGTGGAAAAAGGCGATATCGTCCGGACTGGACAACCCATTGCCCTAGTCGGAGATTCAGATTCTCTGGTCGGCCCGGCTCTCTACTTNGAACTCCGGTTCAAAACCAAACCTCTCAATCCCTTGAAATGGCTTAAGAGAAGATGATAAAATGGAAGATTGACGTAATATTTATGAAGACCATGAAAAATAAAAATATCCGAATCCTTCTTTTCTTTTTCCTCGGTTGTACTTTCATCTTTTTTGCTCACCGGGGTATCTTTCCTGGTTTTGTGTTTAAAAACAATCAATCAGGCTCTTTTAATCTTCTTAAAACAACCATAAAACTTATTCAGAACGACTATGTTGAAGAACCGGATCCTCAAAAAACTATGGAAGGGGCTTACAAAGGATTAGTGGACTCATTAGATGTTTTATCCAGTTACCTTGTTCAAGAAGAGATAGCCAAATTAACCCGTCTCCATTCTTTCCCTATTTATGATTCTGGCCTGATTGTTTATAAAAAATACGGCTCTTTTCCCATTATAATCGGCATCAAAGAAGGCTCGGCCGCGGAAGAAGCTGGTTTAAAAGAAGGTGATTTGCTGACCTCAATTAATGGCAAGCCAACTGTCCACTGGAGTATGATTGAAACAAATTTAGCTCTTAAAAATACCCAGGCAGGGGACATTGAGGTGGAAGCACTGCGGGAAAACAAAAAATTAAAATTTCATCTCTCCCCAAAACCCTGGGGGAACCCACCTCTTGTCCTTAAAGCTTGGAACAAAACAGCCAATATATTAAAGATCCTTCACTTCTACCCTCCGGCAGCTCAGGTCTTTCAGAAAGAAATTCTTTCTTCTTTAAAGAAATCAACCAAACCCCTGATCATTGACCTGCGCAATTGTGCTGAGGGTCAGCTGGAAGAAGCCATCAAAATTTTAGACACCTTTATTCAAGTTCACCGGTTCGGATTCCTGCAGCAGAAAGATCAGTCTCTTCAACATCTCTCCTGTCAGGCCCCCGTCCAAATTCCTGATGTACTCCTTATCATCTGGACTAATTCGGCCACTATTGGTCCCGCGGAAATTTTCGCCGCCGGTCTCCAGAAATACAGGAATGCTTTAGTGGTCGGAACATCTACCCCAGGTCTAGTAGGGCTCCAAAAATTTTTTCCGTTTAATGATGGCACCGGACTTCTCCTGACCACAGCTACCTTTCAATTCTCCGCCGAAGAGAAGTTATGGTTAAAAGGTCTTGATCCAACGATTGAATTGGATCCTACGGAAAGAAACCGANCAGGTTATCTTCAAGCCACTCAGCGTTTAATTAACCAGAAAATAAATACCCCTAACCCATAAAATCGCCTTGCTCTTACCAAAAAAAACAATCAACCTCCCCTCCAAGGGGCTAATTGCCGGGCTAATCGCTCTTTCCTTATCATCAATAATAGTCTTGGATTTCTTAGCATCTAAACAGGGACGTCCGTCCTANTTTTTCTCTTCCTCGACCTCGACCCAATCAGCGCCTTCTTCACCGGCCCTATTTGAGGATATCTTTACTTCCCTGGAAAAACTCGGCTTGCCTGAGAAATCCTTCCAGCATCATCTTGATAAACAAAACGTACTTCATCTTCTGGTTACNCTCTCTAGTAAAAACTACTCTTTACTCGCTCAACGATTAAAACAATCGATGGCCAAAGTAACCTCGAGAAGAATTAAAATTGAAGCTCATCAATTGGGGGCTACTAAATACTATCTCTGGACTATCACCGGTCAGAAAAACGCAGCCTCGCTCCTCTTTCAAATTCACCCAACATCGACAACTCCTCCCAAAAAAGTTTTCTCTAATAATCAAAGCTCCGCACGGAACAGAGTAGCCATTATTATTGATGACCTGGGCAATAGCCTGAGGGCAATTGACTCCATTTGTAATCTGAGTTATCCCGTAACTGTCTCTATTCTCCCCCACAGCTTATTTGCCTTGGAAACAGCCCAAATCGCTCATCAACATGGGCTAGAAATTCTACTTCATCTTCCCCTGGAACCTTTTCCCGGAAATCATCAGAATAACAACCCTCTACTGCTGGATAATGGGGGGATGATCAACTCTCAGATGGAAGAATCAGAAATAATCACCTTTATCGAGGACTCTCTCCGCCAGATTCCCCACGCTATCGGGGTCAATAATCACCAAGGCTCCTTGATCACCGCCAATCCAAGGCTGATGAAAATTATTCTTCGTGAACTGCAAAAGAGAGGTTTATTTTTTGTTGACAGCCGGACAACAAGCCAATCCGTGGCCTACCAGATAGCTCGGTCAATGGGTCTCCCCACCACCTACCGAAAAATATTTCTCGACAATGAGGTGTCCCGGGCAAAAATCAGAGAGCAACTAATCAAACTGCTCCAAAGAGGTCGCCGGGAAGGATGGGCGGTCGCCATTGGGCATCCCTGGGAGGAAACCTTAGCTGTGTTACAAGAAAATCAAGATCTTTTTTCTTCATATAATTGTCGACCTGTTTTTGTCTCTGAGCTTGTTCATTAATTCTCCCCTCTGAATCGACCCTCTTCCTCTTACATCCCTTGCCAGTTTTTTTGAAACATCAAAGAAACAAAGGTTTGCATCTCGATATGTTCTTCCTTATATTAAATATGTTGATATATCTATCAAGGAGGAAAAGATGAGAAGATGGTCCTTTATTCTTTTGGCTATTNTTACCGCGCTTATTCTGGCTTATTTCTTCGAAAAGACCGGACTTTGGAAAACTGTTTCCCCGGAAGAATTGAAAAGTTCTATCGAGATCGTCGACGTCGAAACAAAATGGGTTAAGAAATACTACCAACCTTGGCCTCCTAAGCTCATTTTGGTCCCTGCTATTTCCTTCCGGGTGAAAAATATTTCTGATAAACCTCTCCGCTACATCAACTTCAACGCTAACTTCAGATTTAAAGATGACTATGAAAACCTGGGAGATTGCTTTCTGGCTGCCATCCGGAATGATCCAATTCTTCCCGACCACACTAGTGACATCATTACCCTCAAGAGCAACTATGGTGTTGAAGGTAAGACGAAAGCTTCTTTTGAGAATAACCCATATTGGAAAACAGTTTTCGTCAAACTCTTTGCCCAATCAAAGGGGTCCCAATATGTGCTCCTTGGAGAATGGGAAGTCTCCAAAAAAATCGATTTTGAAGAACCAGAACCAGTGGGATTGCCGGATAAGAAGAAAAAACAAACAGAAACAAAAGAGAAAGAAAAAAAATCATCCATAAAAACAGAGAAAAAATAACATCTCCTTCGGTATTTGAATGAAAGGAACAAATCAAGATGACAAGTATTATTCCCAAAAAGCTTTTTTTAACTCGCGGCAAAGGAACTCATCAGGATAAATTAGTGAGTTTCGACCTGGCTCTCCGAGAAGCAGGGCTTTCAGCTTTCAATCTCGTCAGAGTTTCCAGTATCCTCCCTCCCCGATGTGCCATCATTCCTCTTAAAGAAGGTCTCCGTCTCCTCGAACCCGGACAAATTGTGTTTGTTGTCCTTAGTGAAGAATACACCAATCAAGCCAATCAACTTATTGCAGCCTCAATTGGCCTGGCCATCCCCAATATCTTCAATCATCATGGGTATCTTTATGAATACACAGCCAGTGACCTGAAACCGGCTGAAGTGGGCAGAAGAGCNGAGTGGCTGGCAGCTACTCTGCTGGCCAATGCTTTCGGCAAAGAACTCAGCGAAGAGTCTATTTCGCCTGAAGACCCTCACAGGATAGAGATTTCAGAGGGGATTCATTTCCGAACGGAAAGTATTACTCAAACAGCTTATGGAGCTAAAGGGAAATGGACGACCGTGATTGCGGCCGCAGTCTTCGTCATCTGAAGTTATTAAATCCAATCAAGTGGATTGGAAATTAAAATTTTTATATAACTCTTCTTTCTTAGATTCTCAATAAATTCCTGCGATTTTTTTTCCCTTTTTTGCTGAAACAATTTCTCTTCAATTGTCGACCGGACTTCTTCAAAACTCTTCAGCCGACTATCTTTCTTGCTAACAAGTTTTAATAAATACCAGCCATTTCTCACGTGGAGCCAGGNACTTAGTTCTCCCGGAGTTAGACNCTGGACCGCCTTTTCCAGAGTGGGTTCCAATTCGCCTCTTTTAAAGCTTCCCAGATCTCCTTCGTTTTCTTTAGCGGGACCATCCGAGTACTCAGCCGCTA
>MTOP01000094.1 GCA_002010725.1 Candidatus Aminicenantes bacterium JdFR-80
AGGATCAAGATCACTCCGGCCAGGCTGAATTGAATTAAGTTAATCATTGATTCTCCTTGAATGTTTTTCATGTTTTATAACGGAATCCTGAAATAAATTGTNCCCAGGGGGTGTTCTATTTTTTGNTAAATTGGTTGGTTCAAAGCAAGCCAATTGGTTGTTGACAGGTCTCTAATGACCAATAAAATAAATTTTGGAGTAGACCAATGGATAAATTGGTAGGTATTAAAATTGANAGACAGGCAAAAATTCCTCTCTATCTGCAGATTAAGAATCAGCTCAAAGAGATGATTTTAACCGGTGTTATCCCTGAAGAAAGTCGTCTTTTCCCTTCAAGAAAACTGGCGAAATTACTAAAGGTAAATCGCAGTACAGTGGTGGCGGCTTATGAGGAGTTGCTGGCTGAGGGGTTGACCGAAGCCCATGTAGGTCGGGGGACGATAGTCAGGAAAAAAGGGTATTTTTTAGAGGGGCGCTCTTTGTCTCATCCTTTTAATTGGAGCGAGTTTTTAGCTTTATCGCCGCCATTCCACCTGGATTCATTACTCAGAGACATTATCGCTTATTGCTCCTCAGAGGATATTATTTCTCTAGCTGCCGGTGTTCCAGCCACGGAGCTCTTTCCGGTGGAGGAATTTAGAGAAGTTATCAATGACATATTGAGAAAGGAGAAATACCANGTCTTTCAGCATTGTCCCACAGAAGGCTATTATCCTTTAAGAGAACTCTTAGCCAACTGGTCGATTAACCCCCAAGGAGGGTCGTCTCCGGATAACGTGTTTATTGTCTCCGGCTCCCAACAGGGCCTATATCTTCTGGCCGAAATATTTTTAAATCCCGGTGATGTAGTCATTGTGGAGAGTCCGACTTATGTAGGAGCTCTCTCAGTTTTTAGAGCTAGAGGAGCTAGAATTGTGGGGATTCCCGGAGATGAGAAGGGGCTGAGAGTTGATGTTTTGGAAAATTTACTTTGGCGCCAGGTTCCTCGTCTGATTTATATTTTACCAACGTTCCAGAATCCCCGGGGGGTGGTTCTTTCTCCGGAGAGGAGAAAAGAAATACTGGAATTGGCTTACAGATTTCGCGTGCCGATCATTGAGGATGACCCCTATAGTCATCTTTATTTTAAAAATCCGCCACCTGCTTCACTTAAAAGTCAGGATAAATATGATCAGGTAATTTATCTGAGCACATTTTCAAAAATTATTTTTCCTGGTCTGAGAGTGGGCTGGATAAATGCCCCCCGCCCCGTAGTGGAACGGCTATCCCAGGTCAAGCAGTTCCTNGACCTTCACAGTCCTACCTTGGGGCAAAGAGCTCTTTATGAATTTTGTCGCCGTGGTTTATTGGAGGGTCATCTAGAGAAGTCAAGAGAGATTTATGCCCGGAAAAAAGATATTATGCTCAAGGCTTTACACCGGTTTTGTTCTCCCTGGCTGACCTCGACCGATCCAGAGGGTGGATTTTATCTCTGGGGAGAATTGCCCCCGGGATGGGACTCAAAGGAGTTATTAAGAGAAGCCGTTGATGAAAAGGTTGTTTTTGTGGGTGGTGAANCCTTTTTTCCAGAAGGAGAAGGTCAAAATTATTTAAGACTTAACTTTAGCTTTCAACCAGAAGAGCTGCTTATTGAGGGAAGCCGGCGATTGGGGAGGGCTTTGACCAAGCTGGCAGAAAGAAATAAAGACCACCAGGAGAGGAGAAAACTTAACTCCAAGCCTATTGTTTAAGTCTTTTTTGGTGATGGTATTGGATGATGATGAATTTCCGGGCTCCATTACCTGGACCTTCTGGGTGGTCTCCTAGTTCTAGCCGGGAGAAGAAAAGTTGGGAAGAGCGAAAAAGTGAGTTTAGAAGAGGAGTAGCGGCTGTTTTACCTTTTGTCCCCGGAGTGGTCACTCTGGGGGTTGTTTATGGTCTCCTCGCCCGGAAAGCTGGTTTAAATTGTTTTCAGGTCTGGCTGATGTCCGCTCTCGTCCATGCCGGCTCAGCCCAGCTGGCTGTTTTAAGCCACTGGGAGAAGATAACCATGGGAACTGCCCTGGCGATTACTTTATTGATTAATTCACGCCATTTTCTGATGGGCGCTTCTCTCTCTCCTTATGTCGCGGCCGCCAGTCATCCATTGAAAGCCTTTTTGGCCCTCTGGCTGACCGATGAGTCCTATGCAGTTTCAATTGCTTATTATCGCCGGGGAGGAAAGAATTGCTTTTATTTACTGGGAGCGAATGTAGGTGTCTATCTTCTCTGGACGATGAGCGGGTTAATCGGTGGCCTGCTGGGTCAAGCCGCCTTGCCCTGGGAAGCGCTGGGCCTGGAGTTGGTCTTCCCGCTGGTTTTCCTCGGCCTTCTTCTCCCTTTTTTAAAAAAATGGATTGATGTTTTTGTGGCCGGAGTAGTGGTGGTTTTGTTTTTCTTCTTTCGCGCGCTAGGCCTGGAAAAAATCATTATAATTCTGACCAGCCTGGTAGCCAGTGGGGTGGGTGTATTTTTAGAAACAAAGTTCGGTGATGAGTAATATCGTTCTTTTTNTAGGGATGGCGGGAGTGACTTTTCTCACCAGATATAGCCTGATTGCCCTGTTGGGAAGAAGGGGTTCCCCCTTCCTCTGGCGGTTTCTGAATTATATCCCGGTAACTGTGCTGACCAGTTTAATCGCTCTTTCTCTTTTCCCTCAACGGGGGGAAATTAAATTAAGTCCGCAGCTCGTGGCCTTTGGAGTAGCTCTGCTAATTTCCTTACGAACCAGAAAAGTAATTTTAACCCTAGCTTGCGGGATGACTGCTTATTGGCTTTTAACCTTCCTTGGCTGGTGAAAACAGCTGAATTGAACCACGTTCCGGCCTTCTCCTTCCGAGTGATTACCGATAGGGCAGAAGANATTAGGCAGAAAGAATTATCGGCTAATTGGGAACAGGCTCTGCGAGACCTTTATCCAGTGATAAAAGCCTTCGTTTTTCAGGGCTGGTTGATTGATTTTGTCCGGGTGTTATCTCCTGCGAGTAGGTGAGTTTGATTGACCAAGACAACTATTCTCCCAGCACAGGCGAGAGAAGGTGAGATAGAGAAATTTTGTTCTCGCGATGAGTAATGAATTACCCATAATGGGAAAATAGTTTCCCATTAATGTTTCTCTTTTGACCTGTTTACTCTCCAAGTTGCTTGCCTTTGCTTTAAAACAGACCTCCTTTTTCCTTATTAGCAGCTTTTGGGAGAAGATGTTATAAGCTTATCCTGCTTGTCATCTTGGCATAAAAATTGCTGNTTAATTTGATGTTAAATGACTTCATGGTTCATCTTTTTAAGAAAAAATGATGATCGGAGATTTCCTGAGCCGGGGAGGAAAAAAGTGAGGAAAATATTATTAGTCTGTCTATTTATTATTTTTCTGCTGCTTTTTCTCTGGTCAGCGGGTGATAGTGATTCTGAAAAAAATAGTTTAGCTGGTTCTTCCCTGAAACAAGCTTTTGCCAATTATGTTCAGGCAGTTCAAAAAGCGGATCTGGAAGCTCTTTTTGAAACGGTGACGGAGAGGAAACAATTTATTTTTCTAACGGCGCAGGGCAATAGAATTACTTCTCGTAAGGGGTATTATCAGTTTCATCAGCGCTGGTTTAAGGAAGAGGATTGGACAATGCCGGTGGAACTGCTGGCTGTTCATGAAGGCCAGGATTATGGTTATACCGTGGCTCTTTTTCATTACAAACAGAAGCTTGCCTCTGGAGAATGGTATTGTCTGGATTCTTATTTTACTCTGATTTTCCGCAAAGAAGGCGGAGAATGGAAGGTGGTCGCGGATATCTGTACTCCAATTAATGAATATTTTCAGGTGGGCGATTCCTCCCAAAAATACACGGCGGAGCAAAAATACCTGTTTGACATTATCAGGAATCGCCGGACAGTCCGGAAATTCAAATCTACTCCTGTTCCTAAAGAGCATATTTTGAAAATCCTGGATGCAGCGCGCTTTGCCCCCACTGCCGGGAATCAACAGCCCTGGAAATTTCTGGTTATCCAGGACAGGCGGAAGCTAGATGAGCTGCGGAGGGAGGCCCNAATCTGGACTATCGAAGCTTACCAGAAAAGAAAGAATCCTCGCCCTGAGGAATTGGAGAAAGTCACGGCCTCCGTGCAAAAAATTCTCAAAAATGCTCTCTCTGCTCCGGTCTATNTGGCTGTCCTGGTCGATACGCTGACCAAGTATCCGGAATATATTATCTACGATGGGAGTCTGGCGGCCGGCTATTTAATGATTGCCGCCCGCTCGTTGGGTTATGGCACAGGCTTTTTCACCACGTTTTTTCCTGAAGCCCAAATGAAGAGGTTTTTTAATATTCCGGACCGTTATAAATTAATTTGTTTCACCCCCATTGGTGTTCCGGATAANTGGCCAGCTACCCCACCCAAGAAACCCCTGGAGGAAATGGTAATTTTTGAAAGTTTCCATGAATAAACAGCTAAAAAAGAGCGAGAGGAGCCTGGGAGTTCCAGGAAAAGCGCATCCTTCTTCGGGAAAACGGTCGCCCGAGAAACAAGAAGAACGCGACTCTCCAGACGGAGTACCAGGCGAAATATCTCNTCTTTGGACCCGTGGGTTTTCTCAGTAAATACTGGCAACATTATTTTACTTATGAAGTGATTGGCCGGGGCGAAGTGGCCGGGCGGCTGGCTATTCTCATTAAAGCCAGCCCTACTCCNGAGAACCAGGATAATCGGAATTATGCCCGAATTTGGATTAATAAAGAGCGATGGATTGTTTTGCAGATTGAGTGGGAACCTCAATCGATTGTTAATTTAGCCCCTGAGACTGTGGATTCCGGGTTGGGCGAGCTCAAGAGGAAAGTTGTCTGGCGGGTTGAATACGGAGTGGAGGAAAAAGAAGTGTTTTCTCTCAGTCACCAAATACTTAAAGAATTCCTGGTTGATGCTGAAGCTCGGGAATACCTCCGTCAGGAAATTGAGAATTCTTATGGTGATTATAATTTTTTCACCGTGGAGCTGGATGTTAAATATAAAAAAGAGTAAAGAGAGTGACCGTCCACATCGGGGTGGATGACCGAGTGGAAATCAGGGCAGATAATTAATTTTTTGTTTTATCCAGGCTTTGACTTTCTCCCAGAGCTCTGGTTTGAAGTTACCGTGACCAGCATCTTTAATTTCCCAGTAATCAAAGGGAATATTGAGAGATCGTAATTTCTCCAAGCCCGGGTAGATATTGGTAATCGGAATAGCTTTATCTTTGGTTCCGTGAATTATTAGAATGGGTTTTCCCTGGGCCTTATGCAGGCAGTTAATCATATTTTCTCCTTTTTTATAAGCAGGAGGTTGAAAATCTCCGGAAATGATAATTAAACCCCTGAATTTTTCTGGATGGAGCAAGCCAATTCGCCAGACGCCGTAGCCTCCCATAGAGAAACCCACGAGAAAGGTGCTGTTCTCATCAAGGGAAAATAGTTGTCGGGCATGAGCCAGGCATTCCAAGACATCTTCACCCGAGGAGCCGAGATACCAGTCGGAAAGGCCCCTGGCCTGAGGGGCCAGGATGGGCCATTCCGGGAAAAGTTTAGAATAATAATTTATTATCCCGGCTTCATCAACGCCACTGCCATGAAGAACAACCAGGAGTGGTAAATTCTTCTGAGGATTATAAGAGGGAGGCCAGTAGAAGGAGTAGGGCTGGAGAGTGCCGTCAAGGTGAGAGCGGTGAGCATAGCGATGAATGCCTGGCGTGTCAAAGAGAGCAGGCTTTCCCCGGGAGAGTTTATCGTGGAGGAAAACCAGCTCCTCAATCCAGGTAGCTAATTTATTTATGGGCGCGTGAGAAGTGGCCGTCTTCATGAAGTGCTCAATCCACTCACAGCGGATTTCGGCCACAGAAATACTGGCCTGATATTGGGGGCTGGAGGGTGAATTTTGGGCAAATTTTTCCAGATTACTTTTCAGCCGGGCAAACCAATCCTGATTGATAACAAAAATATTTTCCTGAGTGATAAGAGGGAGCTTGTCTTCCTGATGATAAACTTCATGTACGACTACATATTCACCTGTTTTTATTCCCTTAAGCGGCAAACGTTGGCCAATAAGATTTAAGCCCTGGTTGAGAGTCTGTCTGGTTTCTACCTGTTGGAGAGGAGAATTGCCCTGGTATATAATTGTTCGCAAGAGGCAATTCTTAGTCTTNTGGCTACTGTTCAGGCCGAATTGAACCTCCAAGTCCTGGTAGGAAAAAGCGTGGGTGGAGGAGAGAGCAGTTTGTCCTTCAAGTTTCTCTTCCCCCGGAGGAGGCTTAATTAGACACTCAAAAGGAGCCCCTCTTCTTTTTGTTGAAAGTTCGGTGTCATAATCTGGGTCAGGCAAGAGTTGAAGAATAGTTCTCTCTTGGCCGTCCCGGTCAACATAAATTAGATTAATCCCCAGGCTCCGATGAATAAGAGGTTTGAAGGGGGCCAGGTATTTCCAAGGTATGGCTACTTCATAAGTAATAATATTTGTAGCTTGATTTTTTTNGAGAGCAAATTTTATTTCTTTGGTTTTTAAAGGAGGGAAATAGGTTCCGTCTCGGTTGACCAGGATTTTCTCCAGGCCCTGGCCGGTGAAGGCAAAGCCATAGGAATAGAATTGGGAATCAGCTTTCCCTTGTGCATTCCGGACAAAGGTGAGATAGAAACCATCGCCGTAGCGCCAGCCCCGGCGGGAAAACTCGAAAGTATCATCCTGGACGGTGAGAGCTGCGTAAAAAAATTCTCTGTCATAAGCGAAACTGGCCAGAACACTTATATCCAGGGACAACCGCACGGTATCTCCTTGAGGAGTCCGGTTGATTAAAAGAGAAGGAGAAGAGGACCATTCATCTAAACAACCGTCAATATTTATAGGTGTTTGAATGGGATGGAGCTCGTATTGTCCATTATTCTGGCTGAGTGGGAAAGGAGATAAACTTGCCTGCCCAGCGACGAAGATGAAAAAGATTAAACAACTTTGAAAAATTTTTTTCATAGCCTTAATTACTCCTTAAAAATTCATCTTCTTTTTAGACGCAATTTATCGCTAAATGGTTGGGANTTTTTTTGCAGATCGGCAATTTTGGGAAGACGAGTCTCTCCAAAGATAATGAGTTTAAAGCTGGCATGAGTTTTGCATATTTTTTTAGAATGCCGTCAGCAGGAGATTTTGGCAGTGGAGGAGTAATTGCTATTTGTGGTCGACTTTACTCAATTTGCTAGACGAGGGAAAAAATGAGTGTAGACCAATATTCTAAAAATGAGCTTCAACGGGGAAGATTGTTGCGAATCCATCCTTTATGGTATTCCTTTATCAAATATTGTGAAGAGCTGGGCTTTGGGGAAATAGAGCGATTGAAAATCCAGGACGGTCTTCCCATGATGGCGGAGAAGGTTAGTCGCAAGGTCAAATTCAATGAATGAGGACATTGATGAATAAGATTTATTTTTCGAAAAGTAATGCCTGGGTGAAAAGAAAACAGANGTCGGAAATGCATTCTCCGAGTGTCCTCAATAAGGCATGAGAAATGGATAGCTCAGAAGAGATTTATCTGGAATTGATCTGTATTTACCTTGAGTATTATCTAAACAAGCAGATTTCTCTGAAAGAATTACTGAATGAGGTGGAAAGAAAGTTGCTTGTTCGTGTCCTAGATGGGTGTGGCGGTAACCAGCGAGCCGCAGCCAAGATTCTGGGAATCAACTATACTACTCTTAATGAAAAAGTAAAAAGATATGGTATTCGTTTCCAGAAAAAACCGTATCCCTTTTACCTCTCTTCTTTTGCAAAAGAACCAGCAGGTTTTCATGACACGTCTTTTCTGCGGATAATCAAAGAAAAGATGAGGAGAATTGGCCTCCGTAAAACCGAGAAGGACAGTTTATTTTAGTGCTCCCAGGATACGAAAGCTTGAATAACTCTTTAAATATTTGAATTGGTGGGCGTGGAGGCTCTTGGGTAGGCCACCTAAAAAAAATTGGCATATTAATTGCATTATTAAATTGAACTGCTGACGGCCAGCTGACAACAGCTGACTTGAACAAAGAGGCTGTTTGAAGCTTCCGCAGGGAAGCTTCGGGCAGCCTCTTTTTTTTTGGCTATATTTATCAGAAAGGAGGTGAGAATGACTCGGGAAAGATAAATGAAACGGACTGAGGAACGGAGGATTGCCTCCGCAGGTTTTACTCTACTTCTCCTCAAAACTTGAGAGGAGCCAAAAATCATTAAAAGGAGGATAAGAAGATGAATTTGAAGAAATTCCTTCTGGTGGGTCTCATGATGATGGTCATTGCTTCTTTTGTTCTGGCTCAGGAAGTTGGTGTATTTGTCGGAACTGTCCAGGATACCGAAGGAGGCCCCTTACCTGGAGTAACAGTCACAGCTAAAAATATTCAGACGGGATTGACTCAAAGTTCTATCACCAATAATCAAGGCCGTTTTCGCCTGGAGCGACTCCCCCGGGGAATATATAATCTCACTGCTTCCTTGACTGGATTCAAGACCCTCACCAAGAAAGAGATTGAACTCCATTCCGGAGATGAATTAAGAGTTAATTTTGTCCTGGAAGTTGGTGGGATAGAAGAAGAAGTGACAGTGGTTGGCGAGGCCCCCCTTGTTGAGACTACTCGAGCCCAGGTGTCTACAGTCATCACTGAAAGAGAAATGTTGAGTTATCCTCAGGGAAATAGAAATTACCTTAGTTTAATTCAATATGCGCCGGGAACATTACCTGGAGCGGGTCGGTCGGGATTTGCCATCAATGGGATGAGAGGTTCAGCCAATAACTTTATGATTGATGGCATCACCAATAACGATGAAGGCCTTCAGGGAGCCGCAGTAACTCAGCTTCCCCTGGAATCGATTCAGGAATTTCGTCTGGTTTCCAGTAATTTCTCGGCTGAATACGGCCGGAACGCGGGCGGGATCATTAACGCTGTCATGAAGTCCGGAACCAATGAACTCCATGGTAGTGGCTGGGTTTTTTATCGTGGTGATAGTTCCCTTTTTCGAACAGAAGATTGGTTGACTCATGACCGTCCTCCCTATGACCGCTGGCAGTATGGAGGTACACTGGGCGGTCCGATCATAAAGGATAAAACTTTCTTTTTTCTGACCTTTGAGAGCACTCGATTGGTTCAGGAATCACGGACACCAATGTACTTTTTCACTCAAGAAGCCGTGGCCGGTGCCCAGGGATTTGCCCGGGAAGTGTTTGATTTATTGGGTTCGAACTATCCCGTTCCGACCTATAATTTTAAGGACCTGGATGGAGATGGGGTTAATGATATTGGCCAGTATGTTTGGGATGGAACCACTCGCCAGAATGTTTACAATTTCGGGATAAAGATCGACCATATTTTTTCGGAAAAAGACAGAATTGCCTTCCGCTGGTTATATAATTATAACAAGAATGTCTTCTCCAGTGCGGCTATTCCCGGTTACACCAAGAATGTTCCATTCGTTTATAATACTGGCGGGTTGACCTGGCTCCATCTCTTCAGTCCGACCATGTATAATGAAGTCCGGCTGGGGTATCACAGTGATCACCGTAAGTGGCCCCGCATCTTACCTGAGCTGCCGACCATTGTAATCCCCAGTGTGGCGAACATTGGTGATGCTTCCAACATGCCTCAGGATTTCAAAAACCAGACTTTTCAACTGGTCAATATTTTGAATTTTCAGCTGGGTGACCACTCCATTAAAATAGGCGGTGAGGTCCGGCTCTGGAAGTCGGATTCAATCTTTGACGCCTATGTTTATGGATATTACTATTATTTCAACCTAAATGATTTCCTTCACAACCGTGGTCCGGGATTATTAGTTGTCGGAGCTGACCCACCCGATCCCTCCCCGGATAACCCCTATGTACCGGGGCCGGCTGATGGAGAGTGGTCCCAAGGTAATACCCATCGCAAGTGGCGTGGTCTGGAAGGAGGTCTTTTCTTCCAGGATGATTGGCGTGTCAGTGATCGATTGACTGTTTCCTTTGGACTCCGCTGGGAATACTTTGGTGTGCCGGAAGAAACTTCGGGAGTGGGTATCAATATGCCGGCTTTTGGTACACAAAAGGGATTTGAAACCAAGCAGTTGATTGAAGGTGAGTATAATCGGGAAGGCATCAAGTACATGATCTTTGACGGTCGGGAATTAATGGGTAAAGGTCTCTGGGATCCCTACTATTATTGTTTTGCTCCCAAATTCAATTTTGCGTACGATTTAACCGGTGACGGTAAGACCTCCTTGCGGGGTGGAGCTGGTATTAGTTATGACCGAACTTTCAACAACACCTACGAGAATGACCGATTCAATTATCCCGATTTTACTTTTGTAACCCTCCTAGGACACTATTATGGACTCCCTGAGATCAATCCCACTATCCCGGTCTCCATTCCGAAGGCGAATATTCTCAACTATCGAGTGGCTCTCCGCTGGATGGAAAAAACTCTGAAACCCCAGCAGGCAATCAACTGGATGATCGGGCTTCAACGGGAGTTGGCCCCCAATGTGGCTATTGAAATCAATTACACTGGCACCCGAGGTCGGCGGCTGGGCGTTATCCAGAAGCCGAATCGTTTTACCGGCGATATGCTGGACGGTCACCTGGATGGCATCAACCCTTATGGAGCACCGAATGATGTTAATGTCCGGGAACAGCATTATCAGTCAACCTACCATGCTTTAACCGTTAGGCTGACCAAACGGTTTTCCAGTGGTTGGTCATGGTATACCGCTTATACCTTTGGTCAGGCCCGGGATCAGAATTCTGATTACTTTGGTGATAACACCGGCTACTATGCAATTTGTCATGAACGCCAGGAAGATGAATGGGGGCCGGCTCAATATGACCGACGGCATCGGCTGGTAGGTGGATTTGTCTGGGATATACCCTTTTTCAAGAATTCTTCCAACTGGTTTGCCAAGAATGTCCTGGCCGGTTGGCAGCTTTCCGGGAATTTCCATTACACCAGTGGGCAGCCCTTCACTGTTCAGGCAGGCAGCAATGATTTCTACTGGGATTTCAATAAGGATGGTCTGGGCAAAGATCGACCGTTGTGGCTGGGNGATAATCCTCAGGAGATTATCAAGTGGAATCATGGTTTTCCCTATTTAGACGGCAACTATTTCGGGATTCCCAATCCTCCGGCAGGACCGGATGACCTCAGTTATTACGACCAGACTTTTGCTACTCGGAATATGTTCTACTGGTTCCCTACCCACAACATCAACCTGTCTCTCCAGAAGTACTTCACCTTTAATGTTGGTAATCGCGAAGTCACCCTTCAGCTGATCGGTGAGGTTTTTAACGTCTTGAAGAGCTACTTCTGGGATCTGCCCAATGTCAGCTTCCATTCAGCTTCCTTCGGAGAAGTCAGTCGGATGAACGGTGTCAGAGAAGCTCAATTCTCTATCCGGGTCATGTTCTAAGTAGGTGGGAAGAAGAGAACCACCCAGGGGCCGGTGAGTCCCGGCCCCTGGGTCTCTTCTTTTTAATAAGGAAGAAATTAACATGGTTGACTTAAGCACAAGGAAAAGAAGCTATTTTTGGAGGAGAATTCTTTTCGGGGTGTTTTTCTTTTCTCTACTTATTTCTTTTTGGAGCAGGTGTTATCCGCCGGCTCTTTTTAATGATGAAAGGCAATACAGTACTTTTGCTGTGATTAAAGAGAATGAAGAAGTAGCCGTCATGATTGATGTTGAACTGGCTCAGCGCCGCCGAGAGGAACTGTATTTTCCACTAGTCGTTAAAATTGCTAATAAAGATTTATACAGTTTGACTATTACCCGGGAGAGTCTGGTTCTGGTTGATGCGAATGATGATATCTACTTGATGCCGGATATCAGGGAGATTCGGTATAATTATCCCTATCTAGCGGCTGATCATAAGTTTAAGAGTCAAACAGGTCTGCTGGGTGACCAATTGTTGACCAGTTTTTCTTATTACCAGCGGGCCTGGAGTAATTTTTTTCCCCAAACTCAGGGAGCGGCCCGAGTGGTGGATATGGTCCGTCTGCGGCGGAAAAGTTTTCTAGTTGATTTGATTTATTTTCCTCGACCCCAAACCGGATTGGAAAACCAACCTCTTCGGCTTCGTCTTATTTCGCCCGAACTNGAAGAGCCTTTTGAAATCAGGTTTGTGGTGATCAGAACTTCTTCTGAGGAGAAAATTAACAATGCTAACTATAGCCAGAGAGAATCAAAGGAGAATGAAGGTATTGAATAAGAATTTTCTAATAAAAAAAATAGACTCTGGGAGAAAAGAGGGTCTACAGGGGTACAGTTGGGGGGTTTTGATTATTTTCCTTTATTTCTTTTGGCTGCCTTTTCTTCTGGGAAGCGGGCTGGTTTCGTCTGCTTTTCAGGGTTCAGTTCAGGGAGCAATTAAAGGTAAAGTGGTCGATCAGGACGGTCAGCCCATAGCTGATGTTCAAATAACCATTACGTCCATGCGCTACTCAGCCGTGAGGTTTACTCTCCGCACTGATAAGCAGGGTAAGTTTTTTCAAATCGGACTTCAGCCTGATTATTACCAGGTTAAGGCCGAAAAAGAAAGCTATCAGCCGGTCATAATTGAGAAAAGGGTGGGGATTCAGCAATCGGTGGAGGTGGTTTTCCAGCTGGATAAAGCTCAAGCTCCCCTTTCTCGGGCTACCCCGGGTGAACCGGATTTCAAAAAGGGCAATGCCTGGTTTGCTGAAGGAAAATTGGAAGAGGCTGCCCGGGCTTACCAGCGAGCCATCGAGAAAGAACCTCAGGATCCGATTTATTACTACAATCTGGGAATTGTTTACACCCGACTCCAGCGCTATAAGGAGGCTATTACTGTTTTCCGCCAGATGCTTGAACTACAGCCCCAAAGTTATAGTGCTCATAAAAATCTGGGGGAATTGTATGGTCTTTTGCAGGACTATCGGCAGGCCTTACCTTATTTTCAAGAAGCGGTCGAACTCAGCCCGGAGGATCCGGAGGCCTTTTACAACCTGGGTGTTTGCCTTCTTAATACGGGAGCTATAAGAAAGGCGGAGCAGGCTTTTGTTAAGGTGACTGAATTGCAACCAGATTACCCCCTGGCTCACTATCGTCTGGGGATGGTCTATGTCAACCAGAATAAAAAGGATGAAGCTATTCTTCATTTGGAGAAATTTCTGGAGCTGGCCCCTGATGATCCCAATGCCGATCTGGCTCGTCAAATAATCAGCTTTCTAAGGAAAAAAGGCTGAAGGTGAGTCCAATGAGCACTGGACGTTGGCTGATATTTGTTNTGCTATTTATATTCTGGGCTGGATTGTTCTCTGGTCTAGCCAGCCANGCCGGGGTAAGAGAGGANAAATCTGCTAAGCTTTCTCCCCGCCACCGCAAGTGGCTGGAAGAGGAAGTCNTTTATATTATTTCCGAAAGAGAAAAAGATGTTTTTCTGAGTTTAAAGAATGATGAAGAACGCGAAAGATTTATTCAAACCTTCTGGCGCCGGCGGGACCCCACTGCCGAGACCCCGGTCAATGAGTTTCGGGAGGAGCACTATCGTCGTTTAACCTACGCCAATCAACATTTCTTTGAGGGTAAACCAGGCTGGAAAACGGACAGGGGGCGGGTCTATATCATGTTCGGCCCACCTGATTTTATCGAAACCAATCCGGGTGGCGGACGAGGATTTTTGTTTGGTCCGGCTGCACCGACAGCTGAATTTCCGGCGGAGGTCTGGACTTATCTCTATCTGCCCGGAGTAAAGGCCCGCTTTGGTCGGATCGAGTTTGTTTTTGTCAACTATTATAATTCAGGTTCTTATGAGCTTACTTTTGATCCTGCCTTAGCCAATGCTTTACGAAATATTTCTTTGCCCGCTCGTTATGTGGGTTATGGTGACTTTCCCCAAGCCGGCAACCGGGTGCTTTCTCCCCTGGAATTAGCCGAACAGTCGCGCCGTCTCCTGAATGCCTCGCCTCTGGAAAAACTCTATTTCTTGACTGAAGTCTCCAAATCAAGAGGAGAAGTACTGGAGGAAATGGAAAGGAGCCGGCGACTGAGAAAGCTAAAGGGCCTGGTGGAGACGCGTGAATCCTTGGCCAGTCTGCCTTTTTTCTATGGTGAGAGTTATTTTCGCGGTCGATCGGGATTAACGTATTTGCCCATAAGCCTGGAGATCCCGGCCAGAGAGGTTGGTTTCCGCCGGGTGGGCCGGATTTACCGGGGCAAGATTAACTTTTATCTGGAAGTGAAGGATGAGCAGGGTTTTTCTGTCTATCAAGGAGGGGACAGCCTTAAAATGGTTTTAAAAGAGGAAAACTTCCAGCAGCGGGTGAATAATTGTTATCAATATANCCATGCTCTCAGCCTTGAGTCCGGCCGGTATTTTCTCCGGATTGTTATCTGGGATGAGGTGAGCGGCAAGGTAGGTTATCTTGATCGGACCCTTGAAGTTCCGGCTTTAAGAAAGAGGGAGTTCAAATTGAGCGAAATTGTCTTAGCCCGACAAATTGAGGTGCTGCCTAAGAAAAAATCGCTGGTCATTCCCTCCCAGGAGATACCTCAATTGAAAATGTTATCCCAGGTGGGCCTAAAAGTTCCGGCTAATCTTTCATTGACTCGCCNGGAAAGAGGTCCTTTTGTCTTTGATAATCTCAGGATTACTCCTAATCCTCAGAGGATTTATTCCCCCCAGGATGAATTACTCTTTTTCTACCAGATTTACCTGCCAGTGGTTGACCATCCAGAGGGTCAGGTCCGCTTGACTATTGAACATCAAGTTTTGAAGGGAGAGGAGGTAATTGCCCAAATTGACCCGTCTCGCCAGGTAACTCTTCCGGCTCGAGAAGCTCAAATCAATTTGGGGTTGAACCAATTCACCCATTTTCCTCTTCGACAATTGGCTCCCGGCCGTTACATCCTTCAGATTAAAGTCCGCGATGAGAATAGCGGTCAGGTCCGGGAGAAAAGGGTTGATTTTACCGTCCGGTAAAGAGTCTCGAAAATAGCCCGCTTCTCCCCTTTTTCTCTGGCCAAAGTGGGCTGTTACTCTTCGCTACCCACGACAACTATTGGTGGTTAGATCCAGAGCTGATGTTTCTTTCACCATGTCTGAAAGAGATAGATCAGCTCTTCCAGCCAAATTAGTTGTCTATCTCACCGGAATAAGGTTTCCACTTCGGCCCGGTCATAATTTTCGTCTCTGGTTAGTAGCCAGGTAGCCATTAGGACTTGTTATACTTGGGTCAGAAGAGTACAGGCTTCAGGTTTCCTCTATCTTCATGTTCAAAAGAAAATTGTTAATCTTTTTGGTGACAGGAATAACGATCACCATTTTACCCTTTGCCTTTCTTTTTAGGCCAGTGAAGTCGGGGAAATATGGCCAGTCATTTTATAAAATTGAAGAAAGAGGGGAGTTGTGGTAACTTAAAACCAATCCCGTGTCTGAAAAGAGGTATTGCCGGTGCCCAAGTCCGTCCACCAATTAGCCAAACAGTTGGAGGCAATAAGTCAGGTTGCCCGCAAAATCGGCACTTCTTTAAATCTTCAGGAGACTCTGGACGCGGTCATCAGTGCGGTGGCCGAGCTGATTCCCTGCACTCTGGCCGAAATAAGTCTATGGGATGCAGACCGAGGCCTGCTTATCCTCAGGGCCCTTCGCTGTCCCTCGGAGCGGAGTTTTCCTCTGGGGCATACTTTTCCTCCAGGGAAAGGCTACACCGGCTGGATTGTCAAAGAAAAAAAACCTCTTTTTGTCCACGATGTGGCCCACCGCCGGGATATTAAACCTGATTTATTACCCGGTGAAAAACCGTTTCGTTCGTATATCGGCATTCCCCTGATTGCCGGGGAAGAATTGATTGGCACTCTGGTTCTGATTCACGAAAAGGCGGCCGCATTTACTCCGGATGATGTGGGGATTGTGGAAACCATGGCCGGCTATGCAGCGGCGGCCATTCATAAAGCCCGTCTTTATGAACAATTATCTCATCGTCATCATGAACTATCTGCCCTTTACTCAATTGCAGAAACACTCAATCCCCCTCTAAATCTTGAGCAACTAATGCGGCAGGCCCTGACCCGGGTGATCGATGTCACCGGGGCTGATGGAGGAGCCATCAGACTTCTAGATAAAGCCGGCCAAAGTCTTCTACTGGCCACTCATCAGGGACTTTCTGAAAATTATGTCCGGCACGCGGAAAGCTTTCCTTTATCGGAAGAAATTGTCGGTTGGGTAGCCAGGGAAAGGCAACCCAGCTTGTCCCAGGATATGTGGACAGATCCGCGAGTTAGTTCTCATATCCGCGAACTATTAAAAGAAGTCGGCCACCGAGCTCTGGCTCAGGTGCCCTTAATAGCGCAGGATCGGGTGGTAGGAACTTTAGGTCTTGTTTCCCGGACACCTGGCTTTTTTACCCAGGATGATTTACAACTCCTCAATGCTATCGGCCAGCAATTAGGAATGGCTATAGCCAATGCTCAATTATTTGAAGAAACTCAACAACGAGCTCAACGGTTGGCTGCTTTAAACGCCATGGCTACGGTAATCAATCAGGCCCTCGATTTAGAGACTCTTTTGGGGTCAGCCGCGGAGAAAATCCTCGAGGTCACCCGGTCAGATGCCGCTCTTATCGGCTTGGTCAATCCAGAAACGAACAGCCTTCAGATAACCCAGGCCGGGAAGATTTCAGGAGAATTTACTAAGTGGTATCAGGATGATTACTTAAATCGCCAGGGAAGGAAATCTTTTTTCACCCAGGGAGAAACTTTGATCATCGCCGATACACTGGATTTTTCTTTTCCGGCTGAAGTGGTCCGTTCTCGGATTATCGGAGAGGGTATTCGTTCCTGGCTAGGGGTTCCGCTGCAATCCGGAAAAAAAATAATCGGATTGCTGGATGTTATTTCCTGCAAACCGCAAACTTTTAGTGGCGAAGATGTGGAATTGCTCCAGGCTATAGGTCACCAGTTGGGAACAGCTATTGAAAATACCTGCTTAAGACAGGAGGCGATTATAAGCGAAAGATTGGTGGCGGTGGGACGGGTGGCCAGTACGGTGGTTCATGATTTAAAAGGACCACTGAGCGGCATAATCAATAGTGCTGATTTTCTGGCAAGACGGAATCTTTCGCCTCAAATCAGAAAGAAAATGTGTGAGGGGATCATGGCGGCGGCTAGACGGCTAATAAGTACTGTTCAGGGGATTCTGGATTATACCCGCGAGGGCCAGATGACGACTTCTTTTTCAGCCTGCTCTTTGCCTAATTTTCTCCATGAAGTGGTTAATGTTTTTCAGGTAGATTTTGACAAAAGAAATATCAAAGTTGATCTCCAATTGGCTTATCGAGGAGAAGTGAAAATTGACTCAGACAAAATGGCTCAAGTCATTCATAATATTCTGGCCAACGCCCGGGATGCCATGCCTGAGGGAGGCCAGTTAACTATTTCCAGCCGCAAAAAGGAGGATTGGCTGGAAATATCTTTCGATGATACGGGACCGGGTGTTCCTCCGGAGTTAAACGAGCGTATTTTTGAACCATTTTTTTCTTATCATAAAAAGAAGGGAGCTGGACTGGGGCTCTCAATTGCCCGTCGCATTGTTGAGGAGCACGGGGGAAGGATTTGGGTGGAGAAGGCTGAAAGCGAGGGGGCCAGGTTTATTGTTCTCCTCCCCCTCTCTTAGAACAGTGAGGGACCATCGGGGGAAATCGTCTAAAAGCTTTTGATGTTATATTGAATCATTTTGTTGTAAAGGGTCTTCCTGGTTATTCCTAGTTTTTTGGCGGCCTGGGATTTATGGCCGTTGGTTTCCTTTAAGGCTCGCCGGATCATTTCTTTTTCCAGGCGGGTGGTCATTCGTTCCACTGCTTCGGGCAGAGTCAGCCCCAGGGAAGCCACTTCATCTATTTCATAACTTTTCCTCTCAACGATCCGAGCNGGTAGATTGTCTTCGGTGATCCACAGTCCTTCACTCATCACCATGGCTTCATAGATGACACTCTCCAGTTCACGGACATTACCCGGCCAGTGATATTTTTTTAATAGTTCCAGGGCTTCGCCGGTGATGCCGCGGAGGCTTTTGCGGAGGCTCTGGTTAAATTTTTTGATAAAATGTTCACAGAGAAGAGGAATATCTTCTCTTCTTTCCCTTAAAGGCGGCAGATGGAGGGAGAGGACTGCTAGGCGCCAGTAGAGGTCCTCCCGGAATTTTCCCTCTTTAACCAGCTCTTCCAGGTTTTGATTGGTGGCNGCAATGACTCTCACATCAATGGGGATGGTCTTTGTTCCTCCAACTTTAACGATTTCTTTTTCGCCGATAGCCCGCAGGAGTTTGACCTGGGCTTCAGGCGACAGCTCACCGATTTCGTCGAGGAAAATAGTGCCGTAGTTAGCCAGTTCAAATTTGCCCGTTTTTTCTTCCTTGGCATCAGTAAAAGCCCCTTTGGTATGACCGAAAAACTCCGACTCAATCAGGTCCCGCGGGATAGCTCCGCAATTGACCACCACAAAAGGTTTGTCTTTGCGGGAGCTGTTATAATGAATAGCCCGGGCCACAAGTTCTTTTCCGGTGCCGCTTTCTCCGGTAATCAGCACTGTTCCTTCGACCCGGCATATTTTGGCCATCATCTGAAAAACAGAGTTCATCTGGCTGCTGGTGCCGATGATATTGGTGAATTGATAGCGAGAGGAGAGTTCGCTGCGGAGCTCTTCCACTTCTTGCTGCAGACGTTTAACCTCCAGGGCCCGGAAGACTGTCAGGAGAAGCTCGTCATTATTAACCGGCTTTTCCAGATAATCGTAGGCTCCTAACCTGGTGGCTTCAACGGCGTTTTTGATAGTGCCGTAAGCCGTAATAATGATGATTTCGGCGGGCAAGTTATTTTCTCTGACATAAGTAAGAATATCCATCCCTGAGATATCAGGGAGATTCATATCCAACAGAATGAGATCAGGTTGAAATTTATGGATTTTTTCTATCCCCTCGGTGCCTGTAGCGGCTTCGGCCACCACATAGTTCTCTTCTTTAAGTAATTCAGAAAAAACTTCCCGCAGACAATCTTCGTCATCAATGATCAGAACTTTAAAATTCATGGCAATTTACCTTTGGTGGT
Source organism: Candidatus Aminicenantes bacterium JdFR-80 (assembly GCA_002010725.1). Lineage (GTDB taxonomy): Bacteria > Acidobacteriota > Aminicenantia > Aminicenantales > Aminicenantaceae > JdFR-80. The sequence goes on from MTOP01000094.1 coordinate 19,077, forward strand.
ATTAATCGATTTCATTGCTCCCTGGAGAGTAAGGGTCAGCGTAGCTTTCCTTCTGCTCAGGGAGATGCTCTCTTTTTTGGCGGATTTTTCGGGCGATTGATTGAAGAAAGGGGAAAATATGCTCTTCATTTTAAGCAATAACCAAGCCTATCATAAGACATTAATTTCTCTTTGTTAATAGTTTTTGTATAATCCATTTCCCATTATTGGGAAATAATTTTCCCATTCGGGGTAATTTAAGTTCGAAAATATCCGTTTGGCCGAAGAGAGTAGGATTATTTTTGAGCCCATCGATCTTCCCTTTGGAGGTCATTCTTTACCNGGGAAAAATAATCTGCATAATTCGTACCAATTTCACCAATTTTATCTGGCATTAAATTTGCATTCTTTTTGAGGGATTATGGGGAACAGGCCAGTTTGTGATAAGTTTATTTCTCATTATCAGATAAATTTAAGGCGAGAAGGGAGAGGTGGTTTTAACCCAAAACGTAGAATTACTAGAACAGTTGTTTTAGCGAATAAACAAATTGACTTCTATCGACAAGTCGCTGGTGGGGATTTTATCAGGAAAAAATTAAGGAAATTCAAAAGACAACCCTTTAGTCATTTTTTCCGTTTTCTATATGGAGTTGTCATCAAGAGGGTAAAAATTCCCTCCGGAATAAATATTGAACTAGTCGAGTGGAGGAATTTTAATTTTTGGAATTTTCTTCATCCCAGGAGAAAGAGATGAATTCTAATATCATTCCTTTTTTATTGACCAAATGGAACCAGAAGACTTTTAGATGGCTCAACAAAATTAAAGCTAATTAAGGAGGGACTATGTCCTTAAGTCAAAAAAATATACTTATCTTTATAGGGAGTATTTTTTTTTCTGTTCAATTAATTTCAATCCTTTGGAGTAATCTGATTAATTATCCCTTCTTGGAGAGAGGAAATAACCAGGATATTCAGGCTTATTGGTACAATATTCCGTCGGATTCAGTCGATTTTGTCGATGGCCATCGGCTAAATTTTCAGTCCGCTCTTCATATTTATGGCCGGATGCCCAAGGAGGATTTTTCTCTTCAAGTTGAAGTTTACTCACCAGGTAACCGGAAAGTATGGGATAAAGTTTTGGAGATCAAACAATCGGTCAAGCCATATTTTATGGAGATTAATGATGGCTATTTTAAAATAAGACAGGTTGTTGAGTATTTAAAAGAGACTCCCGATAGGATTGAGGTGACTATTAAATCGGCCAAGGAACAAAGAAAAAAAGTGATAAAATGTCGTTACCATCGATTATTTGGAAAGATAACAGATTTTAGGGGAAGGCCCCTCAAGGCCTTTATTGGAGTTTGTCCAGATAGCTTCCTTTCAGAGCGTTTAGGTAAGTGGTCGGATTCTGGAGGGAACTATGAAATAGTATTACCGGAGAGGACATATAATGCTTTGATTATCGAAACAGTTGATAAAGGAGTGAGTAATCTGGAAGCTTGGGCGTGGCATATTATCGTTGATGAGGACCAAGAATTGGATTTTAAAATCGGCAATGGTGAGGTCTACAATCTCAATGTGTGGGTCAATAATGGGGGAGGAGATGCCTACTTTATTTCTTTCCGCCCGATGTTATTGAAAAAGATATTTCCNCCAAAGAATTATTCTCTTCAATTAAATGAGCAGGAGTTCAATGTCGCTGAATTGGCTCCACCTTTAGGAAAGGAAGATTTAGTAATTAAAATTAACGGGAAAAAGGCTCAGATAATTTCAATTCAAAAATATTTTGAGACAGGATTTCTGGGGCAAAACTTCGGGTTGCTCTCCTATTTAATCCAGGTAAGCAGGCAAGGACTAAGCAGAATTGGCAAGCAGACTGTTCAGGTTGAGTACGAAAAGCAAATAGAAGTGAAGGGCAGAAAAATGAAGATTAACAGCATGGGATATTATCAATTTTATTTAAATTACGGTGGACTCTCTAAGTATTTTTAGCCCNCGAAAGTTAAATGAGATTAAAAGTGAACAAAATAGTCGCTGACAATGTTAGTAATCATGAAAAGGATTATAATTGTCATCAAATTANTAACTTATCTGGTCTCACCTGTTTCAGGACTTATGGATTTAACAAGAGCAACCCATTTCTGGATTTTTATCTAGGGTTAATTTTGCCCTCCAATTTAATTTGAATTATAAGGGGTGTATCTAATTTTTATCTACTGATGGCTAATCTTTNGAAAGGTTTTTTAATGAGAACAACTATTAATCATTTAGAAAATTGGATGGTTTAAAAAGGGTCAATTGGATGTTGAAAAGGGGAAAATAAACTTTATTATGAACAGAGGAATAATTAAATGGCGTTGTTAGCTAAAAAAACGGGCTTGATTTGTGGCCCAGCTTGGTTCATCTCTATTATGGTTCAGGCTGTTTTATCTCAATCTGCGGTCTTTACTTTTGACTTTACCAGGAGGGATAGTTGCTTATGGAAGTCTCTATTTAATAGTCATATAGAAAATGAGTCCAGAAGAAATTAAAAGGATGATAATTGAGTGGGGGGCCTCTTTGGTAGGATTTGGCGAATTGGGAGATTATCTTCCTCCCAGATTTAAAAACCTTAAGCAAGTCATTTCTATTGGGATTCNTTTTTCTGATTCAGTAATTGATGAAATTATAAATGGACCAACTTTTGAATATGCTTATCAAACTCATGTTATAAATAATCTGTTAAATGAGATAGCTTTAAAAACTACAAATTTAATTCAATCCATGGGGTATCAGGCTTTTCCGGTGCCTGCTTCTCAAACGGTAAATAGGAGTGAATTGAAAGCGATTATTCCCCACAAAACAGCAGCCACTCGGGCAGGACTTGGCTGGATAGGAAAAAATGCCTTACTTGTTACCCCTGAATTTGGACCAAGAGTCAGATTGGTCACCGTCTTAACTGATTATCCCATTAAGTTAAATTCTCCGTACAATGAAAGTCAATGTGGTGATTGCCATAAATGCGTGGAGATCTGTCCTTTAGGAGCCATCAAGGG
>MTOP01000041.1 GCA_002010725.1 Candidatus Aminicenantes bacterium JdFR-80
GCTTTATATAACTTTGCTCCTTTCGCTTGAATTTTGCTCTCAAAAGAGTTGATGATGACTTCTTTCTTAAATCAAAATTACGAACTAAATTGGACACTAGCTGCTCAACTCAACAACCTCAATCCAACAGCTCAATGTGGCTATAAGAGGGATTCTGGTTTAGCCTTTTGGGCCGGACGCCCAATTGTGGGGAGGGTGTCCCCTCTTGTCCGTTTTTTGATAAAGATTGAGAGGGCACGGTGTAAAGTACCTTCTCGCGCAAATGCAGGAAGAGTGTCCTTTATTTATTGAAGGAATCCGATATTTATTGAAGGAATCCGAATAATTTCTTTATAAATCTTCTTTTAAGATCTCCTGGGCTTTAAGAAGAAATTCCTCAGCTTTTTCTACGACCAATTTTGCCCCTGATTGGGAGAAGTGGGTCTTATAATCAGCGCTTTCTCTAAGAAGCATGGCATTATTGAATGCTTCAAGAAATTCAATAGATAGCTTGCCTGTCTCCACAAATAAAGCATGGAGGGCTACACCCAGGCAATAATGACTTTTCTCGCTGAATCTTTGCGAGTATAAAAGTGCTTTGGCTGCATGAAACATAGCCTAATAGCCTTGGATGGTTGACCATTTATATCGTTGGTAAGCAAGTCCAAATTTGGCATCCCCTAAATCTTCCCAAGCAGTTCTTAGTTCTTTTTTAAATAAATTCTTACCCTGATGAAAAGTGATTATTTTCTTCTTCTCTAAACATTCTTTAAAATCTCGATTCATCTATTGGGCTTTCCCACAAAACTATTCCTTCTCTTATTAAAGAATAAAATTCTTTTTCTTCTTTCTCATGAGACATGGCTTCCTTGGGGCTTTGAATTATCGGCTGGATTCTAATTGATTCAAACCCTTTACCTGGAGAATATTGAGTGATAATTCTGAGAACCTTGTTTTTCTGGTCAGAGATAATAAAAAGATCCACATCGCTTTCAGCTGTGTCATCTCCTTGAGCACAACTCCCATAAAGAATGATTTTCTTGGTAACCTTTTTTAATTTTTCAATTAAAGGATTTAAAATGATTATATTATTAAGAATTTTAAAGGGACGAAATAGGGGGGTGTCTTTATTAATAGAATAAAAATACATTTTGCCCTTTTGTTGTCTTCTAACTAGTTGAGCCACATATAAGTCGTTTAATACCTTATTGGCTGAACCAGAGCTAATGCCTATTCGACGAGCTATTTCCCTTTCATAAAATTCTTGGTCTGAAAATTTAGTTAAAAAACTGAGAACTTTTTGATGATTAGTGGAGATAAAAAAGCTTTTATTCATTTTGATTGCTCATTATCTTGAGCATGTGCTCATAATAATGAGCAATCATGGATTTGTCAAGTTTGATTAAGAAAGATTCAGGAAAAAATTTTCTGCGTGAGATTAAAAATTTAATAATTTAATATAATTTTTTTTAAAAGCTTATTCTAAGTTTTAAAAATACGCATCACTAAAAACTCACCATTTTGGGCATGTCAAGTAACCTTTTTTTTCGAAATTGTTTTATTTGCGTGAGAAGAGTTCAAGATGGCTCCTTCCTAAATTCAATTTGCGAACAGAATTGGATACTGGCGAGACTATACCGGGAAAAATTTATCAAGATAAACAAGGTTCATTGGTTGCTCTATAACCCTTTTTCCATAATCCTGCTGCAACTTTAGGAGGATATAATTGTTGCTCAAGGCACATTTTAATCAAACATTCCTTTACTGCTTGAATATCTTTATCATCGCAACCTAATTTTTTGGCTTCTTTGGCTACCCAAGTATCTATAGGAATAACTATTTTATAATCTTCTATTTCAAGCTCTATATCAGGATTAAGTAATAAAACATCCCGGATAAAAAAAGTAGCTAACTTATCACTTACTCCATAAAAATTATTTAATTCTTTGTAGGCCTCTTGACACCTGTTGTTCTCAATCATTTGTTTGAAATATAAATAAATATTCTTCTTTTGAGGACTCGAAGAAATAAAGTCCAAAGTGTCTAAAACAAGCATAATATTTCATTTCCTAAATAAATTTTCTTGCGATATTTCCTCTCCTCCCATGTTATCTCTATTTCTCTTTTTTCTACTAGAAGCTTGATAATTGGATTCTTTTCAAGTACTTCTTCTCTAAAATCTGGATGTTTAAGACTGTTTCTATTGCCTATCTTTTTAGCTCTTTTAAAATTTCTAATCTGCTCTTTATCAAAATATTTTTTATCTTGAATTAAACGCTCATAGGCTTTATCCAGCAAATCAAATAAGTTACCGCAATTTCTCTCAACAATTTCATAACTTTCTTTTAACACTTTCAAGGTAAAGGAATAATATTCATTGCTTAATTCCTCTCTTCTCCCTCGAGGAAACGTCCGGCTGAAAAAGAACTTTAACCCTTCCCACCAATTTCTCTCTAAAATATCATTATGCCATTCATTTAGAAGATTTTGCTGGCAATAGTCTTCCCCAGCTTGCTCATAAATTTTTAAGTCCAAAGAAGTTATCCTCCTTTAAGAAATAAAAAACATTTTATATATTTATCTCATCTAGTCCTAAGCGCAATTTTTCAAAACCTTGACGTATGACAAAAGCAATCATCTTCCGCCGCTGCTTCAAAAAATCCTCATATCTCATTTCATACCATTTGGCAGGAAGTGCATGCCACTTATACATAAGGTTTAATTCCTCACTCGAAAATCTAGATTCCAACTCTGGCACATATTCATGGGGAGGACGGTCTGAAATTCTTAAATTATCACTCCACTCAACCAAAGCAAAATTAGCTACTTGGTTGATAAATCGATTTTCCTCGATACCTAAACTTTGCAGATATCCCCGAGGAAAAAGATGATGTCTCTCAACAGCAGTCCTCTTTGGTTTAGTTGAAGTGTCTAATAAATCTACAACCTTCATCTTTGAATAAAGCACTTTGGCATCAAGCAAACACAATGCAGCGTAATAAGCAAATTGAGCAGGATTGCGAGCAGACGCTGTTTCTAATTCATTTGGCAAAGTTACTTCCCAATAATCTGGAGTAAGCACTGCATCAATCTGCCGGCTTAGAAACTCAATATATTTATCAGGAGAACTAACGTCTCGTAGGAATCCTAAATCTTGTTCCATACGTGATTCAGGGGAACCTGTGTAACGCCCCGTAAGAGAAGCCATAAAAAACCATTGAGCTATTATTTCCCGAAGACGATATAAATCAACTCCAAAATCTCGCTTCCCAATGAGCCAGAATGCATAAGTATATAACACGGCCATTTTGGAAGAAATTAGTTGATTGCTTGGATATCCCGCTCTCTTGATGACTTTGAAAAATTCATGCCAATTTTGTAAATCCAAGACATATGAATGTGCTTTTTTCAAAATAGCAAACTGCTTTTCCCTTTGTTCAACCGAAAAGCGGCGCGTCTGAAGATCCTTGCCTCGCAAAAGAGAATAGACGTGTTCTAGACGAGCTCGTTTGAATCCAAAAGCCACATTGACTCGTAACAATTGGTCAGGATTAGGGCGAAGATAGTAATTATAAGGAGAAGGAGAATTATCAATTGGAGGGTTCTTGGCTCTTCGGCAAAATTCTTCTAATTCTGCTCGACCATCATCCCAAAAAACAGACATCAGAGTTAGAATGAAATCAGCTTGATTTAGAGGTGTGCCTTTACTGTTTATCCGAACGAATATTTCAGCCACTTGCTCCTCATCTACAGAAGAAGATATTTCTAAAGCTGTAAGAGGATAGTCTAGAAGCTTCTCCAAACGAGCAATGGCATTAGTAATTTTATTCTCCTCGTCTCTATTTAACTCATATACATTTCTATAGTTTTTAAGGAAATTGTTAACAAAAGTAATAATATTGGTTGTTGAACTCCACAATTCACTAATATCAGAAATCCATTCGATATCCCTTTCAATAGCTGGGTTAGAAACTTCAAATTTTTGTTCTCTGGGATGAAAAGCAATCTTTATCCTATAACGACGGAAATCTTTTCCTAAAATAGGCATTGCCTTAATGACTGTATACAAAGAAGTCAAACGCTGTTGACCATCTACAACAAGCAAGCGAGGTACTTTTTGTTTCGTGATTTCTCCAATTTTCTTATGCTCTCCCGAATAACCATTTTCCCAAAAAAGAAAATAACCAATAGGAAATCCTTTGAACATTGAATCAAACAAATCTCGAACTTTAGTAGCAGGCCAAACAAAGGGGCGTTGGATATCGGGCAACCCAATTTCTCCTATATCAATATCCTCAACTAATTTCCTTAGTGAATAATCAACCTTTTTAAACAATACTTCTGTCATATTAAATACCTTTCTCCTTTTTTCATTTAAATCCCATCTGTGAAAAAAATCTCTTCAAAACAATTAATTTTTCTCCAAATATAACTTTTAACATTATCACAATTTAATAAGAATAATCTCATTTGCCTTTAACTCCAAAAACCTCAGGGTAATGCTGGATTTGTTCCTCAAGATCCTGATCATACCGAATGACTATGACTCGATAGCCGCGAGCCACCAATTCTTTCCGGATTCTTTCATCTTTAGCCCGCTGCTCGGGTTCATCATGCACCGAACCATCACAAAAAACACACACATTTGGCATATAGAAAAAATCAGGGATACAATTTACCTCAGATATATGTTTTTGGGCATCGTCGGGCAACCGATAATGCCCTTTAGCTAATACAGATAGAAAACGTCTCTCAAGTTCTGAACGAGAGTCGGCAAGAGAACGTAGCCATTGTAGCTGCTGCTCCCAACTTCTTTCCTGGAACCGAGGATAAGTAAGGCTATTGGTTATGTCTATTAAAATATCACGGACTATATGTCTGTCAAAAAGATGGGCTTCATGTTGATTGTTAAAGCTCATTAAACATTCATAACAGGCTGCTATGCAACTGGTCCTCAAATCTTCACCTTTTTTACTATAATGGAGCCGCTCTAGGGCCGCCAGAGCCACTTGGGCAACTGCATTAGGTTCTTCTACCAAACGAGCAAGAATCCCACTTCCCCCCTCATTTGTCTCATAAAAAAGAAGTGCCCGATGCTCTCCTTGCCCCACTCTTTTGACTGCTAATTCGTCTTCCTCAAGTTGAAATATCTGCTCAAGGCCACGTTCTAAAGCATATTGTAAAGTTACCTCTAATTTGGGATCCCCACGATATTCAGGTCTCGCCAACTTGACTAACAACAAATTATGAGTTCCTTGAACAGCCAGATGTATTCTTAAAGGACGTCGTGCCCGTCCACTTATACTAGTCACTTCTGACCTTTCACCAAGCATCTCTCCAGTTTCAAAATCCACAAGAAAACCCTTGGTAGTTGCTCCTCGCCACCCATGATTAATTCGCAACAAAGTTGATGCCGGAGAATATATTAGATGTAAAAGTGTTGTACCATTGAGGGAAACATCCGCCTCTATTTTGTTTAATCCTCTTGGAGAAGGGGCAAATTGGTAGGAAACCGAAATCTCATAGCCGCGTCTACGTCTCTCTTCTTCATCAGATGTAATTCGCTCCCGTCGCTTTGTCCGGACATTAGCCATTTCTAATAAGGTGACTAAGAGACTATTGCTCCCATCGAAGCGAGTGTTACACACAGGACATAAATCTAAATCTCTTGAACAAAAAGATCCACAAGTATAACACAGCCTTCTCGTAAATTTTCTTTCATCCAAACCACCAGGAGGACTTTGAAAGGCTACACACTCCCATTTTGCACCTTCATGGTAAATAATGTTTCTCGGTGCAAATTCTCTTACAGCTAAAAACCTTGGCCTAGAAATAAATTCACCTTTTCGGCGAGGCACCCACGCCCTAACCGGCAAAGCAGGAAAATTATAACCCGGCAAAAAACCTTCACTCGCCAGATAACGATAAGGATAAAAATCCCCTTCTTCCCTGGCCACCTCAAGTTGCAATAGCAGATTCAGCTGTCGACGAGCATCTTCCTGTTTAGACCGGGCATCCCGTTGCTCTTTGAGAGTCCTAGCTCGATCCTCTTCATTACGTGCTTCCTCTAATAATCTTCTCGCAGATTGATATAATTCACGCCAACGCTCAAAAGCTCTGTCAAACTCTAGCGAACTTTCCTTGATAACCTGGTCCACCCACTGGAAACTAAACCATCCTCCTGCTTTTAATAAAGCTTCATCTTGTCGAAGCATTTGAGAAATTCGCTCTTTGAGTGCGTTCTGGACAGCTTCACTAAGTTGAATAGCTTGCTTCGCCTGTTCTTTTAAAGGGAGACCTTCGCAATCTAAGTCGATAACATTTTCTATACTCCTTCCTAATGGGAGACGAACTGTGGCTAACCACTCTGCATGAAGATGGGCCTTCAAAAGTGCTTCATTAGCCAACTCAAGTCGTGGAGGATAAACACTTCCAGCCACCATTTCAGTTCGTCTTCTGAAGAAGTACTGATCATGACTGTTTAAAGCTCCACAATAAGTAATAATCAACCCAGGCTGTCCCTGCCGGCCTGCGCGGCCGCTTCGTTGGGCGTAATTTGCTGGGGTAGGCGGAACATTTCTCAGATGCACCAATTCAAGATCAGCAATATCCACACCCAATTCCAAAGTTGGTGAACAGATAAGATAAGGCAAACGGCGGCCAATCTCGCCCTCCCTATCTTGATCTTCCCTCGTCCACCGAAAACGCCGTTCCCTCCTTTCCCGCTCACCTGACTCTACTACTTGCGCTGTATGCTCACGGGCTTCAAGTTGGGCCAAACTAGCTGCTGGCAACTGGTAGAAACGTTTAAAGAATTCATTAACCAACTTCTCTGGCTCACGATATCCGGAAGCTGAGGCTCTTCTAGTGTAAATCGGATCCTCTGGCGGGTGCCCATCGCCCAATTCCCAGATTAAGCAGCCAGCATCAAGTTGAAAAAACTGGTGATCCTCCACTTGATCAAGCCGCCGGAGAAAACCTTGTTCGACCAAAAGGTCAAGAAGTTTATCCATAAAAGGCCAGTATTCTTCAGAAGTCAATTTCAACTTTTCTCTTAAAAACCGGCCTATATTGCTTTGAATTCCTAGACTAAAGCCATCAGCCCGCCGCGATGATTTTCCTAAACGAACAAAACGATTAGCTGTTCGCAATTCACTAATTTCTGGATCTATGCCCCAGAATTCATTTAAATATTGTTCAGCTCTTCGGCGAAGCTGTTGCTGAGTCGTTTCCTCTAATATTCTAGTCTTAATGGCTAGTTTGCGACGAAATTGATCTAAAACAGCTCGAACAATAATTTTTCTCTTCTCTGGCTCAAGAGAAGCCATCTCTTGATTGAATTCCCAAAAAGAAGAATCTACGCACAACTCATCCAATCCTCGATAATTGACCTTTAAAAGTCCTAACTGCTCAAGGTTAGGGTGAACTATTCGCCACCCTCTCCGTAAATCTTCATACAAGCGGTATTCGATAAGCTCCTTAAAGACTCGCCAAACTTCTCTGGCCACCGGTGAATCAGGAGAAAGATTACGATTGGCAGCAATCTCTTGAAGCTCAAGCCCACAATGTTTGACTACTTCATCGGCCACCTGCTCAAAACCTAATTTTTTATGTTCTTCTAAAGCTGAATACAAAGCCGCTCGCAGGATACCCACTTTAACAAAATCATTGAAATGCCCGGCCTGAAGTGAAGCATCTTGCCGGTTATCAGTAAAGCTCAATAATTTATCCTGAACAGAGCAGGTTTCTCCAGCATGCCTTAGCAGGGAAGCAGCTAAAATCGTAGTAGAGCTGGCCCGCGCTTCACTGGAAAGGGTGGCCAATTTAGTAAACTCTTGCTCCTTGGCAGTGTAGAATTCTCCACAGTTTAAACAAAGGTAGAAGCCCTCTTCCTGCCACCACATTTTTTGAGCCCCAGGCTGCTCTGTTTCGGAAAATCTTCCATCTGGAAACACCCACACAGCTCGAGGGACTCTATTTCGCCAAGTAGAACGAAGCCTTCCATTAGCTTCCCGCCATTCTTCAGGAACCATCTCTTTATTCCAGTCATCTTCTTCTGGAGCAATCATTAGGTATCCTGCAATCCCTTCTTCATCTTCAGCGATTAAACCCATAGGATGGGGAATAAACCTGTCTGCTATCCGCAACATATGGTAATAATCCTGTCCACATTGGCGACAAAATTTAATCGGAGCTAATAACCGACCCTCTCCAGCCTTAAGTTGTCCTTCCATTGAAAATGTTCGTCTATCGGTTGATTCCAAGGTGGCGTAAAGGGCGTGTCCTTGACTGATAAATTGATGAAGTTTAAAAGCAATCAATCGAGTACCATCAGGCCGAATAAGCTCAGATCCTCGGGTGAGGACAACTTGAAGCCGCTTTTCACAAACGTCCTTCTCAACTTCAATTATACTTGCTAACTCTGTGGCCACTTCCGAAAGAGAGCGAGGAACCCTCCGCCTAAGCCGACCATCTGTTTCTTCTTCAATTCCAATAGCATACTCCAACCACCGAACTAAAGGATGCCGTCGAAATGATTCTATATCACTTGGAATTTCTTCAAAAAATGCCTGGCGCAGCTCTTCCTTACTTGGAGCCCCACCTACACTACAAGGTTCAAGGGTCTCTTCTATCACCTGTTCAGGAAAAAAAGGATGACCAAAAAATCGAGTGGCAAAATCTGCTACCGCTTGCCGACGCTCTCTTGAGGAAGCTTCTGGGTGGGAAATCATTGTAGCACTAGTACCCATATGAATAATCTGAGAGGCACCACTTCGTATTTTTAACCGCCGGATAAGAAGCGCTACATCCGCTCCTTGGCGACCACGATAAGTATGAAGTTCATCAAAGACAAGGAAAAGCAGACCATTTTGAGACCGAGTTATAAATCTTTCGTCTTCTGGACGAACCAGCAGCAATTCCCCCATTACATAGTTAGTCAAAATAATTTGAGGCGGATGCCTCCGCATCTGGTCTCGTTCTTCCTCAGAAGTTTCGCCAGTATATTTAGCAAAAGTAACGGGGAATTCCTCCTCAGTCCGCTTCTCATATTTAATTTTTAGGTTTTGTAAAGATTGAAGCTGGGAATTAACCAGAGCATTCATCGGATAAACAATTAAGGCAGATACTGGTTTATCTGTTCCAGACTGGCGTATCAAACTATCTATAATGGGCAGGAAGTAACAAAGACTTTTTCCTGAACCAGTGCCACTGGTGACAACAAAATTTTTTCCTTCGAGAGCTAATCTAATGGAATCTTCCTGATGTTGAAATAAGTGAAACGGGCGGCCATCCTCCCAGCGAAAGATACGAGCTGTCTCTTCTGTAATCAAGCCTTCATGAGCTAAGTCATCTATGGTAGCCCCCAGAGCGTAGGAAGGACTCACCTGAATCAGGGGATCAGGCCAAAGTTTACTCTCTTCTTCAAGAGCCTTATCTACAAACTCTTTAGCCCTTTCATCCGCAATAAGGATAAAAGAACGCACAAAATCCTGATAGTCAGCCATTACAGCTTTATGGAGGTCAAAAATACTCATTTCTTTTCTCCTGCAATTGCGTAAAAAATCTAGATTAAGAGTAAACTAAAACACTTACTCAACCTCTCTTTTTACTTCCCATAAAAAGATTAGCAGAACCTATCACAATTGAAGTAAAGTCCCCCTAATATAGGATTTCGGGTATATTCAGACCTCCAAAGGTCTAGTATTTGATTATTTGATGATGCTTGTTGAATAAAGAACATTAAACCTGTTATCAATAACGACGTCAACCAACGGATTGACCTGTTCCAATAAAAAGGATGATGATTAGAAATATGCGAAATTGCTAATGGATTATATCTAACCGATTCGGAGTATTTCCAGAATACATCGTACCACAAGGCCCTTATTTTTCGTTGGTTGTCCACTTTTTTCCTATATAAACTAAGCATTCGAGGCAGAGCCTTCCGAGTGTTTAAAAAAGAAGCTTCCAAAATCTTCCATGGAAATTTTTTTCTTGTCGCAATTTCATAAAAATTAATCAATTCTTCTGGAACTCTTTCATTTATAAACTGCTCCCATAATTGTATTGATCCCTCAAGTGGAATAATTCTAACAGTATTTGCTGACAAACTAAAAGGAGGCCCTAAAATGGACAATAGTTGAGGGGATTGAACTGATAAAACTCCCTTCTTATACCCAAATAGAAATCTTCTCCTAGTCTTCCGAGAGCTTTGTCTTTTCTCAGGCGGGATAAAAAAGTAAAGCCAGCGCTCTATCAAGAAAAAAGCGTTAACGAATCGAAATGTCTCCCAAATTTCAAAGTCATTTACACTTTCGTCAGGAAAAAAGTTAATATACTTTTCCCAATTAGGACCCCATAGTTCCGCTTCAAGGTGAAAAAGATAAAAAATCTCATTATCTGATTGAGAATATACACGTGGAAAAGAAATAGAGGCCATTTCTCTGTATCGTCTTATAATTGATTCTAAAAATAATTGAATTGCATTACTAAAATTTAAATCATGTGAAATATTAATATTATTTATTACAAAAATCGCATGGAGCATTGCCGTAACAAATCCATTGACCCAGTCCCAACGTTTCTGAGGGCTAAAACTCATTTTCCTACACTCTTTGCCTACTAATTCCTAAATAAATTTTATTGTCAAAAATATTTTTTGATCTGGAGCACATTTCAAAAAACATCTACTCATAAATTAATAATCCTGGACTAATCGCTCCCAGGCTTCAAGAATTAAACGGCGGGTTCGGTATTCGCCATATTGGCTAATTTCTTTTTCTTTGAGTACTCGGAAAGTTTCACCTGGAAAATCGCTGTTAGCCACACGGTGGTCATAGCCACTGGGATTTAATGGATCACTCACTTCTTCCCAAGGGTCAAGAATATCTTTTAACTCCCGCTTTGTCAGATCCGCTGGGTCAAGAATATAACGAAGTTGTTTACGTGTAATACCATAGAGATGGGCATAGTAAGCATCCAATTCAGCCTTTAGTCTAGCCCGACGTCTCTCATTCCATTTAAAAGGCGGGAAAGGAATTCCTTTTGCTGGATCTGTTTCAATTTCAGGATATGCAGCCATCCAATCAGGAAGCTCCCAAGTATGCCCCCCAGTTTCCCGCTTATTCTCTTCCCATTGTTCAAAAATGGCTTTTTTCAATTTATCATCAGCTTCTCTCCATATATTATCTGCTAATTTTTTTATATCCCAAGAAGTATAACTCAGTTCTATTACCCGTCGAATAATGAAATTTAAGTCATTTTCATCAAAATAAGAGGGAGATAATGCAGCTAGTTGATTAACAATCCCAAATGATAAATTTATTCCTCCTATTTTTTGACGGGTAATATAATCAAAAATTAAAGAACTGACATTTGAAACTAATATTGTAAGAATCACAAAATTATTCTGTATACATAAACATAAACTGTCTCCAGCACCATTAAAAGGTAGTACACTCCAAATACTTGACCTTTCATTCGTAGCATTAGTGATTTTTCTCCAACATAAAAAACAATTTATTTCAAACTTTCCTAATCTATTTTCAACTTCCTCCGCGGGGACCCAGTACCAGGGTTGGGCAAGAAAAGCTGGGTCAGCATGCTGGTGTTCATTTGGGGTGGGTAAATGTGTGCTAGAGCGAGAATCAACCCCTTCATACGTTCCAAAACGATGGTCGTAGTGCCAGATCATCTTGGCTTCATAAAGAGGAAGGTAAAGCTCACTTCCCTTCAAAAAGCGGTTACCCGCAAGTTGAAATCCAGCAGATTCCAATTGATTGGCGGTCCGAAAAAGATGGGAGTCATTTGACATATCAAACATACGCATAAAACGTACACCCCATGGATTTTCTCCTTCTCGCTCATTTACCAGGACGGGAATTCGCTCATAAATGGAACGGGTCAATTCTGCGTCTTGGCGGGTACGAAAAACTGGTAAAGTACGAGTATTTGGATTAATTCGAGCAATGTCCTCCGGAGAAAGTTCAAAAGAACGTCGGTTATCATGCAAATGCTCGGCTCGAGTACAGAAAAAAGCTAGGTGAATTACTTGGCGACTACTCTCTTTCGCTTGATCGGGAGCCTCCATTATAAGAAGACAGAACTTATAACTTCTATGCACTCCAGGAAAAAGTCCTTCCCGGTTTTCAAAGTCATATAAACTAACCAATGCTCCCTTATCAACTAAATCAGCAAAGAAATATTTATTTGTATCATCAGTGGCAATTCCCGTAGGCACAATAACCCCAGCCCGACCTCCGGGGCAAAGAAGCCAGCGCATCCGCTCAGTAAAGACGGAGTAGGTGTTTATATCCCCTCGACCGGTAAAAGGATACAAACCCGATTCGCGAAGAAAACGAGTGGCACTTTCAGAGGCATGCAAAGCGTTGCAATATTCTTCCCAGAGCTTCGGATTTTGCTTTGGAAGTTGTTTTATAAGCTTTTTTCGGGAAGCGGCATTGGGAGCTCGAGCAATTTTAGGATCTCGGAAAGCAAAAAATTCTTTTTCTTGAAGTTTTATTCGCTCCCATGGAGGATTCCCCAAAACTACATCAAAACCACCTTGGGCAAAAACCTCCGGAAATTCTAAAGGCCAATGAAAAAAGCGATGTTGTTCGGCCAAGGTTTTTGCTTGAGCTACGGCCTGGGCTGGGGCAAGGCCTGTCTCTAAAAAACGACGTAAGGTGTCTGAAGTTATGTAAGAAGCCACAGCTGATTCATTCCTTCGGAGCTGGAAAAAGGCAGCCGTCCAAATATCACAGGCAGTTCGATCTCTTTCAGTCTCTTGCTTATAGGAAACAAACAGCTTCTTTTTATAATGAATAACCTCTGGGGCATCGTCAGAAAGACGATTAATATCTTCCATTTTAGTACTGAAGCCTTGGACTTCTCTAATTGGTTCAAAATCGAGAAGCATCTGTCCTTGGCATTCTTCCTGGTTTTTTCGCTTGAGAATCTTGGCTAGATCTTTGTTATCCCCGGAAACTGGTTTGAAAGCGCTATCAGGGATCCCACTTTTAAGAACTCCCAGATCAAAAACACCAACTAAGGAATCACCACAACGGATACGATGGTCAAGGAAAGTTAAAGGCTTGCCTTCACAATGCGCCTCAAGCCAGAGGGCTACCCGACATAATTCCATCGCCAGTGGATTCTTATCTACCCCATAAATACAATGAGCTATAACATCTCGGATAGCTTCGCGAACCAGCTCGGGAGCTGGTTCTTCCTCGCCAGTGCGAATTCGAGCTAGTTCCTTGCCAAGTCGGCGAGCTGCGGCTAAGAGAAAATGGCCTGACCCACAGGCCGGGTCACAAACTTTGATAGAAAGTAGAGCTTTTTCTTTCTCTTCCGTTGAAGAACAGTCTTTGAGTTTTTCTTTAATTACTGGATCAAGGGCTGAGTGAATGAGTTCAGCCACAAGCTCTGGGGTTGTGTAATAGGAACCAGTAGATTTTCGCTCCGAACCAAATACCAGTTCAAACCTAGGGATAGAACTAGAAACATCTATATAAGGATGGTATTCAAGCAAGCTTTCGTAAACCGAGCCAAGTTCTTCGGTATCAAGAGCGGCATAATTAATCCGGCGGGGAGGACTGGCAGACTTTTCTTGATAATTTATCAACCACCATAGAGCTTCCAGTAGATCATTATTAGTAATGGAATAAGCATCCAGTTCTATTGGTTCAAAAAGTTGGCCATTCAAGACAGGAGTTCCCAATAAATAAGCCAAAGGTTTATGACCAAGTTGCTGAATTGGCTTATCTGTAGCCAGAATTTTCCATAAAACCCGCAAGGAATGCCAAATATCCTCATGTTCACTGTAAGCAGCTTTCTGATCTACAACTCGCCGCAACCGAGACACCCCATAGTGAGCCTGATAAAGGGGATTATTACTGATTAATCCGCGGTCTTCAGAAACAAAAAGGAATAAAAAGCGATAAACAAGACGCAGAAGTTGCCTATAAAAATCCTCAGGGGAAATTTTTGGAGATGAGGTATCATCAGCTCCAGGATTAACCCGCCGGCGTAATTCTTCATTGTCAGGATGAGCTAGAAAGCCATTGGCTAATCGTTTAAGACAGGCTTCAACTCCATCACGAAGACGTTCCCGAACACGACCTCCTTGTTCCACCGAATATTGGTAGTATTGCTCTAGAAAGCACTGGCTAGGCTCTTCTTCGGGCTTTGGTAATCGAGTACGGTGAAGAAGTCGATAGAGAATAGTAAAGTCCTGGAAAAGTTGCTGTTCAAAGATTGCTACTAAGTCGAACTCAAGATAACATTGTCGGCGAATATAAGTGCTATCCCGCAGAAGACGGAGAACTTTACCGTTTGTTACCAGCCCCCACAAAGCTTCAGTTCGATTTAAGAACTCCTGAAGAAGCGAGTGAGGGGCTAAACGAGGGCGACCTGAGGGAGAAAGCCGGCCTAATTCTTGTCTAACTCCAACAATATGGACCGGGGGTGAATACTCAGCTTCCCCTGCTCGGTGAGATATGGCAAATGTGAGGTTGCCTTCTCTATAGGCCCTGGGGTTGTAGATTAAATCATATCCTAATAGGCCAAGAAAAGAAGAAATAAAATTACGAGTAATGGAAGTAGCTGGGTCGCTATCGGGAAGCCTCTCAAGACGATGTTGAAACACTTGCCATAATGCCTGAGCATCAGCAAAAATAGCCGCAATTTCATCAGTAAGACTATGGCGCCGGTCAGTAAGCCCAAAATCTTGGGGCCTCTGTCCAGGGAGTTCGCCAGTGAGAAGGAGGTCTAAAAGATCAGGCGCAAATAATCCTCCCTCAATTCGAACAGCTGGAAAGGTTTTCATAGCCGTACCACCGGTTGGAGAACTAAAACCCCTAAAAGGTCAGGCGGAAATTGTGGTTTAACTTTTAATTCCCGTATGCGGAGAGAAACGGCTTTGCGGATGCGCTTATGACTTTCTTCCAAGCAATGAGCTCGATGAAGGATTTTTTGGCGTATATTCATTTGTTTGGGATGATTAACTCCCCAATCACCACTAGTTGTGGTCCACTCGCCAAGGTCTCGAAGCGTTTCTTCAATTAATTCATATTTCTCAGCAAAAGGAATATTAGCCACAGGCTTGGCTTTCGTCAAAAGAAGGAGGGCCTCTTCCTCACTTAACCAGTTTTCTCTCCCCTTACCTTTATCCTGATAAGCCACCACTACTACTTCTTCTGAAAGAAGAGGTGCCAATTGGGGTATTTGGATTAAATACCGTATCCTAAGTAAAAGGAGGGCTGTTAAGCCTCCCACAATGTCTGTTCTCAAAACACCACATCGAGAAGCTGTAGCCTCACCGCTTTTGGTTAATGCTTCTTCGAGAAGAAAACGAGCTAAGGCCGCAACAAAACGATGATTCCGACCAATGTATTCGGCTCCTTCGGGTGTGGGCGAGACAAAACTTATACGCCAAATATTATTTTTTTGAGAAGGCAATTCGGTTCTTATCATATCCGGTAAATGGCAAGTGGCTTCGTTGGAAATGTTTACAAGAAATACTTGAGAACATTGTCTATCTGGCTGAAACTGCATATTAAGTCGCTGGGCAGCCGCAAGGACAAATTCACGAACTGCCTCTGGATCACCCAGAACTGAATCAGTTGCTTCCAATTCCTGTTTTACTTCATCAGGTTTGAGTGCTCTTTGGGCAAAACGAGTTCGACTAATACGTTCCCGTTCAGCCGCCTGGTCCCATTGCTGATGGAAAGTCATAATCGATTCATCTCTAAATAATCTAAGCTGCTCTTGAGGTTCTTTTCCTCGAAGGAAAAGAGCATTTAAGACTGCCTCAGTGATACTTTCACCTTCCTCTGGAACTGGCACATAAGTACCTAAAGTTCGATGGATCTCTTTAGCCTTATTGAGCAAAACCTCTATTACTGCCCCATCAACGGGGTTATCTCGGCCATAAAAACGAACAGCTTTGACTTTTTTAGCTGATTGTCCATATCGGTCAACCCGGCCCTCACGTTGTTCTAGTCGGTTGGGATTCCAGGGAAGATCATAATGGACTACAGCAGTGAATTTCTCCTGAAGATTAATCCCTTCACTTAAACAATCTGTAGCCACCAGAATTCGAGGTTGGTGGGTACTAATATCATCAATCTTTGCTCGGCGCTCTTCATCGCCTATTCGCCCCGTAATTGCTACCACTTGAACCTCTCTAGGAAGTTCTTTCATCAGTTCCTGAGCTACATATTCGGCAGTAGCTACATACCGACACCAGATAATAGGGGAATAGTCTTCCTTGAGTAATTCCTTAACGACCTCAACACATCGCCTAAGTTTACTATCTTTGGCTGAACCGAATAATCTTTCTGCCAGGCGCCCAAGTTCCCATAACTTACTTCGCTCCGAAGTCGATAAATCTTTTTCAGCTACCTCAATAGGTGAGGTGGGAATTTCGTCACTTGCAATCCCCTCGGTTGATTCGAAAATAAAAGATTTTAGTTCTTCTCCCTCTTCGACAACAACACTTCCAGCTCTTTTTCTCAAAGCCGTGATAGCGGCGGCTGGACTCGACATAACACAGCGAAGAAGGGCCAGAGCTCCCCAATATCTAACCCGCCGGCGCCTCTGCTCCAAATTTTCTCCACTTCGAACAATTTCAGAACAAAAATCATAAGTCCTATGGAAAAGATCCCAATATTCTGGGGAAAGTTCATAAGTCTCATCTGTCGTGAGACGTTCCGGAAAACAATGTTCATCACCCCAAATAGTGAGAATGTCTTTGCGAGTCCTCTGAACAAAATGTCTCGCAAGGATAACCCGTTTCTCTTCATCAAGATTAGCCACATCCCAGCTTCCAAATTCAGGTTTAAGAATAGCCAAGAGTGATTTAAAAGCTTCTGGTATTCCACTATGAGGTGTAGCGGTGAGCATAATAAGGTGACGACGTTGGTCAGCAGCTACCTCACGCAAGAGTTGATGGCGTTGTTGCTGACTTTTATTCTTAGGACTTGCCTCAGCTGCACCGTGAACTTCATCGATAATAACCATTTCTGGACAAAATTGGAGAAATTGATATTTGTTCCGTTCACTTTTAACCCAATCAATGCTGATGACCTGAATTGGATAATATTCATAAAGACTGAGGGCAGCTGGTTTGTGCCTTTCTAACTGAGCAATAGTGCTGGAACGAACCACAACTGCATCCATATTAAACTTCTGTTCTAACTCATTTTCCCACTGGTCACAAAGATAGGGGGGGCAAAGAATCGCCAGCCGACGGATTTCGCCTCGATCTATAAACTCCCGAGCAATGAGGAGAGCCTCTATGGTTTTTCCTACGCCTACATCATCAGCAATGAAAAGACGCACTGGGTCTAGGCGAAGGGCCATTAAGAGAGGGACAAACTGATATGTCCTGGGTCGTATGGAGATCCGTCCGAGAGAACGAAAAGGAGCAGCTCCCTCGCGTAAAGTAAGACGAGCAGCCTGCCATAGCAAGTGTGCACTAGCAGCATCTGAAAGATCCGCGGGAGAGGGAGGAGGAAAGTAAGAAGGTCGAACCCTTTCTTCTGGTAACTCATAACCTATAAGATTCGCCAGAGTCTTATGAATTTTGACGATTTCATCGGTGGCGCCTGTTAGAGGACGCAAATTATAAGTGTTTTCATCATCGCTAGGAAGAAGGACCCAATCTCTTTTACGGCAGCGGACAATTGAGCCGGGATTCATTATTTATTCTTAGTGATGGGAATTGACTCGAAGCAACATCCTGTTGTCAACCAACATGTGCCCCACTCATGCTTAATTAGTAGCAAACAGTTTACATTTTCTAAGTAAATATGTCAAAAGTGTATTGATTGATTAAGCATTTTTAATTCGTTATAATTTTTTCTTACTATAATAAAAATAGAGCGAAATAATCGTAAAAATATATTGTTTTAACGATATTCTATGAATAAAATCATATTATTAAATTAAACTGCATTTGATGCCTTCCTTTAAACGGCAATCAGACAAGATATTTGGTGTGTTCTTTCGTAAGGGCTTTAGGAATCTTCTAATTATTTACTGAAAGTATTTTTATATAAGTACCAAATTTTAATCATTTTCATATTAATCTCTCTATTATTCTCTTCAGCTTATATATTTTATCTTTTGAAATCTTGCCATTCTTGTAATGCCACAATACATTAAGTGGTCTCTTATCTCTTCTGTGTGGCAATGGAATTCCTAGAAAGTCTTCTATTTTTTTATCAAAAAAGTAAATATTTTTTGTATATATATTTTTATTATTTTCAATGAACTGATTAATTATTTCATGAACATTATTATTTTCGTCCCTATCGGCAAGAATCGAATGATATATTCCTAATTCTTTAAAAAGATTCATATATCTATGAATATTAAATTTTCCCATGACATCTAAAACATAAATCTTTCTTTCTCTCAAATCAATCCACTCATTTCTAATTAGATAATCAATGAAGGCTTTTTCTGTTGCCCCTTCACATATTAAAACTATCTCTGCAAAAAATGATGATGCTCTTTCTAAATCAAGCCAAAGCGAATATCTAATAGCCTCCTCTTCCATACGTTTTCCATCTTCTGTATCCCCTAAAATATTTCTAATTCTGTCCTTTGTTTTTTTATTAGTAAATGGATCATCCAATTTACTACTAAGTAACTCTACAAATTCGTTATTTCTCTCAATTATATTTTTTCGTGCTTTTTCAGATACTTGGAAACATTTTGTTACTCCTTTTTCTCTTTTTAGTTTAATAACAGAAGATATCTCTTCTATGTTTCTACTTACAAAAACAGGAGAGTGAGTAGAAATAATTACTTGCTGCCCATCTTCAGCAGATAGGGCTCTCAAACTTGAATTAAGATATTCTTGTTGAGTTGGATGTAAGAACGCTTCAGGTTCTTCGAATAATATTAAAGTAGATTCCGGTGAAAACTCCTTTTTCTTATAGATTTTTTCTTCTCTATATTGTGCAGAGAGTCGGATCAATACATAAATCAGATGTCTTTGCAGTCCCTGTCCATAAACTCCGATGTCCATTTCTCTGTTTAAAGTTTTGTCTGTAAAGCTATGCGTTATCAGATTTTTTATTATATCTTCTGGTCTTACTGGATTTATATCTAGGTTGAATTCTACTTCCCACTCTTTAAGATTCTTATTAATTTCCTTTCTAAAATTCTCTAAGGAAATACCATTCCTAGTTGCTTCTTCTTTAAATCTTACATTAAATTCTTCAAATGCATCGTTTAAGGTCCTAAACGATTCGCTTGTCTTAATAACTTTTTTCATCACAAAAGTTAATGTATTTCGCAAGGGAGACGGTCCTGTCAATTTTAATGTTTCTTCTGTCTTAGTTATTTCTGGAATATATATTACTGAGCCAAGTTTGGCTTGAGAAATATTTTTTGCTCCATAAAATAGATTTGTTGAAAGTTTACCGTTTTCGTAAGCATAAATATTACTCTGATTGGGCTTTACTCTTTGAGTATCTTCAGATTTGAGGTATTTTCTTACCTTTAGAAGATTACCAGGATTCTTATATTCTTCTTTTAAATTATCAAACTCATCATCAGTTAATAAATATTCTATTTCAATCCAACTTTCGTTATCACTTATCTTAAATTTAGGAAAGTCTATTTTTTCATTAAATTTAATCCCATCTTCATAAAATATTCGTAAGGCTGTTAGAACGTTAGTTTTTCCAGAATTATTTGCACCTACAAAAACATTATAATCACACAGCTCGAATTCTGCATCCTTTATCGACCTGAAATTATGAATTCTTATGGATTTGATTTCCATATCTAAATCTCTCCTAAAATTAAATTGCTCAACTTTTATATACCAGAGTGCTTAAAAACTTCACTAGCAGAGAGATTATTGTAGAAGGCATGGCATATAAAGGCATTGTTATAAATCCTTCTTATTATCTCCATCTTGATCTTTTCTTGATTTTAAATTAAATGATTCCACAACCTTAGCAATCATTTCTCCCCAATCATATACTATTTCATCCATACTCTGCCCATGGTAACGCAATTTTAAGGATAACATGAAATTCGTAACCTCATTCGATGTAACGCCTTTCTCTAAGCGAGCATTTTGGACATACAAAATTAACTTCAGAAACGATTGATAAAAATCTGCAACTTTAGACGCAAATTCAGAATCCTTGGCGATAATCTCTTTTGTAACCTCATCATCAGCAAGCACAAGAATTTCACAAAAATTAGAAGGGTTTAACATTTTATTTAAAAGTTTAGAACCTATTCCCATTTCACCTTGAACTTCAGCTTCGTGCTGCCATATTTCATGAATGTAACTAATCTTTTCGTCAAAATTTAACCAACGGTCTCCTAAAATTTCAGTATATAATTCTTCTTCCAACTCCTCATAAGACATCCCATTCTGGCTTGCAAGTTTGCTCAAAATAGCAGATATAATACGAGAGGATAGACGAAGGAAATAGAGTATTTTGTTTGGTTTTAAAACTATTGAGGAATATCGGACTTTCTGCCAACAATCATAGAATTCTACAAGATCTTCCTGAGTAGCGTTAGCTTTTCGAAGGAGTTCTCCAAAATGTAAAAGCATGAGCCTCAGCTTCTGCCTATGATTCCGAGTTGGATCAATTCCTTTATCAATTAAGATTGCAGCGAAGTAGTTATCAATTGCAAGATAACTATCAGCTACAGCTAATCTGCTTGAACCAGATGAGTTGGCATTTAAATATTGAATTAATCCAGTTATTAATCGTTCCTTAACTTCAGGTTTCATCTTTTATCTGGCTCTTTTCATTATATGACAAAAAATTACGTATAACATTTACTTATCTGAAAATTTCCCATTTTCAGTTATGTTCGTAATTCTATATTTCAAGAAATAACCATCACCAACTCTTTCTTAAACAAGAAAAATTATAAAATAGTTTTGAATGACATTCTAGGGGAATTTATTTAGCAGTTGAAGCAATAATTAGCTTTTTATTAGGATGAAAAAATTCATCCAGCAGACTTGATAAAATAAAGATCCTTGCAGAGCTAGAGGAATCACTCTCAGTATAGGCTCCTATATGGGGTTAATAATAGTCTATCTTATTTACCTCTCATTCATTACAAAGTTTGCCGGATAAAGGAACAAAGTCAAATCATTCAGTAGAAACTGAAAGGATATTTCAAAGGCAATATTAATAGAGGCTCTTTTAAGATGAAGAGACCTCAATGGCCATTTTGCAAACTTTTATTAATATGCCTAAATTAAGAACCAAAGACATTTGCTTATTTTCAATTAATCAAACAAAAAACCACCTGGAAACGAGTATTGTTTTCTTAATGTCAGAGTTTCGTAAAAGAGATAAAGTCACCTAGAAACCTATAATCTAACTTTCGACACATCTTATCACGGGCGATTATAGGAGATTTTTATTAGTTATATTTGAAAAACAATTCACCCCTTATCTCCAGCTCAAAAGATCAGATTAATCGGTAGATAAGCCTCTTTTTCCCATTAGCACTCTATGAAACATATTACTATATTTGAGACACATAAATACTCTAAAGACTTCAAATACAGTTATTTCTTTTCTCCTCTTGAGATCCATTTCGAAATTTTCTTATTATATTATAAAATTAGAAATTCTTACGTTCACAAATTTACTTAATACCCCATATTAAAAGAATAACAGAAAAAAACAGGCTTTTCTTAGGTTATAACTCCCCCACACTCTCTCCTTGCTCGCCTACCGAAAATTAAATAAAATAGCATAAATTTCTGATGGCTATTTTATTTTCAGCCGCTATCATCTCCAGGGAGGCAGCTCCATGAATAA
>MTOP01000079.1 GCA_002010725.1 Candidatus Aminicenantes bacterium JdFR-80
AAAAAAAGACCATTCGCACCTTCCTCTTTACTGGTTCAGCCTTAACCGGCAAACCGACATTTCCTTAACTCCAAAAACTGTGCTATTCTGAGAGTGAGTTTCATGAGAGGGCCAACTATAATTTTCCACTCCAATAACTGGCAAAAAATGAAATACAGGTTAAATTATTCCTCCAAAATTCCGCCAAGGAAAAATCAGGAGAAATGAAATGCCCAACTTTCCTTTTACCCATTCTGGCCAGAAAAAACGTCGATTGAG
This sequence comes from Candidatus Aminicenantes bacterium JdFR-80, assembly GCA_002010725.1. Lineage (GTDB taxonomy): Bacteria > Acidobacteriota > Aminicenantia > Aminicenantales > Aminicenantaceae > JdFR-80. The sequence goes on from MTOP01000079.1 coordinate 259, forward strand.
AGCAAACCGCCTCCATCCATTGCTAATAGCTCTGGAATTGATGCTCCTGACCCTTTNTCCGGTAATGCTCATTCTGGGCTGTAAGGGCGAACCCAATCCTCCACCCCCTCAACCTGAAACACCCCCCCAATTGTCGTCTCTCAAACCAGAAGTCGGCTTCGCCGGCCGCATTGTTTTTCACTCCAACTTTGACGGAGATCACGAGCTTTATCTCCTCACCAAAAAGGGAATCAAGAAACTAACTGATAACACCTGGGATGACGTCTGTGGCAGATGGTCCCCGGATGGACAAAAAATTGCTTTCGCTGCCAATCCCAGCGGAAAATTCGAAATTTTTACCATGAAGGCCGACGGCTCCCAGATCACTCAAATTACGACCAACCTCAAAAATCCCATCGGTCACCCCGGCCATGACTGGACTCCGGATGGTCGGGCTATCGTTTACACTGTTCAAAGAAAACGAGGCTTTATCCGCCGCCACTGGATGGAGATCATTGATTTAAAAACCCGGCATAAACAGCGTTTCATTCCCGAATTCAAGCAATCGGCCGGAATTCCAGACTTCTCTCCCACAGCTCCTTTATTGGCTTTTACCGGCAAAAGGTCCCGGGGTTGGGATGCGGCGCTCTTTAATCTTCAGACCCGACAAAGCCNTTTCTTAACTGAAGGAGGGAAAAGTTGCCGCCCTCATTTCTCCCATGACGGACAGAAGCTGGCTTATGTTTCAGCCGAGGCTGATGGTAAAGCAGACATCTGGTTGATGAATCCTGATGGAACCGGTAAAAAACGTCTGACTAACCGCAATGAAACTTACGACTACTTTCCCGCCTGGTCGCCTGATGATCGCTTTATTGTTTTCAGCTCCGTTGACCATTATGGGGACAATTTAAGTGGCCAGTGGGCCCTCTATATGGTCGAGGTCAAGACCGGCCGGGTCAAACTTCTCCTGGATACTCCTGGGGCTGACCTTTTTCCTCACTGGACAAAATAATCGGCTGAAAAGTAATGCTCTCGGGCCGAGAAATCGCCAGACAAAGATAGAAAAAAAATCATCAACCTTCATCTTAACCAGATTCAAGCTTTTAGACCTTNCCGGCAGGCTCTCCACCAGACAAATTACTTAATAAAAATAACGCAGCCCCAGATGAATCTGCCAGGAATCTAAATTAACCCTGAAGGTTTCTTCCCGGACACCGAAATTAAGGTCATTGATAGTCGTCGTCCCTGTCGTCTGACGGGACATAAAGACCGCTTCCCCAAAAAAAGACAACTTCTCCCGGCTGACTTTAATTTCAGCGCCGATTCCTCCCAGCCAACCCCAGCCATCAGCCAGTTTCTGCGAAATTGAAACTTCCGGAATAGTGATCAATTGTTGCAGCTGAAAACGACTGAACNCATATCCAACACCAGCCANCAGATAAGGAGAAAATCTTCCCTGGGGGAAAAAATGATATTGCAAAACACACCAGAAAGGCGTCAGAGTTAACGTCCCCTCTTTCAACCCCTGGGGGTCATAATCGATATGATGTCGACTGAGGGCAAAATCAAAGCTTAACCGCCAGCCCTGCCTTAATTTCAAATCAAAGCCGACACTGGAGACCAGGCCGCCACCGATTACCTCCTCCTCAGGAAAGACGTACCCCACACCGCCATGGATGCCAAACCGTCCTCGCTGGGCCACGAGGAAGGAAGGGCCAANCAGAAGAAAGAGACCTAAAATCACCATAATTTTTCGACCGCCACTCATCTGACCTCCTCTCTGTTCAATTAGTCATCCCCTCTTTGGCCTATTTATATCTCCAGGCTGAGGTGTCCTCCCCTGGAGGGGCATGCTTGATGATATGTCTGGCCATAGCCCTCTCCAGCTCCCCGGTGCCGTAGCCAAAGGGGTTCCAGCCATGGCCCCGGCGGGGCCGGCCGTAAGCAAAGCTTCCTGCGTAATAAGGAGCCGTGGTTTTTTCGAGAAAATCCTCCAGTTCATAGACGGCTTCATTGAGGTAAAAATGGTCCATATCCCCACAATAGACGTGAATTTTGCCCACTAGAGAAGGACCGATCTTCCGCCAATTTTTTTGCAAATAGGCCCTTAAATCGTATCTTTCGCCCATATAGCGGGCCACTTCATGATTGATTTGACCGGTGAGCTTATCCCAGAGAGGTTGCGGATAGCCATCCTCGCCTACCGGTCCATAAACTGCCTGCCAGGCATCCAGCTGCTGGCCGGAACGGCCTTTGGAGCCGAGAACCGCCTCCAGTTGACTCATCTGGCGCATGGTGACAATCACTTGACCATGGACATCTCGCATTAAAGGCCGCTCCAAAGTCAGCCAGCCAAAGGGTTTGGTAAAAGCATTGCTNTCCTCATAGATATTGACCAGCCCGTAATAGCGGAAATCCACCGGATCAGGGAAAAAACTCCAGGTCCCGCCGAAAAATTCAGGATGAAATATCTGCAGGGCCAGAGATTCCCAGCCACCAGTAGAGCCGCCAGAGAGCACCCGGGCATAGGGCTTCCGGATTATCCGAAAATGTTCCTCCACATAAGGAATCAACTCCGTGAGGAGAGCGTCGCCGTAAGGGCCGCAATTAGCGGAATTGACAGCATAGGAATCATCAAAATAGGGTGTTGGGTGCTGAAAAGTGACCAGTATCATCCGGGGAAAATCAGGCGCTGTCCAGACTTTATAAAATTTGCTCCCTTCCTGGAAACCATAAGGCGGGCGGAGAGAAAAGTGCCCCTGGATGTAATGAACCGGATAATAAACATCCGGGTGGCTATCATANCCTTTGGGCAGAAGAATTGTGGCCCCCAGATAAATCGGCCGTCCCCAAAACTCGCTTAGAATTTTACTTTGAATCTTGATTCTCTTGACCCACTGGGTATCTTCAGGCACTTTTATAGGTGGAATCACCTTATCCATGACCAGAGAAATGGTATAACCTTTGGCCGGATCAAGATGGACCTTCTGGACTTCACTGTATAAATTTCCCGGTGACCGATTGAACTGCTGGCCTTCCCACTGATCCATATGGGCCCAGATGGTATGACCATCCGCCCGGTGAAATTCGGTATAAATATTAACCAACGCCTGAACATAATAATCACCCGCCGGAAGATCGGCCAGACTCCGGGGCGGATAGCCNAGAGTCTTTTCATCTATAATAACTTTTTCTTCCGGCCGAAGGTTGCGGACATCTTTGCCGAAAAAAGGACAACTTCGATGCCACATGCCGGCCTGCAGCCGGGGTTCTCGGGTTTTGTCCTGGGTGATCATGACAAAGACCCGGCCGGTAATGGGCTCTGGATGAACCGCCGAGCTGAAACTGAGCTCAAAGCGGAGTTGTGATTTCTGAGGGAGAGGCTTTTCTCCTTGACCACAGGCCATCCACCAGCCCATAAGGAAAAGAGACACAAGTCCCAGTGTCACCCAAAATGAAACTTTTTGCTTTTTCTTCAGCCTCATCTAATTCAACTCCTTTTCTCTCCTTTCCGCTTCATCATAAANGAACTCAACTATTTTTAAAAGATTTCTCTAAATCATACTTTTCTTAAACATCAAGGCAAACAGAAAAACCACCACAAGAAGNGGAGAAACTGGAACTATTCTCCGAAGAGAAAGTAATCATAAACAAAGCGGGCAATCTGGGCGATGACTCTTTCCACATCTTCAGTTTTCTCGTTATCGGTGTTTTTAGTGAATACCACAATAACCACCTGACCCCGATTATAAGGCAAAAAGATCACCCCGGCGTCATTGACCGTCCCACCGATGGTNCCCGTTTTATGGGCCACCTGGACACTGGCCGGCAGATCTCCTTTAAGGCGCCTTTCACCCGTCTGGCAGCGCAACATGACCTTAATAATAAAATCACAACTGGCCTCATCCAGGATTTGTTTGGTGAAGATCAACTCCAGGAGACGAGCCATCGCGCGGGGAGTGCTCTGGTCTTGGGGAATCTGCGAAAACTTTCGGCGGGCCTGCTCGACTCCCGCGGGATTTTTCTGCTGGGCCTCCTTTAAGCGCTCGACCACTTCCTCCAGGGACAGTCCCTGCAGTTGGCTGTAATCCAACCCTAAGTAATCCAGAATGAGGTGTTGACAGGTGCGATTAACAGTGATCCCTTCAATACCTAAAGTGCGGAGCCGCTGGTTAACTTTGTCGGGGCCGACTTTGGTTAATAAAATATCAGTAGCGGAATTGTCGGAAATGAGCATCATCAAATAGATAAGATTGCGCACTGAAAGTTTAATCCCCGGCGCCTGAAGATCATTGAGTAGCCCGCTTCCCAGATGAAGGTCAGCCGGCTGAAGGCTTATCTCATCGTCAAGTGAGAANCGGCCCTCTTTTATCTGGGCCATGACTTCCACCAGGATAGGCACTTTAAACACACTGGCCATAGGAAAAGGTGTCTCGCCGTTAATATTCAATTCTTCGCCTGTTTTTAAATACTTAATTGCTACCCCGACTTCACCCTGAATGGTCCTGATAACTTCTTCAATCTGCCCTTTCAGTCTGGCCAGGCGGGGCAAGTCATTACTTTCTTCCACTGCGGTCAGGTTGTAAGTTGACGAATATATATTTATAGGAGTATTTGTCAACCATAAAGCGAAAATCATCAACCAGGCTAAATGAATAACCTTAAAACGGTGTTTAATCACCATGACCTACCTCCTTTCATAACCGGCCATTCATTGAGGCCATTCCAATCTTCCACCATTCTCGCCTTTCCCGTCCTCCCTGTCAATTAGGGTCATTGTAATTGAGGGCAGGTCTTCGCCTTTGAACTCAGGGACGAGGCCAGCTGGCCGTCAACAGGAAATAAAGCTCTCTGGTAAGACAAATAAAAAATAGACCCTTTCNTGGATAAGAATGAAGGTCAATTGTAAAAACTCGACCCCTGATTTTCCCCTGAAAAATAGATATTTTTAAACATTTCTGATAAACTCAAAATACAAAATTTAGATTGATGATCACCAAGGTAACTGAAGGTCGTCGAAAAAAGATTTTTCCTCTAATGTTCCTCTTGCTTATCTTTCTCTTGATCGGGCCTCTGCCAGCTAAAAATTTCTACTTTCCTCAGGTAAGAATAGAAATATTCATCAACGAAGACGGTTCATTTCGGGTTGAAGAGGCCCGAACTTATGATTTCGAAGGGGCCTTCTCCTGGGCCAGTCTCTGGATTCCGCTGAGGGTCTCGCGTCAAGGTTACAGTTATTCCATCCAGATCAAAAATTTCCAGGTCACCGATGAACAAGGGCAACCTCTGCCGGTAGAAAAAAAGATAAGTGGCGACCGTTTTGAAGCCAAATGGTTCTACCAAGCGGCCAACGAGCGCCGGACCTTCCATTTTTCCTATCAAGTTGAAGGCGGAATTTTCAGTTATCCGGAAATCTCGGAACTCTACTGGCAGGTTATCGGCTCCGGTTGGGATAAACCTACCTCCTCCCTGGAGGTCAACGTCCATCTTCCCCGGCCGGTCAAGCGGCGAGAAGACATCCTGGTCTACGGCCACGGACCTCTTTCCGGCCGGGCAGAAATTGTCGATTTACAGACAGCCCGTTTCACTGCTTCTAACATTCCGGCTTATCAATTTGTTGAAATCAGGGTCATCTGGCCGGCCGGCCTAGTTCAGGGAATTCCTTCCAACCACCATACTCTGGCTTCCATCAAGGCAGAAGAAGAACGATTTGTCCGGGAAACCATCGCCCGCCTTAAGGAAAAACAACAAAAGCTCCAGCAAGTCCGGGCCCGAAAAAAACNATTATTTCTTATCTGGGGCGCTTTGCTTCTCCTCGGCAGTCTGGTCTGGACAGTCATTTATCTGAAAATCTGGAAAAAGGAAGGTCGGGAATATCAATTTGATGATATCCCTGAATACTGGCGTGAGCCACCATCAGACCTGCCACCGGCTCTGGTGGAGGTGCTCATCAGAGAAGGAGGGTTGGTCACCACCAATTCCTTTACGGCCACTCTCTTTGACCTGGCCCGTCGCGGCTGGGTGACCATTGAAGACTCTCAGGTGCTGAGTCAGGGGCTTTTCGGCACTAAAAGAAAAACTAAAACTTCCCTTATTCTTCAGCGGGATTATTATCAGGCGGCCGATCTGGAAAGCTTTGAAAAGGATGTTCTCCGCCTCGTTTTTAACGAAGCCGGACAGGGAGGCCACCCCGGCTCCACCATCACTCTTANTCAGTTAAAGAAATACCTGAAAAAACATCCTCGGAAGTTCCAGCAGTGGTTCCAGAAGTGGCAGAAAAAAATCGACCTTCGGGCCCGCCAACTGGGTTTTATCGAACCCCGGAGTCGGAAAATAAAAAATCGCTTTCTGGCCATTTCTCTGGTGACGGCCATCCTGACTCTTAATCCCCTGGTCTTTGTTCTGGCCTTAATCCTTTCGCCCCGGATTAAACGTCGGGCTTATAAATGGGCCCGGGAGAATGAATACTGGCAGGCTCTTCGGCATTTTCTTGAGGATTTTTCCGACTTCCCGGAAACACCGCCGGAAGCCTACAAGCTGTGGGACCGCTATCTCGTTATGGCTATTCTCTTCGGAGAAGCCAAAAAAATTCTGAAAAAACTGCCTCTCATTCTCCAGGATGAGCGGTCGGTAGCNCCGGTCTGGTACGCCGGTTTCAACCGGCAGGTCTGGGCCTCCTCCGGGCGGATCGAAGCCATGATTAAAAATATCGGTTCCATGTCAGCCTCCATCCAGCGGGCCAGTCTCCAGGCAGCCCATTATTCTTCCGGGAGTGGCGGAGGCTTCTCCGGAGGAGGTGGTGGTGGCGGGGGCGGTGGGGGAGGTTCAGCCGGATAATGGCTATTGTCTTCTTCCTCAATATTCTCCGCCAGCTGGAGCCGGCTGAATCCAGAAANTCAAGTTGAGGTATCGATAAACAATTTAAAAGAGATTAATCTTCTGGAAAAGGATCTTTCCCAGACTATTCCTTTCCGGCCGGATTCATTCTCAGAAAGAGAAGTGATTATAAGAAAAAGGGCTAAATTTCTTCTTGATTTAAAGGCAATATATTTCAATAATTCAGAGTTGTCCATGGTTTATTTTATTCAGATAAAAGGAAAATCATTTAAGAAGGAGAGACCGGTCCCTCAATGAGTGAAGTTANTCCACCCCCCTCCACCAGCCCCATCTCCCCACCAGAAAAGCCCTCACCCGAGAGGAAACAATTTTCCCGCCTCCTCACTCTGCTGGAATTACTGGCTGTCCTCCTGGTTGGCGGCGGCTTTCTTCTCAGCGGCACCAAAAGTGAAAATCCACTTCTGATTTTAATGAGTATTGTCGGGTCCTGGATGCTGATTAATTTTTTTCTCCGGGCCCGGGGGAGCTCCTGGCGGGAATTCGGTCTAGGTCAGCCTCGAAGCTGGCGGACCACCGCGGGGCTAGCGCTGGCCGGCACAGTGCTCCTTCATCTGGTGATTAGCTTCGTCTTTAAACCCTTCATCACTGANTGGTTAGGGAGTGAACCTGATATCAGCCGGTTTGATCCTGTCCGGGGTAACCTGCTGGCTTTTCTTTTTTCCTTNGCTATCGTCTGGACGACAGCCGCCTTCGGTGAAGAAATGATCTTTCGGGGCTTCTTTTTTAACCGCCTGGCCCAATTAGGCCCAGGGCAGGCTTTTTCCTGGATTATGGCCCTGTTGCTCAGTTCGGTCTTNTTCGGCCTAGGCCACGCTTACCAGGGGATGGCGGGCGTGGTGCTAACCACTATCGCCGGAATTTTTTTCGGATTGATCTATCTGGTCTGCGGAAAGAATCTCTGGGTGCCTATCCTGGTCCACGGTCTCTACAACACCTCGGCCTTCCTCATTCTGTTTCTGAATCTCGATCGATAAATATTTATCTGGAATGACCAAGCTAAAAAGAGGTCCTTTTCTCCTCAATATTCCTCCCAGGACTTAATGGCCAGGTCGTTTAACTTAACCCGGCTCAAGGCTTCGATGAACCGCTCGGCCACCTGAAGATTGGTGATCAGGGGAATATTAAAGTCGATCGCCTTGCGCCGGATAAGATAATCGTTGGTCAGGTCTTCTTCCTCGACACTTTTGGGCAAATTAATCACCAGGTCGATTTTCCTCTGTTCAAGCAGTTCGGTTACGTTGGGTTGGCGGGGGGAGAGGGGTGAAAAGACCAGTCTGGTGTGGAGGCCATGGTATTTCATGAAATCATGGGTTCCGGGAGTGGCATAGAGTTCATAGCCCATCTCCAGAAGTTTTTTGGCCAGGGGGAGAAAAAGAGCTTTGCTTTCAAACGGCCCGGTGGAGAGAAGGATGTTTTTTTCGGGAAAAGTAAAACCCACTGAGAGCANGGCTTTTAAAAAAGCCTCGTCAAAGCTATCTCCTAAACAGGCCACCTCGCCCGTGGAGGTCATTTCCACACTCAATACCGGGTCGGCTCCTTTAATCCGGGTAAAGGAAAATTGAGGGGCTTTCACGCCCACGTAATCCAGTTCAAAGCAGGATTTATCAATAGGAGCCAGATCCACACCCATNATCAGGCGAGTGGCAATATCAACAAAATTAAGTTTAAAAATCTTGGAGACAAAGGGAAAAGACCGGGAAGCCCGCAAGTTACATTCAATAACTTTGACTTCATTGTCCTTAGCAATGAACTGGATATTAAAGGGCCCATGAATCTGGAGCGCCCGGGCGATCTGACGGCTGATTCTCTTCATCCGGCGGGTGGTTTCCAGATAGGTTCGCTGGGGAGGCAGGACCAATGTGGCATCACCGGAATGAACACCAGCGTTCTCCACGTGCTCACAGATGGCATAAACAAAAAGTTCTCCNTCCCGCGCAACACCGTCCAGCTCAATTTCTTTAGCATTCTCAATGAACTTGCTGATGACTACCGGATACTCAGGGCTCACCTGGGAAGCCTTCTGGAGATAGGCGACCAGCTCAGCGTCATTTAAAGCCACCGACATGGCCGCCCCGCTCAAAACATAGCTTGGCCGGATCAGGACCGGATAGCCCACCTCCCGGGCAAACTCCTTGGCCGACTCCAGGTCGGTCAACTCCTTCCAGGGAGGCTGGTCAATCTGGAGTTCATCCAGCAGCGCCGAAAAGAGATGCCGGTTTTCGGCGCGATTGATATTGACGGGTGACGTTCCCAGCACCCGGAGTCCATACTCCTGGCATTTCAAGGCTAAATTATTGGGAATCTGTCCTCCCATGGACAGGATGAGACCTTGAGGATTTTCTTTCTCATAGATATCAGCCACCCTCTCAAAACTCAGCTCATCAAAATAAAGTCGATCGCCAAGGTCATAATCGGTACTCACCGTCTCGGGATTATAGTTGATCATAATCGTTTGATAACCCAGCGAGCGGAGGGTCTGAACGGTATTGACACAACACCAGTCAAACTCCACCGAGGAGCCGATGCGGTAGGAACCGGAACCAAGGACAATCACTTTAGGTCGGGAATCAGCCCCAACATCATCTTCTTCTCCATTATAAGTCAAATAGAGATAATTGGTCCGGGCGGGATATTCTGCGGCCAGAGTATCAATCTGTTTAATACAAGGCCGAATCCCCAGGGAGTGTCGCAATTGCCTCACTTCCAGTTCACCAAGGCCCACCGCTAAACCAATTTGTTTATCGGAAAAACCGAGTTTTTTAGCCTCCAAAAGCAACTCCCGGGAAAGATTTTCCCGGCTGGCCTGGCGGAGACGGTCGGCCAGGGAGACAATATTTTTTATTCGGGCTAAAAACCAAGGGTCGATATGGGTCAACTCGGCGATTTTCTCCAGTGGCAGGCGGCGGGTGGCTTCTGCTACAGCAAAAATACGGCGGTCGGTGGGCTGTTTCAGTTCCTCTTCCAGCTCATCCGGGGCAATAGTCTCACTCACCTCTGTCGGGTTCAACACCAGACCATACCTGCCGACCTGAAGCATACGCAGCGCCTTCTGGAGGGCCTCTTCAAAACTGCGCCCGATGGCCATCACTTCCCCGACGCTTTTCATTTCACTGCCGATTTTCCGCGAAGCCCGGCGGAATTTATTTAAATCCCAGCGGGGAATTTTCACCGTAACGTAATCCAGAGCTGGTTCGAAGCAGGCCTTGGTCTGGCGGGTGATGGGATTTTCCAGTTCAATCAGAGAAAAACCCAAGGCCAATTTGGCCGCCATAAAGGCCAGCGGGTAACCAGTGGCTTTCGAAGCCAGGGCGCTGCTGCGGGAAAGTCGGGGGTTGACTTCAATAATTCGATAATCACCGCTAGCAGGATTAAGGGCAAATTGGATATTACATTCACCGACCACGCCGAGATGACGGACCACCCTGATGGCGATCGCCCGGAGTCGATGATACTCCTGATTGTTGAGAGTCTGGGAGGGAGCCACCACTATGCTTTCCCCGGTATGAATGCCCATGGGGTCAAGATTTTCCATATTACAGATGGTGATACAATTATCAAAAGCATCCCGGATAACTTCATACTCAATTTCTTTCCAGCCTTCAACGCACTCCTCTACCAGAACCTGGTTAGTGAAAGTAAAGGCCTTTTTGAGATGTTCGCCGAGAACCGCCTCATCACTGAAAAGTCCCGAGCCCAATCCCCCCAGAGCGTAAGCCACTCGAACCATCACCGGATAGCCGATTTTCCGGGCAGCCTGAAGAGCTTCCTCCACTGATTCACAGGCGATACTCCGCGGCACTGGGAGGTCTATTTCCTGCAGACGGTCAACAAAACGCTGGCGGTCTTCACAATCAATGATAGTCTCAATAGAAGTCCCCAGAATTTGAACTCCATACTGCTCCAAAACACCCTGGCGGAAAAGTTCCACACCGCAATTTAAAGCTGTCTGGCCGCCAAAGCCCAAAAGAATGCCGTCCGGCCTCTCGCGTTCAATCACCCGCTCCACAAAATAAGGCGTTAAAGGTAGAAAATAGATGCGCTCAGCCAGGGCTTCAGAGGTCTGGACCGTGGCGATATTGGGATTAATCAGAACGACTTCCAGGCCTTCCTCTTTGAGAGCTTTAATTGCCTGGCTGCCAGAATAGTCGAATTCACCCGCCTGACCAATAGTCAGAGCGCCGCTTCCCAGGAGAAGGACTTTCTTGACTCGGGGTAATCGACTCATTTGATTAACTCCAGAAAGCGCTCAAAAATAAATTCGGTATCAACTGGCCCCGGGGAATGCTCGGGATGAAATTGAACCCCCAGGAAAGGCGAAGAGCTATGGCGAAAGCCCTCATTGGTGCGATCGTTAAGATTAGAAAACCACTCCACCCACCCGGTCGGCAACGAAGCTGTCTCCACTGCATAACCATGGTTCTGGGAGGTGATATAACAGCGCTTGGTGCCCACTTCGCGACAGGGCTGATTCTGACTACGGTGACCAAACTTCAACTTATAGGTTCTGGCGCCGGCAGCCAGCGCCATGATCTGATGTCCCAGGCAGATGCCTAGGGTGGGGATGTTTTCCTGCAGACATCGCCGGACCAATTCTATCGTCGGCCGACAATTCTCCGGGTTGCCCGGTCCATTGGAAACGACCACCCCTGCAAAATCAAGGTGAAAAAAATCATAATCCCAAGGCACCCGGATGACGCAGCAACCCTGCGCCAGGAGAGAACGAATAATATTCAACTTGGTCCCGCAATCGATAAGGACAATCCGGGGAGAACCTGCCGGTTGATAAATAATAGGCTCGGCCGGGGAGACCTGAGCCACGATCTCCACCTGGTTGGGGTCAAAAAAAGGAATATCCTCATCGGTCATTATTATCTTGCCCAGCATCGTCCCTTTTTCCCGGAGTTTTTTGGTCAAGGCCCGGGTGTCAACGCCATAAAGCCCCGGAACTTTCTCCTCTTCCAGCCAGGCACCAAGACTCTGTCGGCAATCCCAGTGCGAGGGATAACTCGAATAATCAGCTATGATTAAGCCCGCCACTTGAATATGCTCGGACTCAAAGTTTTTTATTAACGGCAAAGATGCTGGTTGATTGTTAAGAGAAGAAGAGATGGATCTGGCAGCCGGAGAATTTCCAGACTTGCCTCCTAAGCCGGTTAATTCTTTAACCACCCCCGGAGCGGGAACTCCATAATTGCCCACCAGTGGATAAGTCAAGACCAGAATCTGTCCACGGTAGCTGGGGTCAGTTAAAGCTTCGACATACCCCACCATCCCGGTATTAAAGACAACCTCTCCAGCAGCATTAACGGCAGCACCAAAGGATATCCCCTCGTAGACCGACCCATCCTCCAGAATCAAGCTGGGCATTTGCTAATATTTTGGCTATCTGGACTGAAATTGCAAGTATTTTTATAAATGGTGGCCATTTCCGATAAAGTTGTCTTCCCCAGCAGTTTACGTCTATAATTACTTCCGTGGAACAAGCGGCTCACCAGGATGAAAATCACCACTGCCCGGCTTGCGGTTCGGCTAACGTGGCGCCGGCGGAAAAAGAATTTAAATCCGACTATCCTCTCTCCGTAGCCTTAATTGTGGTGATCATTTTCTTTCTGCTGGGTTTTGCCCTCTTTTTTCTCCTCCAGCTTCATCCCGTTATTCTCATCCTGGTCGGTGTGGCCGTTGTCAGCTGGTTTCTTAAAAGCCAGTTTGGCCCGTCCGGTCCACCGGAAAACATTGACTTTATCTGTCTGGATTGTGAGCATCGGTTCCAGGTACATGTGGCTAAAACAAGGGAAAGTGGAGATGAAATTGAATCACCTGACTAAGAAAAAAAAGAAGCTGACCTTCCCTCTTCCAGCATTATTCCGCTCAGCTCATCTTCCCTGGAAATCACGGCTGACTATTTATTTTTACCATTTTTTCCTGGAACCCATTCTCCGGGAAATTAAAAAAGAAATAGCAAAAGCAGTCAAAAGCCAACGGCCGGAAAAAGTGCTTGATGTTTGTTGCGGCACCGGAGCTCAGGTGAGGTTAATCGCCTCGCCGGGGATCAAAGTGCTGGGTATTGACCTGGATGAGCCCATGATCCAGTTTGCCTCCCGGAAAAATTCACCGGCTTCCTTCCTGGTAGCCGATGCTCTCCACCTCCCTTTCAAGGAATCTTCATTCTCCCTGGCCCTGATCTCCTTCGCCCTGCACGATAAACCAGAGGAAACCAGAGTTCAAATCATTGAAGAAATGAAGAGAATTCTTCCCCCCAAGGGCCGGCTCCTCCTGCTGGATTTTGAAAATTCCTGGGATAGACGCTCTCAGATAGGGGCAGTTTTAAGAACCACAATCGAAAGACTGGCCGGCCGGGCACATTTCCGAAATGGCCAGGAGTTTCTCCAGAGAGGAGGGTTGACCGCCTTTATCCAGCGCAGCGGATTAAGGGAAGAAAGCCGCCATCATTTCCCCCTGGCGGCAACAGCGCTGGTGGTGGCCCGGATAAAGGTAGAAGACGAGCAGGAACCCGAAGTTAACCCTGCACCCCAAGCTTGATTTTATCGCCTCCCCTGAGTATTCTTGACCTGAAGGAAATAACCATGGCTAAGACTTGTTGGGCAAGAAGAGATTTTTTGAAGGCCCTGGGGGCCGCAGGTTTGGGATTATCTTTTCCCTCTCTCTGGGAATGTGATTCACCCAGAAAAAAGCTACAACCGGAAAAGCCCAATATTGTCTTCATTCTGATCGACGACCTTGGCTGGACAGATGTCGGTTGTTACGGCAGTCACTACTACGACACCCCTCACATCGACCAGCTGGCCCGCCAGGGGATGAAATTCACCGACGGCTATGCCGCCTGTGCGGTTTGTTCTCCTACACGAGCTTCAATTCTCACCGGCCGTTATCCGGCCCGGCTCGGCCTGACCGACTGGATCAGAGCCCGCTTTCAGGGCGGCGAAATTCCCACTGACAAAAAAAATCCTACTGAATATGTGGCTCTTCCGGGTAAAAAACTCCTTTGTCCGCCCAATCCTCTCTGGATGGAACTGGAGGAAATCACCCTGGCTGAGGTGCTCAAAACGGCAGGTTATGTTACCGCCCATATCGGCAAATGGCATCTGGGAGCTGATGACTGGTACCCCGATAAACAAGGTTTCGATTACAATATCGGCGGCTGCGATTTCGGTCAACCACCGTCCTACTTTGATCCCTATTGCAACCCGAAACAGGGTTGTATTCCTACCCTCGATCCCCGTCAAGAAGGTGAATACTTGACCGACCGGTTGGCTGAGGAGGCGGTAAAATTTATCCGCCGACACAAAGACCAGCCCTTTTTCCTCTACCTGGCTCACTATGCGGTCCATACTCCTATCCAGGGCCGCCCCGACCTGGTGGCTAAATACAAACAAAAAGAGCCCACTTACCAGAAAAACCCCAAGTATGCGGCCATGGTGGAAGCTGTCGACCAGGCCGTCGGGCGAGTCATGCAGGTTCTCGAGGAAACCGGCTTGACCGACAAAACCATCGTCTTTTTCACCTCAGATAATGGCGGCCTGATTCCCATCACCAGCAACAAGCCCTTAAGNTCAGGCAAGGGTTATCCTTATGAGGGAGGCATAAGAGAACCGGTTATCATTCGCTGGCCGGGGAAAATTCCAGCTGGTCAGGAATGCTCTGTCCCCATCTCCAGTATTGATTATTTTCCCACTATCTGTGAAGCAGTCGGAGTTGAACTGCCTAAAGACAGGGTGATTGACGGCGTCAGTCTTCTGCCGCTTTTGACCAAAGGAGAACCTTTGAAAAAAAGAGCCCTCTTCTGGCATTTCCCTCATTACCGGGGCAAAGATGTCGTGCCTTATAGTATTGTCCGCGCTGGTGAGTGGAAACTCATCAAGCGTTATGAAGGCAAAACCTTTGAGCTTTTTAATCTAAAGGAGGACTTGTCTGAAACAACCGACCTGGCCGCCACTTACCCGGAAAAAGTCAAGGAACTGGATGCTCTTTTAAGCAGGTGGCTGAAGGAAGTAGGCGCTAAACTCCCCCGGCCAGGCCCAGCGCACTTGTAGATACCTGAGGTTGGAGAAACTGAATAATNATTTGGGTCAAGGTGTAGTTTTTTGTATTATAATGCTTCAACCAAGGAGGTAGCCGAGATGAATAAATTTAAAGCACTGTTTTTGTCCCATGCTCCTGATGCTAATAAAGATAAACATAACTGTCTCATTGAAACAGACCTTTATCAGCTTTTCGTCTATGTAGTCCGAAATCAGGAAGAAGCTNTAGAAGTAGCTAAGAAGCTAGCGGTGGAAGAAGGCCTTCATTCTATTCTTTTATGTCCTGGTTTCACCCATAAAGAAGTGGCGGAAATCCAGGCCGCGGTTCAAGATCAAAGCGGAGTTTGTGTAGCTCGCGGAGACGGCCCCAGCTCAAGAATTGCTTTGGCGGCCATGGAAAAAATCGGNTGGTTTAAAAAAAGTCAAGATGATTGATTGCTCTCTTGAAAGAAAAAGTGGCCTTCCGGTTAGACCTTGGCTGGGGAAAAAATAGTTGTTCCAGTATTTATTTTACAGCTACTGAAGCTTTTTAAGCCGCTCAGGCGAAAAATACTTTCCCCTTAAAAAAACTCGCCTGAAAGATAGATTCCCCCATTCCTTGGAATGAATGACGAAAAAAGATCAAGCCTGCTTCTGATTATATTTCACTTCTTCGTGAATGTTTTTCTCTTCCTCTTCTTCATCTTCAATCTCCACTCCCAACAGCTTCGCCAGGCCTAAATAAGTCCGCCGTAAAGCCTTTTTCTTCTCCTGGACCTCTTTTAATCTCTCTTTCAATTTTCTGATCTCTTCCTCGATGTATTCATCAATGGAGGCTAGTTGCTTCTCAATTTCCTTCATCGTTTTCTGATAGAGCTCCTGCTGTTCTTTACTTAATTCCATGGACTTTCCTCCTGAGTGGTGTCTTTACCCTGGAAAACAAATGATATTGGTTTCCATACTTTTACTTTAACCCCGTCTTTTTCAGCCGGCTCAAAGCGCCACTTCATCACTGCTTCTAAACTGGCCTCATTCAAGCCAAATGATTTTTCAATTCCTCGAAGAAGACGGGTTTCCAGAACATAACCATTTTCCGAAATAAGGGCCATGATAACCACCTTCCCTTTTACCCCGAATCGGAGTGCCTGAGGAGGATATTTCGGACTTGCCTTCTCGATCACCCGCGGTGGTTTGTCAACAATATTCAAAGGCACCAAATCACCTGGGTTAATTTTGGCAGAGAGCTCAGCCGGAGCTGAAGCTGGATTTTCCTGAGGTTTCTCCTGTTTCGCCTGTGTAACGGGAAGAACTGGTTTTTCTTCTTTGGCCTGACCCTTATTTTTAGATTGATTTACAACTTCGGTTTTATTACCCTCTCCTGTACCAGCCGGAGGAGTGACCTTTTTTAAAGTACCCCCCGGAGTATCCAGGGGAATAATCAGGGGCTCAACCGTCTGTTGATTTACCTCCTGTCCTTTCTTGTCCTGGGAAAGTTTTTTAATATCAATCTTACCTGTGGCTTTTCCCTCTCCTGGGGGTGAAAATTCTGTGGCCATCCCTCTTCCTTTTAATTCTATAGAGCTAGGTGTATCCTGTCCGGTCGCCTCTTTTTCGCTGGCTTGCGCTACAGGGCCGGTCAGTGNATCCGTCTTGGTAGGAGCAACTTTTTGGGTTTGACCGACTAGATTAGCCTGCATAAGAGAAGACGATTTTTTGGCTGGGGATTTACCCGGGAGGAAAATAAACAATAAAGTCAAAACAACCCCTACTCCTACTGCTCCCAGACTGAGCGGGAGAAAAGAAGGAAAAGTCCTCTTGAGTTTAACCTGCTCAAAAATCGAGCTGGAGAAAGCTATGTCTATTTCTTTATCATCTTTATTCTTTTCAAGACGTTCCGAGACTCCAGTGGATTGACTCTTTCTGGCCTGGCTGATACCAACCACCGAATCGCCATTTCCCCTTACCTCAGTTTCCTCTTTCTTTGGTTTCGCCCTAGATGTTTCTGCCTTCTTCTGAGACGAAGAAGCCTTTTCCGTTAATTTCTCCTCCTCCAGTGTTTGGGTGTCTTCTTTTGGACAGGCTTCCTTGGGCTTACCAGCCTTGGTTTTTTTCTCCTCTGCCCCTTTTTTAGCTTGTCCAGCCTCAGCGCCTTTGATCTGAACCGTGTCGGAGGCAGCCCTTTTATTCCGGCCGTCCCCATCCTTTTCCCCCGGCCTACCTGCCTCTACTTTTATCTTCTCTTCTTTTTTCTCTTCTGTTGACAGAGCCGCCCTTTCCTTATCTGCCCCGGGTCTAATAAGAGCATCTATTCGCTGATTCAATTTCTTTTCATCTCTTACACTTTGTTTATCCTCAATTTTCTCCTGGCCTTCCTTCCCGGAGGACAACAACCCAGATAATTCTCCCTTAATTAAGCTTTCGATTTCTTCATCTACATCTTCCTCAAAACTATCCTGGCTCTCTCTTTCTTCGCTTTTTAATTTCTGAAGGTAATCATTAATAATAAGATCAAGATCGTCTCTTTCTTTTACTTCCATCCCAGCTTCTCCTTTTAACTCCGGAGACTCAGCCTTTTTAGCCTTTCTCTCTTTCGCCAGTTCGAGCAAATCTTCCAGTTCACTTCGAACCTTATTTAGAGGATCAGGCAAGCCGATACTATCCTCTTCAATCTCAGCAGTCTCGGAAATGCCTGGCTGAAAAACCTCCGGTCGTTGGCTCTCCTTGTCCTGCCCACCGTTCTCCGTATTGAGGAGTCGGGAAGCGGCCTGGAGAAGTTCTTTTTCCTGATATGGTTTATTAAAAAAAGCGCAATTATCAAAATAGGACAAATAATCTCGCCGGCAGAGGGCTTCCGAGTAAAAACCCGTCACTATAATTAAAGGAAAAGGCTTGGTGAATTTCTCTGAGGCTTTTCCCAGAAAATCAAAGCCGTGCAAGTGTGGCAGAAACGGCTCGAGCACAACTAAATCGGGCTTTTTCGAAAAAAAGAAAGCACAGGCCTCTTCACCATCTTTAGCCGCGTAAACCTGATAGCCCTCCCTCTCAAAAATCTCTTTTAAAGAATCTAAAGAAGAGCGGTCATAATCAACAATAAGAACCCTTTTCTTCTCTTTCATTTCTAGGAGAGTTCTCCCTTCNAAAAACTACTAATAAACTGAATTTTTTTTGGAGAAAGGTCAATCACCCTTTGGGGTGATTCAAGAGGTGATATTTAACCCCCAGATAATTTTCAGCTGTCTGACCAGAAAAAGACNAAAGAAAGTCTTACCAACTGACCAGAAAAAGACTAAACTAGAGTTATTACTACATGAATCAAACAGAGTTATAAAAATGGGAAATTCACTGGATAAAGAAAGAAAAGGGACAGAATCTACTACAACCGTTCTTCCTCCCTTCCAATACATTCCTGGAGAGAGAGAATAATGATGATCAAAAATAAAATAATCAGAAAATGTGGGCTGGCAGCCGTTATTTTCCTTCTGGCTCTGGGGAGTGGTAAACCTTCTGGCTATGACTATAAACAGATTAATGAAGCCCGGGAAAGGCATAAGGATATCCTGGGCTGCTGGAAAGGCTATCCTCTNGGGAAATTCACCAGCCGAAATGAAGAATTGCGTTTAATTTCTCTTCGGCCCGATGGCCGACCGGCCACTACTTTGACTTACGAAATCGGACCGAGAAGCCGGGTCTGGGACCAGAACCTGGAAATAAAGNACCAAGACGGCCAGATCTCCTGGAAAGCTCACCGGGGATATTTAACTCAGGATAAGAAAACCATCAAAGTCACCAAAGAAGGGCAGGGGGAGAGAACCATTTGGGTTTTCACTCTATATCCGGAAGGCGATGAATTNATGGTGCGGTTGAATAATTCCCTCCGGCCGGAATACAACTATCAGCCGCCAAAAGCACTGGGAGACGGTTGGCCTTGTGCCTCTTTGAAAGATGTGGGTCTTGACGAAGAGAAAATCACTCTATTTATAAAGAAAATCATTCAGGGAAAATTTAAGGATATCCACAGTGTATTGATTATTAAAGACGGTCAGCTGGTGCTTGAAGAATATTTCGCCACCAACGGTCGTCGCTCTGGACCTTTTATCCAACAACATTTCCGAGCTAAACCTCATCATCTGGCCTCAACCACCAAGGCGGTGCTTTCCACCTTGTGCGGGATTGCCTTGGCAAAAGGTTGTCTACAGGATATCCAGGAACCGATTTATAAATATCNGCCGGATTATACCCATATACTAAACGGCCAGAAAAAAGATATAACCATAGAACATTTGTTGACCATGACTCCCGGCTGGGCCTGGGAGCAATTCAAATATCCCTGGAGTGACCCGCGCAATAACGCCGCCGCCATGTGGAATACGGCTGATGTCATTAAATACGTTCTGGAAAGACCACTGGCTGCCCGANCAGGGAAAAAATTTAAATACTCCAACGGAGCCCCAGTGGTGTTGGGCGAAGTTCTCCACAATGCCTGTCGGCTGGAAGTGGATAAACTGGCCGAAAAATATCTTTTTAAGCCTTTAGGCATTTCCCGCTACCAGTGGAGTCGGTACTTTGACGGCACTCTGGAAACCGACGGAGGGCTGGCTCTCTGTGTCCGGGATTTGGCCAAAATCGGTCAATTGTTTTTAACTCAAGGTCGCTGGCAGAAACAACAAATCATTTCCCCCAGTTGGATTAAAGAATCAACCCCCCGCCGAATTGACTTGGGAAGCCTATGGAAATGGGGTTACGGCTATTATTGGATGGAGGTTAATTTAAATTATCATGGTCAAACCATCCGCTCTTTCTTCGTCCCTGGTGATGGGGGACAGCTTCTGGCCGTCTTTCCGGGATTGAAGATGGTTATTGTTTTTACTGGCGGAAATTATGGGACCGACGTCAAATCAACGTACTTCGCCATAATTTATCAGCACATCCTGCCGGCCGTCC
Source organism: Candidatus Aminicenantes bacterium JdFR-80 (assembly GCA_002010725.1). Classification (GTDB taxonomy): domain Bacteria; phylum Acidobacteriota; class Aminicenantia; order Aminicenantales; family Aminicenantaceae; genus JdFR-80. The sequence goes on from MTOP01000079.1 coordinate 20,094, forward strand.
ACCTCCTATCTCCTGAATTGGCTTTTAACAGGCAAGAGAAAGGCGGCAGAGGTAGAAACACCGGGGGGAGGAACAATGGTTAAGAAAAAATTAATTTTCCTGGGCCTGGGGATGGTCTTAAGCACAATCCTCTTATCTTATCCTTATATCTCCAAAATCAGCCAGAGCCACATCTTTAACTGCACTATTATTATGGCTGCCCGGAACGGCCTTGTTTTGGTGGGTAACAATGAAGACCGGAATCACCCCCAGACTAAAGTCACTTTTATCCCGGCCACTGAAAAATACTACGGTCGCCTAATTTTTGGATTTGACGATGCTCCCTTCCAGGGCGGGATGAACGACCAGGGACTTTTTATTGACNGCAATCGGGTGGCCTCTACCGGCTGGCAGCCTGAACCTGGCAAGCGGATGTTCAGGGGGTCGGTCATCACTTTTATCCTCGGCACCTGCGCCACCTGCGAGGAGGTGAAAAATTTCTTCAAAACCCACAATGTGCCTGCCCTTAACCGGGCCAGATTTCCCGTNGCCGACCGGACAGGGGCTGCCATGGTGGTTGAGTTCGCCCAGGGAAAAACCCGGTTCATTACCTCCAAGACCTGGTATCTCATCTCAACCAATTTTATCATGTCCAATGTCAAGAACGGCCACTATCCTTGCTGGCGTTACCGCACGGCCGATAAAATCCTGGCNNAAGCTGATAAGCTGAACCTGAAACTTATTCGGAAAGTGCTGGAAAAAACCTCCCAAAGGGGCAACGCTTTAACTATTTATTCCAATATCTATGATTTAAAAAAAGGAATCATTTATCTTTATAACAGGCAAAATTTTGCTGACGTGGTAATTTTGGATTTGGCCGAGGAGTTAAAGAAAGGCCA